>NZ_JBVJRP010000047.1:0-1019 GCF_055607525.1 Kitasatospora sp. NPDC036993 | reverse complement strand
CATTCGTGCAGGTCGGAACTTACCCGACAAGGAATTTCGCTACCTTAGGATGGTTATAGTTACCACCGCCGTTTACTGGCGCTTAAGTTCTCAGCTTCGCCCCACCGAAGTGGAGCTAACCGGTCCCCTTAACGTTCCAGCACCGGGCAGGCGTCAGTCCGTATACATCGCCTTACGGCTTCGCACGGACCTGTGTTTTTAGTAAACAGTCGCTTCTCGCTGGTCTCTGCGGCCACCCCCAGCTCAGACAGCACGTGTCATCACCAGGAATGGCCCCCCTTCTCCCGAAGTTACGGGGGCATTTTGCCGAGTTCCTTAACCATAGTTCACCCGAACGCCTCGGTATTCTCTACCTGACCACCTGAGTCGGTTTGGGGTACGGGCCGCCATGAAACTCGCTAGAGGCTTTTCTCGACAGCATAGGATCATCCACTTCACCACAATCGGCTCGGCATCAGGTCTCAGACTACGTGTTACGCGGATTTGCCTACGCAACGTCCTACACCCTTACCCCGGGACAACCACCGCCCGGGCTGGACTACCTTCCTGCGTCACCCCATCGCTCACCTACTACCACCTTGGGCCGGCGGTTCCACCACTCCCCTTCGCCCGAAGGCTCCAGGACGGCTTCACGGCCTTAGCATCAGAGGGTTCAACGTTGGCGCTTCAAAGCGGGTACGGGAATATCAACCCGTTGTCCATCGACTACGCCTGTCGGCCTCGCCTTAGGTCCCGACTTACCCTGGGCAGATCAGCTTGACCCAGGAACCCTTGGTCAATCGGCGCAAGAGTTTCCCACTCTTGTATCGCTACTCATGCCTGCATTCTCACTCGTATACCGTCCACGACTGGTTTCCACCGCCGCTTCACCCGGCACACGACGCTCCCCTACCCATCACAGCAGGCGTTGGCCCTATATGCTGCAATGACACGACTTCGGTGATGTGCTTGAGCCCCGCTACATTGTCGGCGCGGAATCACTTGACCAGTGAGCTATTACGCACTCTTTCAAGGGTGGC
>NZ_JBVJRP010000046.1:0-1024 GCF_055607525.1 Kitasatospora sp. NPDC036993 | reverse complement strand
CTGAGGACAAGCCCTCGGCCTATTAGTACCGGTCAACTCCACCCCTCACAGGGCTTCCATATCCGGCCTATCAACCCAGTCGTCTACTGGGAGCCTTACCCTCTCAAGGAGGTGGGAGTGCTCATCTCGAAGCAGGCTTCCCGCTTAGATGCTTTCAGCGGTTATCCCTCCCGAACGTAGCCAACCAGCCATGCCCTTGGCAGGACAACTGGCACACCAGAGGTTCGTCCGTCCCGGTCCTCTCGTACTAGGGACAGCCCTTCTCAACACTCCTACGCGCACAGCGGATAGGGACCGAACTGTCTCACGACGTTCTAAACCCAGCTCGCGTACCGCTTTAATGGGCGAACAGCCCAACCCTTGGGACCTACTCCAGCCCCAGGATGCGACGAGCCGACATCGAGGTGCCAAACCATCCCGTCGATATGGACTCTTGGGGAAGATCAGCCTGTTATCCCCGGGGTACCTTTTATCCGTTGAGCGACGGCGCTTCCACAAGCCACCGCCGGGTCACTAGTCCCTACTTTCGTACCTGCTCGACCCGTCAGTCTCACAGTCAAGCTCCCTTGTGCACTTACACTCAACACCTGATTGCCAACCAGGCTGAGGGAACCTTTGGGCGCCTCCGTTACCCTTTAGGAGGCAACCGCCCCAGTTAAACTACCCACCAGACACTGTCCCTGATCCGGATCACGGACCCAGGTTAGACATCCAGCACGACCAGAGTGGTATTTCAACGACGACTCCACCATGACTGGCGTCACGGCTTCAAAGTCTCCCACCTATCCTACACAAGCCGAACCGAACACCAATATCAAGCTATAGTAAAGGTCCCGGGGTCTTTCCGTCCTGCTGCGCGAAACGAGCATCTTTACTCGTAATGCAATTTCACCGGGCCTATGGTTGAGACAGTCGAGAAGTCGTTACGCCATTCGTGCAGGTCGGAACTTACCCGACAAGGAATTTCGCTACCTTAGGATGGTTATAGTTACCACCGCCGTTTACTGGCGCTTAAGTTCTCAGC
>NZ_JBVJRP010000044.1:0-1419 GCF_055607525.1 Kitasatospora sp. NPDC036993 | reverse complement strand
CTGGTCGGGTGTGGGGAGGTTGTTGCGGTCGATTTTGCCGTTGGGGGTGAGGGGGAGGGTGGGGAGGGTGTGGTAGTGGGTGGGGAGCATGTGGGTGGGGAGGGTGGTGGCGAGGTGGGTGCGGAGTTGGGTGGGGGTGGGTGGGGTGGTGTGGGGGGTGGTGACGGTGTGGGCGGTGAGGTGGTTGTGGTGGAGGGTGACGACGGCTTGGGTGATGGCGGGGTGGGTGCGCAGGGCGGTTTCGATTTCGCCGAGTTCGATGCGGTGGCCGTGGTGTTTGATCTGGTGGTCGGTGCGGCCGTGGTAGGTGAGGGTGCCGTCGGGGTTGTGGTGGGCTTGGTCGCCGGTGAGGTAGAGGCGGGTGCCGGGGTGTCGTGGGTCGGGGTCGGGGCGGAAGCGGTCGGCGGTGAGGGCGGGGCGGCCCAGGTAGCCGCGGGCGAGTTGGATGCCGGCGAGGGCGAGTTGGCCGGTGAGGTGGAGGGGTTGGGGGGTGAGGTGGTGGTCGAGGATGTGGGTGCGGGTGTTGGCGATGGGGCGGCCGATGGTGACGGGTCGGCCTGGGGGGCAGGGGGTGGCGGTGACGTCGACGGAGGCTTCGGTGGGGCCGTAGAGGTTGTGGAGTTCGGTGTGTCGGGTCGCGGGGTGGTGGTGGTAGGCGTCGGCGAGGTCCTGGGGGAGGGCTTCGCCGCTGCACAGGACGCGGCGTAGGGGGGTGAGGGTGGTGGTGGGTGGGAGGGTGTCGAGGAAGGCGCGGAGCATGGCGGGGACGAAGTGGGTGGTGGTGATGTGTTCGCGGGTGATGGTGTCGGCGAGGTAGGCGGGGTCGCGGTGTCCGTCGGGGCGGGCCATGACGAGGGTCGCTCCGGTGGCCAGGGGCCAGAAGAGTTCCCAGACGGACACGTCGAAGCTGTAGGGGGTTTTCTGGAGGACGCGGTCGTCGTGGTCGAGGTGGTAGGTGTCCTGCATCCAGCGCAGGCGGTTGACGATGCCGCGGTGGGTGATGACCACGCCCTTGGGCAGGCCGGTGGAACCGGAGGTGTAGATCACGTACGCCGGGTTGTCCGGGTCCACCACCGGCAGCGCACCGTCCGCGGGCACGTCGGGCGCGGGTTCGTGGGGTGCGGGTTCGTCGATGAGGACGGTGCGGGCGTCGTGTCCGGGCAGGCTCGCCGCCAGGTCTGCGGTGGTGACCACCACGGGTGTGCCGGAGTCGGTGAGCATGTGCGCCAGCCGTTGCGCGGGGTATCCCGGGTCCAGGGGCAGGTAGGCGCCGCCGGCCTTCAGGACGCCCAGCAGCGCGACCGGCAGGTCCAGGCCGCGGTGCAGGCACACCCCCACCACCGACTCGGGCCCCACCCCCGCCGCCCGCAACCGCCACGCCAACGCCTCGGCACGCTCGTCCAGCCGCGCGTACGACAG
>NZ_JBVJRP010000043.1:0-4274 GCF_055607525.1 Kitasatospora sp. NPDC036993 | reverse complement strand
TCGGCGCCCTCGTTCGCCTCCGCGATCCGCAGCGCCTGCTCCACGCCGTACTCGTCCAGCTCCGACAGGAGGCCGTCCACACCCTCCCGGTCAGTGGTGAGGTCGTCCGCGAAACGACGGTCACCCGTCGCGTCCGGCACGTGCTTCACACAGACAACGATCCTCAAGCTCACGGCCTTGTCTCCTGTACTGGTCTCGTCCGGCGGCTGCGGCGGTGCAAGCGGGCGCGAACACGGCACGTACCCGCCCCGGGCAGCGAATTCCCGTGCCGGTCCGGAACTTCCTGGCAGCATACTCGGCGGTAGCGCAGTGGTCACTACTGGCCAGTAGCTTATGCCGTTCGGCTGCTCGACCGCCTGCGCCCATCCTGCCCCAGGCCGGGGCCCGCTCCACCCGACGGGGCGGAACGAGTACGGCCCGATTGGTCACACGACCGGGCCGAGCGCCGCGATCACGTCCACCGTGCGCGGCTGACCGGCCGCCCGCCGCACCACCCGGCCGCCCCCGTCCAGCACCAGGACGGTCGGCGTCCGCCGGACCTCCAACCGGCGGACCAGCTCCAGCCGCTCCTCGGCGTCCACCTCGACGTGCTCCACCCCGTCGACCATCCCGGCCACCTCCGAGAGCACCCGCCGGGTGGCCCGGCAGGGCTGGCAGAAGGCCGTCGAGAACTGCACCAGCGTCGCCCGCGCGCCCAACGGCACACCCAGCTCCGCCTCCGACAGCCGTACCGCCCCGTCCTCGGCACCCACCCTCGACCTCCCGTCACTGCGCACCACGGCCCACCCGGCCCGGCCGCCCTCGAAAGGAGGACAACGCGTGCCGCCGGCCCGGCCGTCCCCCCAGTCTGAGGCAGCGCCCGCGAACCCCGAAACCCGGTCGACCACCAGGGCCCGGCCGCGTACGATCGGCCGGTGGACCCCGACCGTCACTCGACGCCCCTGCGGCGCTGAGGCCTCCGCCGCTGCCGCCGTCCGTCGCGATCCCCGGAGCCCCCTGTTGCAGACCGATCCCCGCGGCCCCCGCCTGGCCGCCGCGCTCAGCTCGGTCGTCCTGGTCCTCGTCCTGCGCACCGGCAGCTGCGCCCTCCTGTCCGCCCAGGCGCTCGCCTTCGCCCTCGGCGCGTTCGGCGGCCTGCGCTTCTCCCCCTCCATCGGGCTCTTCCAGGTGCTCGTGCTCCCCCGGCTCGCCCCGCCCTCCGAGACCGAGGACGAGCGGCCGCTCCGCTTCGACCAGGGCATCCTCACGGTGTTCGCCGCGGTCGGCGCCCTCGGCTTCGGCACCGGGGTGACCTGGCTCGGCCTGCTCGGCGGCTCGGCCGCCCTCACCGCCGCCCTCGCCAACGCCGTGTTCGGCTACTGCGTGGGCTGCGAGCTCTACCCCGTGGTCCGGCAAGCCCAGGGCCGTCGCACCGCCGGCACCTGACCGCGCGCCCCGACCCCCGCTCCGACCTGGGCATTCTCCGTCCGCGGTCAGGCCCGCACTCCCTGATGCGGGGAACGGAAAAGTTCCCTTTGCAGTTCATCACGGAGATCACACCGCGAATATTCCCTTGACCGCACGGCTCAGGTGACAGCGGGCACTCGTTCGGGGGATCATCTCCGTGAATCACCCGTGAGCGCCGCGGAGTGCCGTACTCCGGTCGGCACCGCCCGCGCAACGGCGCGGGTACCCGCCGAACCGGGCTCCGGCCCTGGAAGTCAGGACTGACCGTGGCAGAGTTCGTGTACCCGCCGGTGATCGGCGCCGCACTCACCGCCTTCCGCGCGCTGGACGTGCGGATCAAGATCGTGGGCGCCGAAAACATCCCCCCCAGGGGGGGAGCGGTGCTGGTCAGCAATCACATCAGCTACCTGGACTTTCTCTTCGCGGGCCTCGGCGCGTACCGCGGCGGTAAGCGCAAGACCCGATTCATGGCCAAGGACGACGTCTTCAAGCACCGGATCTCCGGCCCGCTGATGCGCGGCATGAAGCACATCCCGGTGGACCGCACCGACGGCCAGCCCGCCTACGAGGCCGCCGTGCGCGCCCTCAAGGCCGGCGAGGTGGTCGGGGTGTTCCCCGAGGCGACCATCAGCCGCTCCTTCATGCTGAAGAAGTTCAAGACCGGCGCCGCCCGGATGGCCGCCGACTCCGGCGCCCCGCTGCTGCCCGTCGTGCTCTGGGGCACCCAGCAGCTCTGGACCAAGGGACGCCCGAAGACCCTGACCAAGCGGCACGTCCCGGTCACCATCATGATCGGCGAACCGATCCACCTCGGACCGGGCGACAAGCCCGTGATGGTCACCCGGCGGCTGCGCGCCGCCATGAGCGAGATGCTCGACCGGGCCCAGCGCGAGTACCCCGGCAAGCCCTCCGGCCCGGACGACACCTGGTGGCTGCCCGCCCAGCTCGGCGGGACCGCGCCCACCCTGGAGGTCGCCGAGGCCGAGGACGAGGCGGAGGCCCTCGCCAAGGCCGAGCGCCGCGCCGCCCGGGGCTGAGCCGCAGCCCTCCTCTTCCCGGTCGTCCCCTTTCCCTGCTGCCGCCTCCGCTTCCGATGCCTACTCCGTGCGACCGAGCGAGCGCGTCCCGTCGCGTGTCGCCCGGCCGCCGAAGCCGACCGTCTGACACAGTGACAGCTCCTTTCAGGGGCCTTCGTCCTGAATCCGCGGCGGGGGCACACGTCGGATCGGTCGGAAGGCTCGGAGGCGGAGATGACACGGATCACCGGCACACGGCAGTCACCCACGGGCAGGGCCCGCACCCGCGCGAGCGCCGGTGCGGGCCTTCTGCTGATGGGCGCCCTGCTCACCGGCTGCGGGGCCGAGCCCGGGGACATCCCGCTCTCGGAGACCCGGCCGGAGACCCCCGCCGCCACTCCCGAGGCCACGCCCACCGCGACCCCCGGTGTGGTCGGCGCGGCCATCGGAGGCCCTGCGGCGGCCGCACACAACGGACTGATCGTCAGCCGCGCCTACACCGACGCCGCCCGCACCGGCAGCGCGATCGTCACCCTCTCCCCCGACGGCGGCGACCAGCGCCAGGTCACCCAGCCGCCCGCCCGCACCTTCGACGACCGCCCGGACTGGTCCCCCGACGGCACCACCATCGCCTTCGACCGCACCGACCCGCAGACCGGCACCGCCCGGCTCTGGACCGTCCCCACCACCGGCGGCACCGAGCACCAGGTCAGCCAGCTCTGCGACGGCGGCACCGCCGACTGCGCCAACGAGGACGAACGCGCCCCCGCCTTCTCCCCAGACGGCAAGCAGGTCGCCTTCAGCCGCTCCTGGGGCGCCCTGGACCCGTCCGGCAACCACCAGATCCAGTACTCGGACCTCTACCTGATGAGCCCCGAGGGCACTGACGTCCAGCGGCTCACCTTCCTCACCAACGACAAGCCCTACTCGGGTACGGTCAGCAATCCCAGCTGGTCCCCCGACGGCAGACAGCTCAGCTTCGAGTACCGCACCAGCGGCACCGGCCAGCCCGCCGGCAGCCGGGCCATCTACGTGGTCAGCGCGGACGGCACCGGGCTGCGACAGCTCACCCCCTGGGAGCTACGCGCCGGCGACCGCGCGGACTGGTCCCCCGACGGCACCCAGATCCTCTTCACCACCTACCCGGCCGGCCCCGACAACGCCCCCGGCGGCGGGATCTACACCGTTCATCCCGACGGCACCGCCATCGGTGCCCTCACTCCCGCGCCCTCGGACGCCTACTACGGCACGGCCGCCTACGCGCCCGACGGCAAGTCCATCGTCTTCACCCAAGCCCCCGCGGGTGCCGGCGCCGACCTCTACAGCATGCGGCCGGACGGTACGGGCGTCGCCCGTCTCACCAACAGCACGGACAAGTGGCTCGGTCGGCCGGCCTGGGGGACGGCGGAGGCTCCGGTGACTCCCGCCGATCCGACTCAGGCGTCGGCTCAAGCCTCAGCCCAACCATCGGCGCAGGCTTCCCAGTCACCTCAGGCACCCCAGGCTCCTCAAACGCCACAGCCCGATGCCCAGCAGCCGGCCCAGGCCCAGGCCCAGGCCCAGGCCCAGGGGCAACCGCCCACCGAGCAACCGCAGTCCGACTCCGACCCCGAGGCGGAGTCCGGGTCCGAGTCCGGGTCCGACGAATAAGCCATCCGACGCCGGCGACTCCGGATATGCGAAAAGCCCCCGATCCGTTGGGATCAGGGGCTTTTCGGAATAATTGTTCGGCGGCGTCCTACTCTCCCACAGGGTCCCCCCTGCAGTACCATCGGCGCTGTAAGGCTTAGCTTCCGGGTTCGGAATGTAACC
>NZ_JBVJRP010000042.1:0-5160 GCF_055607525.1 Kitasatospora sp. NPDC036993 | reverse complement strand
CGTCACCCTCGACGCCCGCCGCCGCGACAGCGCCAAAAGCGCCCTCATCACCCTCGTCGAACACGCCCTCCTCGCCCGACTCCGGTGACCGCGGGGGAGCTCACCGGACCCCGGCGGACCGTCCCCTGCAACGGGCCGTCGGGGCCGCGACGCTGACCGGCCGATGTCCTCCGGGGGCACCGCGCAAGACCCGTGTATAAGCAGCGGATAACAGTTCGGTAGGCATTTCGTGATCAACAATGACTCAACGTGGCGAATCGGCGTCACTCAGCGCCAGATGACCACGGTTTTGCTCCGTCATGTCGGCGAATGTCCAGATTGTACCGAGGCGGGCGCCCGACAGCGGCTGTTTGTCCCTCATCCCTGCACGTGCTGAAATTCCAGCTACCCCTGGAAGTCTCCCGCGCCGGTCCCTCCGGCCGCGGGTCAGGGCCCGGGGGTAGCGCTGGATTGATCCATGGCCGGCAGTCGGCCGAGAGGTAGTTGTCGAGTGAGGCGTAAGCAGCAACCCGCCCCGCAGCGGCGCTCCGAGCCCCGCCAGAGCGAGCCGAACGGTACCCCCGGGGCCCCGGCCGGGTTCTCCGCGTTCACTCCCACGGAGGAACGCGCCCAGACCGCCGTCCCGGCTCCCGAGCCCCCGGCCGTCACCGCGGCGCCCCGTACCGGCGGCCCGTCGGGCGACGGTGGCGGCTCCACCCGGTACGACTTCCTCCGCCCGCGCAACTGGCGCGTGCCGACCCGCCTGATCGCGATCCTGCTGATCCCCGTGATCATCAGTCTCGTCTTCGGCGGCCTCCGCGTGAACACCTCGGTCGACGGCTACATCAAGGCCTCCCGCGCCGAGAAGACCGCGGAGCTGGCCAAGGCGGCGACCGAACTCGCCGAGGCGCTGGAGAACGAGCGCGACAAGACGCTCATACCCCTGCTCACCAAGCAGGACCCGAACAACGAGGTGACCAAGCGCCGCGGTGACACCGACGCGGCGCTGAAGGCGTACAACGCCGCCTACGCGGCCTCCGACAAGTCGGGTGAGCTCCCCCGCCGCCACGAGGCCTTCCAGACCACCGTCGTCGACCTGCCGCACCTGCGGGCCAACGCGTACGGCGCCGAGCTGTTCGTCAGCGCCACCGCCAACGCCTACTCGGTGATGATCGGCCCGCTGCTGGCCTATGACAACTCGGTCGGCCTGGGCTCCACCAACGCCACCAGCAAGGGCCGCGCGATCTACGCGATGTCGCTGGCCAAGGCGTCCGCCTCGACCCAGCGCGCGCTGATGCTCAACCTGCTGGTCGGCATCTCGCAGAACGCCACCACGCGGTACGAGAACCAGGACGTCATCCAGCAGATCATGGTCTCGGAGAAGCTGGAACAGGTCTCCCTCAACGAGTTCAACACCGGCAGCGCCCCCGAGGACGCCGCCAAGTACGCGGCCGCGCAGGTCGCCCTGGCCACCGCCCAGGAGCGTTCGGCCTACAAGATGCCCAACGGCTCGGCGCCCACCATGCAGAGCCTGCTCCAGCTCGGCGCCTCGTACAGCCAGGCCGCCGCCGAGGGCCAGCAGAAGGGCAAGGCCGCCGCCGACGCCGCGTACACCGAGGCGAAGAACGCCGGCCTGACCCCGGACAACTGGAACCAGGCCGCGAACACCCACATCCAGGCCCTGCGGAACACCGAAGTCGCGCTGCTGGACGAGGTCCTCACCGACTCCCGCGCCCTGAAGGACAACGCGCTCTACGACGCCATCCTCAACACGATCATCGTCGTCGCGGCGCTCATCCTGGCCGGTCTGCTCACCGGCTACGTCGCCCGCTCGATGATCCTCGGCATGCGCACCCTGCGCAGCGCCGCCCTGGAGATCGCCGACCACCGTCTGCCGGACCTGGTCGAGAAGCTCTCCAAGACCGACCCCGACCGGGTCGACACCTCGGTGAGCCCGATCCCGCTGCACGGCAAGGACGAGATCGGCGAGGTCGCCCGGGCGTTCGACCAGGTCCACCAGCAGGCCGTGGCGCTCGCCGCCGAGCAGGCCCTGCTGCGAGGGAACGTCAACGCGATCTTCACCAACCTGTCGCGCCGCAGCCAGAGCCTGATCCAGCGCCAGCTGGCGCTGATCACCGACCTGGAGAACAACGAGGCGGACCCGGACCAGCTGGAGAACCTCTTCAAGCTGGACCACCTCGCGACCCGCATGCGCCGCAACGGTGAGAACCTGCTCGTCCTCGCGGGCGAGGAGGCCGGCCGCCGCTGGAACACCCCGGTCCCGCTGGTCGACGTGCTCCGCGCCGCCGCCTCCGAGGTGGAGCAGTACGAGCGCGTCGAGCTCTCCGGCATCCCGGAGGTCGACGTCGTCGGCGCCGCCGTGACCGACCTCGTCCACCTGCTCGCCGAGCTGCTGGAGAACGCCACCTCGTTCTCCAGCCCGCAGACCCGGGTGCTGGTCAACGCGACCCGCCTGCCGGACGGCCGGGTGCTGGTCGAGATCCACGACAAGGGCATCGGCCTCACCGCCGAGGACTTCGCCGAGATCAACGAGAAGCTGGCCGAGCCGCCCACGGTGGACGCCACCATCTCCCGCCGGATGGGCCTGTTCGTGGTCGGCCGGCTCTCCCAGCGGCACGACATCCGCGTCCAGCTCCGCCCGTCCGGCGAGTCCGCCGGCACCACCTCGCTGGTCATGCTCCCGCCGTTCGTCACCCAGTCGAACGCGGCGCCGGAGCCGGACGAGCAGTTCACCGTCTCCCGGATCTTCGCCGAGCAGGCGCCGGCCGCCGAGTGGGCGCCCGACACCCACGCCCGCAGCGCGGCCGAGCTGGGCTTCGACGACCACCTGACCGGTGCCGGCACCGCCGGGGCCTCCGGCTTCAGCCCGGCCCTGGAGGCCGTCCAGCGCTCGCAGCGCCTCGACCAGGTCCGCCGCGCGGCCCTGGAGAGCTCCCCGCAGGCGCCGGTGGTGGACGCCGAGGTCGACGAGGAGTACCAGCAGGGCTACGACCAGTACGCCCCGCAGGGCTACGAGCAGCCCGGCTACGGCCGGCAGGACCAGGCCGACGGCGGCTACGCCGACGACCGGTACGGCTACGACCAGGGCGGCTACCAGCAGGACGAGTACGGCCAGGACGGCTACGGCCAGTACGCCGCGCAGGGCTACGAGCAGCCCGGCTACGGCCGGCAGGACCAGGCCGACGGCGGCTACGCCGACGACCGGTACGGCTACGACCAGGGCGGCTACCAGCAGGACGAGTACGCCGACCAGTACGGCCGGCAGGCCGAGGAGGCCCCGGCCGGCCACCCCTACACCCCTGAGCCGCCCGCACTGCCCGCGGCCGAGCCGCACACCACCCTGCCGTCCGGGCTGCCCAAGCGCCGCCCCGGCGAGCAGCTGGCGAGCGGCGGCCCCAGCGCCGCTCCGGCCGGCGCCGGTTCGTCCGGCGACAGCCCGAACTGGTTCGCCGGCGCCAGGGACAACACGACGCCCGCGGCCCAGCGCGGCCACGACGTGTCCTCACTCGGCGGATACGGCCCGACCGGCCCGACCGCCAGCTCCCCCTGGCAGTCGCCGAACGACGGCGACTGGCAGCGGGCCGAGCAGCTCCGCGAGCCCTCCTCCAGCGGCACCACCGACTCCGGTCTGCCGCGCCGCGTGCCCAAGCAGAACCTGGTGCCGGGCAACGCCAAGTCCACCCCGCAGGACGGGCCGCAGGTCTCCCGCAGCCCGGAGGAGGTCCGTGGCCGCCTCACCAACCTGCGACGCGGCGTGGAGCAGGGTCGCAGTGCCGGCAACACCGGAAGCTTCCGGATCGACCCCGATCAGGCAGACCAGTCCGGCAACGGACAGAACCGGAGCACCGATCTCTTCGGCGGCTCGAACCACCAGGAGCGTTGAGTTGACTCAGATGAGCCAGGCCGCACAGAACCTGAACTGGCTGATCACCAATTTCGTGGACAACACCCCCGGGGTGTCCCACACCGTGGTGGTCTCCGCGGACGGCCTCCTGCTGTGCATGTCCGAGGGGTTCCCCCGGGACCGCGCCGACCAGCTCGCCGCCGTCGCCTCCGGCCTCACCTCCCTCACCTCCGGTGCGAGCCGGATCTTCGAGGGCGGCGAGGTCAACCAGACCGTGGTCGAGATGGAGCGGGGCTTCCTGTTCCTGATGGCCGTCAGCGACGGCTCGGCCCTCGCCGTCCTGGCCGCCCCGGACTCCGACATCGGCCTCGTCGGCTACGAGATGGCCCTGCTCGTCGACCGCGCCGGCGCCGTCCTCACCCCCGCTCTCCGCGCCGAACTCCAGGGCAGTCTCCTGCACTGACGGTTCGTCGGATACCGTCCAGGTATTCGAAGCACCTCCGCGTCCTTCCCGGGCCCGCTTCGGCGGGCTCGGGTTCGGACGTCGTACGGCCTTCGCACCACCGGCTCCGGACCTGCGCCGAAGCTCGCACCGCACCGCCGCACCTTGTGAGGAGAGGAACCGTGACACCGCCCGACGACCGCAGCGGCCAGTACGGTCTTCCGTACCCTGGCACAGGCCATGACGCCTTCGGAGCACCCGGCGTCGGCCACGGTCAGCAGTACGGCCGGCACCAGTACGGGCAGCCCCAGCACCCGTACCCCCGGACCCAGGAGCAGTACGGCCAGTACGACCAGTACTCCCGGGAGCCCTCGTACGGCGCCCCGGCACCCGGCTACCCGGCACCGGCGCCCGAGCCGGCCCCCGGCTACCGGCCCGCCGAGGAGCCCGGCTACGTCGAGGAGTTCGAGGACGAAGCCGACTCGGGCCCGCTGATCCGCCCGTTCGCGATGACCGGTGGCCGGACCCGGCCGCGCTACGAACTCGCGCTGGAGGCCCTGGTCTCCGCCGATGTCGATCCGCAGCGCCTCGCCACCCTGCTCCCCGAGCACCAGCGGATCTGCACGCTGTGCACGGAGGTCAAATCCGTCGCGGAGGTGTCGGCGCTGCTCTCCCTTCCCCTGGGAGTGGCCCGCATCCTCGTGGCCGACCTCGCCGAGGCCGGCCTGGTCGCCATCCACCAGCCCGCTTCCGGCGGCGAAACCGGAAACCAGCCCGACGTCACGCTGCTCGAAAGGGTCCTCAGTGGACTTCGCAAGCTCTAACGCGGCCGCCCCCACCCGCGCCACCACCTCCGCGAAGATCGTCGTCGCGG
>NZ_JBVJRP010000041.1:0-5559 GCF_055607525.1 Kitasatospora sp. NPDC036993 | reverse complement strand
AGGCACACCCCCACCACCGACTCGGGCCCCACCCCCGCCGCCCGCAACCGCCACGCCAACGCCTCGGCACGCTCGTCCAGCCGCGCGTACGACAGGCCCTCACCCTCGAACCGCACCGCCACCCCGGCAGGCGAACGCCCCACCTGCTCCCCGACCAACCCGTGCAACAACCCACCCACCGGATAGGCCACCGCCGTGTCATTGAACCCCGCCAACACCTCCACCTCATCGGCCGAAGCCAGCGAGATCTGATGCACGGACAGTCGGGGTCGCGCGACCAGCTCTTCGAGCAGCGTGCCGAAGTGCCGCACGAGCACCGCCATCCGCTCCCGGTCGAACAGCGCCGTCGCGTACTCGACGACTCCGCTCAGCGAGCCGTCGGGCTGCTCGGTCAGGTACAGCGTCAGGTCGAACTTGGAGCCGTGCCAGGGCGTGGTGAACTCGGTGGCCCGCACGTCCGCGGCCTCGAACCCCGCGGGATCGGTGTTGTTCAGCGCGAACATGATCTGGAACAGCGGGTTGCGCGAAGGGTCCCGCTCCGGCGCCAGCTCGTCCACCAGCCTCTCGAACGGCACGTCCTGGTGGGCGAAGGCGTCCAGCGCCGTCTCCCGCACCCGGTCCACGGCCGTCAGGAACGACGGGTCGCCGGACAGGTCGGTGCGCATCACCAGGGTGTTGACGAAGAAGCCGACCAGGCCCCGCACCTCGACCCTGGTGCGGCCGGCCACCGGGGTGCCCACCACGATGTCGGTCAGGCCGGTGTGCCGGGCCAGCAGGACCTGGAACGCGGCCAGCAGCACCATGAACGGCGTCGCGCCGCGCGAGCGCCCGAGCTCCGTCAGGGCCTGCGCCGTCCGGGCCGGCACGGTGAACGGCAGGGTGGCGCCGGCCGGGTCGAAGACCGGGGGGCGGCGCCGGTCGGCGGCCAGCTCGGTCGCCGTCGCGCCCTCGAGCACTGACCGCCAGTACGCCGGCTGCCCGGTCGCCGGGCCGGCGGGCTCGCGGCGCTGCCAGGCGGCGAAGTCGGCGTACTGCACCGGCAGCGGCTCCAGCGGGCTCGGCGTGCCGGTGGCGAACGCCGAGTAGGCGGCGGCGAGTTCACGGGCGAGCACGCCGACCGACCAGCCGTCGAAGGCGATGTGGTGCAGGGCCAGGGACAGCACGTGGTGGTCCGCGGTGAGCCGCACCAGCCGGGCCCGCAGCGGCCAGTGGCCGGCCAGGTCGAACGGCGTCCTGGCCTCGCGCTCCAACAACTCCGCCAGTCGCACCGGGCGTTCGGACGGGCTCAGGTCGCCGAGGTCCAGCTCCGCGAAGTCCGGATCGGCGGCCGGATCCACCACCTGGACCGGCCGGTGCCCGTCCTCCCGGTAGCGGGTGCGCAGCACCTCGTGCCGCTCGACCACCTCGCGCAGGGCCCGGCGCAGCGCCGGTACGTCCAGCGGCCCGCGCAGCTCCCAGCCGAGCGGCAGCACGTACTCGACGGTGCCGGGGCGCAGTTGCTCCAGCGTCCAGATCCGCTGCTGGGCGAAGGAGAGGGGCAGCCGCCGGTCGCGCGGTACGGGGCCGATCGCCCCGGACGCGCGCGCGGGCCCGGCGGCGCCGCGCAGGAGGCTGTCCAGCAGCGCCTGCCGCTGGTCCCCGGAACTCTCCGGCGCACGCCGGTTCGGCACTGTGCTCATCCCTCACGCACCTGCGACAACATCGACTCCACCTCGGCATCGGACAGTTGCATGACGTGCTCGGTGATCGCGCGTTGCAGCCGGCCGGCCAGCCGCGCGACCGTCGGCTCGTCGAACACGGCGCGCGCGGGCAGCGCGACGGGGAACCGGTCCCCCAGCAGCGTGGCCACCTGGGTGGCCAGCAGCGAGTGGCCGCCCAGCTCGAAGAAGTCGTCGTCCACGCCGATCGGGTGCACGCCGAGCAGTTCGGTCCAGATCGCGGCGACGGCCTCCTCCAGCGGCGTCCTGGCCACCGCCTCCGGCGCGGCCCCGCCCGCTGCCGGCGCCGGCAGCGCCGCCCGGTCCACCTTGCCGTTCGGGGTGAGCGGCAGCCCGGCGAGCGTCACGAAGGCGGTCGGGACCAGGTGGTCCGGCAGCCGCTCCCGCAGGTACGCCCGCAACTGCGCGCCGGAGGGGGCCGCTTCGCCCTCGGGGACGACGTAGCCGACCAGTTGCTTGTCCCCGACCGCGGTCAGCCGCACGGCGACCGCCGCCGCGGCGAGCGCGGGGTGGTTCCCCAGTGCCGCCTCGATCTCGCCGGGCTCCACCCGGTGCCCGAGGATCTTCACCTGCTGGTCGCGCCGGCCCAGGAACCTGAACAGGCCGTCCTCCTGACGAGCCACCAGGTCCCCGGTGCGGTACAGCCGGCCGCCCGGCGTGGTGCCGAACGGGTCCGGCACGAAGCGCTCGGCGGTGAGGGCGGGCCGCCCGAGGTAGCCGCGGCCCACCCCGGGCCCGCCGACCAGCAGTTCACCCTCCGCGCCCGGCGGGGTGAGACCGCCCCGGTCGTCCACGACGTACGCGGTGGTGTTGGTGATGGCGGTGCCGATCGGGATGCTGCCGCCCGTCTCGGCCGGCGTGATGCCGCGCCGGACGCAGCTGAACGTCGTGCACTCGGTGGGCCCGTAGCCGTTGCTGACCTCGACGCCGAGTTCGATCAGGGCCCGCACCTCGGCGGGCGGTGCCACGTCGCCGACCACGAGCACGTGGCGGACCCCGGCCAGGGCGGTGGGGCGGGTGCGCACCACGTGCTGGAACAGCCCGCTGGTGAGCATCAGCAGGGTGACGCCGTGGTCCCGGACCGCCCGCTCGATCGACTCGCCGGTGGGGATGCCCTGCGGAAGTACCGCCAGCCTGGCCCCGTTGGCCAGCGGGGCCCAGATCTCGAAGGTCGAGGCGTCGAAGGAGAGCGAAGCGAGCATCAGCACGACCTGCCCGGCGTCGAGGTCGGCGTAGTCGACCCCGTGCACCAGCCGCAGCACGTTCCGGTGGGTGATCCCGACCCCCTTGGGCCGGCCCGTGGATCCGGAGGTGTACATGAGGTAGGCGAGGTCGTCCGGGCGGACGGCGACCGGCGGCGCGGTGACCGGCAGGTCGGGCGCCATCCGTCCCTTCGTGATCAGGACGGCGCGCAGGCCCGGCACCGCGTCGAAGCGGTCCACCCACTCCGCCTGGACCAGCAGGATCCGGGCTCCGGAGTCGGCCGCCATGAACGCCAGCCGCTCGGCCGGGTACTCCGGGTCCAGCGGCACGTAGTAGCCGCCGGCCTTGAGCACGCCGAGCAGCGCGACCACCACCTCGATGTCCCGCCCCGCGCAGACCGCCACCGGGTCACCGGGGCCGACCCCGTGTTCGCCCAGCAGGTGCGCCACCTGGTTCGCCCTGACGTCCAGTTCGGCGTAGGTCAGCCGCTCGCCGGCGCACTCCAGCGCGACGGCCCACGGCGTGGCGGCCGCGTGCTGCGCGACCCGCTGGTGCAGGGGGGTGTCGGGCAGCGCCACGTGCTCGCTCCGCTCGCCCATCAGGCCTGGCTCGCCTGCTCCATGCGGCGGCGCAGGCTGAGCGGGCGCATGTCCGTCCACACCGTGTCGATGTGGTCCAGGCAGGCCTGCTTGAGCCCCTCGAAGCCCTCCCGGTACCAGCCGAGCGGCAGGTCCCGGTCCGCGAGCCAGATCGAGTACTGCTCCTCGTCGTTGTGGACCACGCAGTAGGTGCGCTCGTCGGTGCTCTCGTCAGCCATCCCGCTGTCCTCCCGCAGTGGTCGACCGGCCCTCGGGGTCCGGCGCTGTCGCAGGACAGCGTGCCGCAGGCCGGCTCCGCGCCCCCAGAGAAGAACCGACAGCGGAGTGCGCAGTCGTGCCGCGCGCAGGTCTGCCGGTCCCTCTCTACCGCGCGCCGCCGGGTGCTCGGCAGGCTGACCGCACGCCGACGTGGCGCTCTGTGGGAGGTGGCAGGTGAACGGTGGTTTCGGCCCGGAGGCCGACGTGGCGGCCGAGGCTGCGCAGGGGCAGCCGGTGCACTGCCCGACGTCCTTCGCCCAGGAACGGCTCTGGTTCCTCGACCAGTTGCGGCCGGGGGCGGCGGACTACCTGCTGCCGCTCGTGCTGCGGATCACCGGGGCGCTGGACGCCGGGGCGCTGGTCCGGGCGGCACAGGCGGTGCTGGACCGGCACGAGGTGCTGCGGACCCGGTACCCGGCGGTCCAGGGAGCGCCCGTCCAGGCGATCTCCGAGTACGCCGAACTCCCCGTCGAGCACGTTGACCTGACGCATCTTCAGGTGAATGAGCGGGAGGCCGGGGTACGCTCGGTCGTCGACCGGGGCATCCGCCGCCCGTTCGACCTGGCCACCGAACTGCCGCTGCGGCTGACCCTGCTCCGGCTCGCCGACGAGGAGCACCTGCTGCTGCTCGTGGTGCACCACATCGCCTTCGACGGCTGGTCCTGGGGCGTCCTGGCCCGGGAACTGGACTCCTTCTACGGCGCCTTCACCGGCGGGACGCCGCTTCCCGAGCCGCTCCCGGTGCAGTACGCCGACTTCGCCGACTGGCAGCGCGAGTACCTGTCCGGCGACCGGCTGGCCGGGGAACTGGCGTACTGGCGCGGCCGGCTGGCCGGGCTGACGCCGCTGGCCCTGCCGACGGACCGGCCGCGGCCGGCGGTCTGGGACGCGACCGGCGACAGCGTGGAGTTCGAGCTCGCCCCCGAGCTGGTCGCGGCGGTCGGACGACTGGCCCGGGCGCACGGCGCGACGCCGTTCATGGTGCTGCTCGCCGCCTTCCAGGCCCTGCTGGCCCGGCACACCGGCCAGCAGGACATCGCGGTGGGTACGCCGGTGGCGGGCCGGTCACTGGTGGAGGTGGAGGAGCTGGTCGGCTTCTTCACCAACACCCTGGTGATGCGGGCCGACCTGTCCGACGAGCCGTCCTTCCTCGATCTGCTGGCCAAGGTGCGGGAGACGGCGCTGGACGCCTTCACCCACCAGGACGTGCCGTTCGAGAGCCTGGTGAACGAGCTGGCGCCGGAGCGGGACCTCTCCCGCAACCCCCTCTTCCAGGTGTCCTTCGCCCTCCAGAACGCCGCCGCCCGGCCGTTCACCCTGCCCGGCCTGGACGTGCGGGTGGTCCCCACGGCCGGGGCCGGATCGGCCTTCGACCTGATGCTGCACGTGCTGGAACACGAGGACGGCTCCCTGTCCGGCTCCCTCCAGTACTCCACCGCCCTGTTCGACCGCGCCACCGCTGACCGTCTCGCCGAGCACTACGGACGGCTGCTGCGCGGCGTGGTGGCCGATCCGGCGGCCGCGGTCTCCCGGGTGTCACTGCTGTCCGAGCGCGAGGTGGAGGTGTTGGCGGGGTTCAATGACACGGCGGTGGCCTATCCGGTGGGTGGGTTGTTGCACGGGTTGGTCGGGGAGCAGGTGGGGCGTTCTCCGGACGGGGTGGCGGTGCGGTTCGAGGGCGAAGGGCTGTCGTACGCGCGGCTGGACGAGCGTGCCGAGGCGTTGGCGTGGCGGTTGCGGGCGGCGGGGGTGGGGCCCGAGTCGGTGGTGGGGGTGTGCCT
>NZ_JBVJRP010000040.1:0-6634 GCF_055607525.1 Kitasatospora sp. NPDC036993 | reverse complement strand
TGCTCCGCCAGCGCGTCCAGGAAGGTGTTGGCGGCGGCGTAGTTGCCCTGACCGGCGCTGCCCATCACACCGGCGACGGAGGAGAACAGCACGAAGGCGCTGAGCTCCAGGTCGCGGGTCAGCTCGTGCAGGTTGAACGCGGCGTCCACCTTCGGGCGCAGCACCGCCTCCAGCCGCTCCGGGGTGAAGGAGCCGATCACGCCGTCGTCCAGGACACCGGCCGTGTGCACGACTGCTGCCAGCGGGCGGCGGCCGGCGATGGTGCCGAGCAGCTCCGTCAGGGCGTCGCGGTCGGCGGCGTCGCACGCGGCGACCTCCACCTCGGCGGCGCCCAACTCGACCAGCTCGTCCGCCAGTTCCCGCGCACCCTCGGCGGCCAGGCCGCGACGGCTGGTCAGGACCAGGTGTCGGACACCGTGCTCGGTGACCAGGTGACGGGCGACCAGCGAGCCGAGCGCGCCCGTACCGCCGGTGACCAGCACCGTGCCGGCCTCGTCCAGCTCGAACCCGCCCTCGATGACCGGCGTCCGGGTCAGGCGCGGCACCCGCACCGCGCCGTCGCGCACCACGGCCTCGGTCTCGTCCGAGCCGAGAACCGACCAGAGCAGCCCCGGGGTCACCGAAGCGTCGGCGTCCACCAGCACGAACCGGCCCGGGTTCTCCGACTGCGCCGTCCGCACCAGACCCCACACCGGGGCACCGGCCAGATCATCGCCCAGCGCGCCACGGGTGACGAACACCAGACGGGAACCGGCGAAACGCTCCTCCGCCAGCCAGCCCTGCACCAGCTCCAGCGCCTCCAGCGCCGACCGGTGAGCGGCACCCACCACGTCAACGCCCTCGGACGACACGACCGGCGCGAACACCACCTCCGGCACCGAACCGGCAGCGGCCAGCTCCGCCAGACCCGCGTACCCGGTGCCACCGGCGAAGACACCCTCCGCCGCACCCAGCACCGCCCACGAACCGGCACCGGCCGCCGGCAGCGCCAGCACCGACCAGTCCAGCCCGAACAGCGCCTCGTGCATCGCCTCACGGCCCGCCGACAGCTGGTCGGCCGTGATCCGGCGGAAGACCAGGGAGTCGGTCGAGGCGACCGGGCTGCCGGTGCCGTCGGCCATCACCAGGGAGACACCGTCCTGGCCGGACGGGGTCAGCCGGATGCGCAGCAGCGACGCGCCGGTGGCGTGCAGGGAGACGCCGTTCCAGGCGAACGGCAGACCCGTCCCCTCGCCGTCCGCGTCACGGGCGGTGCCCAGGGCGGCGGCGTGCAGCGCGGCGTCGAAGAGGGCCGGGTGAACACCGAAACCGTCGACCGACACGCCCTCGGGCAACTCGACCTCGGCGTACACGGCGTCATCGGCACGCCAGGCGGCGCGCAGGCCCCGGAACACCGGGCCGTAGACCAGACCGGTGGCAGCGAGGCCCTCGTACAGCTCGTCGACCTCGACCGGCTGGGCGCCCTTCGGCGGCCACACCGACAGGTCGAACGCCGGCTCGGCGGCACCGGCCGCCAGGAAGCCGGCCGCGTGCCGCGTCCACGGCTCCACGGTGTCCGCCTCGTCCGGGCGGGAGTAGACGGCCACGGGGCGGCGGCCCAGCGCGTCCGCCGCTTCGACGATCACCCGCAGCACCAGGGCGCCGCGCTCGGCGAGGACGAGCGGGGCCTGGAGCATCAGCTCCTCGACCTGGCCGCAGCCGACCTGGTCACCGGCGTGGATCGCCAGCTCCACCAGGCCGGTGCCCGGCAGCACGGCCGAGCCCATCACCAGGTGGTCGGCGATCCACGGGTGCGACTGGAGGGAGAGCCGGCCGGTGAGGACCAGCGTGTCCGACTCCGGCAGAGCGACCGCGGCGCTCAGCATCGGGTGGCCGATCGCCACCTGGCCCAGCACGGAGACGTCGCTCGCCGGTGCGCCCATCTCCAGCCAGAAGTGCTGGTGCTGGAAGGCGTAGGTCGGCAGGTCGATGCGGCGCGCGCCGCGACCGGCGAACACGCCGTCCCAGTCGAGCGCCGCGCCCCGGGCGTGCAGGCCGGTGACGGCCTGGGTGAAGGACAGCGCCTCCGGGCGGTCCCTGCGCAGGACGGGCGCGAAATGGCCCTCGGCAATCTCCTGCGCCAGAGCCGACAGGGTGCCGTCCGGACCCAGCTCCAGGAACGTGGTCACGCCCTGCTCCGCCAGGTAGGTGATGCCGTCGGCGAAACGGACCGCCCCGCGGACGTGGCGCACCCAGTACTCGGGGGACGTCAGCTCGGTCGCCGGCTCACCGGTCACGTTGGAGACCACCGCGAGCTTCGGCTCGGAGTAGGTCAACTTGGAGGCGACCGAACGGAATTCGGCCAGCATCGGCTCCATCCGCGGCGAGTGGAACGCGTGGCTCACTCGCAGCTGACGGCCCTTGCGCCCCTGCGCCTTCCAGTGCTCCAGCACCTCAAGCACAGCGGCCTCGTCACCCGAAACCACCACCGAGGAAGGCCCGTTGACCGCCGCCACGGCGATCTCGGCCTCCCGGCCGGCCAGCAGCGGCAGCACCTCCGCCTCGGTGACCTGGATCGCCGCCATCGCGCCACCGGCGGGCAGCGCCTGCATCAGCCGGCCACGCGCGGCCACCAGCTTCGCCGCATCCTCCAGCGACAGCACACCCGCGACATGCGCAGCAGCGATCTCACCCACGGAGTGGCCCACCAGGAAGTCGGGCTTCAGACCCCACGACTCCACCAGACGGAACAGCGCCACCTCGACGGCGAACAGCGCCGCCTGCGTGTAAGCCGTCTGGTCCAGCAGCTCGGACCCGTCGAAGACCAGGTCCTTCAGCGGCACGTCCAGGTGGGCGTCCAGGTGCGCGCCGACCTCGTCGAAGGCCGCAGCGAACACCGGGAAGGCGTCGTACAGCTCCCGGCCCATCCCGGCCCGCTGGCTGCCCTGCCCGGTGAACAGGAACGCGAGCTTGCCGCGGCTCACCGAGCCGCCGGGCACCTCACCGCTCGCCAGGCCTGCCAGCCCGGCCAGCAGCTCCTCCCGGCTCGTACCCGAGACGACCGCCCGGTACTCGAAGCGGGAGCGCGACAGCGCCAGCGAGTAGCCGACGTCCGTGAGCGGCAGCTCCGGGCGGGCCCCGACGAACGACGCCAGGTTCGCGGCCTGGTCGCGCAGCGCGGCCTCGGACTTGCCCGACACCACCCACGACACCGGAGCGGTGACGGTCGCCTCGACGGCCTCCGCCGGCTCCTCCGCCGGTGCCTGCTCGATGATGGTGTGCACGTTGGTGCCGCTGACGCCGAAGGAGGAGACCGCCGCGCGGCGCGGGCGGCCGAGCGCGGGCCACTCGCGGTTCTCGGTGAGCAGTTCGACCGCGCCCGCCGACCAGTCGACGTGCGGGGTCGGCTCGTCCACGTGCAGGGTCTGCGGGAGGACGCCCTCCCGCATCGCCATGACCATCTTGATCACACCGGCGACACCGGCCGCCGTCTGGGTGTGGCCGATGTTGGACTTGATCGAGCCGAGCCAGAGCGGCTCGGCGCCCTCGCGGCCCTGTCCGTAGGTGGCGATCAGCGCCTGGGCCTCGATCGGGTCGCCC
Organism: Kitasatospora sp. NPDC036993; assembly: GCF_055607525.1. Classification (NCBI taxonomy): domain Bacteria; kingdom Bacillati; phylum Actinomycetota; class Actinomycetes; order Kitasatosporales; family Streptomycetaceae; genus Kitasatospora; species Kitasatospora sp. NPDC036993. Next base: position 3,055 of record NZ_JBVJRP010000040.1, on the reverse strand, counting down.
AGGCGGGTGCCGGTGCCGTGCGCCTCGACCACGTCCACGTCGCCCGTGGTCAGCCCGGCACCGGCCAGGGCCTGGCGGATGACGCGCTGCTGCGAGGGACCGTTCGGGGCGGTCAGGCCGTTGGACGCGCCGTCCTGGTTGACGGCCGAACCACGCACCACCGCAAGGACCTTGTGGCCCCTGGCCTGCGCGTCCGACAGCCGCTCCAGCACCAGCAGGCCGGCGCCCTCGGACCAGCCGGTGCCGTCGGCCGCGCCCGCGAAGGCCTTGCAGCGGCCGTCGCCGGAGAGGCCGCGCTGGCGGCTGAACTCGACGAAGGCGCCAGGGGTGGCCATGACGGTGATGCCGCCCGCGAGGGCCATGTCGCACTCGCCCTGGCGCAGCGACTGCGCGGCGAGGTGCAGGGCGACCAGCGAGGAGGAGCAGGCCGTGTCGACGGTGACCGCCGGGCCCTCCAGGCCCAGGGTGTACGAGACTCGGCCGGAGATGACCGACGACTGGGTGCCGGTGAGGAAGTAGCCCTCGGTGCCCTCGGGGGCGTCGGCGTCGATGCCGTAGCCCTGCGAGCCGGCGCCGATGAAGACGCCGCCCTGGGTGCCGTGCAGCGACAGCGGGTCGATGCCCGCGCGCTCCAGCGCCTCCCACGCGGCCTCCAGCAGCAGGCGCTGCTGCGGGTCCATGGCCAGCGCCTCGCGCGGCGAGATCCCGAAGAAGCCGGCGTCGAAGCCGCCCGCGCCGTCGATGAACCCGCCCTCGTAGGCGTAGGTGGTACCGGTCGCCTCCGGGTCCGGGTCGTACAGGTCGTCGATGGGCCAGCCGCGGTCGGTCGGGAACGGCGTGATCGCGTCGCGGCCGTCCAGGACGAGCCGCCACAGCTCCTCGGGGGTGTCGACGCCGCCCGGGTAGCGGCAGCTCATGGCGACGATGGCGATGGGCTCGTCGGCGGTGAGCGCGGTGGCGACGGCGGGCAGCGCCGCGGCGGTGTCGGCGCCGACCAGCTCGGTGCGGATGTGGTCGGCGACGGCGGTGGCGGTCGGGTAGTCGAAGACCAGCGTGGTCGGCATCCTGAGCCCGGTGGCGCCGTTGAGGCGGTTGCGGATGTCGACGGCGGTGAGCGAGTCGAAGCCGAGTTCGCGGAACGCGGCGCCGGGCTCGATGGCGGAGGCCTCGGCGTGGCCGAGCGCGGCGGCGGCCTGGGCCCGCACGAGTTCCAGGACGACGGCGTGCTGCTCGGCCGTGCTCAGGCCGGCCAGCCGCTGCGCGAGGGCGTTGCCGCCGGTGGCGGCGGTCGGGGCCGGGGCCTCGGCGGCGTCCAGGACACGCCGGACCTCGGGCAGGCCGCCGATGAGCGGGCGCTGCCGGACGGCGGAGTAGGCGGGCGCGAAGCGCTCCCAGTCCATGTCGGCGACGGAGACGTTGGTCTCCTCGTGCTCGACGGCCTGGACGAGGGCGGAGACCGCGAGTTCGGGGCTCATCCGCTTGAGGCCGACGCGCAGCATCGCCTCCTCGTCGCCGTCGGTGCCCATGCCGCCGCCGCCCCAGAGTCCCCAGGCGATGGAGGTGGCGGTACGGCCCTTGGCCCGGCGCTGCTCGGCGAAGGCGTCCAGGAAGGAGTTGCCGGCCGCGTAGGCGCCCTGGTCCGCGCCGCCCCAGACGGCGGCGTTGGACGAGAAGAGCACGAAGGCGTCCAGGGGCCGGTCGCCCAGCAGGTCGTCCAGGTGGGTGGCGCCGGCGGCCTTGGCGGCGACGATCCGGGCGACCTCGCCCAGGTCGGTGGTCATCAGCGCGCCGGTGTCGCCGACGCCGGCGGCGTGGACGACCGCGGTGAGCGGCAGGGTGCCGGCCTCCGCGTCGATCCGCTCCAGGACGGCGGCCAGCGCCTCGCGGTCGCCCGCGTCGCACGCCGCGAAGGTGACCCTGGCGCCGGACTCGGCGAGTTCCGCGGCCAGTTCGCCCGCGCCGGGGGCGCGGTCGCCGCGCCGGCTGGTGAGCACCAGGTGCTCGGCGCCGTTGGCGGCCGCCCAGCGGGCGACGTGGCCGCCGAGGGCGCCGGTGCCACCGGTGATCAGGATCGTGCCGCGCGGCGTCCATGAGCCGCCCGCCTGGTCGGCGAGCGAGGAGCGGACCAGGCGGCGGCCGAACACGCCGGTCGCGCGGACCGCGAGCTCGTCCTCCCCGCCCTGGCCGGACAGCACGTCGGCGAGGCGGGTGACGGCACGGTCGTCGACGGTGCCGGGCAGGTCGACCAGGCCGCCCCAGCGGTTCGGGTGCTCCAGGCCGGCCACCCGGCCGAGGCCCCAGACCTGCGCCTGCGCGGGGTCGGCGGCGAGGTCGGAGCGGCCGACGGAGATGCCGCCGCGGGTGGCGAGCCAGAGCGGGGCCTCGACGGCCGCGTCGCCGAGTGCCTGGACGAGGGTGAGCGTCCCGGCGAGCCCGGCGGGCACGAAGGGGTGGGCGGCGTGCGGGGCGGCGTCGAAGCCGAGCAGCGACAGCACGCCGTTCGGCGGGGTGTCACCGGCCGCCGCGCGGATCCGCTCGGCGAGCGCGGCGCGGTCGGTGTCGGCGGCGTCCCACTCGACCCGCACGGCCACGCCGCCGCGGGCCGTCAGGGCACGCTCGGCGGCGGGCACCCAGGCGTCCCCGGCGGCCTCGCCGGCCGGGACGACCAGCAGCCAGGTGCCGGAGACGCCGGCGGTGGGGGCGGAGGAGAGCGGCTTCCAGGTGACGCGGTAGCGCCACGAGTCGACGGTGTTGCGCTGCCGGCTCTGCCGGCGCCAGGTCGACAGCACGGGCAGCGCGGCCTCCAGCCAGGCCGGCTCGGCGCCGTCGACGGCGAGCGCGGCGGCGAGGGCGGCGGTGTCCTCCCGCTCGACGGCCTCCCAGAAGCGCGTCTCCTCGGGAGCGGCACCGCTGACGGCGGCCGGCTCCTCGGGCGCGGCCGACTCCAGCCAGTAGCGCTGGTGCTGGAAGGCGTACGTCGGCAGGTCGACACGGCGTGCGCCGCGACCGGCGAAGACGCCGTCCCAGTCGAGCACCGCGCCCCGGGTGTGCAGGC
>NZ_JBVJRP010000039.1:0-7504 GCF_055607525.1 Kitasatospora sp. NPDC036993 | reverse complement strand
TCAACCGGATGAACCGGGGCGGGCTGGCCGGTCTGTCGAGTGACGAGGGCCTGGAACTGTTCGACGCCGGCTGGGTGTCGGACCGGGCGCTGCTGGTGCCGATGCGGCTGGACCTGGCCGCCGTGCGGGCGCAGGCCCCGGCCGTGGGCGTGCCGCCGCTGATGCGGTCCCTGGTGCGGGTCTCCTCGCGCCGGACGGCGCAGGCCACGACGGCCGAGACGGGCGCGCTGGCCCAGCGGCTCGTCGGCCTGGTGACCGAGGAGCGCCGCGCGCTGCTGCTGGAGCTGGTGCGCGGCCAGGTGGCCGCGGTGCTGGGCCACCAGGGCGCGTCGGCCGTCGAGCCGGAGCGGGCGTTCAAGGAGCTGGGCTTCGACTCGCTCACGGCGGTCGAGCTGCGCAACCAGCTCGGGACGGCGACCGGTCTGCGACTGCCGGCGACGCTGGTCTTCGACTACCCGAACGCGGTGTCCGTCGCCGAGTTCCTGCTCGGTGAGGTGCTGGGCGAGGAGCCCGAGGTCGTCGAGCCGACGGCCGTCCGCACGGCGATGGACGACGAGCCGATCGCGATCGTCGGCATGGCCTGCCGCTACCCGGGCGGGATCACCTCGCCGGAGGGGCTGTGGCAGTTCCTGCTGGCCGGCGGCGACGGAACCTCGCGCTTCCCGACGGACCGCGGCTGGAACGTCGAGGAGCAGTTCCTCGAGGACCCGGACCAGCCCGGCACCACGTACGCGCTGGCCGGTGGATTCCTGCACGAGGCCGCCGAGTTCGACCCCGCCTTCTTCGGCATCTCGCCGCACGAGGCCTTCGCCATGGACCCGCAGCAGCGCCTGCTGCTGGAGGCCTCCTGGGAGGCCTTCGAGCGGGCCGGCATCGACCCGGCGTCGGTGCGCGGCAGCCGGACCGGCGTGTTCGCCGGCGTGATGTACCACAACTACGCGGCGCGGGTCACCGAGATCCCCGACGGTGTCGGCGGTTTCCTCGGCACCGGCAACTCCAGCAGCGTGGTGTCCGGTCGCGTCTCCTACACCTTCGGCCTCGAAGGCCCGGCGGTGACGGTCGACACGGCGTGCTCCTCCTCGCTGGTCACCCTGCACCTCGCGGCGCAGGCCCTGCGCCGCGGCGAGTGCACGCTCGCCCTCGCGGGCGGCGTCACCGTCATGCCGAACCCGGACACCTTCATCGACTTCGCCCTCCAGCGCGGCCTGGCCTCCGACGGCCGGATCAAGGCCTTCGCGGGCGCGGCCGACGGCACGTCCTGGTCGGAGGGCGTCGGCATGCTGCTCGTCGAGCGGCTGTCGGACGCGCGCCGTAACGGGCACAAGGTGCTTGCGGTGGTGCGGGGTTCGGCGGTGAACCAGGACGGTGCGTCGAACGGCCTCACCGCCCCGAACGGTCCGTCGCAGCAGCGGGTGATCCGCCAGGCCCTGGCCGACTCGGGTCTGACCACGGGTGACGTAGACGTGGTCGAGGCGCACGGGACGGGTACCCGACTGGGTGACCCGATCGAGGCCCAGGCGCTGCTGGCCACGTACGGCCAGGGGCGCGATGGCCGCGAGCCGCTCTGGCTCGGCTCGGTGAAGTCCAACCTCGGCCACACCCAGGCGGCCGCCGGTGCGGCGGGCATCATCAAGATGGTGATGGCGCTGCGCAACGGGGTGCTGCCGCAGACCCTGCACGTGGACGAGCCGACCCCGCACGTCGACTGGTCGGCGGGCGCGGTCGAGCTGCTCACGGAGGCGCGCGACTGGCCGGCGGTCGGGCGTCCGCGCCGGGCGGCGGTGTCGTCCTTCGGCATCAGCGGCACCAACGCGCACGTGGTGCTGGAGCAGGCGCCCGCCGAGAAGGCCGTCCAGGCCGACGAGGTGACGGTCGACGCTCCGGTGTCCTGGGTGCTGTCGGGCAAGTCCGAGGCGGCGCTGCGGGACCAGGCCGCGCGCCTGGCGGCCTTCGTCGGGGAGCGGGCGGAGCTGTCGCCCGCCGATGTCGGGTACTCGCTGGCGCTGTCGCGCTCCCGCTTCGACCACCGTGCGGTCGTCTCCGGTACGGACCGGGACGAACTGCTGGCGGGCCTCGCGGCGGTGGCCGCCGGGGGCGCCGCCGGGGCGGTCGCCTCGGCCGGCGGGCTCGCGTTCCTGTTCACGGGGCAGGGGAGCCAGCGGGCGGGGATGGGGCGTGAGCTGTACGCGGCGTTCCCGGTGTTCGCCGCCGCCTTCGACGAGGTGTGTGCCAGGTTCGAATTCCCGTTGAAGGACGTGGTGTTCGAGGCTTCGGAGCTGCTGGACCAGACGGCGTACACGCAGGCGGCGCTGTTCGCCGTCGAGGTCGCGCTGTTCCGCCTGGTGGAGTCGTGGGGTCTGAAGCCCGACTTCCTGGTCGGTCACTCCGTGGGTGAGATCGCTGCTGCACACGTTGCCGGTGTGCTGTCGCTGGACGATGCCGCGAAGCTGGTGGAGGCGCGTGGCCGGCTGATGCAGGCGCTGCCCGCGGGCGGCACGATGGCGGCGATCCAGGTCACCGAGGCCGAGGTGCTGCCGCTGCTGGCGGGCCGGGAGTCGGAGATCGCTGTCGCGGCGGTCAACGGGCCTTCCTCGGTGGTGGTTTCGGGTGACGAGGCCGCTGTGCTTGAGGTGCTGGAGTACTGGAAGAGCGAGGGCCGCAAGGGCCGTCAGCTGCGGGTGAGCCACGCGTTCCACTCGCCGCGGATGGAGCCGATGCTGGCCGAGTTCCGTGCCGTGGCGTCCGAACTCACCTACTCCGAGCCGAAGCTCGCGGTGGTCTCCAACGTGACCGGTGAGCCGGCGACCGAGCTGACCTCGCCCGAGTACTGGGTGCGCCACGTCCGCGAGGCTGTGCGCTTCGCCGACGGCATCGCCTACCTCGCCGCTCAGGGCGTGACCACGTTCCTGGAGCTGGGTCCGGACGGCACCCTGTCGGCTCTGGCGCAGGAGATTGCCGAGGGCCATTTCGCGCCCGTTCTGCGCAGGGACCGCCCGGAGGCACTGTCCTTCACCCAGGCCGTCACCGGCCTGCACACCCGGGGCGCGGCGCTCGACTGGGACGGTGTCTTCGCCGGTCGCGGCGCGCGCCGCATCGACCTGCCGACGTACGCCTTCCAGCACCAGCACTACTGGCTGCGCGCGACCGCCGCGGCCGGCGACGCGACGAGCCTGGGCCTGGGGAAGACCGGTCACCCGCTGCTGGGTGCGGCGATCGCTCTGCCGGACTCGGACGGCGTCCTGCTGACGGGTCGCCTGTCGCTCCAGTCGCACGCGTGGCTTGCTGATCACGCGGTGTCGGGTTCGGTGTTGGTGCCGGGTACGGGCCTGCTGGAGCTGGCGATCCACGCCGGTGACCAGGTGGGCTTCGGTCAGGTCGAGGAGCTGATGCTCCAGGCCCCGCTTGTTCTGCCCGAGCAGGGCGGTATCGCCCTGCGGGTCTCCGTGGAGGCGGCCGGCGCGGACGGTCTGCGTCCGGTCGCGGTCTACTCCCGCCCGGACGACGCCGAGAACGACGAGCCGTGGACGCGGCACGCGGCCGGCTTCCTGGCGGCCCGCGCCGCCGAGCCGGCGTTCGACCTGTCCGTGTGGCCGCCGAAGGGCGCCCAGCCGGTCGAGGTGGAGGACCTGTACGAGGGTCTGGCCGCCGGTGGCCTGGTCTACGGTCCGGTGTTCCAGGGCCTGCGCGCCGCCTGGCGTGCCGAGGACGCCGTCTTCGCGGAGATCGCGCTGCCCGAGGGCGTGTCGGTCGACGGCTTCGGTCTTCACCCGGCGCTGCTGGACGCCGCGCTGCACGCCGTGGCCCTGGGCGAGTTCGTGGACACGGCCACCGCCGAGGGTTCGTGGCTGCCGTTCGCCTGGAGCGGGGTGTCCCTGTACGCCACCGGCGCGTCCGTCCTGCGGGTGAAGCTGTCACCCGCCGGCACGGACGCGGTGTCCATCGCGACCGCCGACGAGACCGGCTCCCCGGTCGCCGCCGTCGCGTCGATGGCGCTGCGTCCGCTCGCCGCTCAGCAGTCGGCGGGCCGCGACACGGCACACGAGGCGCTGTTCGGGCTGGACTGGTCGGTGCTGGCGCTGCCGGCGGCCGGTGCCGGTTCGTGGGCGGTGCTGGGTGCGGCGGAGGGTGTCTTCGCCGGTGGCACCGGGTATGCCGGTCTGGCGGAGCTGGCCGCTGCCGGTTCGGTGCCGGAGGTGGTGTTCGCGCCGGTCGCGTCGTCCGAGGGCGTTGACGTGGTGGGCGCCGCTCACCGGTCGGCGCTGGAGGCGCTGGAGCTGGTGCAGGGCTGGCTGGCGGAGGAGCGTTTCGCCGAATCCCGCCTGGTCTTCGTGACGCGGGGTGCGCTGGGCGACGAGCTGGCCGGTGCCCCGGTGTGGGGTCTGGTGCGGACGGCGCAGTCGGAGAACCCGGGCCGGTTCGTGCTGGTGGACGCCGACGCTTCGGTGACCCCGGGGCTGCTCTGGTCGGTCCTCGGCTCGGACGAGACCGAGGCCGTGGTGCGCGACGGTGAGATCGTCGTCTCGCGGCTGGTCCGCGCCTCCCGGACGAGCGCGACCGAGGTCGCTCTCGCCGAGGGCGGGACGGTGCTGGTCACCGGCGGTACGGGTGCGCTGGGTTCGCTGGTCGCCCGTCACCTGGTCACCGAGCACGGCGTCCGTCACCTCGTGCTGACCAGCCGCCGCGGCCTGGCCGCCGAGGGTGCGCGGGAACTGGCGGACGAGCTGGTCGAGTTGGGCGCGGCCGAGGTGGAGGTCGCGGCCTGCGACGCCGCCGACCGGGAGGCGCTCGCCGCCCTGCTGGCCACCGTTCCCGCCGGGCACCCGCTCACCGCGGTCGTGCACACGGCCGGTGTGCTGGACGACGGCGTGATCGGCTCGCTCACGCCTGAGCGGCTGGAGGCGGTGCTGCGTCCGAAGGTGGACGCGGCTCACAACCTGCACGAGCTGACCCGTGAGCTGGACCTGTCGGCGTTCGTGCTGTTCTCCTCCGTCGCCGGTGTGATGGGCAGCGCCGGTCAGGGCAACTACGCCGCCGCCAACACCTTCCTGGACGCGCTGGCGGAGCACCGCCGCTCGCTCGGCCTGGCCGCGACCTCGCTGGCCTGGGGTGCCTGGGAGCAGAGCGGCATGGCCGGCGACCTCGGGGACACCAACCTCAACCGGATGAACCGGGGCGGGCTGGCCGGTCTGTCGAGTGACGAGGGCCTGGAACTGTTCGACGCCGGCTGGGTGTCGGACCGGGCGCTGCTGGTGCCGATGCGGCTGGACCTGGCCGCCGTGCGGGCGCAGGCCCCGGCGGTCGGTGTGCCGCCGCTGATGCGGTCCCTGGTGCGGGTCTCCTCGCGCCGGGCGGCCCAGGCGGCGACGGCGGAGACGGGTGCGCTGGCCCAGCGGCTGGCGGGTCTGTCGGCCGAGGAGCGGCGGGCGCTGCTGCTGGAGCTGGTGCGCGGCCAGGTGGCCGGGGTGCTGGGTCACCAGGGCGCGTCGGCGGTGGAGCCGGAGCGGGCGTTCAAGGAGCTGGGCTTCGACTCGCTGACGGCGGTCGAGCTGCGCAACCAGCTCGGGACGGCGACCGGTCTGCGACTGCCGGCGACGCTGGTCTTCGACTACCCGAACGCGGTGTCCGTCGCCGAGTTCCTGCTCGGTGAGGTGCTGGGCGAGGAGCCCGAGGTCGTCGAGCCGACGGCCGTCCGCACGGCGATGGACGACGAGCCGATCGCCATCGTCGGGATGGCCTGCCGCTACCCGGGCGGGATCACCTCGCCGGAGGGGCTGTGGCAGTTCCTGCTGGCCGGCGGCGACGGCATCGTGCCGTTCCCGGCCGACCGCGGCTGGGACCTGGACGGCCTGTTCGACGGTGACACCGACCGTCCCGCGTCCGACTACCTCCTGGAGGGCGGTTTCCTCCAGCAGGCGGCCGACTTCGACCCGACCTTCTTCGGGATCTCGCCGCGCGAGGCGCTCGCCATGGACCCGCAGCAGCGCCTGCTGCTGGAGGCGTCGTGGGAGGCCTTCGAGCGGGCCGGCATCGACCCGGCCTCCGTACGCGGCAGCCAGACCGGCGTGTTCGCCGGCGTGATGTACCACAACTGGGCCTCCCGGCTCACCGAGATCCCGGAGGAGCTGGCCGGCTTCCTCGGCAACGGCAGCGCGAGCAGTGTGGTGTCCGGGCGTGTCTCGTACACCTTCGGCTTCGAGGGCCCGGCGGTGACCGTCGACACGGCGTGCTCCTCCTCGCTGGTCGCGCTCCAGATGGCGACCCAGTCGCTGCGGCGCGGCGACTGCTCGATGGCCCTGGTCGGCGGTGTGACGGTCATGTCCACCCCGGACACCTTCGCCGGCTTCGCCCTTCAGCGCGGTCTGGCGCTGAACGGCCGCTGCAAGCCCTTCGCGGGCGCGGCCGACGGCACCGGCTGGTCGGAGGGTGTCGGCATGCTGCTCGTGGAGCGGCTGTCCGACGCGCAGCGCAACGGGCACAAGGTGCTTGCGGTGGTGCGGGGTTCGGCCGTCAACCAGGACGGTGCGTCGAACGGCCTCACCGCCCCGAACGGCCCCTCGCAGCAGCGGGTGATCCGCCAGGCCCTGGCCGACGCGGGTCTCACCACGAGCGACGTGGACGTGGTCGAGGCGCACGGCACCGGCACCACGCTCGGCGACCCGATCGAGGCCCAGGCGCTGCTGGCCACGTACGGGCAGGGCCGCGAGGAGGGCGAGCCGCTCTGGCTCGGGTCGATCAAGTCCAACCTCGGCCACACCCAGGCCGCTGCCGGCGTCGCGGGCATCATCAAGATGGTGCTGGCACTCCAGGAGGGCGTCCTCCCGCAGACCCTGCACGTGGACGAGCCGACCCCGCACGTCGACTGGTCGGCGGGCGCGGTCGAACTGCTCACGGAGGCGCGGGACTGGCCGGAGCTCGGGCGTCCGCGCCGCGCGGCGGTGTCGTCCTTCGGCATCAGCGGGACCAACGCGCACGTGATCCTGGAGCAGGCTCCGGACAGCGCGCCGGTCGAGGTGGCGGAGGCCACCGTCGATGCCCCTGTCGCGTGGGTGGTGTCGGGCAAGTCGGAGGCGGCGCTGCGGGCGCAGGCCGGGCGGCTGGCGGCGTTCGTGGGGGAGCGGCCGGAGCTGTCGCCGGTGGATGTCGGCTTCTCGTTGGCGGTGTCGCGGGCGCGCTTCGACCACCGTGCGGTGGTGTCGGGCGGGAACCGGGAGGAACTGCTGGCGGGTCTTGCGGGGCTGGCGGCTGGTGAGTCGGGTACGGAGACTGTCGCTTACGGGAAGCTGGCGTTCCTGTTCACGGGGCAGGGGAGCCAGCGGGCGGGGATGGGCCGGGAGCTGTACGAGGCGTTCCCGACCTTTGCCGCCGCCTTCGACGAGGTATGTGCCCGCTTCGAATTCCCGTTGAAGGACGTGGTGTTCGAGGCTTCGGAGCTGCTGGACCAGACGGCGTACACGCAGGCGGCGCTGTTCGCCGTCGAGGTGGCGCTGTTCCGCCTGGTGGAGTC
>NZ_JBVJRP010000038.1:0-9593 GCF_055607525.1 Kitasatospora sp. NPDC036993 | reverse complement strand
GGAGGCCAATCGGCCCCCTCGCTCAGACCCTTTTGCCGACACGCCCTCGGTGGGGCCTGGGACCGCACCGAGGGCGTGCGTCTAACCGGTACGGCCCGGCGCGAAGCCCTGGCAGACTGCCCGTCATGTCCAACTCCTATGCCCAACCCATCCTGCGTACGGCGGACCGCGAGGAGGCACTGCAGGTTGCCGCTCGGTCGCTGGAACTCGCCGACACCCGTCAGCTCGATGTGGGACTTCCTCGGCTGGCCCGAGGCCCCTGACATCGGCCTTGGCGCCGGGGGTCCCAGGGGCGCCTACGTGACCGTCTGCGCGAATGCCCGGGATGTCGACCTGGAGGAGCCGGCGGCCGACCACACGGTGTTCGTGCACGTCAAGCAGGCCGAGGCCGAACGTGCTCCATGGCTGGCGACGCGGATCGGCCTGACGGTGATCGGCGAGCTGGTCATGGCGCCGTGGTGATCCGGGCTCGACGCTGACGTCCATCGGTGGCCGCATCCCTCACACTCGAGCCGGTTCGGATGCGGCGACGCCCCGCGATAGCCGCCTCAGTCTCCGCCACAACCACTTCCGCAGCCTCCGCCGCCGCAACCTCCGCCCCCACCGTCGCCCCAGCCCCCGCCGCTGCTGTCCCCGCCTCCACGCTTGCGACGGGATTTCCTGCCCGGGTCGTCGCTCCGCAGCATCAGGCTGACGACCTTGATGACGATCAGGACGATGACAAGAATGACGATGAAGCCCATCTGACCGCTCCCCCCCATGACGTGCCGCACGAGGTGCACCACGGGCAGCGGCCGATCGGTTCTCCGCGAACCCGAACCGACGGGCTCGCGGGACGCGGGATCAGCCGCGCCAGTTCTTCCCCCAAGCCGGCGGCGGTACTTCATTGTGCTCGCAGGCACTGACACCGAAACGCCGTCAGGTTGCCGGCTGTTTCTCGCGACGCTGTCGCAGCCGGCGTGCGGGCATCAAGGCATCGCCGGTGTCGGCGCTGGTCAGGCCTGGCACTGTCAGCCCTCGCCGCGCAGGGCGTACTCTGCCCCGACCGGCCGATCCCGATGCGGAGGCCGAGGGGCTCATCGGTCACCGGGAGTAGGTCCCTCGCCTGATGCGCGCTTCGGACCTGCTGGCTAACGTCGGCACTCATGCAGACCACGGGAATTGTTCGCCGCCAGACTGCGGAGCGTAGGCGCGACACTCTGGAACGGCTCGTCTCCGAGCGGGACGTATGGGTGTCGACAGCGCATCCAGAGCGCGGGCCGCACCAGGTGCCGCTGTGGTTCCGGTGGGACGGGCGAGCCGTGTGGATGTGCACCAGTGCCACTTCCGTGACTGCGCGGAACCTCCGCGAGGACCCGCGCGTGCGCCTGGCGTTGCCCGACACCTTCGACGTGGTGCTTCTCCAGGGTGAGGCGGAGTGCTTCCCGGACCAGGACGTCCCCGGAGACGCGGCGGACGCGTTCGCCGCCAAGTTCGGCTGGGACCCGCGTACGGAGGAGGGTTCCTTCCTGTACCTGCGCGTGGTGCCGACGAATGTGCGCGCCCGGTGTGGCGAGCCGGAACTACGGGGCAGAGTCATCATGCGCGACGGGACGTGGCTGGAATAACGGCCGTTCCTGATCTGCACATCGATACGGCCGTCGGCCGGAACACCGTCGTCGCCCTCGGACGAGACGTCCGGGACCGGGCCCGAAGCCAGTCGAGCGCATGCGGAATATCCTTCGGTGAGCCTGCCCGCCTCCTCGCGGAGGCGTACCGGGCGGCTCCTTCGTCCAACACGTGCCACGTCCGGGCCGAGCCGCGTGCTCAAGCCCTACTTGACGTGCTCCTGAAGCCATCCGGCGGTGTCGCAGATGCCCGGTTCGACCGTACCGGCGCAGTACCAGGGGACATCCCCGTAACCGCGTTCGAAGTACTGGACGGCGCGTGCCGGGACACCTTCGGCCTTGAAGGGCTTGCCCTGGGCGAGGATCTCCAGTGGAGCGCCGGGCGCGGCCTCGCCGGCAACGCGGTAGTCGGCCTTGAGCTTGAACGTGCAGGTCTCGTTCTTGGTGATCGCGTCGATCTTGAGGTTGCTCCCGGTCTGGTTCTGGCCCAGGGCGATCGACGCCCCCTGGAAGTACGGCTTGCCCTGTTGGCCGCCCTCGTCCTCGACCACCAGGACCTTGCTGCGTCCGGAGAGATCCAGTGCGAGATTCCTCATGGGGGATTCCCCCGCCGGGGGGTAGCGCACAACCGTCGCGGCATCGGCGGGAACGCAGTTGACGTCGTCGGCGGTGACGTCGTCGATGTTGACGGGAGCCGTCTTCCGGCTCTCCAGGCCCAGTCGAAAGGAGGTGGCAGTGCCGTTGTACGTGAAGTTCTCGGGCGCCCGGACCAGCGTGGGCTGGTCGGTCAGCAGCCGACCGCCCATCGGCCTCAACAACTCCCATACCTTCCGGACGTGTTCTCGGAAGTCGCGCGGGTTGACCGGGATCGCGGTCAGTGCCTGCTGCGCCTGGGCGGAGAGCGGCTTGTCGAGGACGATGTACCACGTGTTCGGGAAGCTGACGGGGTCGTACTCCTCGAACGTATCCTGGGTCACCGTGACGTCGATCGGCGGTCGTGCGCCGTCCACTTCCCGCTGAGCCGCGTCCTGATGACGGGCGGTGTCGACCGATCCCATGTTGTCGAGCTCGTGGGCCAGCCACCATCCTCCGGTGCTGCTCACCAGTGCGACAGCCACGGTCAAGGCGACGAACCGGACACGCCTGCCGCCACGGTGTGCGGCCCCATCCGGAGCGAGCACGCTGGTCACGTCGTCCAGAAGGCGCCCTGCCGTGGAAGCGGCCGGGGCCGGCACAGGGGGAGGGGAGGAAGGGGGAGCCGACAACGGCTGGGCGGTTGGTGGTAGGACAGGCCCTGCGACAGCACCAGGATCAGGGATGTTCGTGGATGACGGCGATGCCGGGGGCTGAACCGGCGTCACCCCGGGGCTGGATCCATCTGACGCGTTCGGCGGCGTGGTGGTCATGCGTTTCCCCCAGGAGACTGCTCCTGCGTATGGGCTTCGATGGTGCCGTAAATCGAGCCGCGAAGACACTGGTTTGACCCGTTTGTGGCTGTGGCAGGAGGTTTGGCGCCACGGCAGGCCGAGGTCTGGCACACTGCCGGCTTGCTGTGGGCAGAAGCGCTTGCGGTTGGCGATCTGGTCGGCGGGCTGGGGGATCACCGCCCGGATTCCGCGTCTGCGCAGGTGCTCACGGATGGCCCGAGACGCGTAGGCCCGGTAACCAGGGCCAGGAGGGGCCGGATGCGCGGCCGGCACCGGCCGTCCGCTGCCAGGTGGATCCCGGTGGTCAGCCCGTCGCGGGAGCGTCCGGTGGCGTGCTGGCCGGGCTCGTCGGCGGGGGCCCCTTCTGACGGGCCCCGGCCGCGTTCCGGTGGGTGCGTACGATAGAACACCACTCCTGTTTCCGATCAACCACAAAAGCACCCGTCATTCACGAAAAGTGAATGGTTGGTCGGGGGAAGGTGTTTTGGCTGGGGGTGGTGGTGGGTGGGTTTGCCGTGCGGGTTGGAGGGGGTTGGAGGGGGTTGGTGGTGGGGGGGGTCGTGGGGGGGCGGGTTTTCCCTCTGGGGTGTGGTGGGGTGGGTGTGCGGCGGCCCGCCTCCTGGGCCGTGTCCTTGGGAAAGGGGGTCGTGGCAGGGGGCGGGCCGTCGTGGAGCAAGGGGGTGGTGCGGGTCGGGGGTGGTGCGGGGTGGGTCAGTTGAGGACGGTGAGTGCGGCGTCGTAGTTCGGTTCGTCGGCGATCTCGGCGACGAGTTCGGTGTGCAGGACGGTGTCGTTCTCGTCGAGGACGACGACGGCGCGGGCGGTCAGGCCGGCCAGTGGGCCGTCGGTGATCGCCACGCCGTAGGTGTCGTGGAAGTCCCGGCCGCGCAGGGTGGAGAGGGTCTTGACGTTCTCCAGGCCTTCGGAGCCGCAGAACCGGGCCTGGGCGAACGGCAGGTCGGCGGACACGCACAGCACGACGGTGTTGTCGAGGGAGGCGGCCTGGGTGTTGAAGGTGCGTACCGAGGTCGCGCAGGTCGGGGTGTCGATGCTGGGGAAGATGTTCAGGACCTTGCGCTTGCCCGCGAAGTCCTTCAGGGACACGTCCGCGAGTCCTTCGCCGACGAGCGTGAACGCCGGTGCCTGGCTGCCGGCGGTGGGCAGCGCGCCACCGACCTGCACCGGGTTTCCCTTCAGCGTGACCTGAGCCATGAAAAGCCTCCTAGCGGTGGTGTACGGGATGCAACGCCGCTGATCCTACTGCCCGTTCCCGTCCCGTCCCCGCCGCGGGCCGCACCCCGGGGGACGGCACCCCGGGACGGGCCCCGGGGGACCTTGCCGCGGTCTTGTCGGTGATGTTTCCACCCACTCCGGCCTCGGGACTGGTAGGCGCGCATGTTGAAGTGTCGTGTGTTCCTGATGCCGGGCGATGGTGCTGTCACCGTGTGTGGTCGCCGGGGGCGTATCGGCTCCAGGTGCCGCCACCTCGGTGACGAGCCTGGTGGCGGTCTTGTCGTGGTAGCCGAGGGCCTTGGCGATGACCGGCGCGGGGGCTTGGAGGACGAGATGCCGGATGGCGGAGGTGCGTGCTCGCTGGGCCGGGACACCAAGGTCACGGAGGGGGCCGAGCAAGCTGTTCGGGTTCATCGGCTGGCCTGGGCGGCGGCCGGGGAAGAGCCAGCGGGGTGGATAGGTTCACCGCCGGTGCGTGGGCCGGGAGTGAGCGAAGGTAGCCGCGAACGAGAGCGGCGACAGGCTCGGGCAGGGGCGAGGGCGGGTCTCCGAGTCGGAGGTGGACCTGCTGGCCGTCGTCCAGGACGTCGCCGGTCGTCAGGCGGACGACGCGGGTGAGGGGCTGGGCGAACAGCAGGACGAGACTGGCGGCGACCCGGACCCCCAGCGGCGCGGTTTCGTTGCCGAGGACGCAACGGAGGGCGGTCAACCGCTGGTGCTGGCCCAGCGGTAGTGGGTTGGCCGTCGCTTGGTAGGGGATGGCCAGGCGCGGCATGCGCTGCGTGTCCATGCACCAGCGCAGGAAGGGTTGCGCCGCGCGGCGGGTGGCGTAGTGCTCGGTGTGCCAGGCGTCGAGATCGGCCTGGGTTGCCGTTGCCGGCGTGCTGCCTCGGTGGGTGAGCCAGGTGAGGAAGGCGCCGGCCTGGGTGGTCTGCTGGCGGTGGTCTGCTGGCGGTGCTGACGCTCAGCGGGCCGGTGTCGGCCTTGACGCGCAGCTTGCGGAGCTGGTGCCAGTGGGCGAAGTGCCGCAGGAACTGCTCGTGTTCGGGGTCCGTGGTCGCCGCGAGCCGTACGGCCAGCCAGCGTTGGAAGAGAAGGAGCTGGCGGTCCTGGCGGGGCAGGACGCCGCGGCGCGAGGTCCTGGGACACCCTTCCGTCCCAGCTGTGATTCACGTCACTGCCGGCGGCTCGGTGCAGCACCCGGCCCCGTTCCGCCGTCATGGGGGCAGTGATCGGGATGGGACGAGGAGAGGAGGTCGGCGGGTGAGGTTTCGCAGGAGCGGTCCGGGCAACGGATTCACGGAGTTCGTCGCACAGCGGTCGGGAGCGTTGTTCCGCACCGCGTATGCGCTGACTGGTGACGTGCACGTGGCCGAGGATCTGGTGCAGGAGGCACTGGAGCGGGCGTGCCGACACTGGCGGAAGGTCGAGGTGGCGGACTCGCCGGAGGCGTACGTGCGCAAAGTGCTGGTCAACCTGGCCAACGACCGCTGGCGGCGGCTGTCGCGCCTGGGCGAGCGCCCCGGGCTGTCGGGGGTGCCCGAGACGGCCGACCCCCGGGACCGGCTCGGGCAGGTGGATCTGCGCGCGGAACTGATCGAGGCACTGCTCGGGCTGCCGATGGGCATGCGCAGCGTGGTGGTCCTGTACTACCTGCACGATCTGGACGCCCGGCAGGTCGCCGACGTCCTGGACATCTCCTCGAGTGCGGTGAGGTCCCAGCTCGCCCGCGGCCTGGCCAAACTGCGCGATTCCGTATCGGGCGCCCAGGCGCCGCACACCCCGTCGGCCGCTTTCGGAGGTACGAAGTGAGGAACACGTCGTCCGGAGCCGCCCCGTTCGAGCCGGGCCTCGAAGACGAGCTGCGTGCCGCGGTGGCCTCCTTCGCCGACGGGCCGACGGCGCCGGTCGTCGACGCGGCCGCGATCGAGCGAGTCGTCAGCCGCAGCCGCACCCGCCGGGCGCTCCTCGGCACCGCTGCGGCGTGCTGCGTGCTGGCGTGCGCCACGGTGGGGTTCTTCGCGCTGAAGCCCGTGCCGCCCGCGCCCGGCGCCTCCCTGTCCCTGTCCCCACCGGCGAACGGGGCGTGCACCCCGCTCGCCACCGGCACCCCCAAGAGCGGAAGCGCCGATGCGACTCCGACACAGGAGCAGGAGCAGACCGCGGGAGCGGGCATCGCGCTGCCGGACCTGGCCGGCATGCCGGTCGAACAGGCCGGAAGCCTGCTGCGCGGACTCGGACTGAGCTGCACGATCATGCGGCACACGGACTGGAACGCTCCCGCCGGGCAGGTGATCAGCAGTGCCCCCCGGGGCGGCGCAGAACCGGTGGCACCGGGCTCGTCCGTCCTCCTGCTGGTCTCGACGGGCAAACCCGTCAGAACCTGAGCGCCCGGGCCCTTCGGCCCGCGCACCGGCAGGACGGCGCCCCGTCCTGCCGGGCAGGGGAGCCACCCGGAGCGGGGGAACGGCTGCGGATGGCGGGCTCCGATGCCGTCAGCCGCGCAGCTCGCTCGGCATCGTCTTTGGGTTGCGGAGGTCCTGCCCGAGGCGGCGGCCCCGACCTGCGCGTTCGCGGGCTCGGCGCGCCGCGTCCGCGCAGGTCGTACCGGACGCCGGTCGACCGGCGTCCGGTGGTGCTGACGCCCTATAGAAAGAACCGGGTAAAGAACCCGCCCTCCCTCCCGGAGCGGGAAGGGAGGGCGGGTGGGGGCGTTGCCCCGAGGAGGCCTGTCACCAGCAGCCGGGTACCGGCAGCGGCCGACGGTGGGCCGGGGCCCGATGCGTCATTTCGCCTGCGGGGTGACGACGGACACCAGCGCGGGGAACAGCACGGTGGCGAGCGCGATGGCGGGCAGGGCGGCGAAGCTGGGGGTCGATACTGGCGTATTCAACCGTCGCGAGTTGGCCCACCTCGTTCCGTCATTGCTACTGAACGTGACAGCCTTCTGGGGTCTGACCGGGAGAGGTGCGTCAGAGAGGAAGCGCGCCATCGACCAGGGCTTTCAGGTCTGCTGGTAGATCAGGTGAGTCCCGCCAGTGCTGGGCGATCAACAAGAGCGCAATCCACGAGTCGCACGCCTCGTCGTTCGGCTGCCCGGAATGCACCGCGTCGAGCACCGGCCTGCCGAGAGTGTTCACGACCTCGTACAGGGCATTTGCGACCTTGCTCACGTCGTCCAGGGGTGACCCCTCGGCATGCGGCGGAGCGCCGTCGAGCCGGATGGCGACCGAGGCGGCCGAGTAGGTCCTTCCATGGACGAAGTCCCGCAGGCTGGCAAGTTGCTGGCGGGATGGGAGAGGCGGCTGACCAGAACGTTGAGGCACGGCGTCACCCTATTCGGCACCGGAACGTCACTCACGTCCTTCTCGTCCGCTGGCCCCCGCACCGGCAGCGACGGGGCCCGGTGGCGGTGCGGCTTGCTCGCCCGGTCGGCGATGGCCTCCGCCGAGGGCTTGAACGGCCTCGGTACTGGTGGGCTCGCGCATTCAACTGCCGTGGGTTCCCCGGGGAGCCCAGCCCGTTGGTGACCGGGTGTGGTCGCCTGCGGCGTATCGGCTCCAGGTCCCGCCGGTCTCTCGGAGGAGTCGGCTGGTGGTCTTGTCGTGGTAGCCGAGTGCGTCCGCGACGACGGGGGCGGGCAGTTCGAGGAGTTGCTGTCTGACGGCGGCGCCGCGGGCGGCGGCGACTGGGATGCCGATCTCGCCCAGGAGCGCGGAGAGGTGGTCGGGGCGGGCTGGCTGGCCGGCTCGGCGGCCGGGGAAGAGCCAGCGGGATGCCTGGTTGGTGGCGGTGTTCAGGGCGTAAGGGCGCTGACCCGGTTCTCGTACTCGCGGTGCACCTTGCGCTGCGCCGGGATCGCGGGGAGGTCGTGGCCGCCGTCGAGCGGCTGGCAGCGGGTGAGGAACTGGCGGTGCACGGAGGGGACGGCGGTGACGCGCAGGGTGGTGTAGCCCTGGCCGCGCCGTACGGTCACGCCCTGGTCGAGCGCGGCTCGCTCGACGTCGTCCAGCCCGGAGCTCCGGAGGAAGTCGGCCACCTTGCCCGGCATGTCGAGGGTGACCGGCAGCTCCGGCGCCGGCGTCTTCTCCGCCGCGGCGACGCGCTCCGGCAGGAGGTCGTCGACGGCGGTGCGTACGGCGCCGCGGCTGACGTTGTGCTCGCGGGCCAGGGCGGCGATGGACTGGCCTTCCAGGAAGGCGGTGCGCACATCGGCGTCCGCCCTTGTTGCCCTTGGCCTCGGCGGCGCGCAGTCCGTCGTAGATCAGCTCACGCTGAAGGTCACGTTGGAGTTCGCCGGCGGCGGCGAGGGTCTGGACCATGAACTTCACGGTGGACAGCAGCTCGCCGGTGCGCGGGTGGCGGGCGGTGAGGTCCATGGCGGAGAACGCGCCGTCGTGGATGCGCAGGGCGAGCTGGTCGCGGTGCAGGACTTCGAGGACGTCGAGGATGTGCTGGTTGCCGCGCACGAGGCGGAACATCTCGGAGATGTGCACGGTGTCGCCCGGCCGCGCATAGGTGAGCAGTTCGCCGAACTTCGGGCGCTGGAGCGGGCGGAGGCGGCTGGAGGTGCCCGGGTCCTCCTCGAAGACGGCAGGGTTCTCGATCCCGGCCTCGGCGAGGACGAGGTCCTGGCGGGCGGTGGACTGTTGATCGGTCGACACCCGCTTGTAGACGAGATTGGCCACGCTGTTTCCCCGCTTCTGCCGCCGCATCGGACCCTTGGGTGTCATCTGACCCTGTCGTCATCCGTCATCGGATCTCATTGGATCGGAGCCGCCGTCGGGCCCCGGAATCACTGGGTTCATTGGACGCCCGCCGCCCCTGTCGTCATTCGATCGTTTACCGACAGCGACGACCCGCACGGTCGCGTCTCCGCGGGCCCCTCCGGCGCTGGAGCGGCTACGAATTCTAGCTTCGGATCAGGCTGATCGATCGGGGGCATAGCGGGCGAGCGTGGTCTCTACCGCTTGCTCGACGGCGTAGCGGATGAGCGACGTCTCCTCTTTCGGAGCCTTCACTTCCGAGCTGAGCGGGGCTTGGCCGGTTCCGCCGGCCGCCCGCGAAAGGCGGCGGGGACCGGCGGCGGATGGGCTTGTCGGTGGTGTGCCCAGGGGGTGTCCGCATCCGGGTGTGGGCCGGGATGCGGGTGGCGGTTTGGCGTTGTGCCCCGGCCCTGGCCCAGGCCCAGGCCCAGGCCCCGGCCCCCACCCACCCACCCGACCCGGGGCGGGGTGGGTCAGGTGGTGGGGCTGGTCTGGGTGGTGGTGGCGGCGTTGCCGTGGGTGGCGGCCCAGGTGCCGAGGGTGGCGAGGGGGGGTGAGCA
>NZ_JBVJRP010000037.1:0-12524 GCF_055607525.1 Kitasatospora sp. NPDC036993 | reverse complement strand
TTGTGGGCGGCGTCCACCTTCGGACGCAGCACCGCCTCCAACCGCTCCGGAGTGAGGGCGTCGATGACGCCGTCGTCCAGGACACCGGCCGTGTGGATGACCCCGGTGAGCGGGTGCTCGGCCGGGACGGCCGAGATCAGCTTCTCCAGGGCGTCACGGTCCGCGGCATCACACGCGGCGATCTCCACCGCGACGGCACCCAAGCCCATCAGCTCATCCGCCAACTCCTGCGCACCCTCGGCGGCCAGGCCACGACGACTGGTCAGAACCAGGTGACGGACACCGTGCTCGACGACCAGATGACGGGCGACGAGCGAACCCAGCGCACCCGTACCACCGGTGACCAGCACCGTGCCGCCCTCGTCCAGCTCGAACCCGCCCTCGGCAACCGGCGTCCTGGTCAGACGCGGCACCACGATCTCGCCACCGCGCACCGCCGCCTCCGGCTCGTCCGAGCCGAGGACCGACCAGAGCAGCTCCGAGGTCACCGACTCGTCGGCGTCCAGGAGCACGAAGCGCTCCGGGTTCTCCGCCTGGGCGGAGCGGACCAGGCCCCAGAGCGGGGCGCCGGCCAGGTCATCGGTCAGCGCGCCGCGAGTGACCCAGACCAGGCGGGAGTCCGCGAAACGCTCCTCCGCCAACCAGGCCTGCACCAGCGCCAGCGCCTCCTGAGCCGCGCGGTGAGCGGCGCCCACCACGTCCTCGCCCTCGAACGGCGCCACCGGCACGAACAGCACCTTCGGCACGGACACGGCCGCAGCCGCCTCCGTCAGACCGGCGTAGGCGGTGCCACCGGCGAAGACGTCCTCCGCCGCACCCAGTACCGCCCACGTGGCGACCTCGGCCGTCGGCAGCACCGGCGCTGTCCACTCCAGCTGGAACATCGCCTCGTGGAACGCCCGCTGTGCGGAGGCCAGTTGGCCCGCGTCCACCGGGCGCAGCATCAGCGAGCCGATGGTGGCGACGGGGGCGCCGGTCTCGTCGGCGGCGACGATGGACACCGCGTCGGTGCCGGCCGGGGCCAGCTTGACGCGCAGCACCGAGGCGCCGGTGGCGTGGAGGGAGACACCGTTCCAGGAGAACGGCAGGTGCGCGCTGTCCTGTTCGGTGACGAAGCCGCCCAGGGCGATGCCGTGCAGCGCGGCGTCCAGCAGCGCCGGGTGGACACCGAAGCCGTCGACCGACGTGTCCTCGGGCAGCGCGATCTCCGCGTACACCGCGCCCTCGGCACGCCAGGCAGCGTGCAGGCCCTGGAACACCGGACCGTACGCCAGGCCGGTGGCGGCCAGGCCCTCGTACAGGTCCTCGATGCCGACGGGCTGGGCGTCCTTCGGAGGCCACACCGACAGGCCCTCCGGCGCCACGGGCGCGGCATCGGACAACAGACCCGACGCGTGCCGAACCCACGGCTCATCGCTCTCGGCGCCGTCCGGACGGGAGTAGACCGCCACCGGACGCAGACCGTCGGTGCCCGCCGCCTCCACCGACACGCGCAGGGCGATACCGCCCTGCTCCGGCAGAACAAGCGGGGCCTGGAGCATCAGCTCCTCGACCTGACCGAAGCCCACCTGGTCACCGGCGTGAATCGCCAGCTCCAACAAACCGGTGCCCGGCACCAACACCGAACCCGACACCGCGTGATCAGCAAGCCACGCGTGCGACTGAAGGGACAGGCGACCCGTCAGCAGGACACCATCCGACTCCGGCAGAGCGATCGCCGCACCGAGCAGTGCGTGCCCCGTCGCGGCCTGGCCCAGACCTGCGGCGTCGCCGGCGCTGGACGAAGTCGCCTTGAGCCAGAAGTGCTCGTGCTGGAAGGCGTAGGTCGGCAGGTCGGTGCGGCGCGCGCCGCGACCGGCGAAGACGGCCTCCCAGTCGAGTGCCACACCCTGGGTGTGGAGACCGGTGACGGCCTGGGTGAAGGACAGTGCCTCCGGGCGGTCCTTGCGCAGGACCGGGGCGAAGTGGCCCTCGGTGATCTCCTGGGCAAGGGCCGACAGGGTGCCGTCGGGGCCCAGCTCCAGGAACGTGGTCACGCCCTGAGCGGCGAGGTAGGCGATGCCGTCGGCGAAGCGCACAGCCTGACGGACGTGGCGCACCCAGTACTCGGGCGAGGTCAGCTCGGTGGCGAGTTCGCCCGTGACATTGGAGACGACGGCGAACTTCGGCTCCGAGTAGGTGAGTTCGGACGCCACGACGCGGAACTCGGACAGCATGGGCTCCATGTGCGGCGAGTGGAACGCGTGGCTCACCCGCAGCTGACGACCCCGACGACCCTGCTCCTTCCAGTGCTCCAACACCTCCAGGACAGCGGCCTCGTCACCCGAAACAACCACCGACGTCGGCCCGTTGACCGCCGCCACGGCGATCTCCGACTCCCGGCCCGCCAACAGCGGCAACACCTCGGCCTCGGTCGCCTCGATGGCGGCCATCGCACCACCCGTGGGCAGGGCCTGCATCAGCCGGCCCCGCGCCTCGACCAACTTCGCCGCGTCATCCAGGGAAAGGACCCCGGCGACGTGCGCGGCCGCGATCTCACCGACCGAGTGGCCGACCAGGAAGTCGGGCTTCAGACCCCACGACTCCACCAGGCGGAACAACGCCACCTCGACGGCGAACAGCGCCGCCTGCGTGTAAGCCGTCTGGTCCAGCAGCTCCGAAGCCTCGAACACCACGTCCCTCAACGGGAATTCAAAGCGGGCACACACCTCATCGAAGGCGGCGGCAAAGATCGGGAACGCCTCGTACAGCTCACGCCCCATCCCCGCCCGCTGGCTCCCCTGCCCGGTGAACAGAAACGCGAGCTTGCCACGGCCCACCGAAGCGCCGGACACTTCACCACTCGCCAGACCTGCCAGCCCGGCCAGCAGCTCCTCCCGGCTCGAACCCGACACCACCGCACGGTGGTCGAAGCGCGCCCGCGACACCGCCAACGAGAAGCCGACATCCACCGGCGACAGCTCCGGCCGCTCCCCCACGAACGCCGCCAGCCGTCCGGCCTGGTCCCGCAGCGCCGCCTCCGACTTGCCCGACACCACCCAGGAAACAGGGGCATCGACGGTGGCCTCCGCCACCTCGACCGGCGCGCTGTCCGGAGCCTGCTCCAGGATCACGTGCGCGTTGGTCCCGCTGATGCCGAAGGACGACACCGCCGCACGGCGCGGACGACCAAGCTCCGGCCAGTCCCGCGCCTCCGTGAGCAGCTCGACCGCGCCCGCCGACCAGTCGACGTGCGGGGTCGGCTCGTCCACGTAGAGCGTCTGCGGGAGGACGCCCTCCTGGAGTGCCAGCACCATCTTGATGATGCCCGCGACGCCGGCCGCCGCCTGGGTGTGGCCGAGGTTGGACTTGATCGACCCGAGCCAGAGCGGCTCGCCCTCCTCGCGGCCCTGCCCGTACGTGGCCAGCAGCGCCTGCGCCTCGATCGGGTCACCCAGTCGGGTCCCCGTCCCGTGCGCCTCGACCACGTCCACGTCCCCCGTGGACAGGCCGGCGCCCAGCAGCGCCTGCCGGATCACCCGCTGCTGCGAGGGACCGTTCGGCGCGGTCAGACCGTTCGACGCACCGTCCTGGTTGACGGCCGAACCACGCACCACCGCAAGCACCTTGTGCCCGTTGCGCCGCGCGTCGGACAGCCGCTCCACGAGCAGCATGCCGACACCCTCCGACCAGCCGGTGCCGTCGGCCGCGCCCGCGAAGGGCTTGCAGCGGCCGTTCAGCGCCAGACCGCGCTGGAGGGCGAAGCTGGAGAAGGTGTCGGGGTTCGGCATCACCGTCACACCACCGGCGAGCGCCAGCGTGCACTCGCCGTTGCGCAGCGCCTGCGCGGCCAGGTGCAGGGTGACGAGCGAGGAGGAGCAGGCCGTGTCGACCGTCACCGCCGGGCCCTCGAAACCGAAGGTGTACGAGACTCGCCCGGACACCACGCTGCTGGAGCCGCCCGTACCGAGGAAGCCCTCGATCCCCTCCGGAACCTCCGTGACCCGCGCCGCGTAGTTGTGGTACATCACACCGGCGAACACGCCGGTCCGGCTGCCGCGCACGGAAGCCGGGTCGATGCCCGCCCGCTCGAAGGCCTCCCACGACGCCTCCAGCAGCAGCCGCTGCTGCGGGTCCATGGCGAGCGCCTCGCGCGGCGAGATCCCGAAGAAGGTCGGGTCGAACTCGGCCGCCTGCTGGAGGAAACCGCCCTCCAGGACGTAGTCGTCCTCGGGGTGCTCCGGATCCGGGATGAGGATCCGCTCCAGGTCCCAGCCGCGGTCGGTCGGGAACGGCACGATGCCGTCGCCGCCCGCCAGCAGGAACTGCCACAGCCCCTCGGGCGTGGTCACACCGCCCGGGTAGCGGCAGGCCATGCCGACGATCACGATCGGATCGTCGTCCGCGGCCGTCGCGGTCCGCGCACCGACCTCGACCACCGCATGGGCGCCGGTGACCTCGGCCACGACGAAGTCCGCGACGGCCACCGCGTTCGGGTGGTCGAACACCAGCGTCGCCGGCAGCCGCAGACCCGTCGCCGCACCGAGCTGGTTGCGGAACTCCACGGCGGTGAGCGAGTCGAAGCCCATCTCCTTGAACGCCCGCTCCGGCTCCACCACATCGGCGTTCGGGAAGCCCAGCACCGCCGCGACCCGCGCCCTGACCAGCGCGAGGGCGAAGGCACGCCGCTCGTCGGGGGCACCCAGAGCAAGCAACTGCTGCGCCCACTCGCCGCGGGCCGCCGAGGCCGCCCCGGCCGCGGCGCGGCGGGCGGGGGTGCGGACCAGGGCCCGCAGCAGCGGCGGGACACCGGCCGTCGCTGCCTGCCGGCGGACGCCGGCCAGGTCCAGGCGGACGGGCACGAGCAGTGCCTGTCCTGAGGTCCAGGCGGCATCGAGCAGAGCGAGGCCCTCGGTGTCCGTCAGGCCGTCGTGGCGACGGCGGTCGGCCTCGGTGAGACCACCCGCCATGCCACCGCTCTGCTCCCACGCGCCCCAGGCCAGCGACGTCGCCGGCAGACCCAGCGCGTGGCGGTGAGCAGCCAGAGCATCCAGGAAGGTGTTCGCCGCCGCGTAGTTCGCCTGACCCGGGTTACCGAGCACACCGGCCGCGGAGGAGAACAGAACGAATGCCCTGAGGTCCAGCTCGCGGGTCAGCTCGTGCAAGTTGTGGGCGGCGTCCACCTTCGGACGCAGCACCGCCTCCAACCGCTCCGGAGTGAGGGCGTCGATGACGCCGTCGTCCAGGACACCGGCCGTGTGAACAACCGCGGTGAGCGGGTGCTCGGCCGGGACGGTGGCCAGGAGGGCGGCGAGCGCCTCACGGTCGGCGGCGTCGCAGGCCGCGATCTCGACCGAGGCGGCTCCCAACTCGACCAGCTTGTCGGCCAGTTCCTGCGCGCCCTCGGCGGCCAGGCCACGACGGCTGGTCAGGATGAGGCGGCGGACACCGTGCTCCGTCACCAGGTGACGGGCGACGAGGGAGCCGAGCGCGCCCGTACCGCCGGTGACCAGCACCGTGCCGCCCTCGGCGAGAACGACCTCGCCCTCGGCAACCGGCGTCCTGGTCAGACGCGGCACCACGAACTTGTCGCCGCGCAGCACCGCCTCCGGCTCACCGGACAGTGCCACCGCCGCCAGCCGCTCCCAGGCCGGGACGCCGTCCTCGGCGTCCAGGAGCACGAACCGCTCCGGGTTCTCCGCCTGAGCGGAACGCACCAGACCCCAGACGGGCGCGTTGACGAGATCCTCGGCCAGCGCACCGCGCGTCACGAACACCAGGCGGGAATCAGCGAAACGCTCCTCCCCCAGCCAGCCCTGCACCAACGCCAGCGCCTCCAGCGCCGACCGGTGAGCAGCACCCACCACGTCATCGCCCTCGAACGGCGCCACCGGCACGAACACCAGCTCCGGCACCGAACCGGCCGCAGCCAGCTCCGCCAGACCCGCACCCGACTCCAGCACACTCCACGAAGCCTCAACCGACTCCGGAACCGCAAGCTCCGACCACTCCAGCTGGAACAACGCCTCATGGAACGCCCGCCGCGCAGAAGCCAGTTGGCCCGCATCCACCGGGCGCAGCATCAGCGAACCGATGGTGGCGACGGGGGCGCCGGTCTCGTCGGCGGCGACGATGGACACCGCGTCGGTGCCGGCCGGGGCCAGCTTGACGCGCAGCACCGAGGCGCCGGTGGCGTGGAGGGAGACACCGTTCCAGGAGAACGGGAGGTGCGCGCTGTCCTGTTCGGTGACGAAGCCGCCCAGGGCGATGCCGTGCAGCGCGGCGTCCAGCAGCGCCGGGTGGACACCGAAGCCGTCGACCGACGTGTCCTCGGGCAGCACGATCTCCGCGTACACCGCGCCCTCGGCACGCCAGGCAGCGCGCAGGCCCTGGAACACCGGACCGTACGCCAGGCCGGTGGCGGCCAGGCCCTCGTACAGGTCCTCGATGCCGACGGGCTGGGCGTCCTTCGGAGGCCACACCGACAGGCCCTCCGGCGCCACGGGCGCGGCATCGGACAACAGACCCGACGCGTGCCGAACCCACGGCTCATCGCTCTCGGCGCCGTCCGGGCGGGAGTAGACCGCCACCGGACGCAGACCGTCCGCGCCGGCCGCCTCCACCGACACGCGCAGGGCGATACCGCCCTGCTCCGGCAGGACGAGCGGGGCCTGGAGCATCAGCTCCTCGACCTGACCGAAGCCCACCTGGTCACCGGCGTGAATCGCCAGCTCCAACAGACCCGTACCCGGCACCAGGACCGAACCCGACACCGCGTGATCAGCAAGCCACGCGTGCGACTGAAGGGACAGGCGACCTGCCAGGAGGACGCCATCCGACTCCGGCAGAGCGATCGCCGCACCGAGCAACGGGTGAACGGTCTTCCCGAGGCCGAGGCTGACGGCGTCACCCGCAACGTTGGGCAGGTCCAGCCAGTAGTTCTCGTGCTGGAAGGCGTAGGTCGGCAGGTCGATGCGGCGCGCGCCGCGACCGGCGAACACCGCGTCCCAGTCCAGTTCGGCGCCACGGGCGTGGAGACCGGTGACGGCCTGGGTGAAGGACAGCGCCTCCGGGCGGTCCTTGCGCAGAACGGGAGCGAAGTGGCCGTCCGTGATCTCCTGCGCCAGAGCCGACAGGGTGCCGTCCGGACCCAGCTCCAGGAACCTCGTGACACCCTGAGCGGCGAGGTAGGCGATGCCGTCGGCGAAGCGAACAGCCTGACGGACGTGCCGCACCCAGTACTCGGGCGAGGTCAGCTCGGTCGCCGACTCGCCGGTGACGTTGGAGACCACGGCGAACTTCGGCTCGGAGTAGGTGAGTTCGGACGCGACCGCGCGGAACTCGGCCAGCATGGGCTCCATCCGCGGCGAGTGGAACGCGTGGCTCACCCGCAGCTGACGGCCCTTACGACCCTCGCTCTTCCAGTGCTCCAACACCTCCAGCACTGCGGCCTCGTCACCCGAAACCACCACCGACGTCGGCCCGTTGACCGCCGCGACGGCGATCTCCGACTCCCGGCCCGCCAGCAGGGGCAGGATCTCGGCCTCGGTCGCCTCGATGGCGGCCATCGCACCACCCGTGGGCAGGGCCTGCATCAGCCGGCCTCGCGCCTCGACCAGCTTCGCCGCGTCATCCAGGGAAAGGACCCCGGCGACGTGCGCGGCCGCGATCTCACCGACCGAGTGGCCGACCAGGAAGTCGGGCTTCAGGCCCCACGACTCCACCAGGCGGAACAGCGCCACCTCGACGGCGAACAGCGCCGCCTGCGTGTACGCCGTCTGGTCCAGCAGCTCCGAAGCCTCGAACACCACCTCCCTCAACGGGAATTCGAACCTGGCACACATCTCATCGAAGGCGGCGGCAAAGGTCGGGAACGCCGCGTACAGCTCCCGCCCCATGCCGGTCCGCTGGCTGCCCTGCCCGGTGAACAGGAACGCGAGCTTGCCACGGCCCACCGAAGCGCCGGACGCCTCACCACTCGCCAGACCTGCCAGCCCGGCCAGCAGCTCCTCCCGGCTCGCACCCGACACCACCGCACGGTGGTCGAACCGCGCCCGCGACACCGCCAACGAGTACCCGACATCCGAGAGCGACAGCTCCGGCCGCTCCCCCACGAACGCCGCCAGCCGTCCGGCCTGGTCCCGCAGCGCCGCCTCCGACTTGCCCGACACCACCCACGCGACCGGAGCGTCGACAGTGACCGCGACGGCCTCCGCCGGCTCCTCCTCGGGGGCCTGCTCCAGGATCACGTGCGCGTTGGTCCCGCTGATGCCGAACGACGACACCGCCGCACGGCGCGGACGACCAAGCTCCGGCCAGTCACGGCCCTCGGTCAGCAGCTCGACCGCGCCCGCCGACCAGTCGACCTTGGTCGACGGCCGGTCCACGTGCAGGGTCTGCGGCATGACGCCCTCGCGCAGCGCCATCACCATCTTGATGATGCCGCCCGCG
Organism: Kitasatospora sp. NPDC036993; assembly: GCF_055607525.1. Taxonomy (NCBI): domain Bacteria; kingdom Bacillati; phylum Actinomycetota; class Actinomycetes; order Kitasatosporales; family Streptomycetaceae; genus Kitasatospora; species Kitasatospora sp. NPDC036993. Next base: position 4,094 of record NZ_JBVJRP010000037.1, on the reverse strand, counting down.
CCGGCCGCCGCCTGGGTGTGGCCGACGTTGGACTTGAACGAGCCGATCCACAGCGGCTCGCCACCCTCGCGGCCCTGCCCGTACGTGGCCAGCAGCGCCTGCGCCTCGATCGGGTCACCGAGCGTGGTGCCGGTACCGTGTGCCTCCAGCAGGTCCACGTCGCCCGAGGTCAGGCCCGCGTTGGTCAGGGCCTGCCGGATCACCCGCTGCTGCGACGGACCGTTGGGCGCGGTCAGGCCGCTGCTCGCACCGTCCTGGTTCACCGCCGAACCCCGCACCACCGCAAGCACCTTGTGCCCGTTGCGCCGCGCGTCGGACAGCCGCTCCAGCAGGAGCATTCCGACGCCCTCGGAGAAGCCGGTGCCGTCGGCCGCGTCCGCGAACGCCTTGCAGCGGCCGTCGAGGGCGAGGCCCCGCTGTCGCGTGAACTCCAGGTAGGTGCCGGGCGTGGCCATGACGGTCGCGCCGCCCGCGAGGGCGAGCGTGCAGTCGCCGTTGCGCAGGGCCTGCGCGGCCAGGTGCAGGGTGACCAGGGAGGAGGAGCAGGCCGTGTCGACCGTCACCGCCGGGCCTTCGAGGCCCAGGGTGTAGGAGACGCGGCCGGACGCCACGCTGCCGGAGCCGCCGGTGCCGAGGAAGCCCTCGATCCCCTCGGGGAGGCCTTCCTGCGCGGGGGACGGCGTGTAGTCGGTGTTGTTCATCAGGCCCGCGAACACGCCGGTCTTGCTGCCGCGCACCGACTCCGGGTCGATGCCGGCCCGCTCGAAGGCCTCCCACGACGCCTCCAGCAGCAGCCGCTGCTGCGGGTCCATGGCGAGCGCCTCGCGCGGCGAGATCCGGAAGAAGTACGGGTCGAACTCCCCCGCGCTGTGCAGGAATCCGCCCTGCGGAACGCGTGTCCCGCCGGGGCCGTCCTCGTCCTCGCCCTCCTCGAAGGTCAGGGCCGCCAGGTCCCAGCCGCGCTCGGCGGGGACCTCGCTGATGCCGTCGGCGCCGTCGGCCACCAGCCGCCACAGCCCCTCGGGCGTGGTCACGCCGCCCGGGTAGCGGCAGGCCATGCCGATGATCGCGATGGGCTCGCGGTCCTTGTCCTCCGCCTCGCGCAGACGGCGGCGGGTCTCGCGCAGGTCGGCCGTCGCCCGCTTGAGGTAGTCGACCAACTTCTCTTCGTTCGACACTGGGGTCACTCCACTGTGAGGGCTACGGCAGGGGCTGCGGCGGGCGTGGGTACGGGCGGCTGCGGGCTCACTGGCCGAGCTCGTTGTCGAGGAGGTCGAACAGCTCGTCCGCGGTCACCGACTCCAGGGAGTCGGCCTCGTCCGTGCCGTCCGCCTCGGCCTGGGCTCCGGTCCACCGCGACATCACGGCCCGCAGTCGGGCGGTGATTCCGGAGCGCTCGTCGGTACCGGTGTCGGAACCGCCCGCGATCGCCGCGAGCAGCGACTCCAGCTTGTCGAGTTCCGAGTGGACGGACTGGGCCGCCGTCTCGTCCGTCGCCGTGCCGAGCTCCGCCGCCAGGTAGTCGGCCACACCGGCCGGGGCCGGGTAGTCGAAGATCAGCGTCGCCGGGAGGCGCAGTCCGGTCGCCTTGCCGAGCCCGTTGCGCAGCTCGATGGCGGTGAGCGAGTCGACACCCAGCTCCAGGAAGCCGCGCTTCGGGTCGATGTCGTCCGCTCCCGCGAAGCCGAGGACGGCCGCGGTGTGGGACCGGACGAGGTCGAGCAGCAGGGCCCGCCGCTCCTCCGGCTCCAGGCCGGCCAGGCGCTCCGCGAGGGCCTCCGTGCCCGCCGTCCCCGTCTGCTCCCCGGCCGCGGCGCGGCGGGCGGGGGTGCGGACCAGGGCCCGCAGCAGCGGCGGGACACCGGCCGTCGCGGCCTGCCGGCGGACGCCGGCCAGGTCCAGGCGGACGGGCACGAGCAGTGCCTGTCCTGAGGTCCAGGCGGCATCGAGCAAAGCGAGGCCCTCGGTGTCCGTCAGGCCGTCGTGGCGACGGCGGTCGGCCTCGGTGAGACCACCCGCCATACCGCCGCTCTGCTCCCACGCGCCCCAGGCCAGCGACGTCGCCGGCAGACCCAGCGCGTGGCGGTGGGCAGCCAGAGCATCCAGGAAGGTGTTCGCCGCCGCGTAGTTCGCCTGACCCGGGTTACCCAGCACACCGGCCGCGGAGGAGAACAGAACGAATGCCCTGAGGTCCAGGTCGCGGGTCAGCTCGTGCAGGTTGTGGGCGGCGTCCACCTTCGGACGCAGCACCGCCTCCAACCGCTCCGGAGTGAGCGAGTCGACCACGCCGTCGTCCAGCACACCGGCGGTGTGAACAACCGCGGTGAGCGGGTGCTCGGCCGGGACGGCCGAGATCAGCTTCTCCAGGGCGTCACGGTCCGCGGCATCACACGCGGCGATCTCCACCGCGACGGCACCCAAGCCCATCAGCTCATCCGCCAACTCCTGCGCACCCTCGGCGGCCAGGCCACGACGACTGGTCAGAACCAGGTGACGGACACCGTGCTCGGCGACCAGATGACGGGCGACCAGCGAACCCAGCGCACCCGTACCACCGGTGACCAGCACCGTGCCGCCCTCGGCAAGAACGATCTCACCCTCGGCGACCGGCGTCCTGGTCAGACGCGGCACCACGACTCCGTCGCCGCGCAGCACCGCCTCCGGCTCACCGGACAGTGCCACCGCCGCCAGCCGCTCCCAGGCCGGCACCCCGTCCTCGACGTCCAGGAGCACGAACCGCTCCGGGTTCTCCGCCTGAGCGGAACGCACCAGACCCCAGACGGGCGCGTTGACGAGATCATCGGCCAGCGCACCGCGCGTCACGAACACCAGGCGGGAATCAGCGAAACGCTCCTCCCCCAGCCAGCCCTGCACCAACGCCAGCGCCTCCAGCGCCGACCGGTGAGCAGCACCCACCACGTCATCGCCCTCGAACGGCGCCACCGGCACGAACACCAGCTCCGGCACCGAACCGGCCGCAGCCAGCTCCGCCAGACCCGCACCCGACTCCAGCACACTCCACGAAGCCTCAACCGACTCCGGAACCGCAAGCTCCGACCACTCCAGCTGGAACAACGCCTCATGGAACGCCCGCCGCGCAGAAGCCAGTTGGCCCGCATCCACCGGGCGCAGCATCAGCGAACCGACAGCCGCGACCGGAGCACCCGAGGAGTCGGCCACCGACAGCGTCACCGCGTCCGTGCCCGCCGACGACACCTTCACTCGCAGGACGGACGCGCCCGTGGCGTACAGCGAGACCCCGTTCCACGAGAACGGCAGCCGCGCGCCCTCCGACTCCGCCAGGAAGTCGCCCAGCGCGATGCCGTGCAGCGCGGCATCCAGCAGCGCCGGGTGAAGGCCGAAGCCGTCGACCGACGTGTCCTCGGGCAGCACGATCTCCGCGAAGACGGCATCCTCGGCACGCCAGGCGGCCCGCAGGCCCTGGAACACCGGACCGTACGCCAGGCCAGTGGCGGCGAGGTCCTCGTACAGGTCCTCGACGTCCACGGACTCGGCGTCCTTCGGAGGCCACACCGACAGGTCGAACGCCGGCTCAGTGGCACCGGCCGCCAGGAAGCCGACCGCGTGCCGCGTCCACGGCTCCGTTGCCGTCGCGTCGTCCGGGCGGGAGTAGACCGCCACCGGACGGGAACCGTCGGCGTCGACCGCCTCCACGGACACCCGCAGGGCGACTCCGCCCTGCTCGGGCAGAACGAGCGGGGCCTGGATGGTCAGTTCCTCGACCCGGCCGCAGCCGACCTGGTCACCGGCGTGGATCGCCAGCTCCAGCAGACCCGTACCCGGCACCAGGACCGAACCCGACACCGCGTGATCAGCAAGCCACGGGTGCGTCTGGACGGACACCCGGCCCGTCAGCAGCACGCCGTCCGAGTCCGGCAGAGCGATCGCCGCGCCCAGCAGCGGGTGCCCCGTCACGGCCTGGCCCAGCCGGCTCGCGTCGCCCGGGGCGGAGGACGTGGCCTTGAGCCAGAAGTGCTCGTGCTGGAAGGCGTAGGTCGGCAGGTCGGTGCGGCGCGCGCCGCGACCGGCGAAGACGGCCTCCCAGTCGAGTGCCACACCCTGGGTGTGGAGAC
>NZ_JBVJRP010000036.1:0-14022 GCF_055607525.1 Kitasatospora sp. NPDC036993 | reverse complement strand
CGCCGGTGCCTGGCTGCCGGCGGTGGGCAGCGCGCCACCGACCTGCACCGGGTTTCCCTTCAGCGTGACCTGAGCCATGAAAAGCCTCCTAGCGGCGGTGTACGGGATGCAACGCCGCTGATCCTACTGCCCGTTCCCGTCCCGTCCCCGCCGCGGGCCGCACCCCCGGGGGACGGCACCCCGGGACGGCTCCGGGGGACGGGCCCGGTCCCGGGGCGGGGCGTGGTCTGCTGTGGCCGGTCCCGGGGCGGGGCGGGTTCTTCCTGTGCCGCCGCTGCACGGCCCGCCGGACCACCCGCGCGCCGGCGGGCCGGTGGGCGCGCGGGGCCGGAGTGTCCGCTCGCCCGTCTGTGGGTCTGTCGTGTCCGTTGTCCGCCGGGGTGTGGTGACGGTGTGTCCGCGGGCGGCCGGAGTCGGGGTCGGGGCGAAGGTGTCGGTGTCGTGGTCGGGGTTGAGGACGTGGTGGGTGCCGTGGCCGGGTCCTTCGGGGCCGGGCCGGTGTGCACGGCGTGGCCGGTGTGGTCGGCCTGGTGGGGGAGTGGCGGCGGGGCGGGGCGGGGTGGGGTGTGGCGTGGGGCCGGGTGCGTGGTCGCGGCTGTGCCCGGGGCCGGTGGTTGTGCCTGTGGGGGTGTGGGGTGCGGTGTCGTCGTCCGTGACGGTGTCGTGGCGGGGTGTCCGGCCGGTGCGGAGCCGTGTTTCGCCCCTGCTGTCCGTGTGGCGGCCGGTATGTGACGCACTGTCATGTGGGTGGGGGTGGTCGGGGGGGTGTCAGGGGTTGTCGGTGTCGGGCAGGGTGAAGGGCGTGCCGGTGAGGTCCTGGGACAGTTCCCACAGCCGGCGTCCTGTCGTCTCGTCGAGGGCGTGTGGTGCGGGGTCGGTGCGGACCGGGTCTCCGCGCAGTTCGCCGATGCCGCCGGGCCCGTACAGCTCTCCGCCTCGTACTCCGGGTGCGGTCGCGGCGTGCAGCTGTGCCAGGGCGCCGCGTTCGGGGGACTGGGCCAGGGGGCGCAGCAGGTGTCCGAAGAGCAGGCGTACCGGGCCGACGGCGCCGGTGTGGGGCAGGGCGGTGGCGGCGTAGCCGGGGTGGGCGAGCAGGCTGCGCAGGGGGTGGCGGGCGGTGGTCAGGCGGCGGTGGAGTTCGAGGGCGAAGAGGGCGTTGGCGAGTTTGGACTGGTTGTAGTGGCCCATCGGGGAGTAGGTGCGGGTGCCGGTGAGGTCGTCGAAGTCGATGTGTGCGCGGCGGTGGTTGGCGGAGGTGACGGTGACGACGCGGGGGTCGCGGCCGTGGGCGAGGAGGGGGGTGAGGCGGGCGGTGAGGGTGAAGTGGCCGAGGTGGTTGACGGCGAACTGGAGTTCGTGGCCGTGGGGGGTGAGGGTGCGCGGGGGTGCCATGACGCCGGCGTTGTTGACCAGGACGTCGGGGTGGGGGCCGTCGGTGTGCAGGCGGTCGGCGAAGGCGTGGACGGAGTCGGGGTCGGCGAGGTCGAGGTGGCGTACGTCCAGGCGGGCGCCGGGATGGGAGCGGGTGAGCAGGGCCGCGGCGTGGTGGCCTTTGGCCTCGTCGCGTACGGCGAGGACGACGCGGGCGCCGCGGCGGGCGAGGGCGGTGGTGGTGGCCAGGCCCAGGCCGCTGGTGGCGCCGGTGACGACGAACACCCGTCCGCTGAGGTCCGGGGCGGGGTCGGGTGTCGGGTGGTGGCGGGTCATGTGGCTCACGCTGCCCTGTGTGTCACCAAGTGTCAAGACTGACGTTTGATGACGTGCGTGGCGTGGGGTCTAGGATGGGCGGCGTGACCTCCCGACCCGCTCTCACCCTGGCCCAGCGCAAACGCCGGCTCGTCGCCGACGAACTCACCCGCGCCGCCCTGGACCTGCTGGCGGACGGCGGGTTCGACACCGTCACGGTCGACGAGATCGCCGCGGCCGCGGGCGTGTCCAAGCGGACGTTCTTCCGCTACTTCGCGTCCAAGGAGGACGTCGTCGTCCAGTTCCTGGCCACCCTGGGCGCCGCCATGCACGAGGAACTCGCCGCCCGCCCGCCCGGCGAGGCACCCTCGACGGCGCTGCGGCACACGGTGTGGGCCTGCGTCCGGGACTGCGCCGGCCACGAGGAACGCGCCCGCAAGGTGGTGCGGCTGATCCTGGCCACACCCGCCCTGCACGCCCGCTTCCTGGAACGCCAGGCCCAGTGGCGCGACCGGCTCGCCGCCGGACTCGCCGCCCGCCTGGACCTGGACGCCGGGCACGAGCTCTACCCGCGACTGGCCGCCGACATGGCCCTGTCGGCCTTCCATACGGTCCTCCAACGCTGGAGCACCGCCGGCCCCGCCGCTGACGCCGCCGGCGCGGACGGCGCGGTGGACATCGCCGCACTGACGGACGGCTGCTTCGCCGTCATCGCCCCGGCCCTGGACGCCGTCGTACGCACCCCCGCCCCGCACACCGGCCCCGCCATCGACTGACGCCGCCGCCTGCGCCGCCGCCTGACACCACCGCCTGACGCCGCGCCGGGCATGCCGGCGCCGGTACCGCATCAGCACCGGCGCCCGGGCAGCCCCGGGCCCGTACGGCCAGTGCGGCCCGTACGGGCCGGGGATGCCGCCGCGCTGCCCCCTGCCGCCCGCCCGCCGCGGGCCCCGGTGCGGGCGCGGGTGTGCCGGGAGGCGTGCGCCCGGGCCGTGCCGGCGGTCACCGCCGGGGCGCGGACGGCATCCGTGGCGGGCCGGTCAGTTGAAGACCAGGACGTCGGTGCGCATCGGCAGCGGGCTGCCCCAGCCGATGTTGATCTTGAAGGTGACGATGCCGTTGCCGGGGGCGATGCTCGACACCTGGAAGGGTGCGGCGCCGGCGAACCGGTTGCCGTTCGAGTCGATCTCGGAGGCCGTGACGACGACCGTCGAGTCGGTCCCGATGACGTTCCAGGGGATCTGGAGGTTGAAGGTCCCGTTGCCCGGGCTCCACGTCCACCAGGCCCGCCACACGGCGCCGAGGTTGCCGCCGATGGCCGCGAGGCCCTCGCCGCGGGTGGTGGGCTGCGAGTTGTCCGCGATCTGCGGCACCCGGGAGGCGGAAGGTTCGACTGCGGTCATGACGGCTCCTCGCGCCGGGAGGGCCCCACGAGCCCTCCGGATACGCCGAGTGTCCGCCGTTGAGCACAGCGTCACAATCACTCGTGCGGGTGAACCCCCGGCGCGCCGCCGCACCACCGCGCCGCCCACCGTCGCTCGCCCGCCGCCGCCCGCTCGCCCGCCGCGTGCCGTGCCGCGCCTGGTCGGTCTGCCCTGGTGCGGGGCCGGGTTCCGGCCGGGGACCCGCGGCGCCCGGGGCGCGGAAGGTCAGAGCGATTCGGCCCAGGAGGCGAAGTGCGTGGACTCGACGTCGAAGCCCGCGGGATCCAGGTCGCCGAGGTCGGAGGAGAACACGGCGCAGTCCGGGTCGTCGGCGCGCAGGAGGAACCCGCGGCCGCCGCTGTCGTCGCCGATGAGGAGGAAACCCGGTGCGTACCGCCCGACTTCGTAGGTGGTGTTGCGTTCGCCGATGCACCCGGCCGGGTAGACGGTCACGCCCGCTGCGGTGAGCAGGCCGTCCCTCACGCTCCACAGGGCCAGCAGCGGGGCCGGGAGGCCGAGCGGGATCCCGGACCGGGCGCGCGCCACGTCGGCCGCCGTGGCCGCCGTCGCGCTCATGCCCGCCTCATCCGGGCGCGCAGCCGCAGGTACCACGTGAGAGCCGCAGTCCCGGCGAGCAGCATGACCACCGAGACCGCCAGGGCGGACCAGTCGATCACGTTGCGGCCGAGGGTGTTCCAGAAACCGATGCTCGACGGCAGGGCGGCGAGCCCGGCGTCCTGGGGGTCGTATACGACGGTGACGGGCCGCTCTCTCCCGAGGTCGTCCGATACGTAGGCCAGCTGTGTTTCGACGGTCCGCCCGTCGGATGCCGTGAAGCGCACCCGGCAGTGGGAGTTGGCGGAGACGGACCCGTCGCCGTTGGCGCCCACCGGCACGCACCGGGTGACGACGGCCCGGACCTGTACACCGCGGCCGTTGAGGACCGATTCCACATGGGTGTCATGCGGGATGAGGTACGCCACCGCCAGGACGAACAGCAGCAGCCCGCACCCGAGCATGGCCGCGGACGCGCGCCCCAGGCCTCGGTGGTAGCCGCGCACGTATGCCGGTACCGCGTCCATGGCGTCCACTCCCTCGGGGCTGTCGTGCCGGTCCGGTGCCGGCCCGGTACCGGGGGGGCGGCCCGGCGAGGTGCCCCCCGGGCGGTCGTTCCCGAAACTGCCGGGCGGGCCGCGGTGGCGCATCGGGGAACGTGCGTGCGGGCTTGATGCTAGCGAGGCGCTCTGACAGCCGGGCTTCCGGACGGGGCCCCGGTTCCGGGCGCGCACTGCGGCGGGCCTGTCCGGGGCGGACTTTCCGGGTGAACCCGCCCCGGCCGCAGGCGGGTTCCGGCACCGGCGGCACCGGCGGCACCGGCGGCACCGGCGGCACCGGCGGCACCGGCGGCACCGGCGGGGAGAGGTGTGCCCCCGGCCGGACGGGGTCCATCCGCCGCGCGGCCGGGCCTGTGCGGGCAGCCGGCCGGGGATCGGACTGGTCTGCGACCAGCGTGTGATGGTCGATCTGCCGTCCCGGCTCCCCGGCGAGCTCGTCGCGGCGGGCGCGGGCCGGCGGATGGTCCTGCACGCCACGCACAGTGTGGTCGACTGGCTGGCCTTCGGCGTCTGGGCGGACGGGCGCCTCATCCGCTCGCTGAGTCTCTCCCCGGGCGGCGGGATCGTCGAGGACATCGGCGATCCGCTTCCCTTCGAAGTCCCCTGCTGGGCCGGGGAACGGCCGGCCGGTGTCATCGCGTGGCCGGGCGAGGACGTCAGGCCCTACCCGCTGCCCTTCCACCCGCCGGCCATGGGTGAGGAAGCGCTGCGCGCGCTCTGCGGGTTCGTCATGGAGGGCCGCCCGGCGCCCGGTGACGTCGATGCTTACGCCATCGCGCTCCACGGGGCTTCCTCGTACGGGACCGGACGCTCCCGGTCCCGCGGTGACGGAGGCGGCCACGGGGCCGCCGCGCAGCTGCGTGCCGGGTCCCGGCGGCACGTTGACCGGGCGGGATGCCGTGTAGCCGCGGGCGCCACCCCGGCGGTGCCCAAGGACTGCGCGTCGGTCCCGCCGGATCCGGCGGGAAGCCCGTCCGGCCCGATACCCGGCTCTCCCGCACCAAAGGGGGCGGTCCACCTCGGGCTTCGCGCGTTCGGTCACACCGGCGGCCGGGCCGAGGAGCCTCCGGGCGCCGGCCGCAGTGTCACGTCCCGCTACGGGGTCCGGCAGTGGCCGCTCGGACCGGCCCTGCCGGCCGGCGGCGTGAGGCGGGGCCAGGGGTGGCCGGCCAGGTCGCAGGCCGCCGCCCGCAGGAGCTCCAGCACGGTACAGCCCGGATAGTCCGGGAAGCTCGTGTAGTCGAAACGGTGGTAGCAGCTCCAGTAGCTGACCACCCGCCTCTGGGTGCGGGCGAAGAAGGAGGGATCGTCCACGATGAACCGGCCGTAGGCGGCACGCAGAGCGGTGCCCGGCGTATCGAGGTCGCCGAGTGCCTTCCGGATGACCACCAGGATCTCCACGACGTACTCGCCGGCCAGCTGCACGACGTACGGGACGACCCAGGGCTGCGCGGAGCCGACGATGCCTTCCGGGTGACGCCGGCGGATCCTCCCGTCATGGTGCCTGGTGTACAGGCAGTGCAGGATCGTCAGCTGTCGTGGCGAGAGGGATTCCAGCGCGTCGGCCGACGGTTCGTCGTTGTACGAGCGAGTGGGGATCGCGAGGAGCCGGCCCTGCACGTCGACCGAGAACGGGGCCGCAGGCTTCAGCCGCGATGCCCCCATGGCCGCCAGGACCACCCGGACATCGTCCGCGAGCGGGCCGGGGAACGCCATGGCCAGGTGGTCACTGTCGTCGGGAGGCCGGGGCACGGCTCTGAGCCCATGCCTGTGACGCGGCGCGGTTCAGAGGCAGGCATGCCCGTGGAGGCACTCGCCGCCGGACGGCCGCCCGCAGTGCCGGGCGGGAGCCCGCGGCGCCCGGAGCGGCCCGGGGCCGCCTCCCGCTCCCCGCGGACGCGAACCCGGCCCCCCGCCGCGGCGAGGGCCGCGGACTGCGGCGCGGGACGGCCCGCCCGGGCCCCGGCGACAGGACGGCGGCAGACAGGCGAGCGGGCGGCGGGGGTTCACCGGGGCGGGGCGTAGCCGCGGGCGCGCACGACGTCGTGGGTGAGGTCGGCGAAGGCGTGGGCGGCGGCGCTGCGGTAGGCGTCGGTGCGGTGCAGGAGGACGGCGGTACGGGTGGGCAGGGGAGGATCGAGGGGGACGGGGGCCAGATGGGGGTGGTCGTCGGTGATCGGCTCGGGCAGGACGGTGACCAGAGCGGTACGCCGGACGATCTCGGTCAGGGCCTGGATGGAGTCGGCCTCCACCGTGATACGCGGCGCGGCCCGGTACCGGGCGAAGTAGGCGTCGATGTGGCCACGGGTGGCGAAGCCCCCTGTCAGCAGGGCGAGTTGCTCGCCCTCCAGAGCACGGACCGGCAGCGGCCCGGGCATCTCCCGGGCACGCGCGGCGGCGGTGACGAGGCTGAGGGACTCGGTGAACAGCGCGGTTGCCGTCACACCGGGCGGGTGGGGGCCGGCGAACGCGATGCCGAGATCGAGGCCGTCGGCGAGCAGAGCCGCCTCCAGACGGTCCTGCGGCATCTCGGCCACCGTGACGCTCACCCCCGGGTGACGGGCGTGGAACCCGGCGGTGAGCGGGCCGACCAGATAGGCGGTGAACGTCGGCGTCACCCCCAGGCGCAGGTGACCACGGGAGAGGTCCTGCACATCGTGGACCGCACGCTCACCGGCGGCCAGGTCACGCAGCGCACGCCGCGCATGCCCCGTGTAGACCGCGCCGGCATCGGTGAGCCGCACGCTGCGCCCGGTACGGTCCAGCAGCTGCACGCCCAGGGCCCTCTCCAGCTGCCGGACCTGCTGGGAGAGCGTGGGCTGCGAGACGTGCAGCTCCTCGGCGGCGCGGGTGAAGCTGCCGTGCTCGGCCACGGCGAGCAGATAACGCAGGTGACGCAGTTCCGGAGAGGCCATCCACCCACTATAGACAACACTAATGGCATGCATCCCCGACAACTCTTGGACACTATAGAACCAGGTCATGCATGGTGGATCTCACCGGCCCACGGGGCCGGCCACCACCCGAAGGGGAGTGACCATGCAGGACCTCACCGACGGCGTCGCCCGTTTCCAGCGGGACGTCTTCCCGGCCAAGGCGGACCTCTTCGCCCGCCTCGCCACCCACCACACCCCCGGCACCCTGTTCATCGGCTGCTCGGACGCCCGCGTCGTCCCCGAACTGATCACCGGCACCGAACCCGGCGACCTGTTCGTCATCCGCACCGCCGGCAACCTCGTCCCCGCCCACAGCCCCGAGCCCGACGCCATCGCCGCGTCCGTCGAGTACGCCGTCACCGCCCTGAACGTCAAGGACGTCATCGTCTGCGGCCACTCCGCCTGCGGCGCCATGACCGCCCTCGCCCACGGCCACGACCTCACCGACGCCCCCGCCGTCGCCTCCTGGCTGCGCCACGCGGACGCCTCCGTGGCCCGCACCGCCGCCGGCGGCGACGTCCCGGCCCTGGTGCGCCACAACGTCGCGGCCCAGCTGGCGAACCTGGCCACCCACCCCTCGGTCGCCCGCGCCCTCGGACAGGGCCGGCTCGCCCTGCACGGCTGGGTCTACGACATCCCCACCGGCCGCGTCGAGGACGTCACCGCCGGCCGCGCCACCGACCTGACCGCCGGCACCGCCCTCGCGGCCTGACCCCCGCCCCCCGCAGCCACTCCATCCCGCCCCGCCCCGCCCCGTCCCACTCCCGGGCCGCCCCGCTTCCCCCTTTTCCGCGGAGCGGCCACCCCATCGCCGAAAGGACACAACCGATCATGGTGCAGGCACAGTTCAACCGGAGCGCCCGCGAGGCCCTGGCCGACAGGGCCGTCGAGGCCAAGACCCGCAAGAACCTCTCCTGGAAGCAGATCGCCGAGGCCTCCGGCCTCTCCGTCGCGTTCACCACCGCCGCCGTCCTCGGCCAGCACCCGCTGCCGGAGGAGTCCGCCAAGGCCGTCGCCGCACTCCTGGGCCTCGACGACGACGCGGCGCTGCTGCTGCAGACCATCCCGCTGCGCGGCTCGATGCCCGACCGCATCCCGACCGACCCGACGATGTACCGCTTCTACGAGATGCTCCAGGTCTACGGCACCACCCTCAAGGCCCTGGTCCACGAGGAGTTCGGCGACGGCATCATCTCCGCCATCAACTTCAGGCTCGACGTCAGGAAGGTCGCCGACCCCGACGGCGGCGAGCGCGCCGTCATCACCCTCGACGGCAAGTACCTGCCCACCAAGCCGTTCTGACACGTCATCACCTGACGGGGGGCGGGCCCGGGACGACCCGCCCGCCCCCCCGCTTCCCCCGCCCCCGTCCCCGCCCCGTCCCGTCCCTCTTCCTCCAAGGCCCCCTCATGGACTTCGCCCAGCGCGCCGTCGACATCGCCCGCCGCAACGTCGCCGAGGGCGGGCGCCCGTTCGCCACCGTCATCGTCAAGGACGGCAGGATCCTCGCGGAGAGCCCCAACAGGGTCGCCCGGACCGGCGACCCCACCGCCCACGCCGAGATCCTCGCCATCCGCGACGCCTGCACCGGGCTCGGCACCGAGCACCTCACCGGCACCACCGTCTACGTCCTCGCCCACCCCTGCCCCATGTGCCTGGGCGCCCTCTACTGCTGCTCCCCGGACGAGGTCGTCTTCCTCGCCGCCCGCGACGCCTACGAACCGCACCACGTCGACGACCGCAGGTACTTCGAACTCGACACCTTCTACGGCGAGTTCGCCAAGCCCTGGCAGGAACGCCGGATGCCGATGCGCCACGAGGAACACGACGCCGCCGTCGGGGTCCACCGCCTCTGGCGGGAACGCAACGGCGGCGAACGCCGCGTCGCCGGCGCCCCCACCGCCGCCTGACCCGAGGACCGCGGGCACCTGCCGGGCGCGGCCCCGCGGTTCACCACCCCTGGGCGAAGGGCCGGGACGGCCTCGATTCCGGCCCCGTCGTCGGGTCTCGTCGTCGGGTCTCGTCGTCGGGTCCCGTCGTCCGGCCCCGCCTGGTAGGCAAGTCCCGGCTTGCCTATGGTGGGGAGGTGGCCGACGATGGGGTGTGGAAGGCGCTGGCGGACCCCACCCGCCGGCTGATCCTGGACGAGCTGGCCGGGCGTGGCGGCCAGTCGCTGTTCGAGATCTGCGTGCGGCTGACCACCCGGCACGCGCTCGGCCTCTCCCGGCAGGCGGTCAGCCAGCACCTGGCGGTGCTGGAGGCGGCCGGCCTGGTACGGGTGCGGCGCGAGGGCCGCTACAAGTTCCACGACCTGGACACCGAACCGCTTGAGCGCATCACCGCCCGCTGGCTCAGGCCCGAACCACCCGAGGACGCCCCGTGAGGATCAATCTGGCCAGTGTCTTCGTCGACGACCAGGACAAGGCCCTGCGCTTCTACACCGACGTGCTGGGATTCGTGAAGAAGACCGAGGTACCGCTCGGCGGCCACAGCTGGCTGACCGTGGTCTCACCAGACCAGCCCGACGGCACCGAACTGGTCCTGGAGCCCGACCGGCACCCCGCCGCCAAGGCCTACGTCGCGGCGCTGGCCGCCGACGGCATCCCCGCCACCTCCTTCGCCGTGGACGACGTGCACGCCGAGTACGAGCGGCTGCGCGCCCTGGGCGTGCGCTTCACCCAGGCACCGCTCGCGCTGGGGCCGGTGACCACCGCCGTCCTGGACGACACCTGCGGCAACCTCATCCAGATCGCCCAGTACCACTGACCCCCGGCCCCCGGCCCCCGGCTCCGCCGGGCGTCCGGGCGGGGAGGGGCGGCGGGGCCGCCTTGACACCCAAGGTCGTATCCAGAATATTAGATACGTCCCGACGGGCCGGACGGCGGAAGGAGAGTGCGCGCGGTGGACCCGCTGGCCGTGCACAAGGCGCTCGCCAACCCGGCGCGCGCGGACTTCCTGCGCTGGCTCAAGTCGCCCGAGCTCTACTTCGACGAGCCCTACTACCGCGAGCGCGGCGTCGGCTTCCACATCGGCGTGTGCGTCACCGACATCCGCGAACGCTCCGGGCTGGCCCAGTCGGTGGTCTCCGGCTACCTCCAGATCCTGCGCGAGGCGGGACTGCTGGTGTCCGAGCGCGTCGGCAAGTGGACCTTCTACCGGCGCAACGAGGAGACCATCGCCGCCTTCGCCGCGTACGCACGCGACGAACTCTGACCCCCTCCACGCACCACCCCTGCCCTGCGGGGGCGCCCGGTCGGCGCCCCCTTTTTCTTCCCCCTAACGCATCCAACTATCTAGATTTGTGTATCCACTGGAGGTCGTCCGTGCCCCGCACCGCCCCCGCCCGCAACGCCCTGGCCGTACCGGTCCTGGCCCTGGGCGTGTTCGGCATCATCACCACCGAGATGGGCGTCGTCGGCGTCCTGCCCTCCCTGGCCGAACGCCTCGACGTCAGCACCGGCACCGCCGGAACCCTGGTGGGCGCCTTCGCCCTCACCGTCGCCGCCACCGGCCCCGCCGGCGTCCTGCTCGCCTCCCGGCTGCGCCGAAAGACCGTCCTGGCCACGGCACTTGCCGTCTTCGCCGTCGCCAACGCCGTCTACGCGCTCAGCGACTCCTTCCCGCTGGTCCTCGCCTTCCGGATCCTGCCCGCGCTGTTTCACCCCGTCTTCTTCGCCCTCGCCCTCACCGCCGCCACCCGCCTGGCCCCGCCCGGCCGGGAAGCCCGCGCCGCCACCACCGTCTTCGCCGGCGTCAGCGCCGGCTTCGCGTTCGGCGTCCCGCTCACCTCCTACGTCGCCGACCACCTCACGGTCCCCGCCGCGTTCTGGACCGCCGCCGCCGTCAACCTCGCCGCCTGCGCCGGCCTCCTCGCCTTCTTCCCCGACCTGCCCGAGACCGGCCGGCCCACCTACGCCGGACAGCTCGGCATCCTGCGCCAGGGCCGGCTGTGGCTGGCCGTGGCCGCCGTCACCCTCCTGTTCGCCGCCATGTTCAGCGGCTACGGCTACATCGCCGAGTACCTGGAGAACGTCACCGGCCTCGACGCCTCCCTCACCGGCCCCGCCCTGATGGCCTTCGGCGTCGTCATGACCGCCGGCAACCTCGTCTTCGGCCGCCTGCTGGAACGCGGCCTGGTACGCACCGTCACCGCCTACCCGGTCCTCTACCTCGCCCTCTACCTCCTCCTCGACGCCGTCGGCCCCCACACCGCCCCCATGCTCGCCGCCGTCCTCGTGTGGGGCGCCGTCCACTCCGGCGGCCTGGCCGTCGCCCAGGCCTGGCTCGCCCGCGACGCCACCGACGCCCCCGAGTTCGGCAACAGCCTCTTCATCTCCTTCTCCAACCTCGGCATCACCCTCGGCACCACCCTCGGCGGCGCCGTCGTCACCACCGCGGGCCCCCGCCACCTGCCCCTGGCCGGCGCCGCCCTCGCCGCGGCCGCCCTGGCCGCCGTCCTCCTGCGCCGCCGCCTGCCCCGGCCCGGCCGGGCGGACCAGGCGGACCAGGCGGGGCAGGCGGGCCAGGCCCAGTCCGCACCCGCTCCCTGACCCCTGCCGGCAGGCCCCGCCCCGCCGGGGTACGGGCGCGGGCCTTCGCCGAAGGCCCGCGCCCGTACCCCGCGAACGGCCCACGACCCCCTGCCGCCACGGCGGCCTCGGCTACCGTGGACCGCAAGACGGCCCGGACAGCCGGGCAGCCGGGCAGCCGGACAGCCGGACAGCCGGGCGTCCGGGCGGGTGTTCGGGCGGGTGTCCGGGCGGGCATGGAGGCAGCGCGATGAGGGTCGTGTTCGTGCACGGGGCGTGTGTCCGGGACGGATCGTGGTGGTGGCACCGCACCGCCGGGCTGCTGCGCCAGCGCGGCGTCCACAGCACGGCCCCGGCACTGCCGAGCTGCGGCGAGACGGGCCCGCCCGCGGGCACCGGCGGTCCGGGACTGCCCGAGGACGTCGCCGCGGTGCGCCGGGTACTGCTGGACGGCGACGAACCCACCGTCGTGGTCGCCCACAGCTACGGCAGCATCGTCACCGCGCAAGCCGCCGCAGGAATCGGGCCGGTCCGCCACCTGCTGCTGATCGCCGGCTACCTGCCCGAGGCCGGACAGAGCCTGGCGGACTTCGGCGACGGCCGCCCGGCCCCGTTCCTCGACACCGACCCCGATACCGGAACCTTCACCGTTCGCCCCGAACTGCTCACCGACACCTTCCTGCAGGACTGCGACCCGCACATCCGGACACAGGCCGCCGGCCACCTCGCCCGCCAGAGCACGCAGGTGACCCGCCAGAGCGTCGGGGCCGCCGCCTGGCACCAGGTGCCCACGACCTACCTCGTCTGCGCCCGGGACCGGGGCACCGCACCGCACCTCCAGCGCGCGTACGCCCGCCAGGCCGGCCACACCGTCGAACTCGACACCGGCCACCATCCCTTCCTGTCCCGGCCCGCCGAGGTCCGGGACCTGCTGCTGAGCCTGTGACCGCGGCGGCACCGGGCCGCAGGCCGGAGCGGGCCCGCGACCCGGCCGCCGACCCGGCCGGGAATCGACCGCAGGCCGGCCGCGACGCCCTCGAAGCCCCCGGACCACCAGGCCGTCACCGACCGCCACAGGCGCCCGCCGCCCCCGGCCGCGAACAGACGCCCCGCCGTCACTCCCGGTCACGGCAGCGCCGCATTCACGCACGTGCCCCGAGACCGTCGCGGGCCCACGGACCAACCGGCCGTTGCCGACACCGGGCGGACACACCCCGCCGACCACCCGGCAGCACGCGACCGGACCCGCGGGGACCGCCACCACGCCCACGAGCACCCGCGCCGCCCCACGGCCGTCCTCCGCCGCAGGCGCCACGCTGTTGCGACCGGGCACGAAGCCGTACGCCGCGGGGAACGACCCCGTCAGCTCCCCGGCCGCCACTGCGCGACCCCGCCGGAAGGCGCCGTTGCGTGGGAAGTCGGCCGGGCTGAGAAGCCGTTGTCGTAGCGAACTTGATCGGCGGGTTTTCGCAGGTCAGGCATGTTGCCGGCGTGGCGAGGCATGCTCGGGCCGTTGGGTTGTCTCGTTGGTGGAGGTGCCGGGACGGCGTCGGTGGTGGGTCTCCTGGAGGAGCTTCGGGAGGTGGCCGCGCGTGAGCGGGAGGAGCTTCGGGAGGTGGCGGACCGGGTACTCGCTGAGCTCGCCGAAGCGGAGACGGCCTGGCACGAGTGGCTGATCGCCCGGCAGCGCGTCGGCGAGGTTCGGTCCGGGCCGCGGCCCGGACAGGCAGGTGAAGCCGGCCCGGGAGCCGGTGAGTCGTCCGGGTCGGAGCCCGCGACGAACGCGCCCGCCGAGGTTCTCCTACCGAGGGCCGCGCGATCGGGCTCGATCGTCCCGGTGCGGCGTCCCGCGCTTTCCATGGACGCGCTCGCTCCCCACTGCCAGCGCATCCTCGCTAGGCTCACCGAACAAGCATCCGGCGGGAATCCAGTGACGTCCTGTCAGGAGACCACTGCCGTACTGGGACCGGAGCCGGTTCCGGCACGTGTGGAAGGAGTTCGGTCGAAGATGAAGCGGCCGGCCGACCGGGACTGGGCCGACGAGCCCACCCAGGGACGGTTCACGCTCGCCGCCGGGCCGGGCGGCGGCTCATGAGCATCGTCATCGACCACAGCACCCTCTGCTCATGCACGGCGGGCAGCGTCTCGTAGTCGCGCACCGGGCGCCGCGAGCGCATCAGCCGGCTCAGCGTGCGTTCCACCACCCCCCGCCCCACCCACCCCCCCGACCCGGGCTGGGGGTGGGTCAGGTGGTGGGGCTGGTCTGGGTGGTGGTGGCGGCGTTGCCGTGGGTGGCGGCCCAGGTGCCGAGGGTGGCGAGGGGGGGTGAGCA
>NZ_JBVJRP010000035.1:0-40594 GCF_055607525.1 Kitasatospora sp. NPDC036993 | reverse complement strand
CACCGCCCAGCGCGTAAGCCTCGTCGGCCGCGCGGACGTGCAGCGCATCCCGGTCCGGCTCGGCGTAGACGGCGACGCTGGCGATACCGGCGTCCGAGCAGGCCCGAGCGACGCGGACAGCGATTTCCCCGCGGTTGGCGATGAGCACCTTGCGCACTGTGGCTCCCTTCTTGAACCTCGTCGAGTTTATGGATTCGAGGGCAGTACCGGCGAGTAGCCCCGGGTTGTGAACTATCCCACACGCTCGGTGATGCCTGGTGCGGCCCGGTGGACGGGTTCGCCGAGTGGCCGGGGCCACACTCTCGTCCGGGCCGCTCAAGCGGCGCCGGAGCGGGCGCCGGGCCGTTGCAGCGCCTCGGCCGTCACGTCCGCCACCGGCTCGACCATGTCGGGCCCGTACGCCTCCGGGTTGACCACCCGCAGGACGAGCGCGAAGGTGCCGTCGCGCCCGTACGTCCGGGCGAGTTCGCGGTGGTGCGCGACCAGGTAGCGCACTCCCGCCTGGTTGGCGATGCCGGTCTGGCCGGAGACCAGGAACACCGGGCGGCCGCCGTCCGGGGTGGCGATCCGGGCCAGCAGGGTGTGCGCCTGGTCGCGGTCGGCGGTGAAGTCGCGCCCGCCCACCACGATCACGTTGCTGCCCGGCCCCGGGCCCGAGGTGACGAGCGCGCCCGGCAGGCCCCAGGCCAGGTGCGCGGCCGTCCGCTCGTTGCTGACCGGACCGCCCAGGCACAGCTCGGTCTTGGCGCCCAGGCCGCGGTGCGCGGCGTCGTGGGCGACCAGTTCGGGCCGCGCCCCGCACTCCTCGACCAGGCCGGCCAGCCACATCAGCGCGTAGGCGTCACGCCGGGTCACGGTGTGCGCGTGCGAGCCCGTCCCGATGCTGCGCGGCACCACGACCAGGCACTCGCTGCCGCCCGGCAGCCCGAAGAACTCCCGCACCCGCTCGACCCTGCGCCGCCGCCGCAGCACCTGGGCCAGCCAGCCGAGGCCGGCGCTGATGGCGCTGGCCACCAGGCCGAGCACCACGTTGAGCACGCTGTCGGTCATCTGCCCTCCCCGTCCGAACGCCCGTCAGCTTAGGGGTGCGGGGCAGGCGTGCGGCAGGTCAGTCGGTCCACAGATCCGTGATGCGCAGATCCAGGTCGGCGAGCAGCCGGCGCAGCAGCGGCAGGGACAGGCCGATCACGTTGCCCGGGTCGCCGTCGATGCCGTCGATGAACGGCGCCGAGCGGCCGTCCAGGGTGAACGCCCCGGCCACGTACAGCGGTTCACCGGAGGCCACGTAGGCGGCGATCTCCGCGTCGTCCGGGGTGCCGAAGCGGACGGTGGTGGAGGCGGTGGCCGAGGACTGCCGGCCGCTCGCGGTGTCGATCACGCAGTGGCCGGTGCGCAGCACGCCGGCGCGCCCGCGCATCGACTGCCAGCGGGCCAGTGCCTCGGTGGCGTCGGCGGGCTTGCCGAGGGCCTGCCCGTCCAGCTCCAGGACGGAGTCGCAGCCGATCACCAGCTCGCCGCCGGTGAGTCCGGCGGCGACGGCCTTCGCCTTGGCCTCGGCCAGGACGAGCGCGAGCTCGGCGGGCGTGGCGGCGGTGATCGCGTCCTCGTCGACGCCGCTGACCACCACGCGCGGGTCGAACCCCGCCTGGCGGAGCAGCCCGAGGCGGGCGGGGGAGGCGGAGGCGAGGACGAGGGGGCGCTGGTCGGTCATGCCCACCAGGGTAGGGGGTGCCGGTGTCCGCCGTTCAGGTGAACGATCGGGAGATCATCATCAGTACGGCGCCCACCAGCACCAGGGCGGCGAGGACCCTTCCGGCCCGTTGCATCCGCTCCTGCATCCGACGGGCCTCGGGCGAGGGCTCGTCGCGGGGATCTGACCAGAGCACCCGTCCAGAGTGCTCCCGCGGGGGTCCCGGCGCCTGAGTATCCGTACTCATGTTCCGGGCAAAGCGGGCGGAGCGGGCCGTGCGGGGGGGCGGGCCGACGGACCCGCCCCCCCACCCCGCACGGGGGCGTCAGCGCGCCCAGCCCGAGGTCCGCCAGGCGTTGACGCCCGGGCGGACGGCGGGGCGGAGCAGCCGGACGCGGTCGTTCCAGGGGGAGGCCGGGCCGGCACCGGCCGGGCGCGCCGTCTCGGCGGCGGCCTGCGCGGCGGCGGCCCGGGCCTGGACCACCGCCAGGACGGTGGCCAGCTCCTCGGGGGTCGGCTGCCCGTGCAGCACGTGGATCGGGGACATGGCTGGTTTCTCTCCCGACAGGGACGGGGCCTACAGGGGGATGTTGCCGTGCTTCTTCGGCGGCAGCACCTCGCGCTTGCCGCGCAGCGCCCGCAGGCCGCGGACGATGTGCCGGCGGGTCTCGCTCGGAGCGATCACCGCGTCCACGTAGCCGCGTTCGGCCGCCAGGTACGGGTTCAGCAGGGTGTCCTCGTAGGAGGCGATCAGCTCGGCCCGCTTCTCCTCGGCGGTGCCGGCCGCCTCGGCCTCGGCGATCTCGCGGCGGTGCAGGATGTTGACCGCGCCCTGCGCGCCCATCACGGCGATCTGCGCGGTCGGCCAGGCCAGGTTGAGGTCGGCGCCCAGGTGCTTGGAGCCCATGACGTCGTACGCGCCGCCGAAGGCCTTGCGGGTGATCACGGTGATCAGCGGGACGGTGGCCTCGGCGTAGGCGTAGATCAGCTTGGCGCCGCGCCGGATGATGCCGTCCCACTCCTGCTCGGTGCCGGGCAGGAAGCCGGGCACGTCGACGAAGGTCAGTACCGGGACGTTGAAGGAGTCGCAGGTGCGGATGAAGCGGGCGGCCTTCTCGCTGGCGGCGATGTCCAGGCAGCCGGCCAGGTCCATCGGCTGGCTGCCGACGATGCCGACGGACTGGCCCTCGACCCGGCCGAAGCCGGTGATGATGTTGCCCGCGTACAGCGGCTGGGTCTCCAGGAACTCGCCGTCGTCGACGATGTGCCCGACCACCTTGCGCATGTCGTACGGCTGGTTCGCCGAGTCCGGCACGATGGTGTCGAGTTCGAGGTCCTCCGGCGTGACCGTGAGATCGGCCTGGTCGGGGTAGGACGGCGGGTCGCTCAGGTTGTTGGAGGGCAGGTACGAGAGCAGGCTCTTGACGTACTCGATCGCCTCCTTCTCGTCCGCGGCCAGGTAGTGCGCGTTGCCCGACTTGGCGTTGTGGGTGCGCGCGCCGCCCAGCTCCTCCATCCCGACGTCCTCGCCGGTGACGGTCTTGATCACGTCCGGGCCCGTGATGAACATGTGCGAGGTCCGGTCGGCCATCACCACGAAGTCGGTGATCGCGGGGGAGTACACCGCGCCGCCGGCGCAGGGGCCCATGATCAGCGAGATCTGCGGGATGACGCCCGAGGCGTGCACGTTGCGGCGGAAGATCTCGCCGTACAGGCCGAGCGAGACCACGCCCTCCTGGATCCGGGCGCCGCCGGAGTCGTTGATGCCGATGACCGGGCAGCCGGTCTTCAGCGCGAAGTCCATCACCTTGACGATCTTCTCGCCGAAGACCTCGCCGAGTGAGCCGCCGAAGACGGTGAAGTCCTGGGCGAACACGGCGACCTGGCGGCCGTCCACGGTGCCGTAGCCGGTCACCACGCCGTCGCCGTAGGGCCGGTTCCGCTCCTGGCCGAAGTTGGTCGAGCGGTGCCGGGCGAACTCGTCGAACTCCACGAAGGAGTTCTCGTCCAGCAGTTCCACGACCCGCTCGCGGGCGGTC
Source organism: Kitasatospora sp. NPDC036993 (assembly GCF_055607525.1). Classification (NCBI taxonomy): domain Bacteria; kingdom Bacillati; phylum Actinomycetota; class Actinomycetes; order Kitasatosporales; family Streptomycetaceae; genus Kitasatospora; species Kitasatospora sp. NPDC036993. Next base: position 36,865 of record NZ_JBVJRP010000035.1, on the reverse strand, counting down.
AGCTTGCCCTTGGCGTGCTGCTTCTCCACGGCCTTCGCGGAGCCGGAGTGCACCGCCTCGTCGAGCCTGCGCCGCAGGTCGGCGAGCTTGCCCGCGGTGGTGTGGGGGTCGTACGGCGCCTCGGTCATCCGGTGGCTCTCCCTGCTCCATGGCCGCGACCTGTTCGAGTGCGCGCGGGCCGGGTGGCGGGCCCGCGCCTGAGGGCAGGGCGGCGCTACGAACTACCGCTGGGTAGCGTAGCCAGCGCGGAGGGCGATGCGTCATGTCCTGGCGTTATGGTCATCGACACAGTTTTGCCGGCGGGCGTTCTGCGGGACGATGGGTCGGCCTGCGTCCTGCCGCCCCGGGCCGTCCTCCAGGCCCTAGGGTTTCCCCATGACCGCACCCGACACCCCTCGCCGCAGCGGACTGCGCGGTTTCGGCCACGCCGGACCTTCGCCCTGGACCGACCTGGACCGTCCGCCGCTGGACGAGGAGGCGCTGCGTCACGACCTGCTCGTCCCCGGCGGCCTGTGGACCTCCCTGGACGTCGTGGCCGAGACCGGCTCCACCAACAGCGACCTCGCCGCCCGCGCCAGGGCCGGCGCCGCCCAGGGCGCGGTGCTGGTGGCGGAGGCGCAGAGCGCCGCGCGCGGCCGGCTGGACCGGCGGTGGACCGCCCCGGCCCGCTCCGGGCTGTTCCTGTCCGTGCTGCTGCGCCCCGAGGAGGTGCCGGTCGAGCGGTACGGCTGGCTGCCGATCCTGGTCGGGGTGGCCGCGGCGAGCACGCTCGACCGGGTCGCCGGGGTCGAGGTCGGGCTGAAGTGGCCCAACGACCTCCAGACCGAGATCGACGGCGCGGAGCGCAAGCTCGGCGGCATCCTCACCGAGCTGGCCGGCGGTGCCGTGGTGGTCGGCATGGGCCTCAACGTCTCGCTGCGCGCGCGGGAGCTGCCCGTCCCCACCGCCGCCTCGCTCGCGCTGGCCGGCGCCTCGACCACCGACCGGGGCACCCTGCTGCGCGCCCTGCTGCGGGAGTTCGCCGGCCTGTACCGGGAGTGGACGGCCGCCGCCGGCGACCCGCACGCCAGCGATCTGCTGCGCGCCTACGCGGACCGCTGCACCACGCTCGGCCGCCAGGTGAAGGTGCACCTGCCGGGCGACCGGGAGCTGGTCGGCGAGGCGGTCGCGGTGGACGGCGACGGACGGCTGGTGGTCCGCACGCCCGACGGCGCACGCCGGGCGGTCGGCGCGGGGGACGTCGTCCACGTGCGCCCCGAGCCCCGCTGAAACGGCCGTCCGCGCCTCTCCTTGCCTCCCCTTGACCCGGGCTGATGCCCCGGATCCGGCGATTCCGTGCGAACATTCCACCTGGCAGCGGTGTGAGGCGCGCCACTGCCCGCCCGGGTGGCGGACGGCGTGCCCGGACAGGTAGGACACGAGACGAGTGCGGCGGATCGCACGGGGACGGACCGGTGGCAGAGGACGGCAGCAGCGGCGCGACGGCGAGCGACGACGACCCCACGGTCGCGCTCGAACTGGAACGCCTGATCCTGGACGCGCCACGCCGCTACACCCCGTACCAGGCCGCGCGTGCCGCCGACGTCCCGATGGAGCTGGCCACCCGGTTCTGGCGGGCCATGGGCTTCCCCGACATCGGCCAGTCCAGGGCGCTCACCGACGGTGACGTGATCGCGCTGCGGCGGCTGGCCGGGCTGGTCGAGTCCGGGCTGCTCAGCGAGTCGATGGCGATCCAGGTGGCCCGTTCCACCGGCCAGACCACGGCCCGGCTGGCCGGCTGGCAGATGGACACCTTCCTGGAGAACCTCACCCAGTCCGCCGAGCCGGGGCTGACCCGCGCCGACGTCGCGTACCCGCTGGTCGAGCTGCTGCTGCCGGAGCTGGAGCAGTTCCTGGTGTACGTCTGGCGCCGCCAGCTGGCGGCCGTCACCGGCCGGGTGGTGCAGGCCGCCGAGGACAACGAGATCACCAGCGGGCGGCTCGCCGTCGGCTTCGCCGACCTGGTCGGCTTCACCCGGCTGTCCCGGCGGCTGGAGGAGGAGGAGCTCGGCGAGCTGGTCGAGACCTTCGAGAACACCTGCTCGGACCTGATCGCCGGCCAGGGCGGCCGGGTGATCAAGACGCTCGGCGACGAGATCCTCTACGTCTCCGAGGACCCGGCGACCGCCGCCGAGATCGCGCTGAGCCTGATCGAGGCGCTGGCCGGGGACGACACCATCCCGCCGCTGCGGGTCGGCATGGCCTTCGGCACGGTCACCTCGCGGATGGGCGACGTCTTCGGCACCACCGTCAACCTGGCCAGCCGGCTCACCTCGATCGCGCCCAAGGACGCGGTGCTGATCGACGGCGAGTTCGCCGCCGCGCTGGAGCAGAACGGCAGCGTCGCCCCGGCCGACTCCGAGGGGCCGGGGCTGGCCGAGGCGCTGTCGGCCGCGGCCGGGATGCCCGCCTCCGGGCTGCCGATACCGGGCCCGGACGCCGGGGCCAGGTTCCACCTCCAGCCGATGTGGCGGCGGCCGGTGCGCGGGCTCGGGCTGGTCGAGCCGTGGCTGCTCACCCGGCGGCCGAAGGCCGAATAGCGCCCGGCGCGCGGGGCAGGCGCGTGTGGAGAGCCGCGCGCCGACGGGCTTTCCGGTGCGGCGTTTCCCCGGGTCGTCCTCCTTCGCGGGCGGTACGGCGTTTCCCGTGGCCGGCAGGGCCTTCCGGGTTCCGAACGGTTGAAACCCGTACGTTCTGGTGGCGGGTCCGCCCGGGCAAACGGGGCATAACCGAATGAAACCGCCATAGTCTTGGTGCAAGCGGCCGGTCGGGTGCGGCCGGTCGACGGAGGTCTGGCAGGACCGGGCACAGGGAGCGAGGCGAGCCGGTGAGCAGTGAGGCGATCATGACGGACCGCGGCTGCGTCTGCGGCAGCCCGCGGCAGCCCGACCCGCTGCCCGACCTGAGGCTCCAGTCCGTGGTCGAGCTGGCCCAGGACATGGCCGCCGCGCTCACCCCGCTGGAGGCCGTCCGGGCCGCCGCCACCCGGGCCACCGAGGCGCTCGGCGCCACCATGGCCGCCGTCTCGGTCTGGGACCGCGAGTCCGGCCGGCTGCGGGTCCTGGTCAACCACGGCGACCTCGCCCCCGGCGAGGAGGAACTGCCCGAGGACGAGTCGTACCCGGTCGCCGACTTCCCCGAGATCGTCACGTACCTGGAGGAGCGCTGGACCACCGGGCGGCTGCCGCGCGCCTGGCTGCAGAGCGCCGAGAACAGCGAGCCGCACGCCGGGCACGCGCACCCGACCGCCGGCGCGTACTGCCAGGAACGCGCCGCGGCCCTGCGCCGGCGCGGGCGGGCCTGCTGCGTGGTCGCGCCGGTCGTGCTGCACGGCCAGGCCTGGGGCGAGCTGTACCTGGCCAGGTCGGCCGGGATGCCCGAGTTCACCGAGGCCGACGCCGACTACGCGACGCTGCTCGCCGCCCAGGTCTCGGCCGGGCTGGCGCAGACCGAGCGCCTCGCCGACCTGCGCAGGCTCGCCTTCTCCGATCCGCTCACCGGCCTCGCCAACCGGCGCGCGGTCGACGCCCGGCTGGAGAGCGCGCTGGCGGCGCACAACCGCGACGGCACCGTGGTCTCGCTGGTGGTCTGCGACGTCAACGGGCTGAAGCGGGTCAACGACCAGCTCGGCCACGAGATGGGCGACCGGCTGCTGGAGCGGTTCGCCCACCAGCTCTCGCTGGCCGCCGCCAAGCTCCCCGGCAGCCTCGCCGCCCGGCTCGGCGGCGACGAGTTCTGCCTGCTGGTGGAGGGGCAGAAGGCCGACGAGGTGGTCTCCGTCGCCGAGGAGCTGTGCGCCAGGGCGCTCGCGCTGTCCGAGGGCGAGGGCGTGGCCTGCGGGGTCGCCTCCACCGGGGACTCGATCGGGCCGGTCACCACCCCCGACCGGCTGTTCCGGCTCGCCGACGCCGCCCAGTACCGGGCCAAGGCGGCCAGGGCCGCCCACCCAGTGGTCGCCGGACGCAGCCACGGCCCCGGCTTCTCGCCCGACCCCACCGTGCTGCTCGCCGACGCCGCCGACCCGCACCACCGGGCGGACGGGCGGCGCGGGCCGACCGGCCGGGCCGGCGCGGCCGACCGGCGGCGGTTCCGCGGCGCCGCCCACAGCGCCGACCCGGGGCAGCTGCTCACCGCGGTGCTCGCCTCCCTCGACCGGGCCGCCGCCGCCAGGGCCGTCCACCCGGCGGACACCCTCGGCAAGCTGGTCGTGGTCGCCGAGGCCTCCGCCCGGCTGCTGGACGCCGTCGGCTGGTGGGTCTCGTACGTCCCGCCCGGCTCCCAGCTGATGCGCACCGCCCAGCACGCCGTCTACCGGATGACCAGCGGCCCCACCAGCAGCCGGGCCGAGACCCAGCGCGCCCAGATCGAGGCCCCCGACGCGGTCTTCGACCTGCGCCACTACCCGACGACCCGCCGCGCCGTCCGCGGCGGCGCCTTCACCCTGCGGGCGGGCGCGGCCGGCAACGACCCGGCGGAGGAGGCGATGCTCGTCGTCTCCGGCTACCGGGGCATGGTCGCCGCCGGCGGCCAGAACCCGGCCGGCGGCTGGCTGGTGGAACTCTTCGCCGACGACGCCACCCTGCCGCTGGGCCAGGCCGCCTGCGCCATGCGCGCCCTGGTCTCGGTCGCCCTGGCGGGGCCGGCCTCGCCGCCGGTGGTCTGAGGCGGCCGTTCCGTCCGGCGGCCCGTCCGGCGGCCCGGCCGCCCGCGCCGTGCGCGGATCCGGTGACCGGGGTGTCCCGGGTGGGTCGCGTGGTCCGCCGTGCTCCCGCTGCTCGGCGTGCTGGTCGCGGTACCGGCCGTGCTCTGCTTCAGGCGCCGGAACCGCCGTCGGCCGCAGGCGGGTTGAGGGCCCGCAGGACGGCGTCGACCAGGCGGTCGGCGTGCGCGTGGGTGAGCGGGCCGAGCCGGTACTGCCAGCGGTAGTAGAGCGGGCCGTAGACGAGTTCGAGGGCCAGGTCGAGGTCGGCGTCGGGGGCGATCTGCCCGGCCTCGCGGGCGCTGCGCAGCCGGTCGCGGGTGACCTCCAGCAGCGGGTCCAGCAGCCGGGCGCGGTAGTCGGCGTGCAGCGCGGGGTCGGTGATGATCTCGGCGATCATCATGCGGTAGGTGCGGTCGGTGGCCGGGTCGGCGAGTTCGTCGCTGGTGGGGCGCAGCACCGTCCGCAGGTCGGCGGCGAGGTCGCCGGTGTCGGGGAGCGCGAGGCTGCCCTCGTACTCGCTGCCGGCGAGGAAGGCGTCGAAGACGACGGCGCCCTTCGAGGGCCACCACCGGTAGATGGTCTGCTTGCCGACGCCGGCCCGGGCGGCGATCGCCTCGATGGTCAGCTTGCCGTAGCCGACGTCGGCGACGAGTTCGGCGGCGGCGGCGAGGACGGCGGTGCGGGCGCGCTCGCTGCGGCGGGCGGGGTCGGGAGCGGTTCTGGAGGCCATGGGAAAAAGTCTAGGCGAAATGGCGAGACGAGACGTATTGTCTCCCAAGACATCGCGAGACGGTCCGTCTCGTCTCACTCGCTATTCCGGAGGTGCCCGTGAACCGCCCCGCACACATCCTGATGGTCTCCATCCCGGCCCACGGCCACGTCAACCCCAGCCTCGCCGTGATCGCCGAGCTGGTCGCCCGGGGCCACCGGGTCAGCTACGTCAACGACCCCTCCTTCCGGGAGCCGGTCGAGTCCACCGGCGCCTCCTTCGTCCCGTACCCGACGAAGCTGCCGCTCGCCGACGATCCGGACGGCTGGATGGAGGACCCGGTGGCGATCCAGGAGGTCTTCCTGGACGACGCGCTCTCCATGTGGCCCGTCCTGCTGGAGGCCTTCGCCGACGACCGGCCCGACCTGGTGCTCCATGACATCGCGGGCTTCGCGGGCCGGGCGCTCGGCGAGCGGCTGGGGGTGCCGGTGGTGCAGCTGTCGCCCACCTACGTCGGCTGGGAGGGCTTCGAGCAGGACATGCCGGAGGTCTTCGAGGCGATCCGCAAGGCGCCCGGCGGGGCCGGGCACTACCGCCGGTTCGCCGACTGGCTGGCCGAGGCCGGCGCGGTGCAGCGCGACGTGGACGCCTTCAAGGGCCGCCCCGAGCGGGCGATCGCGCTCATCCCGCGCGCGCTCCAGCCCAACGCCGACCGGGTCGACGAGCGGCGGATCAGCTTCGTCGGGCCCTGCTTCGGCGACCGGGCCCACCAGGGGGAGTGGGAGCGCCCCGCCGGGGCCGAGCGGGTGCTGCTGGTCTCGCTGGGGTCGGCCTTCACCCACCAGCCCGCCTTCTACCGGGCCTGCGTCCGGGCCTTCGGCGAGCTGCCGGGCTGGCACACCGTGCTGCAGATCGGCAAGCACACCGACCCGGCCGAACTCGGTGAACTGCCGGAGAGCGTCGAGGTGCACCGGTGGGTGCCGCAGCTGTCGGTGCTCGCCCAGGCGGACGCCTTCGTCACCCACGCGGGCATGGGCGGCTCCAGTGAGGGGCTGTTCCACGCCGTGCCGATGATCGGGGTGCCGCAGGCCGCCGACCAGTTCGCCAACGCGGACGCCCTGGTGGGCCTCGGTGTCGCCCGCCGCCTGGACACCGAGCAGGCCACCGCGGAGGCGCTGCGTGCCGCGCTGCTGGAGCTGGTCGGCGATCCGGCGGTGGCCGGGCGGCTGCGGGAGCTGTCCGCGGCCGGCCGGGCCGAGGGCGGCACCGTCAGGGCGGCCGACCTGATCGAGGCCGAGCTCGTGAAGTGAGCGAGGGGGCGGGGCCCGGGGGCCGCGGTGTGCGCTGCCGGCCCGGAGGGCGGAGAATCCGGAGGGCGGACACCTGTTGTCATATCTTCATTCACCTGATGTGATGGTGTATATGGATATGCACAGTGCTGTGGCCCCCGACGCTCCGCTGGTCCTGGTCGGCAAGGCCGACGTCAGCGCCGACGACGTCCTGGCCGTCGCCCGGGGCAACGCCCGGGTCGAGATCGGCCCCGACGCCCAGGCCGAGATGGCGGCCTCCCGGGCGCGGATCGACGCCCTCGCGGCCGAGCCCCGCCCCGTCTACGGCGTGTCGACCGGCTTCGGCGCGCTCGCCGTCCGCCACATCAGCCCCGAGCTGCGCGCCCAGCTGCAGCGGTCGCTGGTGCGCTCGCACGCCGCCGGCATGGGGCCCGCGGTCGAGCGCGAGGTGGTCCGCGCGCTGATGTTCCTGCGGATGAAGACGCTGGCCTCCGGCCGCACCGGCGTCCGGCCGCTGGTCGCGCAGACCATGGCCGCCCTGCTCAACGCGGGCATCACCCCGGTGGTGCGGGAGTTCGGCTCGCTCGGCTGCTCCGGCGACCTCGCGCCGCTGTCGCACTGCGCGCTGGTCCTGATGGGCGAGGGCACCGCCACCGGCCCGGACGGCGAGGAGAGGCCCGTCGCCGAGCTGCTCGCCGAGGCCGGGATCGAGCCGGTCGAGCTGCTGGAGAAGGAGGGCCTCGCCCTCATCAACGGCACCGACGGCATGCTCGGCATGCTGGTGATGGCCATCGCCGACCTCCAGCGGCTGTTCACCACCGCCGACATCACCGCCGCGATGAGCCTGGAGGCCCTGCTCGGCACCGACAAGGTGCTCGCCCCCGAGCTCCACGCCCCGATCCGCCCGCACCCGGGCCAGGCGCTGAGCGCCGCCAACATGCTGGCCGTCCTCAAGGACTCCGGCCTCACCGGCCACCACCAGGACGACGCGCCGCGGGTCCAGGACGCGTACTCGATCCGCTGCGCCCCGCAGGTGGCCGGCGCCGGCCGGGACACCCTGGCGCACGCCCGGCTGGTCGCCTCGCGCGAGCTGGCCGCCTCGGTGGACAACCCGGTGGTGCTGCCGGACGGCCGGGTGGAGTCCAACGGAAACTTCCACGGCGCCCCGGTCGCGTACGTGCTGGACTTCCTCGCCATCGCCGCCGCCGACCTCGGCTCCATCTCCGAGCGCCGCACCGACCGGCTGCTCGACAAGGCCCGCTCGCACGGCCTGCCGGCCTTCCTGGCCGACGACCCGGGCGTGGACTCCGGCCTGATGATCGCCCAGTACACCCAGGCGGCACTGGTCAGCGAGAACAAGCGGCTCGCCGTCCCGGCCTCGGTCGACTCGATCCCGTCCTCCGCGATGCAGGAGGACCACGTGTCGATGGGCTGGTCGGCCGCGCGCAAGCTGCGCCAGGCGGTGGCCAACCTCGGCCGCATCCTGGCCGTCGAACTCACCGCCAGTGCCCGCGCGCTGGAGATCCGTCAGCAGGCCGACGGGGCGGGCGGGCCCGCCCCGGCCACCGCGGCCGCGATGGCCGTCGCCCGGGAGGCGGGGGTCGGCGGCGCCGGCCGTGACCGCTTCCTGTCGCCGGACCTGGAGGCGGCCGCCGCGCTGGTCGCCTCCGGCGACCTGGTGCGGGCGGTCGAGCGGGTCACCGGACCGCTGGCCTGAGATGGCGCCGCCGCGGGGTGACGGGGGTTCAGTCCCAGTCGCTCCGCGGCGAGCGCTCGGCGCGGGTCCGCCGGTTGCGCAGCTCGCCCAGGGCGGCGGCGAGGTTGACCCCGACGATGCCCGCCCAGCAGACCACCAGACCGGCGAAGCCGCCGTTCTCGGGGCTGCCCGCGATCGCCGTCAGCGGGATGCCGAGGGCCAGCGAGGTCACCGCGAGTCCGGTGTTGGAGCGCTTGCCGAAGCCGGGGCGGCGGGAGTGGCCCCGCTGCCGGGACGGCGACTCGTAGTCGTCCATCCGCTCGGCCACCGAACGTTCGACCCGGGCGTTCAGCCGGGCGTCCAGCCGCTTCATGAAGGAGTCGACGAGTTCGTCCTCGTACTCCTTGCCGAGCTCCTTGCGGGCCTGGAGGGTGGCGTCGAGGTCGCGCCGCAGTTCGTCCTGACGAGTGTCCATGGACCCAGAGTGGGGCCCGACGGGGTGTCCGGTCCATCCGTTCGCGGAGGAATCCGGGCCGGCTCAGGGACAAATCAGGGTTTCCCCGACCGGGAGCGGCCTCCCGAACCGCCCGAACAGTCCGAACCGTCCGATCCTCGGGACGTCCTACGGGGCGTCCCGCCGTACGAGACGTCTTTGCCAGCCGCGGCGCGCTGCTGCACAGTCGTCGTCCGAACCGCTCGCACCCGGAGGTACCGCTGATGACCGCCACTGATGAGACCGGCAGCGTCGGCCCCTCCGCCCGGCTGCTCCAGCTGTTCGAGGGCCACCGGCTGACGCCGACCCAGCGCCGGATCGCCCACTCGCTGGTGCGGCACGCCACCGAGGCGCCGTTCCTGTCCAGCGTGGAGGTCGCCGAACTCGCGGGCGTCAGCCAGCCGTCCGTCACCCGCTTCGCCGTCGCGCTCGGATACGACGGCTACCCGGCGCTGCGCAAGCAGCTGCGTGAACTCGGCGGGGGCGAGCAGGCCGCGCCGGAGACCCCGGACGACGCGGTGCGCAACGAGCACCAGCAGGCCGTGCTCGCCGAGATCGCGCACCTGCGCCACCTCGCCGAACTCCTCGCCGACCCGGAGCCGATCACCCGGGCCGCCCGGCTGCTCGCCGCCTCCAGCCCGCTGCCGGTGCTCGGCCTGCGGGCCGCCTCGGCGCAGGCGCGCGGCTTCGCCTACTTCGCCGCCAAGGTGCACCCGGACATCCGGCTGCTGGACGAGGGCGGCAGCATGCTCGCCGACCGGCTGGAGCAGGCCAGGGCGGCCGGGGCCAGCGCGCTGCTCTGCTTCGCGCTGCCGCGCTACCCGCGGGAGCTGATGGACGCGCTGACGGTGGCCAGGGAGTGCGGGCTGACGGTGCTCACCGTGGCCGACAGCGCCTTCGCGCCGGTCGCCAAGCTGTCCGACCTGATGCTGCCGGCCGCCGTCGGCACCGGGCTGGTCTTCGACACCGCGTGCGCGCCGATGATGCTCGGCCGGGTGCTGCTCCAGTCCATGTGCGACGAACTCCCGGGTGCGGAAGCCAGGTTGGAGGCGATCGAGCACTCGGCGGCGGCGCGCGGGCTCTTCCTGGAATAGAGCCGGCCCGGGGCGGGGGAGTACTCGCCACAGACCCGGGCATCCCCTACGGCAGGGGGTGCCGCCCATGCGCGTGATCCACGAGATGAAGTTCGTCGCCCGGCTGTCCTCGGGTGCCGACGAATGGTCCTGCCCCGCCTGCGGACGCCGCGTCACCCTGCGGCGGCTGCCCGAACCCGAACTGACCGTCCTCGACCCGGGGGACGAGTCCGCCGTCCACGTCGGCGTCATCGAGCCCGACGCCCGGGCCGCCGCGGCCGCCGAGAAGTACGGCCTCGGCCCCGTCCAGAACATCCCCCGCCCGCCGTCCCCGCCCGCCCCCGACGCCGAGGACCGCCGCTGGCTCGCCGAGATCGGCATCGACTGGGACGGCGGCGAGGCGGCCTGATTCAGTTGCGGGGCGCGTACAGCGGAAGGCCGGAGGTGTCCAGCTCGGCGGGCAGCGGCGCGGGCAGCGGGACGGGCTCGCCGTACTTGCCGTGCAGGATGCCCTGGTACGCCCCCTTGCGAGGGTGGGTGTAGAACGTCCAGGTGCCGTTGCGCGGGTCGAGCGCGAGCAGGGCCACGGCGCCGGCGCTCGCGTACCAGTCCGTCTTGGTGGCGACGGCCTTCACTCCCTCCGAATTGGAGATCACCTCGACGACGAGGGCTGCCTCGTGGGGATCGGCGAGCCATCGGTCGTCGTTCTCCCAGTCGACGGGGAGGACGATCAGGTCGGGTGTGGCGTAGTCCTCGTCGTTGCCCGGCATGTAGATGGACGACACTTCGTAGGTGCCCAGGTCGGCCGGCAGGCGGGGGTCCAGCTGGATGCGCAGCCGTCGCACGGTCCCCGCGTGCTTGCCGCGGGGTGTCGGGGACATCACCAGGGTTCCTCCGATGATCTGGGCGCGAAGTCCCGTGCTCCGCTCGATCTCCTCCGCCACATCCCGGAGTCTGCCGGGCCGCACGGTGATGGCCGTCATCGTGTCCTCCGCTCCCTGGTGCTGGGCCGAGTGGCTGGTGTTCGCCGGGTTCAGGCTAGCGCGCCGAGTCGGCCGGTGCGGTGGCTGATCGGATTGGTCCGGGGTCTGGTCGAAACCTCTCTGTTTAGTTATATTCAGTCGAACAAAGCTTGAATGAATTCATCCGCAGGGAGGCCGGGACATGGTGCAGCAGCAGGCGAGCGGGCCGCGTGAGGTGCGCGCGGCGCGGGGGACGGGGCTCACGACGCAGGGGTGGCAGCAGGAGGCCGCGCTGCGGATGCTGATGAACAACCTCGATCCGGAGGTGGCCGAGCACCCGTCGAAGCTGGTGGTGTACGGCGGCACGGGCAAGGCCGCGCGGGACTGGCGCTCCTTCGACGCCATGGTGAGGACCCTCCAGGGGCTGAAGCAGGACGAGACCATGCTGGTCCAGTCCGGCCGCCCGGTCGGCGTGATGCAGACCCACGAGTGGGCGCCGCGGGTGCTGATCGCCAACTCCAACCTGGTCGGCGACTGGGCCAACTGGGAGGAGTTCCGCCGGCTGGAGAACCTCGGGCTCACCATGTACGGGCAGATGACCGCCGGCTCGTGGATCTACATCGGCACCCAGGGCATCCTCCAGGGCACCTACGAGACCTTCGCCGCCGTCGCCGGCAAGCGGTACGGCGGCACGCTGGAGGGCACCATCACCCTCACCGCCGGCCTCGGCGGGATGGGCGGCGCCCAGCCGCTGGCCGTCACCATGAACGGCGGCGTGGCGATCTGCATCGACTGCGACCCGTCCCGGATCTCCCGCCGGATCGAGCACCGCTACCTGGACGTCGAGGCCAAGGACCTCGGCCACGCCATGGAGCTCGCCACCGCGGCCCGCGACAAGCGGCAGCCGCTCTCCATCGGCGTGCTGGGCAACGCCGCCGAGCTGGTCCCGCAGCTGCTCGCGATGGACGCGCCGATCGACATCGTCACCGACCAGACCAGCGCCCACGACCCGCTCAGCTACCTCCCGGTCGGCGTGGCCTTCGAGGACATGGCGGACTACGCGGCCGCCGAGCCCGCCGAGTTCACCCGGCGGGCCCGCGAGTCGATGGCCGCGCACGTCGAGGCGATGGTCGGCTTCATGGACCGCGGCGCCGAGGTCTTCGACTACGGCAACTCGATCCGCGGCGAGGCCCAGCTGGCCGGCTACGACCGCGCCTTCGCCTTCCCCGGCTTCGTCCCGGCGTACATCCGCCCGCTGTTCTGCGAGGGCAAGGGCCCGTTCCGCTGGGCGGCGCTGTCCGGCGACCCGCGGGACATCCACAAGACCGACAAGGCCGTCCTCGACCTCTTCCCCGAGAACGAGTCGCTGGCCCGCTGGATCAAGCTGGCCCAGGAGAAGGTGCACTTCCAGGGCCTGCCGGCGCGGATCTGCTGGCTCGGCTACGGCGAGCGCGACAAGGCCGGCGAGCGCTTCAACGACATGGTCGCCTCCGGCGAGCTGTCCGCCCCGATCGTGATCGGCCGCGACCACCTGGACTGCGGCTCGGTCGCCTCCCCGTACCGGGAGACCGAGGCGATGCTGGACGGCTCGGACGCGATCGCCGACTGGCCGCTGCTCAACGCCATGGTCAACGTCGCCTCCGGCGCCTCCTGGGTCTCCATCCACCACGGCGGCGGCGTCGGCATCGGCCGCTCGATCCACGCCGGCCAGGTCACCGTCGCCGACGGCACCGAGCTGGCCGGGGAGAAGATCCGCCGGGTGCTCACCAACGACCCCGGCATGGGCGTCATCCGGCACGTGGACGCCGGGTACGACCGGGCCGTCGAGGTCGCGGACGAGCGCGGCGTCCGCGTCCCGATGGGTGAGCTGTGACGGCGTCCTTCGAGGAGATGTGGGCGGAGCTGCTCCCGGTGGGCCGCGCCGCCTCCTCCGGCGGCTACCGCCGCTTCGCCTGGAACTCCGCCGACGCCGAGTGCCGCGCCTGGTTCGAGCAGCAGGCCCGCGACCGCGGCCTGACGTACGAGCTGGACCGCAACGGCAACCAGTGGGCCTGGCTGGGCGACCGGAACGCGCCGGGGGCGGTGGTCACCGGCTCGCACCTGGACTCCGTCCCGGACGGCGGCGCCTTCGACGGCCCGCTCGGCGTGGTCTCCGCCTTCGCCGCGCTGGACGAACTGCGCGCCCGCGGCGCCGAGTTCGGCAAGCCCCTGGCGATCGTCAACTTCGGCGACGAGGAGGGCGCCCGGTTCGGCGTGGCCTGCATCGGCTCCCGGCTGACCGCCGGGGTGCTCTCCCCGGAGCAGGCGTACGGGCTGCGCGACGCCGACGGCGTCCGGCTGCCCGACGCGATGGAGAAGGCCGGCTACGACCCCACCGCGATCGGCGCGGACGAGGACCGGCTGGCCCGGATCGGCGCCTTCGTCGAGCTCCACGTCGAACAGGGCCGCTGCCTCGCCGAGGGGCAGCCGGTCGGCGTGGCCGGCGCGATCTGGCCGCACGGCCGCTGGCGGTTCGACTTCCACGGAGAGGCCAACCACGCCGGCACCACCCGGATCGAGGACCGCCGCGACCCGATGCTGACGTACGCCAACACCGTCCTCGCCGCCCGCAAGAAGGCGAGGCAGGCGGGCGCGCTGGCCACCTTCGGCAAGGTCGCGGTCGAGCCCAACGGCACCAACGCGATCGCCTCGCTGGTGCGCGGCTGGCTGGACTCCAGGGCGGCCGACGAGCGCACCCTCACGGTGCTGGTCGCCGAGATCGAGCAGGCCGCCGCCGAACGCGGCGACCGCGACGGCGTCCGGGTCGAGCTGACCCGCGAGTCCTACACCCCGGTGGTGGACTTCGACGGGCCGCTGCGCGACCGGCTGGCCAAGCTGCTGGACGCCCCGGTGCTGCCCACCGGCGCGGGACACGACGCCGGGATCCTGGCCTCCGCGATCCCGACCGCCATGCTGTTCGTGCGCAACCCCACCGGCGTCTCGCACTCCCCGGCCGAGCACGCCGAGCAGGACGACTGCCTGGCCGGGGTCGCCGCCCTCGCCGACGTACTGGAGGACCTGGCGTGCCACTGACCCCGACGACGTACTGGGCGCAGCACGCCTGGCTGCCGGGCGTGAACGGCCCGGCGGTCGAGCGCGAGGTGCTGATCACCACCGGCCCCGGCGGCACGATCGCCGCCGTCACCCCGGACAGCGGCCCCTGCCCGCCCGGCGCCGTCCGGCTCGACGGGCTGCTGCTGCCCGGCCAGGCGAACGCCCACTCGCACGCCTTCCACCGGGCGCTGCGCGGGTACGTCCAGGTCGGCTCCGGCACCTTCTGGACCTGGCGGGACACCATGTACCGGTTCGCCGGCGCGCTGGACCCGGACAGCTACCTGGAGCTCGCCACCGCCGTCTACGCCGAGATGGCGCTGGCCGGCATCACCGCCGTCGGCGAGTTCCACTACCTGCACCACGCGCCCGGCGGCGCTCGCTACACCGACCCGAACGCGATGGGCGAGGCGCTGATCGAGGCCGCCGCCCGGGCCGGCATCCGGATCACCCTGCTGGACACCTGCTACCTGTCCTCCGGGTTCGGCGCCGAGCCGACCAGGCCGCAGCAGCGGTTCAGCGACGGTGACGCCGAGGCCTGGGCGGTGCGGGCGGACGCGCTCAAGCCGCGCGAACACGCCCGGATCGGCGCGGCCGTCCACTCGGTCCGGGCCGTCCCGGCCGAGCAGCTGTCCACCGTCGCGCAGTGGGCGGCGGCGCGCAGGGCGCCGCTGCACGTCCACCTGTCCGAGCAGGCCGCCGAGAACGACGCCTGCCTCGCCGCGCACGGCGTCACCCCGACCCGGCTGCTCGCCGACCACGGCGTGCTCGGCCCGCGCACCTCGGCCGTGCACGCCACCCACCTGACCGACGAGGACGTCACGCTCCTCACCGACTCCTCCACCACGGTCTGCATGTGCCCCACCACCGAGCGGGACCTCGCGGACGGCATCGGCCCGGCCCGCCGGCTCGCCTCGGCGGGTTCCCCGGTCACCCTGGGCAGCGACAGCCACGCGGTGATCGACCCGTTCGAGGAGGCCCGCGCGCTGGAGCTGGACGAGCGGCTGCGCACCAGGACCCGTGGCCACTGGACGGCGAACGCGCTGCTGCGGGCCGGCTCCGAGGACGGTCACGCCTCGCTGGGCTGGCCGGAGGCCGGCCGGATCGAGGCCGGGGCGCTCGCCGACTTCACGGTGATCGCGCTGGACTCCGTCCGCACGGCGGGCCCGCCGCCCCGGCTGGGTGCCGAGATCGCGGTCTTCGCGGCCTCGGCGGCGGACGTGCGCCACCTGGTGGTCGGCGGCCGGCACGTGGTCCGCGACGGCGTGCACCTGCTGGTGGCCGACGTGCCGGGTGCGCTGCGCTCCGCGATCGGCGCGCTGGACTGCTGACCTGTTCCCTGAAACCCCTTCGGAAGGCCTTGTCTTGAGCTCCAGGACCACCTTGATCACGGGCATCGGCAGCCTGGTCACCAACGACTTCGGACAGGGCAACGGGCCGCTCGGCCTGCTGACCGACGCGGCCGTGGTGGTCGACGGCGGCACCGTCGCCTGGGTCGGCCCGGCCGCGCAGGCCCCGGCGGCGGACGAGCGCTTCGACGCCGGGGGCCGGGCCCTGCTGCCCGGCTTCGTCGACTCGCACGCCCACCTGGTGTTCGCGGGCGACCGCACCGCCGAGTTCAACGCCCGGATGTCCGGGCAGTCGTACACGGCGGGCGGCATCAGGACCACGGTGGCGGCCACCCGGGCGGCGAGCGACGCCGAACTGGACGCCAACCTGGCCCGGTTCGTCCGGGAGGCGCTGCGGCAGGGGACCACCACCATCGAGTGCAAGTCCGGCTACGGGCTGACGGTGGAGGACGAGGCGCGCGCCCTGCGGATCGCCGCCGAGCACACCCCGGAGACGACGTACCTGGGCGCGCACGTGGTGGCGCCCGAGTACGCCGAGGACCCGGCGGGGTATGTGGATCTCGTCACCGGCGAGATGCTCGACGCCTGTGCCCCGCACGCCCGTTGGGTGGACGTGTTCTGCGAGAAGGGCGCCTTCGACGGCGACCAGGCCCGGGCGGTGCTGACGGCGGGCATCGCGCGCGGCCTCACCCCCCGGGTGCACGCCAACCAGCTCACGTACGGGCCGGGCGTGCAGCTGGCGGTGGAGCTGGGGGCCGCCTCGGCGGACCACTGCACCCACCTGACGGACGAGGACGTGGCGGCGCTGGCGGGTTCGGCGACGGTCGCGACGCTGCTGCCGGGGGCGGAGTTCTCCACCAGGGCCGCGTACCCGAGCGGGCGCCGGCTGCTGGACGCGGGAGCGGTGGTCGCGCTGTCGACGGACTGCAACCCGGGCTCCAGCTTCACGAGTTCGATGGCGTTCTGCATCGCGGTCGCGGTGCGGGAGATGGGGATGACCCCGGACGAGGCGGTCTGGGCCGCGACGGCGGGCGGCGCCCAGGCGCTGCGGCGCAGCGACGTCGGCGTGGTCGCCCCCGGCGCCCGGGCGGACCTGCTGCTGCTGGACGCCCCCTCGCACGTCCACCTGGCCTACCGCCCGGGTGTCCCCCTGACGGCCGCGGTCTGGCGCGCGGGGGTTCGGGAGGTCTGAGCCGCCGGGTGGTTCGCGTCGCCCCGTCGAGCGGTGCTCGACGGGGCGACGCGCTCAGGCGCTGGTGATTCGGGGGGGCGGACATCGAGAGTGGCTCGCTCCCTGCGCACAGGGAGCGAGCCACTTCGGTGTGCCTGTGCCTGTGCCTGGGCCTGTCAGCCGAAGCGCAGGACCTGGGTGCTGCCACCGGCCAAGACACGTTCGTAGTCGCACTCACCGTTGAGCGAGCGGTAGTTGATGACCGGATCGCCGGCTCGTACGAGGGTGGTCGCGCATCCGAGGCACCAGGGCTGTGGCGGGTGTACGTCGAGATCCTCGATCACTGCGGGAGCAGAGCACTGCGTGCAGTCCGCCATCGGATCCTCCCCGGGGTCAGGCCCAGGTGGAGCCGCACGCGGTGCAGCCCCATCGGCCGTCCATGGTCTGGTAGGTGGCGCTCGATCCGCAGACCGGGCAGGCGCGGGCACTCGGCTCGTCGGCCCGCTCCAGCAGCGTACTGGGCGTCGGGGCAGTGGTGGGCTCAGTCTCGGTGACGGGCTTGTCGAGCAGGGCGCTGCTCATGACGTCTCCCTCAGGATGGAGTGGCAGAAGTGCGCCGGCCGGGCACCACCCAGGAAACCCGGCTGCGGGTCCGGACACGGATGCCGGCGGGGGCTCCCGCACGCCGTGTGCGTGCCCCGCACACCTCGTGCACGCCCTGCCTGGCGGCGCTGGCCTGTCGATACGGTGGACACTCCGCGCAGTCGAAGGGCAATGCCATGTCACGGCAACGTCAGCTTGGGGCGGTCATCAGGGCCGCTCGGTGTGCGCGGCGGATGACACAGACCCAGCTGGGCCGGGCGTGCGGCTACTCCGCATCCGCGATCAGCCGGGTCGAGGCGGGCGCGCTCCGGCCGGCCGAGCAGGCGCTTCTGCGGATTGCCCAGGCGTTGGACCTGCCTCTTGACGCCATTGGGCTGGGCCGACCGGCTACGCTGGCGCGGGATGTGACCCCGGATCAGGAGGACGCCATGCTCCGCAGGCAGCTGCTCGTGGCCGGCATGGCGGCAGCTGGAGTGTCCGCGCTTCCATCCGCCTCGGCTGCTGCCGCGCGCCCGGACGCGTCGGCCCGGATCGTTGGGGCCCTGTACGAATCCGAACCGTCCGCACCCATGTCGTTGCAGCAGCTCAAGGCGTCGCTGATCTCGGCGCGCGCACATTTCACGGCGGCGCGCTACCAGAACCTCGGCGACTTCCTGCCCGGTTTGCTGGGCTCGGCGCACGCGACCCGTGAGGCCTTGTCCGGCCGGTCCCGTGAGGAGGCCCATGCTTGTGTGGCCCGCGCCTGGGTGCTGGCGACGGAGCTCGCGCTGAAGGCTCACTCCGATGTCGCGTGGCCGGCAGCGGACCGGGCTTTGGCGGCGGCCCAGGCCAGCGGGGACCCGGTGGTGCACGGAGAGGCGGCTCGGGTTCTGGCGATCACGATGCGGCGTTCCGGACGCCCGGCCGCCGCTGTCGATCTCCTGCGTCGCACCGCAGACTCGCTCTCGCGGGGCCAAGGCGACGTGTCCGGGGCCGTGGCGGCGACCCTGCTGATGACGGCCGCCTACACGGCTGCATGCGGACAGCGCCGAGGTGCCGCCCTCGACCTCATGGCAGGTGCCGAGGACGCCGTCGACCGTCTGACCAGCGCCAGGTTCCTGCCTGGCTCCCCGCTGTTCACGGTCGACGCCACCAGTGCGCAGGTGGACCTGTACTGGATCGGTGTACACACGGCACTGGGCACCCCCGACGAGGGCGTGCCGTATGCGGCGCGGATCGGGCCAGGCCGGCTGCCGACCGCTGAGCGTCGGGCTCGGTATGGCACGGACTGTGCGCGCATGTGGCACCGCCTCGGCGCCCATCGCAAGACGTTCACGTTGCTGCGGTTCACCGAGCAGGTTGCCCCGGAGGAGGTGCGCCGGCCTGCTCTGCGGGCGCTCACAGCGGACCTGCTGTACGCGCCGGTCACGGTGCCCGGCGTGCGGGAGCTCGCGGCGCGCACAGGCGTCGCATAGGGATGACGGCCCTTGCGAGGTGGATGCTGGTGGCGAAATCGATCAGCGGCGTCCGGCGGCAACGGTCAAGAGTGCATCCTCTGGCCGCAGGTGGAATCCAGCTCTGCCGACTTGGCCGCATTCTCCCTGCCGGCGGCCTCTTGCGGGGAGCAAGAGGCCGCCGGAACGATTCGCTCAGGGGGTGGTGGTGAGGTGGTCGAACTCGCCGGCCTTGGCGCCCTGGAGGAAGGTGGCGAACTTGAGGTGCGCGGTGCGGACGATGACGTCGCCCTCATCGGACTCGCGGAGTTCGATCAGCCCTCCACGTGCGCGCACCTCGACGCAGTTGCTGGCTGCTTCGCTGAAGCTGGATTTTTGCCACTCAGAGCTATTCATACCTGTCGTTCAGTTCCTTCATGATCGAGCGGATGTAATCTCGCGACTCGCTCTCCGGGAGCGCGACGGCTTCGATGCGCTCAAAGATTGCGCGATAGCCCGTCAGCTGGGCGGGCGAGTCGAAGATGTGGGAGCCGTGGGACGAGTCGGCCTGGACCGTATCCAGCTCTGGCACTGGCCCTTCCGCGTAGACCAGGTTCTCGCTGGGGCCAGGGAAGTCGGCCGTATCGAACGGTACGACTCGCAGCGAGACTTTCGGTAGTTCGGAGTCTTCGACGAGGGAGCCAAGCTGTTCCCTGAGTACTGCGGGGCCGCCGTACTGAATTCGCAGCGCTGCCTCGTGGACCAGTGCCACGTACGACGTTTCACCGGACCGAATATTTTGTTGCCTCCGGAGGCGGAACCCCACTCTGCGATCGACCTCGCGGCCGGGGAGGGGAGTGAAACCTCTCGCGAACACGGCGGCGGCATAGGGGGCCGTCTGAAGCAGCCCCGGGATGAAGCCGATGTTGAAGCTCTTGAGCCTCTTCGCATGTCCCTCCATTTCCGCCACATCGATGGGGGCGGCTGTGAGGGCGTTGCGATACTCATCCCACCAGGCCCGATCTCGCTCTCTGGCCATCCCAGCGAGCGCGTCGACCAAGGGTGCGTTGGCGCACATGCAAGCCTCCGCGATTTCATGCAGGCGCTCCACGCTGACGGCGGACTTCCCGTTCTCCATCTGCGTCACCAGAGCTGGAGTCACACCGAGCAGGCGGGCGAGGTGACTGCTTGTGAAGCCGGCCTGCTCTCGCATCCTCCGCAGTTCGGCGCCGAGTCGACGCTGGCGAAGGGTCGGGTTCTGGCGGTTGGCCATGGCGTCCTCTCTGCTGGTGCAGGCGCCAGTCTGCCGTGCCGCGAGCAGGGGTGGCCATCTGGGGGGACCACTCCATCGGGGGAACCCTTCGCACATCGCGCTTAATCTTAAGCTCTGATGCGCTATCGTCGTGCTCAGCTCGATCCGACGAATCGTCAGTAATGCCTGCATCCATGGCAGTAGGCGCCTGCTGCCCGCGTACCGAAGAGCAACCGCCGCCCCGGTCTGGCTCACGGCGACGACCGTCACCACCCCTCCCCACACCACAGCCTCACGGAGGTTCCCGTGTGCACCCGTAACACCCCCTCGCTCACCCTCTCCCGCCAGGCCCTGCGGGACGCCATGACCCGCAGCGGCGGCTGGGACGGCGACAGCATCTTCAACGCCGAACTCGCCCTGATGGAGCTCGTCGTCAACGCCTGGCGGCACGGCGACACCCCCGCGCCCGTCGTCTGGTTCTCCGTCCTCGGCCGCACCCTCCGGGTCACCGTCTCCGACGAGAGCGACGCCCTTCCCCGGCAGCGAACCCCCGCCGATTCCGCCGAGTCCGGCCGGGGCCTCCAGCTCGTCGCCGGGCTCACCCACCGCTGGGGCGTCGACCCGCAGAAGCGCGGCAAATCCATCTGGTACGAGCTGGACTCCCTCGCGTGACCCGCGACCCCATCCTTCCGGAGGACCCCCGGATGCGCGACTACACCAAGCCCCACCTCATGGACCTCCTGGGCGAGTTGCACCGGCGCGGCCTGCCGCACGGGCTCCTCTGGGGATCCGCCTCGCCCGGCGAAACGACCCTCGACGGCCGCATCCTGATCGACTTCGGGAATGCGCCGGTGAGCACCCTGCTCAACCTCCTCCACCTGCTCCGCGACCTGGACGACGACGAGGAGTGGCACCGGTGAAGCTCTTCATCGGCGCGGTCCTCCTCGCCCTCCTCGCCCTCGCGATCGCCACCGTGGCCCTCGGCGCCGTCGCGACCCTCCGGATGGCCCCTCCCCAGGGGTACGACGAGCAGCACTGAAACACGCGAAGACCCTCGCCCACCCAGGGCGAGGGCCTCGCGGGTGGCCGAACACCCAACGTCCCCGTCGGCGTCGGCGCCAACTGGGAGGCCCCCGCACGTTGATGCGGCGGCCCGTCAACGGTGACGAGTCGCGCCGTACGGATCCGCGACCGCACGGCCGGTGGCTACTATCAGTGCATGGTGGATCACGAGATGGCATTCCGATCCCTCGACGGCACCGCGCTCTACGGGACGATCGGCATCCCGGCAGCGCGCATTGGGGCACTCGCAGTCCTGGTCCACGGCTCGGGCGTCACCCGTGAAGAAGGCGGATTCTTCACCCGCCTCGCTGCCCGGCTCGCCGAGGCCGGCATCGCCAGCCTGCGCTTCGATCTTCGCGCGCACGGGGAGAGCGCGGGCCGCGAAGCGGACCTCACCATCGCGTCCGTCGCCAACGACATCCGTGCTGCGGGCGACCATCTGCGAGCACACACAGGCGCCGCCGGGGCCGTCCATGTCATCGCGGCTTCCTTCTCCGGCGGCGCGGCGGCCCTGCATGCCGCCCACCGGCCCGACGACGTCAACCGCCTGGTCCTCCTGAACCCCCGCCTGGACTACCGCGAGCGCTATGTCACCAGTCGCCCCGGCTGGAGTGACGACTACCTGTCCCCTGCCGCCGCGATGCTCCTCGACCGCCAGGGCTACACCGAGAAGTCGCCGTTCCAGCTGAATCGCGCGCTGCTGAACGAAGTCTTCTACCTCGACACCCCCGCGGTGCTCGCAGCCGTCCACGCCCCCGTGCTGATGGTCCACGGCACCAAGGACACGTTCGTCCCGATCGAGTCCACGTACCGCCATCGGCCGATGTTCGGCGGTCCGACGGAACTCCTCGAACTCGACGGGGCGCAGCACGGGTTCGCGGTCCATGACGACCCTGGCTATCTCGACCCCCAGTCGCAGGCATGGCAGCAACAGGTGATCGACCGGGTGCGGGAGTTCCTGGCTTCCTGACTAGCGGTGATAGCCAGGATCCACTCCTGGAAGTCCCGGACCGCCGGTCGCCGGGACCAGCGACGCAGCGTATCGGCGGTGCGGCTCAGCTCGGCGAGGGCCTGGCCGAAGCGAGCGCCGGCGGCGAGACCAAGGGCCTGGAGAGCGACGGTGGCAGCTTCATCAGGTTCACCGGCCTCGGCGAGGGCGCCGGCCAGTTGGGCGGTGAAGAACGCGCGGTCGCGTGGGGCGAAGGTGCCGTCGGACAGGTGCTGTCGGAAGAGCGTGACGGCGCGCCCGGGTTGGCGGGCTTCGCGATAACAGATCGCGCTTTGCACCATGAGCCGCTCGGCGGTGTAGCTCTCGCCGAGCGGTCCGGTGCAGGTGGGTGATGCCTGGGCTGGTTCGGCCTGGTCGAGGGCGGCGTGCGCGAGGTCGAGGACGCGGGCGACCTGGCCGCTGTTGGCGCCGGCCAAGGCGAGGGCCCTGGCTTCCTGCTGGTACGCCTCCGCGCGGGGCCGGGGTGGGAGCGTCCAGGGGCCGTTGGTGGCGGCGCGGGCGAGGTCGAGCATCCGGGCAGCGTCGGAGCGGTCGGTGGCCTGAGCCTGTCTGAGTAGGACGTATGAAGTAGTCGCGCGCCCGGCCCCACCTCAATTGGGGCCGGGCGCGCAGTTCCAAGCATCCCAGCGAAGGAGCGAGCGTCCATGCGATTCCTCAACATCCACCACGCCCGTGAGACGATCGGCGGACTCGTGAGCGCGGTCAACGAGCAGCCGCCGCCGACCGTCGAGGCCCTCCCGGCCGCGTACCGGAGCGTTGTCTCCGCCCTCCGCCCCCTGCCGGTCGAGGGCGAGGGCATCACGCTGTCCTTCAACGACAGCGAGTGGGGCAGCTACCTGATCGAGAGCAGGACCTTCGAGAACATCTTCGAGGGCCTGGCGAGTACCCCGGCCGACCTGAGGGAGCGGTGGAAGCGCGACTTCTCCGTCGCGCTCCTGCACACCAGGGACCTCGTCCCCGACCTCGGGGCGCTTGTGGACCTGGTGGTCACCGACGTCGTGATGTTCAGCTCGACCAACAAGGGCGGCGGCACCGGTTCGACGCTTCCGGGCCTGGTCAGCATGAGCCCCGGCGACGAGTGGCGGCCCCACGACTACGCCGAGTCCCTGGTGCACGAGACCGTGCACCTGAACGTCTTCCTGGCGGACATGGTGTACCGCCTCTACACCCGGCCGGCCAAGGAGCTGGAGGCCGACGAGCACCGGGTCGTCTCTGCGGTGAAGTTCGGGCAGATGCGCCCGCTCGACAAGGCGTTCCACAGTGCGGTGGTGGCCCCGCCCCTCATGCTCATGCAGCACCTGAGGGGCGAGACGGAGTTGGTGGACAAGTTCCGTCACTCGATCCGCGAGTGCACGGACGGTCTGCTCGGCAAGCTGGACCTGTTCACGCCGTACGGCCAGGGGATGGTGCGCGAACTCGCGGCCTTCGCTGAGACGATCGACTTCGACCTTGTCGTCCGGTCGATCTCGGGCCAGGAGTTCGCGCACTACGAGCTGCCTGTCGCCGCTTAGGGCTCGAACAGGATGCCGGCCTCCCTGGCGAGGCTCAGGGCCAGCTCCATGGATCCTGGGCCTCGCACAGTGGCGCCCTTGAGGTGCGAGGCGCCTCCGACGTCAACCAGCGTGCAGTTGTCGAAGCTGACACCGGGCTGAACGGCGACGTTGGCGAACTGGGCTCCGGTGAGGTCGCACTTCTCGAATCGAACATCGCGGAGTTCGGCAAACTGAAAATCAGCCTGGGAGAGATTGCACTCCCTGAAGATCACCATTTTGAACTTCGCGTAGCGGAACAGCGTGCTGTCTGTCCGAGTGCCCTCGAAGAGGACGTCACGGAAGCTGCCGTTGCTCCAGGACGACCCGGTGAGCCGGCACCCGGTCACCGTGCTTCGGAGGATGGACACGTCCTGTGTCCGTACCGTCGCAAAGTCGCAGGTCGTGAAGGCGATGTGAGCGAGCACCGACCGGACCAGGTGCGTTCCGGTGAACCTGACGTTCTCGAAGGCGCATTGCTCGACTTCGACCGCTTCGCCCGAGCGGCCGACGAGGCTCAGCCCGCTGTATTGCCTGCCTTTGATGGTGGCGTCGTCCTCGAAGTCATGGTCGGGCAACTCCGCAGGTCGCAAAGCCACCTGAAAGCGCGGGGTCAGGGGATTCTTCTGGCGAGGCGTGGCCTGAGTCATGACGGGCACCTCACAGTAGCCGCTGGAATGGAGGAAAAGAACGCTAGCATTCGACTGCCATATCCGGAAAGGCAGTTGAAATACATGGGCTGCGGAATCCGATAGCTATTCAGGCTGCCGAAAACTTCAGGATCCCTGCCTTGGTGGTGGAGCGGGGAGGGGCGGGCGTCCGGTGGCGCGACGCCGATCACTCCACGCCCAACGACCGCCGCAGGAAGTGCAGTTCGTGCCACAGAAGGTTCTCCACCGTCGCCTCGTCGGTGGGCCGGTGGCCGGTGGCGCGTAGCGGGAGGACCTCGTGTGGGCGGCCGGCGGCGAGCAGCGCGGCGGAGAGCCGCAGGGTGTGGGCGGGGTGGACGTTGTCGTCGGCGAGGCCCTGGATCAGCAGCAGCGGGCGGCGCAGCTTCGGCGCCTCGGCGATCAGCGAGCCGCCGTCGTAGTGCTCGGGGTGCTCGTCGGGGTGGCCGAGGAAGCGTTCCTGCCAGTGGGTGTCGTAGAGCCGCCAGTCGCTGGGGGCGGCCCCGGCGGAGGCGGCGTGGAAGACGTCCGGGCGCCTCAGCACGGCGAGGGCGGCGAGGTAGCCGCCGTAGGACCAGCCGCGGATGCCGACCCGGCCGAGGTCGAGCAGCCCGGGCCGCAGCCGGGAGGCCTCCCGCAGGCCGTCCGCCTGGTCCGCGAGCGGGAGCGTCGCCTTGTCGCCGTACACGGCCTTCTCCCAGCGCGGCCCGCGCCCCGGGGTGCCGCGGCCGTCCACCACGAGCACCGCGAAGCCCTGGTCGGCGAACCACTGCGAGACCTGGTCCCACCAGAGGCCGCCGGTGGTGACCTTCTGCGTCGCGGGCCCGCCGTACGGGTCGAGCAGGACGGGCAGCGGGCCGTCCCCGGGGCGGTGGCCCGCGGGCAGGAAGAGCGCGGCGCGCAGGTCGTGCGGGCCGAGCCGGAGCAGTTCGGGCGCGGCGGTGCGGTCCTGCGGTTCGGCGCGGGAGGCGAGCGGGAGCGCCGGGCGGCCCTCGCGCAGGACGGTGGAGCGGCCGCCGGGGTGGCCCGAGGCCCGGGTGGTGAGTACCAGGGTGGCGCCGCGCCGCACACCGGTGTGCAGGCCGGGGCCGCTGCTCAGCCGCCGTGGGCCGGTGCCGGGCCGGTAGGTCCAGAGGTGGGTCTCGGTGGGTTCGTCGGAGGCGGTGAACAGCACCTGCTCGCCCTCCGTGCCGAGCACCGCGCGCAGCTGGAGCCCGGGCGGGGTGACGGGTTCGCCGTCGACGGTGAGGTGCCGGGTGCCGTCGAGGTCGGCGGTGTCCACCAGGGCGCCGCCCGCGGTGCGCGCGGGCAGGCCGGGGAGCAGCTCGATCCAGTGGGCGTCCCGCCGCTCGGCGAGCACCCGGGTGGCGCCGTCCGGTCCGATCGCCAGGGTGCGGACGGTGCGCTGGTCGCGGCTCTGCACAGCGGCGTACGGGCCGTGGCCGTCCCAGCCGGCGGCGGTGAGGTACTCGAAGGCGGCGCGGTCCCAGCGGACCTCCGTGCGAGTGCGGCGACCGTCGAGGCCGAGCAGCCAGAGCGAGACCTCGGCGTTGGCGGTGCCGGCGAGCGGGTAGCGGACGGCGCGCGGCGGGCGGTGCGGGTCGGCGGGGTCGGCCAGGTGGAGCCGGGCGAGCGGGCGGTCGTCGACCCGGGCGACCAGCAGCGCGGTGCCGTCGGGGGACCACCAGTGGCCGCGGTCGCGGTACATCTCCTCGGAGGCGACGTACTCGGCGAGCCCGTAGGCGACGTCCTCGGCCTCGGGTTCGGCGAGCGGGCGGTCGCCGGTGCCGTCGGTGCCGACCACGCGCAGGGCGCCGCCGCTGACGTAGGCGATCCGGCGGCCGGCCGGGTCGAGCCGCGGGTCCTGCGGCGGGCCGGGGACGGCGATCCGGCGGACGGTGCCGGCGGCGGTGCCGGCCAGCCACAGGGCGCCGTCCAGCGCGAAGGCGGCGAGCGAGCCGGCGGCGTCGGTGCTGTACGCGGCGATGCCCTCGGCGGAGCCCAGGGCGGCCGGGTCGGCGATCAGCCGCTCCGCGCCGGTGGCGGTGTCCAGGGCCCAGAGGCAGGTGAGCGGGTCGGTGCCGCCCCGGCCGCGCAGGAAGAGCACGGTGGTGCCGTCCGGCGAGGGTTCCGGCCGGACCGGGACGCCCAGGGTGAAGCGGTGGCTGCGGGCCAGCCGGCGGGGTAAGGAGTCGGTCGTCATGCCGGGCACCATAGGCACGGCCGGCGCGTGGCTGTCGAGCGGAATGCCGCCGCGGCGGAGGGCGCGGTGCCGGCGCGGGCGGGAAAACGACCGGCTGGGAAAACGACCGGGGCCGCCGTGGATCTCAGGAATCCACGGCGGCCCCGGAGTCGTGAGCCGGAGACCGGTGCGTCAGTGCACGTCGCCCATGAGGGCCTGGACCTTCTTGCGGTAGGTGAAGATGGCGAACCCGGCGAGGGCCGCGAGCGACGCCTGCATCGCGATGATCCCGGTGCCGTTGAGGCTGACGCCGGCCAGCGAGAGCAGGCTGGTGGTGCAGTCGCCGGCGGTGACGGCGAGGAACCAGACGCCCATCATCTGGGAGGCGTACTTGCGCGGCGCCATCTTGGTGGTGACCGAGAGGCCGACCGGGGAGAGGCACAGCTCGCCGATGGTCTGGATCAGGTAGATCGAGACGAGCCACAGCGGGGAGACCAGGGTGCCGTTGTCCGCCATGGTCATCGGGATGATGAAGACGAAGAACGAGAAACCGACCAGGACCAGGCCGATCGAGAACTTCACGATGGTGTTCGGCTCCTTGTCCCGGCGGGACAGCCAGAGCCACAGCCAGGCGAAGACCGGCGCGAACGCCATCACGAACAGCGGGTTCAGCGACTGGTACCAGGTGGCCGAGAAGCCGAAGCCGAACAGGTTGTCGGCGGTCTTCTTGTCCGCGAACAGGGAGAGCGTCGATCCGCCCTGGTCGTAGATCATCCAGAAGATCGCGGCCGCGGCGAAGAACCAGATGTACGCGGACATCTTGGACTGCTCGTCCGAGGTCAGGTCCTTGTCGCGCTTGATCCTGGTCAGCACGGTGACCGGGATCAGCAGACCGGCGACGGTCAGCGGGACGAGGACCCAGTTCAGCGTGTAGAGGCCCAGGCCGACGACGGCGCCGTAGAAGACGGCGACGCCGAGCAGGGTCAGGCCGGCCTTCGCCAGCAGGCGCTTGCGCTCCTCGGGGACCAGCGGGTTGGGGACCTCGCTGCTCACCGGGTTCAGGTGGCGGCTGCCGAGCAGGAACTGGGTCAGACCGACGGCCATGCCGACCGCGGCCAGGCCGAAGCCCAGGTGCCAGTTGTACTCCTTGCCGATCGTCCCGATGACGAACGGGGCGACGAAGGCACCGAGGTTGATGCTCATGTAGAAGACGGTGAAGCCACCGTCGCGGCGCGGGTCCTCGGGGCCGTTGTAGAGCTGGCCGACCATCGTGGAGATGTTGGCCTTCAGCAGCCCGGAGCCGAGCGCGACCAGGAGCAGGCCGAAGAAGAACGCCGCCTGGCCGGGGACGGCCAGCGCGATGTGGCCGGACATGATCACGAACCCGGCGATGGCGACGGTCTTGCGGGCGCCCCAGACCCGGTCGCCGAACCAGCCGCCCGGGTAGGCCATGAGGTAGACCATCGAGACGTAGACGGAGTAGATCGCCGTCGCCGTCGTCGCCTTCATGGCGAGGCCACCGCCCTGGCTGCCGATGGCGGCGTCGGCGCCTCCGGAGACCAGGTAGTAGATGAGCAGGGCGCGCATGCCGTAGTAGGAGAAGCGCTCCCACATCTCGGTCATGAACAGGGTGGCGAGCCCCCGGGGGTGCCCGAGGAAGGTCTTGCCGCTGGGATTGGCCGACGGGACGTCGGTGTCCAGGGTCTTAGACGCCATGAGTAGTGGTTCCTTGCCTGACAGCGTCCGCCCGGGGGGTGTGGCGGCGGACGTGGACGAAACCACTCTACGTGGCGACATTTGGCTGTATCAGATGACAAAAGCCTTGAATCAGGTAGGGGAATGGCAAAGTTGGCCGCAGATCCGCCCGATCTATCGATGGTAGATGGGCGTGTCTTCCTTCGGTTTCAAGATCCAAATGGCAATTCTTCACTGAACGGCCGGTCTGTCGTGCGCCGTTGAGTCCAGTCGAAGCCGTATATAACGATCACGCTCTGTGAACTACCTCACAGGGCATCCGGGCATACCCCGGCGGACTACCATCACCCCATGACCTGTGTGCTGCTCGCCGAGGACGATCCGGCCATCTCAGAACCGCTCGCCCGGGCCCTGCGACGCGAGGGCTACGAGGTGCTCGTCCGCGAGGACGGTCCGACCGCCCTCGCCGCCGGCCTCACCGAGGAGGTCGACCTCGTCGTCCTGGACCTCGGCCTGCCCGAGATGGACGGCCTGGAGGTCTGCCGCCGGCTGCGGGCCGACGGCAAGAGCTGCCCCGTCCTGGTGCTCACCGCCCGCGCCGACGAGGTGGACACCGTGGTCGGCCTGGACGCAGGCGCCGACGACTACGTCACCAAGCCCTTCCGCCTGGCCGAACTGCTCGCCCGCGTCCGGGCCCTGCTCCGGCGCGGCAACGTCGACCAGCTCACCACCGGCGCGCACGGGGTGAAGATCGACATCGAGTCGCACCGCGCCTGGCTCGGCGACGAGGAGCTGACCCTCTCCGCCAAGGAGTTCGAGCTGCTGCGCGTCCTGGTCAGGGACGCCGGCCGGGTGGTCACCCGCGAGGAGATCATGCGGCAGGTCTGGGACACCACCTGGTGGACCTCCACCAAGACCCTGGACATGCACATCTCGTGGCTCCGCAAGAAGCTCGGGGACGACGCGGCGAACCCGCGCTACATCGCCACCGTGCGCGGCGTGGGCTTCAGGTTCGAGAAGAACTAGCCCCTGACGGACATCGGGCCCTCGGCCCGCGGCGGCTGAGCACCCCGGGAGCGGCGTGAAACGCAGGATGATCAACTCGCTGCTGGGCGTGGTCCTGGTGGTGGTCGTGGTGTTCTGCGTGCCGCTCGCCCTGGTCGAGAAGCGGACCATCGTCAACTCCGCCCAGGACCGGGTGGACGCGGCCGCCGTCCGGGTGCTCGCCCTGGTCGAGAGCCGGCTCGCCGCCGGGGAGCCGGTCACCGGGCGGGCCTTCGAGAGCCAGATCACCGAGGGCAGCTACGTCGAGGTGCAGGTGCCCGGCCAGCCGGTGGTGTCGGCGGGCGAACGCCCGCCGGGAAGCCACCTGCTGAAGGCCGTCGAGCGCGGCAACAGCGGCGAGACCGTCACCGTCGAGCAGTCCCGCGAGGACGTCGACCACGAGATCGCCAACAACCTGCTGCTGCTCGGCGTGGTCGCCCTGCTGGCCGTCCAGGCCGCCGTGGCGCTCGCCGTCTGGCAGTCCAAGCGGCTCGCCCGGCCGCTCACCGACCTCGCCGAGACCGCCGAGCGGCTCGGCTCCGGGGACCCCCGCCCGCGCGACCGCCGCTACGGGGTGCCCGAGCTCGACCGGGTCGCCGAGGTGCTGGACACCAGCGCCGAGCGGATCGCCCGGATGCTCACCGCCGAGCGCCGGCTCGCCGCCGACGCCTCGCACCAGCTGCGCACCCCGCTCACCGCGCTCTCCATGCGGCTGGAGGAGATCACCGCCCTCGCCGAGGATCCGCAGACGGTCCGGGAGGAGGCGACCATCGCCCTCCAGCAGGTCGAGCGGCTCACCGACGTGGTCCAGCGGCTGCTCACCACCCAGCGCGACCCGCGCAGCCCCACCGCCGTCGCCTTCGACCTGGACGAGGTGATCAAGCAGCAGGTGGAGGAGTGGGGCCCGACGCTGCGCGAGCAGGAGCGAGTGCTGTCCCTGGAGGGGCTGCGCGGGGTCACCGCGGTCGGTACCCCGGGGACGGTGGCCCAGGTGCTGGCCACCCTGATCGAGAACTCGCTGATGCACGGCGCCGGGACGATCACCCTGCGGGTCCGGCCGTCCGGCACCTCGGCGGTGGTCGAGGTCCAGGACGAGGGCGCCGGGGTGCCCGCCGACCTCGGCAACCGGGTGTTCGAGAGGGCGGTCAGCGGGCGCAACTCCACGGGCATCGGCCTCGCCGTCGCCCGTGACCTCGCGGAGGCGGACGGCGGGCGGCTCGAACTGCTGTCGCTGAAGCCGGCGGTGTTCGCGCTGTTCCTCGGGCGCAGCCACGAGGACTGAGCGGGTCCGTGCGCCCGGCAGGCCCACCCGGCCTATTCGGCCCTACTCGGCCTTGGCGAAGCGGATCCGCTCGGTGGCCAGCATCAGCTCGGCCTGGGCGGCCAGCTCCCGGCCGTCGGCGGTGTCGACGGCCTGCTCGGTCTCCGGCAGCGCCTTGAAGACCCACGTCCGGTAGGAGAAGAACCGGAAGGTCGTGCCGGCGATCAGACCGATCACGTTCTTGGCGATCAGCTGGCTGGTGGCCGAGTGGTAGCCGAGCACGTGCACCGAGAAGGCGTTGATGCCGTTCTCGATCAGCATGCCGATGCCGCTGAAGATCAGGAAGAGGGTGATCTCGCGCTTGCGGGAGGCCGCGTCCCGGTCGCGGTAGAGCCAGTAGCGGTAGCCGAGGTAGTTGGTGCCGATCGCGACGCTGGTGGCGATGTAGCCCGAGAAGGAGTTGACCGGACCGGTCGCCTTGAGGCAGACCCAGAAGACGCCGGCGTTGACGATCACGCCGGTCACGCCGACGATGGCGAACTTCACCACCTCACCCCTGAGCCCACGCAGTTTCTGCATGAGCGTGGGTTCCGAAGCTGCGGTCGTCGCCATACCGGGTGGCCTCCATGTGCCTGCGGGGAAAAGGGTGTCCCACTGGGCCGGAGCCACCCCTTGAGCCCTGCGTGCACGCACATGATCCGACCGCGCGGACGAGGACCTAGCCGTTCAGGCTACCCGCTTCCACCGAACGGCTCAGCCGTCCGGGGTGGGGGTTGACATCTACGCGCGTCCGCTCCGGTGGGCCCACCGGCGGCTCCACCGCCTCCGACCGGCCCGGATATCCTGGGCCGCGTGACTTCCCCGGGCAATGTGAATTTTCCAGTGGTGGGCATGATCGGTGGCGGGCAGCTGGCCCGCATGGCACACCAGGCGGGCATCCCGCTCGGGGTCAGGTTCAAACTCCTCGCCGACACGCCCCAGGACTCCGCCGCACAGGTGGTGTCCGACGTCGTCCTCGGCGACTACCGCGACCTCGACACGCTGCGCGCCTTCGCCGCCGGCTGTGACGTGATCACCTTCGACCACGAGCACGTCCCCACCGAGCACCTGCGGGCCCTGGAGGCCGACGGCATCGCCGTCCGTCCCGGCCCGGACGCGCTGGTCAACGCCCAGGACAAGGGCGTGATGCGGGCCAGGCTCGACTCCATCGGCGTCCCCTGCCCCCGGCACCGGATCGTCACCGACCCGGCCGACGTCACCGCCTTCGCGAACGAGCTCAAGAGGGACCGGGGCGAAGCCCCGTCGGCCGAGGGCGGGGGCGGGCGACGGGCGGGAGGCTACCCGGTCGTCCTGAAGACCGTGCGCGGCGGCTACGACGGCAAGGGCGTCTGGGTCGTCGAGGACGAGGAGCAGGCGCGGGCCCCGTTCCTGGCCGGCGTCGCCGTGCTGGCCGAGGAGAAGGTCGACTTCGTCCGCGAGCTGGCCGCCAACGTGGTCCGCTCGCCCAGCGGCCAGGCCGTCGCCTACCCGGTCGTGGAGAGCGTCCAGGAGAACGGCGTCTGCGCCGAGGTCACCGCCCCCGCGCCGGACCTCGACCCGGCCCTGTCCGACGAGGCCCAGCAGCTCGCCCTGCGGATCGCCGGGGACCTCGGCATCGTCGGCCACCTCGCCGTCGAGCTGTTCCAGACCAGGGACGGCCGCATCCTGGTCAACGAGCTGGCCATGCGCCCGCACAACTCCGGGCACTGGACCCAGGACGGCGCGGTCACCTCGCAGTTCGAGAACCACCTGCGGGCCGTCCTCGACCTCCCGCTCGGCGACCCCCGGCCCCGCGCCAGGTGGACCGTCATGGTCAACGTCCTCGGCGGCGACTACCCGGACATGTACCACCCCTTCCTGCACTGCATGGCCCGCGACCCCGGGCTGAAGATCCACATGTACGGGAAGGACGTGAAGCCCGGCCGCAAGGTCGGCCACGTCAACGTCTTCGGGGACGACCTCGAAGACGTCCGCGAGCGCGCCCGCCACGCGGCCGCCTACCTGCGAGGAACGATCACCGAATGACCTCTCCGCTCATTGGCATCGTGATGGGATCGGACTCCGACTGGCCGGTCATGGAGGCCGCCGCCCAGGCGCTCGACGAGTTCGGGATCCCCTACGAGGTGGACGTCGTCTCCGCCCACCGGATGCCCCGCGAGATGGTCGCGTACGGCGAGCAGGCGCACCGGCGCGGCCTGAAGGCGATCATCGCGGGCGCCGGCGGCGCGGCCCACCTGCCGGGCATGCTCGCCTCGGTCACCCCGCTGCCGGTCATCGGCGTGCCGGTGCCGCTGCGCTACCTGGACGGCATGGACAGCCTGCTGTCGATCGTCCAGATGCCGGCCGGCGTGCCGGTGGCGACCGTCTCGGTGGCCGGCGCGCGCAACGCCGGCCTGCTCGCGGTGCGGATGCTCGCCGCCTTCGACCCCGAACTCACCGAGAAGATGACCGACTTCCAGGCCGAGCTGAACAACCAGGCCACCGAGAAGGGCAAGAAGCTCCGCGCCAAGGTGGCCGGTTCCTCCTCCTTCGGCTTCGGCAAGTAATCCCACCGGCGGGCGTGGGGTAGAACAGCCCGTATGACTTCTCGGACGGACTCCCTCACCCTCCTGGACCGCGCCCGCGCCCTGCTGCGCACCGCCCCCGTGGTGGACGGCCACAACGACCTCCCGTGGGCGATGCGCGAGCAGGCCGGGTACGACCTCGGCGTGCTCGACCTCGCCGCCGACCAGAGCGACCGCCTGCACACCGACCTCGCCCGCCTCGCGGAGGGCGGGGTCGGCGCGCAGTTCTGGTCCGTCTACGTCCCGTCCTCGCCGGACGGCGACCACGCGGTGAGCGCCACCCTGGAGCAGATCGACTTCGTCCACGCCCTGGTCGATCGCTACCCCGACCGGATGCGGCTCGCCCGTACCGCCGCGGACATGGAGGCCGCCCGCGCCGAGGGCCGGATAGCGTCCCTGATGGGCGCCGAGGGCGGCCACTCCATCGACTGCTCGCTCGCCACCCTGCGCGCCCTGTACGAGCTGGGCGTGCGGTACCTGACGCTCACCCACAACGACAACGTGCCGTGGGCCGACTCCGCGACCGACAAGCCGGCGGCCGGCGGGCTGACCCGGTTCGGCGAGGAGGTCGTCCGGGAGATGAACCGGCTCGGCATGCTGGTCGACCTCTCGCACGTCTCCGCCGACACCATGCGCGACGCCCTGCGGGTCACCGAGGCGCCCGTCGTCTTCTCGCACTCCTCCGCGCGCGCGGTCTGCGACCACCCGCGCAACATCCCCGACGACGTGCTCGCCCAGCTGCCCGCCAACGGCGGGATGGCGATGGCCACCTTCGTGCCCAAGTTCATCCTGCCCGCCGCCATCGAGTGGACCAGGGCGGCCGACGAGAACATGCGCGCCCACGGCTTCCACCCGCTGGACACCACCCCGCCTGCCATGGAGCGCCAGCGCGCCTTCGAGGCCGGGCACCCGCGCCCGACCGCCACCACGGCCACCGTCGCCGATCACCTCGACCACATGCGCGAGGTCGCCGGCGTCGACCACATCGGCATCGGCGGCGACTTCGACGGCACCGCCTTCCTGCCGGACGGCCTCGACTCGGTGGCCGGCTACCCCAACCTGGTCGCCGAACTCCTCGGCCGCCACTGGTCGGAGGCCGACCTGGCGAAGCTCACCTGGCACAACGCCGTCCGCGTCCTGCGCGACGCCGAGTCGGTGGCCGCCGGGCTGCGGACGACCCGCCGCCCGTCCATCGCCACCATCGCGCGGCTGGACGGCGCGGACTCCTAGGGCTGCCCTAGCCGAGCCGGGGGATCTCGATGGCCGGGCACCTGTCCATCACCATGGCCAGGCCCGCCTCCCGGGTCCGCCCGTAGGCGGCCTCGTCGATGACGCCGAGCTGGAACCAGACCGCCTTCGCCCCGGCCCGCACCGCCTGGTCGGCCACCTCCCCGGCCAGCGTGCTGTTCACGAACACGTCCACCACGTCCACCTGGAACGGGACCTCGGCGAGCGAGGAGTAGCCCCGCTCGCCGAGGACCGTCTCGGCCTTCGGGTGCACGGGCACGATCCGCTTGCCGTACTGCTGGAGCACCCGGGCCACCCCGTACGCGGCCCGGGCGGTGTTGTCGGACAGCCCCACCACCGCCCAGGTGTCGCCCGTGCCGGTGAGGATCCCGCGGATGGTCGCGTCGTCGCCGTAGCTCGTCATGCCGGTACCAACGATGTCCGGGGGCAGCGGATTCCTGGGGTCAGAGGTCGGTGGCGTTGAGCTTGACCAGGGCCGTCGTGTCGTTCTCGTAC
Organism: Kitasatospora sp. NPDC036993; assembly: GCF_055607525.1. NCBI lineage: Bacteria > Bacillati > Actinomycetota > Actinomycetes > Kitasatosporales > Streptomycetaceae > Kitasatospora > Kitasatospora sp. NPDC036993. The sequence continues at coordinate 2,229 of NZ_JBVJRP010000035.1, read as the reverse complement.
GAGACTTCCAGTTCGACGAGCATGGCCTTCCCCCGGGGCCGGTTCTCGTTGGTCTCGTCGCGGTTCCTGAGGCTCATGCGGGACGCGCCCTCGTCGACCAGCCGGACGCGCGGGAAGGCGGCGGTCAGCCGGGCGGCCAGGTCGGCCCTGGGCATCCGGAACTCGGCCTCGTAGCCCTGCTCCTGCCAGCCACCGGTGTCCGTGCAGCGGGCTCCGGTGGCCTCTGCGGGCATCGACCCGCCCGCGAAGTCCACGACCTTCGAGCAGTCGGCCCTGACGGGCTGGCCGGAGGTCAGGTCGTCGACGGCGGCCAGGAGGCGGCTCGCGAAGAAGGCGAGAAGGAGGAGGACGACTGCCGGGCACGCGATGGCCGGCCCGATGAACAACCTGCGCCTGTGCATGAAGGACCCCCGGTCTCCAGAGTGCCGCGGACGGCGGAGACCCCGATCCTCGCACGAGGATTGAACATGTTCAAATGCCAGTGCCCGGGAAAACGGAAGCGCCCGCCCCCGGGGTCGGGGGCGGGCGCTTCGGGGGAGCGCGGGCGGTCGCGTCAGCTCGGGCGGCCGAGGGCGCGGTAGGTCCAGCCGGCGGCGCGCCAGGCGTCGGCGTCCAGGACGTTGCGGCCGTCGAGCAGGCGGCGTTCGGCGACGACGGCGCCGAGCTCGGCCGGATCCAGCTCGCGGAACTCGGACCACTCGGTGAGGTGGAGGACGACGTGGGCGCCCTCGGCGGCCTCCAGGGCGGAGCGGGCGTAGGCGAGGGAGGGGAACATCTTGCGGGCGTTGTCCACGGCCTTCGGGTCGTAGACGGTGACCTGGGCTCCCTGGAGCTGGATCTGGGCGGCCACGTTGAGGGCGGGGGAGTCCCGGATGTCGTCCGAGTCGGGCTTGAAGGCGGCGCCGAGCACGGCGACCCGGCGGCCCAGGAAGCCGCCGCCGCACTGCTCGCGGGCCAGCTCGACCATCCGGGAGCGGCGGCGCATGTTGATCGAGTCGACCTCGCGCAGGAAGGTCAGCGCCTGGTCGGCGCCGAGCTCGCCGGCCCTGGCCATGAACGCGCGGATGTCCTTGGGCAGGCAGCCGCCGCCGAAGCCGAGGCCGGAGTTGAGGAACTTGCCGCCGATCCGATCGTCGTAGGCGAGCGCCCTGCTGAGCTGGGTGACGTCCGCGCCGGCCGCCTCGCAGACCTCCGCCATCGCGTTGATGAAGGAGATCTTGGTGGCCAGGAAGGAGTTGGCGGCGGCCTTGACCAGTTCGGCGGTCGCGTAGTCGGTGACCATGAACGGCACCCCGGCGGCGATCGGCTCCGCGTACACCTCGCGCAGCACCCGCTCGGCCCGCTCGCTCTGCGCGCCGACCACGATCCGGTCCGGCCGCAGGGTGTCCTGCACGGCGAAGCCCTCGCGCAGGAACTCCGGGTTCCAGGCGAGTTCGGCGGCCTCGCCGACCGGCGCCAGCGCGGCCAGCCGCTCGGCCAGCCGGGCCGCCGAGCCGACCGGGACGGTGGACTTGCCGACCACCAGGGCGGGGCGGGTCAGGTGCGGTGCGAGCTCGTCGATCGCGGTGTCGACGTACGACATGTCGGCGGCGAACTCGCCCTTGCGCTGCGGGGTGTTGACGCAGACGAAGTGCACGTCGCCGAACTCGGCCGCCTCCTGGGCGGAGGTGGTGAAGCGCAGCCGCCCGGTCGAACCCTCGTGCCCGGCCACGTGCTTGAGCAGCAGGTCGGACAACCCCGGCTCGTACATCGGGACGCGGCCCGCGGTCAGCATGGCGATCTTGTCGGGATCGATGTCCAGGCCCAGCACCTCGAAGCCGAACTCGGCCATCGCGGCGGCATGCGTGGCGCCGAGGTAGCCGGTGCCGATCACGGAGATGCGGAGGGTCACGGGTTCTCCTTGGATGCGGACGCGACCAGTACGGATGCCCCTGATGCTATCCGCCCGGCGAGGACGCGCCGGGATCACCTGCACGCCCGGACGCTAGGCAGCCGCAGGTCGGCGCCCCTAGGATCTCTACTGAACGGTAGTTAACCGCGGATTCGACTCGGACCGGACGTCGATCGGACGCCGGTCGGACGTCGGCCACTGGACGACGAGGCAGGCATCATGGCGGGCAGCGCAGGGGCGGCTGACTTCGATCTCTTCCGTATCTCCGAGGAGCACGGGATGCTCCGTGAGGCGGTGCGTTCGCTGGCCGAGGCGAAGATCGCTCCGTTCGCGGCGGA
>NZ_JBVJRP010000034.1:0-42135 GCF_055607525.1 Kitasatospora sp. NPDC036993 | reverse complement strand
GAAGCCTCGAACACCACGTCCTTCAACGGGAATTCGAACCTGGCACACACCTCGTCGAAGGCGGCGGCGAACACCGGGAACGCCGCGTACAGCTCCCGGCCCATCCCCGCCCGCTGGCTGCCCTGCCCCGTGAACAGGAAGGCGAGCCCGCCGACCGAACCGGCCGATCCGGCGACGACACCCGCGCCGGTCCGGTCCTCGGCCACCGCCGCGAGGCCGGCGAGCAGTTCGTCGCGGTCCGCGCCCGAGACGACCGCCCGCTGCTCGAACCGGGCCCGCGACAGCGCCAGCGAGTATCCGATGTCCGTGAGCGGCAGCTCCGGCCGCTCCCCGACGAAGGCCGCCAGGCGCGCGGCCTGGTCGCGCAGCGCCGCCTCCGACTTGCCCGACACCACCCACGACACCGGAGCGGTGACGGTGGCCTCCGCCGCCTCCTCGGGCTCCTCCGCCGGAGCCTGCTCCAGGATCACGTGGGCGTTGGTGCCGCTGATGCCGAACGAGGACACCGCCGCCCGGCGCGGACGCCCGGCGGCCGGCCAGTCCCGCGCCTCCGTCAGCAGCTCCACCGCGCCCGCCGACCAGTCGACCTTCGTCGACGGCTCGTCCACGTGCAGGGTCTTGGGCATGACGCCGTTGCGCAGCGCCATGACCATCTTGATGATGCCGCCCGCGCCGGCGGCGGCCTGGGTGTGGCCGACGTTGGACTTGAACGAGCCGATCCACAGCGGGTTGTCGGCCGGGCGCTCCTGGCCGTAGGTGTTGATCAGGGCCTGGGCCTCGATCGGGTCGCCCAGGCTGGTGCCGGTGCCGTGTGCCTCGACCACGTCGATCTGGTCGGAGGAGAGCTGCGCGTTGTCCAGCGCCTGGCGGATGACGCGCTGCTGCGACGGGCCGTTCGGCGCGGTCAGGCCGCTGCTCGCACCGTCCTGGTTGACGGCCGAACCCCGCACCACCGCAAGCACCTTGTGCCCGTTGCGGCGCGCGTCCGACAGCCGCTCCAGCAGCAGCATGCCGACGCCCTCGGCGAAGCCGGCGCCGTCGGCCCGGTCGGAGAAGGCCTTGCAGCGGCCGTCGGCCGAGAGGCCGCCCTGACGGGCGAGGTCGATGAAGGCCTCGGGGGTGGACATGACCGTGGTGCCGCCGGCCAGGGCCATCGTGCACTCGCCGTTGCGCAGCGCCTGGGCGGCCAGGTGCAGGGTGACGAGGGAGGAGGAGCAGGCCGTGTCGACGGAGACGGCGGGGCCCTCCAGGCCCAGGGTGTAGGAGATCCGGCCGGAGGTGACGCTGTAGGCGTTGCCGGTGCTGAGGTACCCCTCGACGTCCTCGGGGAGGCGGTCGAGCCGGGTCGCGTAGTCCTGGTACATCACGCCCGCGAATACGCCGGTGCGGCTTCCGCGCAGCGAGTGCGGGTCGATTCCGGCGTGCTCGAAGGCCTCCCAGGAGATTTCCAGGAGAAGGCGCTGCTGCGGGTCCATCGCGAGCGCCTCGCGGGGGGAAATCCCGAAGAAGGCGGGGTCGAACTGCGCGGCTTCGTAAAGAAATCCGCTTTCCCGGTTGTAGAACGTTCCGGGCTTTTCCCGGTCGGCGCTGTAGAGCCGTTCGATGTCCCAGCCGCGGTCGGACGGAAGGGCGGACACCGCGTCCCTGCCCTCGGCGACCATCTCCCAGAGTTCCTCGGGGGAATTGGCGCCACCGGGATAGCGGCAGCTCATTCCCACGATGGCGATGGGCTCGTGCGCCCGCGAGTCGGCCTCGTTCAACAGCTGCTTCGTCTGCTGCAGATCGGCCATTACCCGCTTGAGGTAGTCGCGAAGCTTCTGCTCATTCTGCATCTAAAGCAACCTCTTGAGGAGCGCGGCGGGACATCGACATGACTTCACATGCGACGCTAGGAGCTGGCTCCCCGCGGCGGCCACCCCTAGCGTCCCTAGTCGCCCCCCTACGACCCCAGAGGGGCGGGAATGCCGAGTGGCCAGGGGATATTCGGCCCGCCGGGAAGGTCGTACGGGACCGAGGTCCGGTACGGAGATACGGGGCGGAGATCCCGGGCGGAGGCGTGGGGCGGAGGTCCGGTACAGGGGTGCGGAACAGAGGTGTGGAACAGCGGGAACAGAGGTGTGGAACAGCCGTCCGGACGGCCGAGGGACGGCCGTCCGGACGGCTGGGGGGGGTTCGGCGGGCCCTGCCGGGCCCCTGGGGTCAGCCCAGGCCGAGTTCCTGGTCGATCAGCGCGAACATCTCGTCGTCGCTCACCGCGTCCAGGTCCGTCACCGCGCCGCCGGCGCCGGCGCCCCCGCCGGACACCACCACGGAGCGGCCGAGGACGGCCAGCAGGCCCTGGAGGCGGTTGACCACCTTGTCCCGGTCCTCGTCCGACAGGTCGGCGGAGGACAGCGTGGCCTCCAGCCGGCCGAGGTCGGCGTGCACCGGTGCGGCGCCCTGGACCGCCGGGCCGGCGCTGATCCGGGTGCCGAGGTGTCCGGCGACCGCGCCCGCCGACGGGTAGTCGAAGATCAGCGTCGCGGGCAGGCGCAGCCCGGTCGCCCCGTTGAGCCGGTTGCGCAGCTCCAGGGCGGTCAGCGAGTCGACGCCGAGGTCGATGAAGCCGCGCCCCGCCTCGACCTGACGGTGACTGGTGAACCCGAGCACCTTGGCCACGTTGATCTGCACCAGCTCCAGCAGGACCTCGGCGCGCTTCTCCTCGCTCAGCCCGCCCAGCCGCCTGACCAGCAGCTCGGCCGGGGACTCCCCCGCCGCGCCGGCGGTCGACGCCTCGCGCCTGGCCGGCACCCGGACGAGCCCGTCGAGCAGGGCGGTGAGGTCGCCGGCCGCGGCCTGGGCCCGCAGCTGCGGCAGGTCGAGCCGCACGGGCACGATCACGGCCTGCGCGGTCGCGAGCGCGGCGTCGAGGAGTTCCAGGCCCTCCGACGAGGGGATCGTCGCCAGGCCCGAGCCGGTGATGCGCTGCACGTCGCCGGAGCCGAGCCCGGACGTCAGCTCGCTGCGCTGCTCCCACAGACCCCAGGCCAGGGAGTGGGCGGTGAGCCCGGCGGCCCGGCGGTGCCGGGCGAGGGCGTCCAGGAAGACGTTCGCCGCGGCGTAGTTGGCCTGGCCGGGGCCGCCGAAGACGCCCGCGGCGGAGGAGAAGAGGACGAAGGCCGTCAGGTCCAGCTCGCGGGTCAGCTCGTGCAGGCTGACGGCCGCGTCGACCTTCGGGCGCATGACCGCCTCCAGCCGCTCGGGGGTGAGCGAGCCGATCACGCCGTCGTCCAGCACACCGGCGGTGTGCACGACGCCGGTGAGCGGGTGCTCGGCGGGGATGCCCGCCAGCAGCGCCGCCAGGGCCCCGCGGTCGGCGGCGTCGCAGGCCGCGACGGTCGCCTCGGCCCCGAGCCCGGCCAGTTCGGCCACCAGCTCGGCGGCACCGTCGGCCGCCGGGCCGCGCCGGCTGGTCAGGAGCAGGCGGCGGACGCCGTGCCCGGTCACCAGGTGACGGGCGACGAGGCCGCCGAGCGAGCCGGTTCCGCCGGTGATCAGCACCGTCCCCTCGGGGTCGAACCGGGGAGCGCCGGACCCGGCGGCCTCGGCGGCGTCGACCTCGGAGGCCACGGCCCCGGCGGACGGCTCGACGCGGGCCAGCTTCGGCACGTACAGCACGCCGTCGCGCAGGGCCAGTTCCGGCTCCACGGAGGCGGCGGCCAGCGCCAGCACATCGTACCCGACGGACTCGGCGCCGTCCGGGTCGAGGTCCAGCAGGACGAACCGTCCGGGGTTCTCGGCCTCGGCCGAACGCACCAGACCCCACAGGGCCGCGTGCACCAGGTCGGTCGGCGCCGCGTCGGCCCGCCCGGCCGTCGCACCACGGGTGACCATCAGCAGCCGGGCCCCGTCCAGCCGGTCCGCCGCCAGCCAGCCTCGCACCGTCTCCAGGGCGCGTACGGTCGCGGCCCTGGCGTCCTCGGCGAGCGTCGGCAGGGTGTCTGCCGAGCCCTCCGGGGCCCACGGCAGGCAGACCACGTCCGGCACCTGCCCGCCCGCCTCGACGGCCGCGAGCAGCTCGGTGAGGCCCGGATGGACCGACACCCCGCCCGCGACGCTCTTCAGGGCGGCGTGCAGGCCGAACGCGTCCTCGCCCACCGTCGCCCAGCTGCCCGTGGCGGGTGCGACCGCCGGAGCCGGCACCCAGTCCACGTGGTACAGCGGGCGGGCCGCGCCGCCCGCCGAGGCCAGCTGCCGGGCGGACACCGGCCGGGTCGCCAGGCCCTCCACGGAGACCACCGGCGCGCCGGTGGCATCGGCGGCGGCCAGGGTGATCCGCTTCTCCTCGTCCATGGTCAGGCGCACCCGCAGGTGGGAGGCGCCCTCCGCGTGGAAGGTGACACCGGCCCAGGAGAACGGAAGCCGGACCTCGGGTTCCTCCTCCCCGCCGGCCGCCGGATCGGCGGCGGCGGCCGCGACCCGGTGGTTCACGGCGACGATCGAGGCGTGCAGCGCGGAGTCCAGCAGCGCCGGGTGGACGGAGAATCCGCGGGTCGCGGTGCCCTCCGCGAGCTCCACCTCGGCGAAGACCTCCTCGCCGCGCACCCACACCGAGCGCAGGCCCCGGAAGACCGGACCGTACTCGTACCCCTGCTCGTTCAGCCCCTCGTACAGCCCGTCCAGCCCGATCTGCTCCGCCCCGGCCGGCGGCCAGGACAGCAGATCGGCCTCGACCGTGACGGCGGCCGCGCCGAGCGAGCCGACGGCGTGTGTCGTCCACGGCTCCTCAGCCGCGCCGTCCGGGCGGGAGTGGACGCCCACCGAACGGTGACCGGACGCCTCGGGCGCACCCACCACGACCTGCACCTGCAACGCGCCGGCCGCCGGGAGCACCAGCGGCGCCTGGATGGTCAGTTCCTCGACCTGGCCGTACCCGACCTGGTCACCGGCGTGCACGGCCAGCTCCACCAGGCCCGTGCCCGGCACCAGGACCGTCCCCATCACCGCGTGGTCCGCCAGCCACGGGTGCGACCGCAGCGAGACCCGCCCGGTGAACACCATGGTGTCGGTACCGGCGGGCGTCACCGCGGCACCCAGCAGCGCGTGCGCGCTCTCCACCAGGCCGAGCCCGGCGGCGTCACCGGCGGAGGCACCGCCCTCCAGCCAGAAGCGCTGGTGCTGGAAGGCGTAGGTCGGCAGGTCGGTGCGGCGCGCGCCGCGACCGGCGAAGACGGCCTCCCAGTCGAGTGCCACACCCTGGGTGTGGAGACCGGTGACGGCCTGGGTGAAGGACAGCGCCTCCGGCCGGTCCTTGCGCAGGACCGGGGCGAAGTGGCCCTCGGTGATCTCCTGGGCGAGGGCCGACAGGGTGCCGTCCGGGCCCAGCTCCAGGAACGTGGTGACGCCCTGAGCGGCGAGGTACGCGACGCCGTCGGCGAAGCGCACAGCCTGACGGACGTGGCGCACCCAGTACTCGGGCGAGGTCAGCTCGGTGGCGAGTTCACCCGTGACGTTGGAGACCACGGCGAACTTCGGCTCGGAGTAGGCGAGTTCGGACGCGACCGCGCGGAACTCGGCCAGCATCGGCTCCATCCGCGGCGAGTGGAACGCGTGACTCACCCGCAGCTGACGACCCCGACGACCCTGCTCCTTCCAGTGCTCCAACACCTCCAGGACAGCGGCCTCGTCACCCGAAACCACCACCGACGTCGGCCCGTTGACCGCCGCCACGGCGATCTCCGACTCCCGGCCCGCCAACAGCGGCAACACCTCGGCCTCGGTCGCCTCGATGGCCGCCATCGCACCACCGACGGGCAGGGCCCGCATCAGCCGGCCACGCGCCTCGACCAACTTCGCGGCGTCGCCCAGGGAAAGGACCCCGGCGACATGGGCAGCGGCGATCTCACCGACCGAGTGGCCCACCAGGAAGTCGGGCCTCAGACCCCACGACTCCACCAGACGGAACAACGCCACCTCGACGGCGAACAGCGCCGCCTGCGTGTAAGCCGTCTGGTCCAGCAGCTCCGAAGCCTCGAACACCACGTCCTTCAACGGGAATTCGAACCTGGCACACACCTCATCGAAGGCGGCGGCAAAGGTCGGGAACGCCTCGTACAGATCCCGGCCCATCCCCGCCCGCTGGCTCCCCTGCCCCGTGAACAGAAACGCGAGCTTGCCACGGCCCACCGAAGCGCCGGACACTTCACCACTCGCCAGACCTGCCAGCCCGGCCAGCAGCTCCTCCCGACTCGCACCCGACACCACCGCACGGTGGTCGAACCGCGCCCGCGACACCGCCAACGAGAAGCCGACATCCACCGGCGACAGCTCCGGCCGCTCCCCCACGAACGCCGCCAGCCGCCCGGCCTGCGCCCGCAGCGCCGCCTCCGACTTGCCCGACACCACCCACGCGACCGGAGCGTCGACAGTGACCGCGACGGCCTCCGCCGGCTCCTCCACCGGAGCCTCCTCCAGGATCACGTGCGCGTTGGTCCCGCTCAGGCCGAACGAGGACACACCGGCCCGGCGCGGGCGCCCGGCCTCGGGCCACTCGCGGTTCTCGGTCAGCAGCTCGACCGAGCCCGCCGACCAGTCGACCTTGGTCGACGGCCGGTCCACGTGCAGCGTCTGCGGCATGACGCCTTCACGCAGCGCCATCACCATCTTGATCACACCGGCGACACCGGCGGCGGCCTGGGTGTGACCGATGTTGGACTTGATCGAGCCGAGCCACAACGGGCGGCCCGCCTCCCGGCCCTGCCCGTACGTGGCCAGCAGCGCCTGCGCCTCGATCGGGTCACCGAGCGTGGTGCCGGTGCCATGCGCCTCGACCACGTCCACGTCACCCGTGGACAGGCCCGCGTCGGCCAGCGCCTGCCGGACCATGCGCTGCTGCGAAGGGCCGTTCGGGGCGGTCAGACCGTTGGACGCGCCGTCCTGGTTGACGGCCGAACCCCGCAGGACGGCAAGGACCTTGTGGCCGTTTCGGCGCGCCTCGGACAGCCGCTCCAGCACCAGCATTCCGACGCCCTCGCCCCAGATGGTGCCGTCGGCGGCCTCCGCGAAGGCCTTGATCCGGCCGTCCTCGGCGAGACCGCGCTGGCGGGAGAAGTCCGTGAAGGAGATCGGCGTCGCCTGGACCTGCACACCGCCCGCGAGCGCGAGGGTGCAGTCGCCGCGCCGCAGCGCCTGCGCGGCCAGGTGCAGGGTCACCAGCGAGGAGGAGCAGGCGGTGTCCAGGCTGACCGCCGGGCCCTGGAGGCCGAGGCTGTAGGAGATGCGGCCGGAGGCCACGCTGTTGACGTTGCCGTTCGAGAGGAACGGTTCGAGGTCGGCCGGCACTGTCGGGAGGATGCAGCCGTACTCGTTGTGGATCACGCCGAGGTACACCCCGGTCGGGCTGCCCTTGAGCGAGGCCGGGTCGATGCCCGCGCGCTCCAGCGCCTCCCACGAGACCTCCAGCGCGAGCCGCTGCTGCGGGTCCATGGCGACGGCCTCGCGCGGCGAGATCCCGAAGAACGCCGGGTCGAAGGCCTCGACGTCCTTCAGGAAGCCGCCCTGGTGGACGTAGGTGGTGCCGGGCCGGTCGGGGTCCGGGTCGTAGAGCTCCTCCAGGTCCCAGCCGCGACCCTGCGGGAAGTCGGCGATCGCGTCGCCGCCGCCCGCGACCAGCTGCCACAGCTCCTCCGGCGAGCCCACCCCGCCCGGGAAGCGGCAGGCCATGCCGACGATCGCGATCGGCTCCCGCCCGGCCTCCTCGACCTCGATCAGGCGATTGCGAGTTCGGCGCAGCTCCGCGGTCACGAACTTGAGGTTTTCCAGCAGCTTCACGTCTTGCGCCATTTCCGCATCACCTATCGACGTCAATCTTCGGCGGACGGGCCCGGGTTCGGCCCGTCCGTCCCCCTGAGAACAGAACGGCGGCCCGGACGGCGCGTGGCCGTCCGGGCTCGCCATGGCACTACGCCCCGCCGAACTCCCGCTGGATGATGTCCAGGATCTCGTCGGCCGTGGCCGACTCGAGGTCGTCGTTCCCGTGCTCGGCCCCGAGGGCCGTGCTCTGGACCTCGTTCCACCTGGCCAGCGCGGCCTGCAGCCGGTCCGTGATCCGCGCGGCCTCCTCGCCCTCGGGCGAGGCGGCGGCGATCGCGGACTCCAGCCGGTCCAGCTCCGACAGCACCGAACCGACAGGCGCGACAGCGGGCTCGGCGGCACCGCCGACCTCGGCGAGCAGGTACTGCGCCAGGTCCGCCGGGGTGGGGTAGTCGAAGATCAGGGTCGCGGGCAGACGCAGTCCGGTGAGGGTGTTGAGCCGGTTGCGCAGCTCGACCGCCGTCAGCGAGTCGAAGCCCAGTTCCTTGAAGCTCCGCTCGGGCTCGATCGCGCCCGAGCCCGCGTGCCGCAGGACCTCGGCGACGTTCGACACCACGAGGTCGAGCAGGTACTCCAGCTGCTCGGCCGCCGGGCGGCCGGCCAGCCGGTCGCCCAGCGACACCGGGCCGCTGCCGGTGCCCGTGCCGGCCTGCGCCACGCGCCGCACCGGCGTCCGGACGAGCTTGCGCAGGATCGCGAAGTCCGGTCCGTCGCTCGGCTGGATCCGGTCCGGCTCCAGTCCCATCGGGGAGGCGACGGCGAGCCCTGCGGACAGCACGACGTCCAGCAGTTCGAGACCGCGCCCGGTCGGCAGCGGGCTCATCCCCGCCTGACGGATCCGCTCGACGTCCGCGTCCGACAGGCCCTCGGTGATACCGCTGCGCTGCTCCCAGAAGCCCCACTGGAGCGAACTCGCGACCAGGCCCTCCGCCCGGCGCTGCTCCGCCAGGGCGTCCAGGAAGGTGTTGGCGGCCGCGTAGTTGCCCTGACCGGCGTCGCCGAACAGGCCCGCCGAGGACGAGAACAGCCCGAAGGCGGCGAGATCCAGGTCCCGGGTCAGCTCGTGCAGGTTGTACGCCGCGTCCACCTTCGGGCGCAGCACCGCCTCCAGCCGCTCCGGCGACAGCGAGGCCACCAGGCCGTCGTCCAGCACGCCGGCCGTGTGGAACACGGCGGTCAGCGGACGCTCGGCGGGGATGGTGGACAGGAGGCCGGCGAGGGCGTCGCGGTCGGCGGCGTCGCAGGCGGCGAACTCGACGGTGGCGGCGCCCAGTTCGAGCAGCTCCTCCGTCAGTTCGCGCGCACCGGCTGCCGCGGCGCCGCGGCGGCTGGTCAGCGCCACGTGCCGCACGCCGTGCTCGGTGACGAGGTGGCGGGCCACCAGGCCGCCCAGCGTGCCGGCACCGGTGACCAGCACCGTCCCGGACGGATCGAACTCCACCGGCTCCGCGGCCAAGGACGACGGCACCCGCACCAGACGCGGCACCCTCACGCTGCCGTCACGCACCGCCAGCTGCGGCTCACCCGACGACACCGCCCCGGTCAACCGCTCCCACACCGGCGCGACGTCCTCGACGTCCAACAGCGTGAACCGCTCCGGGTTCTCCGACTGCGCCGAACGCACCAGACCCCACACCGGAGCATGTACCAGATCCCCGACACCCTCGCCCTCGACCCCGGCCACCGCACCACGCGTCACGAACACCAGCCGCGAACCCGCGAACCGCGCGTCCTCCAGCCACTCCCGCACCACACCCAACGCCCGGACCACAGCCCCGCGCACCACATCCGCCGAAACCGAACCCGCCACCGGCTCCAACGGGAAGAACACCACACCCGGAACCGACGAACCCAGCCCCGCCAGACCCCCCTCACCCACAACAGCGAAATCACCAGCCGCAACCGACTCGGCCTTCAGCTCCGACCACTCGACCCGGAACAACGACTCCTCGAAGCCCCCGGCCACCGACAGCTCACCCGCCGGCACCTCACGACGCACCACCGAACGCACCGCGAACACCGGCACACCCGAACCGTCCGCCGCCACCACAGCATCGCCCGACACCCGCACCCGCAGCACCGAAGCACCCGACGCGAAGACCGACACCCCCGACCACGACCACCCCGCACCAGGCCCCGCCACACCCACGGCCGACTCGATCAGCCCCGGATGAACGACAAACCCCTCCACCGACACACCATCAGCGAGCGCGACCTCGGCGAACACCTCATCACCGACCGACCACACCCCCTCCCCCACAACCCGCGCGCCCACCGGCGGCCACACCGACAGATCGAACGCCGGCCCCTCCGACACCACCGACACCACACCCACCGCATGCACCGTCCACTCGGTCCCGTCACCGGCACCGTCCGGACGGGAGAAGATCCGCACCTGACGACGGCCGTCCTCGCCGGCCTCGTCCACCGACACCCGCAACACGACGCCGCCCTGCTCGGGCAGCACCAGCGGCGCGTGGACGGTCAGTTCCTCGACCGTGCCCGCACCGACCTGGTCACCGGCGTGCACCGCCAGCTCCACCAGAGCGGACGACGGCACCACCGCCACACCGTGCACCCGGTGCTCACCCAGCCACCCGTGCGACTGCAACGACACCCGACCGGCCAGCACCACACCGTCCGAGCCCGGCAGATCAACCACCGCACCCAGCAGCGGATGACCGGTGCTCCCGAGACCAAGGCTGGTCACGTCCGCGGCCGCAGCCGTCGAACCGAGCCAGAACCGCTCGCGCTGGAACGCGTAGGTCGGCAGGTCCACCCGCCGGCCGCCGCGACCGGCGAACACGCCGTCCCAGTCGAGCGACGCGCCACGGGCGTGCAGGCCGGTGACGGCTTCGGTGAAGGACAGCGCCTCGGGGCGGTCCTTGCGCAGGACGGGGGCGAAGTGGCCCTCGGTGATCTCCTGCGCCAGAGCCGACAGGGTGCCGTCCGGACCCAGCTCCAGGAACGTGGTGACACCCTGCTCCGCCAGATACTCGACGCCGTCGGCGAAGCGAACGGCCTGGCGGACGTGGCGCACCCAGTACTCGGGCGAGGTCAGCTCGGTCGCCAGCTCACCCGTCACATTCGAGACGACGGCGAACTTCGGCTCGGAGTAGGTGAGTTCGGACGCGACCGAGCGGAACGCGGCCAGCATCGGCTCCATCCGCGGCGAGTGGAACGCGTGGCTCACCCGCAGCTGACGCCCCCGACGCCCCTGCGCCTTCCAGTGCCCCAGCACCTCAAGCACAGCGGCCTCGTCGCCCGAAACCACCACCGACGTCGGCCCGTTGACCGCCGCCACGGCGATCTCGGCCTCCCGGCCCGCCAGCAGCGGCAGCACCTCGGCCTCGGTCGCCTCGACGGCAGCCATCGCACCACCCGTGGGCAGCGCCTGCATCAGCCGGCCACGCGCCTCGACCAACTTCGCCGCATCCGCCAGTGACAGCACACCCGCGACATGCGCGGCCGCGATCTCACCCACGGAGTGACCCACCAGGAAGTCCGGAGTCAGCCCCCACGAATCCACCAGACGGAACAGCGCGACCTCGACGGCGAACAGCGCCGCCTGCGTGTAAGCGGTCTGGTCCAGCAGCTCCGAAGCCTCGAACACCACGTCCTTCAACGGGAATTCGAAGCGGGCACACACCTCGTCGAACGCCGCAGCGAACACCGGGAACGCGTCATACAGCTCCCGCCCCATGCCGGTCCGCTGGCTCCCCTGGCCCGTGAACAGGAACGCCACCTTGCCACGGCTCACCGAACCGCCGGACGCCTCGCCACTCGCCAGGCCTGCCAGCCCGGCCAGCAGCTCGCCCCGGCTCGAACCCGACACCACCGCACGGTGGTCGAAGCGGGAGCGCGACAGCGCCAGCGAGTACCCGATGTCCGTGAGCGGCAGCTCCGGCCGCCGCTCCACGAACGCCGCCAGCCGCCCGGCCTGCGCCCGCAGCGCCGCCTCCGACTTGCCCGACACCACCCACGGCAGCGGAGCGTCGACCGTCACCTCGGTCATCCCGACCGGCCCGGCCTCCGGAGCCTGTTCCAGCAGCACGTGCGCGTTGGTGCCGCTCATCCCGAAGGAGGAGACGGCGCAGCGCCGGGGCCGCTCGGTCTCCGGCCACTTCCGGGCCTCGGTGAGCAGCCGGACCGCGCCCGACGACCAGTCCACCTCGGGGGTGGGCTCGTCCACGTGCAGGGTCTGCGGCAGGATGCCCTCCTGCATCGCGAAGACCATCTTGATGATGCTCGCGACACCCGAAGCGGCCTGGCTGTGGCCGAGGTTGGACTTGTGCGAGCCGATCCACAGCGGCTCGCCGCCCTCGCGGCCCTGGCCGTACGTGGCCAGCAGCGCCTGGGCCTCGATCGGGTCGCCCAGCCGGGTGCCCGTGCCGTGCGCCTCGACCACGTCCACGTCGCCGGTGGTCAGCCCGGCGTTGCTCAGCGCCCGCCGGATGACCCGCTGCTGCGCGGGGCCGTTCGGCGCGGTCAGGCCGTTGGAGGCGCCGTCCTGGTTGAGGGCGGTACCCCGGACGACGGCCAGCACCCGGTGCCCGTTGCGCCGCGCGTCCGACAGCCGCTCGACGAGCAGCATGCCGACGCCCTCGGCCCAGCCCGTGCCGTCCGCCGCCGCCGCGAAGGGCTTGCAGCGGCCGTCGCCGGCCAGGCCGCGCTGGCGGGAGAACTCCAGGAAGGTGTCCGGGGTCGACATCACGGTGACGCCGCCCGCGAGCGCGAGCGTGCACTCGCCGCGCCGCAGCGCCTGCACGGCCTGGTGCAGCGCGACCAGCGAGGAGGAGCACGCCGTGTCGATCGACACCGCCGGGCCCTCCAGGCCCAGGGTGTAGGAGATCCGGCCGGAGGCGACGCTGCCCGAGTTCCCGGTGCTGAGGTAGCCCGCCAGGCTGTCGATGGCCTGGACGGAGCCGGTGTAGTAGTCCGAGGTCATCACGCCGGCGAAGACACCGGTCTGGCTGCCCCGCACGGAAGCCGGGTCGATGCCGGCCCGCTCGAACGCCTCCCAGGAGACCTCCAGCAGCAGCCGCTGCTGCGGGTCCATGGCCAGCGCCTCACGCGGCGAGATCCCGAAGAAGGACGGGTCGAACTCCCCCACGTCGTAGAGGAATCCGCCCTCCACCGAGACGGACTTGCCGAACGCGTCCGGGTCCGGGTCGTACAGGCCCTCGACGTCCCAGCCGCGGTTCGTCGGGAACCCGGCGATCGCGTCGGTGCCGTCCGCGATCAGCTGCCACAGCTCCTCGGGCGTGGTGACCCCGCCCGGGTAGCGGCAGGCCATGCCGACGATCGCGATCGGCTCGGTCGCAGCGCCGACGAGCTGCCGGTTCTGCTGCTTGAGACTCTCGGTCTCCTTGATCGACGCACGCAGCGCCTCGACGAGTTGTGCCTGGGACGTTGTCATCAAGAGCTCCACACATCAGCCATCAGGAGTCGGAGTTTCCGAGCGCCATACGGATCAGGTCCTCGGTGTCCATCGCGTCGATCCCGTCGATCGCTCCGGTCGCGTCGGCCTCCTCGGCCGCCGTCTCCCCACCCCCGAGGTTTGCCAGGTCAAGCAGGAGGTCCAGCACGCCGGCGGCCCGGAAGCGGTCCAGCGGGATGGCCGCGAGCGCGGTGCGGATCCGGGTCTCCTCCGGGTCCGCGTCGTCCGCCGCGTCGTCCGGCACCAGCTCGGCCCGCAGGTGGGCGGTGAGCGCGGCGGGCGTCGGGTAGTCGAAGACCAGCGTCGCCGGCAGCTTCAGCCCGGTGGCCGCGTTGAGGCGGTTGCGCAGCTCGACCGCGGTGAGCGAGTCGAAGCCGAGCTCCTTGAACGCGCGGCCCGGCTCCAGCGCGGCCCCGCCGCCGTGGCCGAGGACGACCGCGACGTGGGTGCCGACCAGGTCGGTCAGCACGGCGTCCCGCTCCTCGCCCGGCAGGGCGGCGAGCCGCTCCGCGAGCGACACCGGACCGGTGGCGGTCCCGCCGGTGGCCGCCGTGCGCCGGCCGGCGCCGCGGCGCAGCCCGCGCAGCAGCGGGTCGTCCGCGCCGTCCGAGAGGAGCTTCGCGAAGTCGAGGCGCATCGGCGAGAGCACCGGGCGGCCCGACACGTGGGCCGCGTCGAACAGCGCCATGCCCAGGTCCGCCGTGAGCGGCAGCATGCCGCCGCGCTCCATCCGCTGGACGTCGGCCTCGGTGAGGTGGCCGGTGATGCCGCTGCGCTGCTCCCAGAAGCCCCACTGGAGGGAGACTCCCGCGAGCCCCCTGGCCCGGCGGTGCTGGGCCAGGGCGTCGAGGAAGGTGTTGCCCGCGACGTAGTTGCCCTGCCCGGCCTCGCCGAACATGGCGGCGGCCGAGGAGAAGAGCACGAAGGCCGCCAGGCCCATGGACTCCGTCAGCTCGTGCAGGTGGAGCGCCGCGTCGACCTTGGGACGCAGCACCCGGCCGAGCCGCTCCGGGCTGAGCGAGCCGATCGTGGCGTCGTCGATCACACCGGCGGTGTGGACGACGGCCGTGAGCGGGTGCTCGGCCGGAACCGACTTCAGCAGGGCCTCGACCGCCGAACGGTCCGTCACGTCGCAGGCGACGACCTCGACCCGGGCGCCGAGCCCGGTGAGCTCGGCCACCAGCTCGGGGGCGCCCTCGGCGTCGAGACCGCGCCGGCTGGTCAGCACGAGGTTGCGCAGCCCGTGCCCGGTGACCAGGTGGCGGGCCACCAGGGCACCGAGGGTGCCGGTGCCGCCGGTGATCAGCGCGGTGCCGGCGCGGTCCAGCTCGGCCGGCACGGCGGTGCCCACCCCGACGACCGGGACCCTGGACAGCCGGCGGGCCGACACCCGGGTGCCGCGCACCGCCAGCTCGGGCTCCCCGGTGGCGACGGCCGCCGCCAGCAGCTCGGCGGTCAGCTCGTTGCTGCGCACGTCCAGCAGGACGAGCCGGTCCGGGTTCTCGCGCTGCGCCGAGCGGAGCAGGCCCCACACGGCGGCGTGCGCCAGGTCGGTCACGTCCTCGTCCGGCCCGGTGGCCGTGGCGCCCTGGGTCACGACGACCAGGCGCGAGTCCGCGAACCGTTCCTCGGCCAGCCACTCCTGGACGAGACCGAGGGCCCCGTACAGCGCGGTGTGGGTCTCCCGAACGAGTTCGGACGCGTCCCCTCGGTTCGGCGTCGTCGAGCCCAGCGGCACGAACACCAGCTCGGGCACGGCCTCCTCGGCCGCGATCTCCGCCAACTCCGAGTACCAGGTGACCTCGTCGAACGGCAGGCCGCAGGTGTCGCCGCCGAGCACCGCCCAGTCGGCACCGGCACCGGCGTTCCCGCCGGCGGCCGGGGCGAACGGCAGCGCCGCCCACTCCGACTGGAACAGCGACTCGTGGAAGCCGGTACGGCCCGCGGCCAGGCCCTCGGCGGTCACCGGGCGGCGCTCCAGCGAGGCGACGGCCGCCACGGGCGCGCCCGCGCCGTCGGCGATCTGCACCGACAGGGCCTCCGTTCCCTCACCGCCGCGGACGATGCGCACCCGCAGCAGCGAGGCGCCGGTGGCGAACAGCGTCAGGCCGTTCCAGGCGGCGGGAAGGGCGATCCGGCCGTCGGCCGCGGTGAACGCGTCCAGCAGCACGGGGTGCAGGGCCGCGTCGAGCAGTGCCGGGTGAACGCCGAAGCCGTCGACCGCCACGCCCTCGGGGAGGGCGACCTCGGCGAACAGCTCGTCGCCACGGCGCCAGGCGGCCCGCAGGCCCTGGAACACCGGGCCGTGGACGGCGCCGAGGCCGGCGAGATCGGCGTACACGCCGTCGGTCTCGATCACCTCGGCGTCCTTCGGCGGCCAGGCCGCCAGGTCGAACCCGGCCGCCGGAGCGGCCCCGGTCAGCGCGCCCTCGGCGTGCCGCGTCCACGGCGTGCCCGCCTCCGCGTCGTCCGGCTGCGAGAAGACCGCCACCCGACGGCGCCCGTCCGGGCCGGCCGGGTCGACCGTCACCCGCACGGCGACACCGCCGCGCTCGGGCAGCACCAGCGGCGCCTGCACGGCCAGCTCCGCGACGGCGCCGGAGCCGACCTGGTCGGCGGCGTGCACCGCCAGCTCGGCCAGCACCGACCAGGGCAGCAGCGCCGCGCCCAGCACGGTGTGATCGGCCAGCCAGGCGTGCGACTGGAGGGAGAGCCGGCCGGTGAGGACCACCGTGTCCGACTCCGGCAGTGTGATCGCCGCACCGAGCAGCGGGTGCCCGGTGGCGGCCTGGCCGAGACCGGTGGCGCTGCCGAGCGTGGCGACGGGCTCCAGCCAGAAGCGCTCGTGCTGGAAGGCGTAGGTCGGCAGGTCGATGCGGCGCGCGCCGCGACCGGCGAACACGCCGTCCCAGTCCAGTTCGGCGCCACGGGCGTGGAGACCGGTGACGGCCTGGGTGAAGGACAGCGCCTCCGGGCGGTCCCTGCGCAGGACCGGGGCGAAGTGGCCGTCCGTGATCTCCTGCGCCAGAGCCGACAGGGTTCCGTCCGGACCCAGCTCCAGGAAGTCGGTGACGCCCTGGGCGGCCAGGTACGCGATGCCGTCGGCGAAGCGCACAGCCTGACGGACGTGCCGCACCCAGTACTCGGGCGAGGCCAGTTCGGTGGCGAGTTCGCCCGTGACGTTGGAGACGACGGCGAACTTCGGCTCCGAGTAGGCGAGTTCGGACGCCACGGCGCGGAACTCGGCCAGCATCGGCTCCATGCGCGGCGAGTGGAACGCGTGGCTCACCCGCAGCTGACGGCCCTTGCGGCCCTCGCTCTTCCAGTGCTCCAGCACCTCAAGCACTGCGGCCTCGTCACCCGAAACCACCACCGACGTCGGCCCGTTGACCGCCGCGACGGCGATCTCCGACTCCCGGCCCGCCAGCAGGGGCAACACCTCGGCCTCAGTGGCCTGGATCGCCGCCATGGTGCCGCCCTCGGGCAGCGCCTGCATCAGCCGGCCACGAGCCTCGACCAGCTTCGCCGCATCGTCCAGGGAAAGGACCCCGGCGACGTGGGCAGCAGCGATCTCACCGACCGAGTGACCGACCAGGAAGTCGGGCTTCAAGCCCCACGACTCGACCAGACGGAACAGCGCAACCTCGACGGCGAACAGCGCCGCCTGCGTGTACGCCGTCTGATCCAGCAGCTCCGAAGCCTCGAACACCACGTCCCTCAACGGGAATTCGAACCTGGCGCACACCTCGTCGAAGGCGGCGGCAAAGGTCGGGAAGGCGTCGTACAGCTCCCGGCCCATCCCCGTCCGCTGGCTCCCCTGTCCGGTGAACAGGAACGCGAGCTTGCCACGGCTCACCGAAGCGCCGGACGCCTCACCGCTCGCCAGACCTGCGAGCCCGGCCAGCAGCTCCTCCCGGCTCGTACCCGCGACCACCGCACGCTGCTCGAACCGGGCACGCGACACCGCCAGCGAGTACCCGACGTCCGTGAGCGACAACTCCGGCCGCTCCCCGACGAAGGAAGCCAACCGCGCGGCCTGGTCCCGCAGTGCGGTCTCGGTCCTGCCCGACACCACCCACGACACCGGAGCGGTGACGGTGGCCTCCGCCACCTCGACCGGCGCGCTGTCCGGAGCCTGCTCCAGGATCACGTGCGCGTTGGTGCCACCGATACCGAAGGAGGAGACGGCGGAACGCCGGGCCCGGTCCACCGCCGGCCACGCGCGGGCCTCGGTCAGCAGCTCCACCGAGCCGGCCGACCAGTCGACCTCGGGGGTCGGCTCGTCCACGTGCAGGGTCTGCGGCAGGTAGCCCTCCCGCATCGCCATGACCATCTTGATCACGCCGGCGACGCCCGAAGCGGCCTGGCTGTGGCCGAGGTTGGACTTCACCGAGCCCAGCCACAGCGGCTCGCCGCCCTCACGGCCCTGACCGTACGTGGCCAGCAGCGCCTGCGCCTCGATCGGGTCGCCCAGTCGGGTACCCGTCCCGTGCGCCTCCACCACGTCCACCTCGGTGGCCGCAAGCCCGGCACCCGCCAGCGCCTGCCGGATCACCCGCTGCTGCGAGGGACCGTTCGGCGCCGTCAGACCGTTCGACGCACCGTCCTGGTTCACCGCCGAACCCCGCACCACCGCAAGCACCTTGTGCCCGCTGCGCCGCGCGTCCGACAACCGCTCCACGAGCAGCATGCCGACACCCTCGGCCCAGCCCGTGCCATCGGCCGCCGCCGCGAAGGCCTTGATCCGGCCGTCGGGCGCCAGACCGCGCTGCCGCGAGAAGTCCACGAAGGTCTCCGGCGTCGCCATGACCGTCACACCGCCGACCAGGGCGAGCGCACACTCCCGCTGGCGCAGCGACTGCACCGCCAGGTGCAGGGCCACCAGCGAGGACGAGCACGCCGTGTCCACCGACACCGCCGGGCCCTCCAGGCCCAGGGTGTAGGAGATCCGGCCGGAGGCCACGCTGCCCGAGTTGCCGGTGCCGAGGTAGCCCTCCAGGCCCTCCGGCGCGGCGTCCCGGCCCGCGTAGTAGTCCGAGCTCATGACACCGGCGAACACGCCGGTCTGGCTGCCGCGCACCGACACCGGGTCGATCCCGGCGTCCTCCAGCGCCTCCCACGACGCCTCCAGCAGCAGGCGCTGCTGCGGGTCGGTGGCCAGCGCCTCGCGCGGCGAGATCCCGAAGAACGCCGGGTCGAAGTCGCCCGCGCTCTCCAGGAAGCCGCCGACCCGCGCGTAGGTCGTGCCGGCCCGGTCGGGGTCGGCGTCGAAGAGGGTGTCCAGGTCCCAGCCGCGGTCGGTCGGGAAGTCCGTCAGGCCCTCCCGGCCCGCGAGGAGCAGTTGCCACAGCTCCTCGGGCGAGCCGGCGCCGCCCGGGTAGCGGCAGCTCATGCCGACGATCACGATCGGGTCGTCGGCCACACCCGGGGTGACGGCCACGGCCTCGACGGCGACCGCCGCCTGGTCGTCCCCGTCGCCGAGCACCTCCGCGCGGACGAACTCCACCAGCGCGGCCGGCGTCGGGTAGTCGAACACCAGCGTGGCCGGGAGGCGCAGGCCGGTGGCGCCGTTGAGCCGGTTGCGCAGCTCGACGGCGGTCAGCGAGTCGAAGCCCAGCTCCTTGAACGGCCGGCCGACCTCGACGGTGTGCGCCCCGCCGTGGCCGAGCACCGCCGCGACGTGGGTCTGCACCAGGGTGAGCAGCGCCGCGTCCCGCTCGCCGGGGGTCAGTGCGGCCAGGCGCGTCGCCAGGTCCGAACCGCCCACCGCGGGCCCGGTGCGGACGGTGCGGCGCGCGGGGGCGCCGACCAGTCGGTGCAGCAGCGCGGGCACCGGGGCGCCCTGGGCGCGCAGCCCGGTGATGTCCAGCGGGATCGGGACGAGGGTCGGCTCGGTGCCGCGCACGGCGGCGTCGAACATCGCGAGCCCCAGCTCCGAGGGGAGCGGGATGGTGCCGGCCCGCCGCATGCGTTCGAGGTCGGCCTGCGAGAGGTGACCGGTGATGCCGCTGCGCTGCTCCCAGAAGCCCCAGGCCAGCGAGGTGGCGGCCAGGCCCTGCGCGCGGCGGTAGGAGGCGAGCGCGTCCAGGAAGGTGTTCGCGGCCGCGTAGTTCCCCTGACCGGCCTCGCCGAAGACACCGGCGGCGGAGGAGAACAGTGCGAAGACGGACAGGTCCAGCTCGCGGGTCAGCTCGTGCAGGTTGACCGCCGCGTCCACCTTCGGACGCAGCACCGTGTCGAGCCGCTCGGGGGTGAGCGAGTCGATCACGCCGTCGTCCAGCACACCGGCGGTGTGCACGACGCCGGTGAGCGGGTGCTCGGCGGGGACGGTGGCCAGCAGGGCGGCGAGCGCCTCCCGGTCGGCGGCGTCGCACGCGGCGACCTCCACCTCGGCCGCGCCCAACTCGACCAGCTCGTCCGCCAGTTCCCGCGCACCCTCGGCGGCCAGGCCGCGACGGCTGGTCAGCACGAGGCGGCGGACGCCGTGCTCGGTGACCAGGTGGCGGGCGATCAGGGCGCCGAGCGAGCCGGTGCCACCGGTGATCAGCACCGTGCCGGCCGCGTCGATCACGGCGTCGTTCACGGCGTCGGCACCGTCGCCGGACCCGGCACGGTCGCCGGTCTCCGGGGCGAAGCGGGCCAGGCGCGGGACAAGGACCTTGCCGCCGCGCAGGGCCACCTGCTCCTCGCCCGTGGCGACGGCGGCCAGCAGCCGGTCGGCGCGCAGGGCGTCGAAGCCGCGGTCGGTGTCGACCAGGACGAAGCGGTCCGGGTTCTCCGCCTGGGCGGAACGCACCAGACCCCAGACCGGCGCGTTGACCAGGTCCTCGACACCCCCGGCCACGGCGACCGCGCCACGGGTGACGAACACCAGACGCGAGTCGGCGAAGCGCTCCTCGGCCAGCCAGCCCTGCAACAGGCCCAGCGCCCGGTGAACCGCCCCACGGGCCTCGTCCGCCGTGTCCGCCGTGTCCGCACCGGCTGTTCCGGCGACGGCCGGCGACACGAACACCACGCCCGGCACGGCGCCCGCCTCGGCCAGCTCCGTGAGCCCCGCGAAACCGGTGAATCCGGTACGGCCGGTGGAACCGATCACCGCCGCCGGACCGGCGGCACCCGCCGCCACGGCCGCGGTCTCCTGCCACTCCACCCGGAACAGCGCGTCGTGGAACTCACCACGCCGGGCCGCCACCAGCTCGTCCGCCGACGCCTCGCGCCAGCCGATCGCCGCCGCCGAGAACACCGGCGAGCCCGACTCGTCCGACGCGTCCAGCGAGCCGCCCGACAGTCGCACCCGCAGAGCGGTCGCACCGGTGGCGAAGAGGGAGACGCCGGTCCACCCGGAGGCGATCCTGGCCGCCCGCCCGTCCAGCGGCAGCACCTGGAGGGCCGCCTCCAGCAGCGCGGGGTGAAGGCCGAAGCCCTCCGCCGACACGCCCTCGGGGAGCACGACCTCGACGAAGAGGTCACCGGCGAGCCGCCAGGCGGCCCGGACTCCCGGCAGCTCCGACACCACCGGCTGGGCACCCTTCGGCGGCCAGACCGACAGGTCGAAGGACCCGGCAGCGACGGAATCGGTCAGCATGCCGGTCGCGTTGAGCGCCCACGGCTCGTCCGCCTCGGCGTCCTCGGCGCGGGAGAACACCCGCACCGCGTGACCGCCGGCGTCCTCGTCCGCCTGGACGGTCACCCGCAGAGCGACACCACCGCGCTCGGGCAGGACGAGCGGGGCCGGCAGCGTCAGCTCCCGGAGCGCCCCGGCGCCGACCTGGTCACCGGCGTGGATCGCCAGCTCCACCAACGCCGACGACGGCACCACGGCCGCGCCCAGCAGCGTGTGCTCGGCAAGCCACGTGTGCGACTGGAGCGACACCCGGCCCGTCAGCAGCACGCCGTCCGAGTCCGGCAGAGCGATCGCCGCGCCCAGCAGCGGGTGCCCCGTCGCGGCCTGGCCCAGACCGGTGGCGTCACCGGTGCCGGAGGACGTCACCTTCAGCCAGAAGTGCTCGTGCTGGAAGGCGTACGTCGGCAGGTCGACACGGCGTGCGCCGCGACCGGCGAAGACGCCGTCCCAGTCGAGCACCGCGCCCCGGGTGTGCAGGCCGGTGACGGCCTGGGTGAAGGTCTGGGTCTCGGGGCGGTCCTTGCGCAGGACCGGGGCGAAGTGGCCGTCCGTGATCTCCTGGGCGAGGGCCGACAGGGTGCCGTCGGGGCCCAGCTCCAGGAAGTCGGTGACGCCCTGGGCGGCCAGGTACGCGATGCCGTCGGCGAAGCGCACAGCCTGACGGACGTGGCGCACCCAGTACTCGGGGGACGTCAGCTCGGTCGCCGGCTCACCGGTCACGTTGGAGACCACCGCGAACTGCGGCTCCGAGTAAGTGAGTTCGGACGCCACGGCGCGGAACTCGGCCAGCATCGGCTCCATCCGCGGCGAGTGGAACGCGTGACTCACCCGCAGCTGACGGCCCTTGCGGCCCTCGCTCTTCCAGTACTCCAGCACCTCAAGCACAGCGGCCTCGTCACCCGAAACCACCACCGAGGAAGGCCCGTTGACCGCCGCGACAGCGATCTCCGACTCCCGGCCCGCCAGCAGCGGCAGCACCTCGGCCTCGGTGACCTGGATCGCCGCCATCGTGCCGCCCTCGGGCAGCGCCTGCATCAGCCGGCCACGCGCCTCCACCAGCTTCGCCGCATCCTCCAGCGACAGCACACCGGCAACGTGTGCAGCAGCGATCTCACCCACGGAGTGACCGACCAGGAAGTCGGGCTTCAGACCCCACGACTCCACCAGGCGGAACAGCGCGACCTCGACGGCGAACAGCGCCGCCTGCGTGTACGCGGTCTGGTCCAGCAGCTCCGAAGCCTCGAACACCACGTCCTTCAACGGGAATTCGAACCTGACACACACCTCGTCGAAGGCGGCGGCGAACACCGGGAACGCCTCGTACAGCTCCCGGCCCATCCCCGCCCGCTGGCTCCCCTGCCCCGTGAACAGGAACGCCAGCTTCCCGTAAGCGACAGTCTCCGTACCCGACTCACCAGCCGCCAGCCCCGCAAGACCCGCCAGCAGTTCCTCCCGGTTCCCGCCCGACACCACCGCACGGTGGTCGAAGCGCGCCCGCGACACCGCCAGCGAGAAGCCGACGTCCACCGGCGACAGCTCCGGCCGCTCCCCGACGAAGGAAGCCAGCCGCCCGGCCTGCGCCCGCAGCGCCGCCTCCGACTTGCCCGACACCACCCACGACACCGGAGCGTCGACCGTCACCTCGTCGGCCTCGACGGCCTTCTCGACGGGCGCCTGCTCCAGGATCACGTGCGCGTTGGTCCCGCTCAGGCCGAACGAGGACACACCGGCCCGGCGCGGACGCCCGACCTTCGGCCAGTCCCGCGCCTCCGTCAGCAGCTCCACCGAACCCGCGGACCAGTCCACCTCGGGCGTGGGCCCGTCGACGTTCAGGGTCTGCGGCAGGTGGCCCTCCTGCATCGCCTTGATCATCTTGATCACGCCGGCGACACCGGCTGCGGCCTGTGTGTGGCCGATGTTGGACTTCACCGAGCCCAGCCAGAGCGGCTCGCCGCCCTCACGCTCCTGGCCATAGGTGGCCAGCAGCGCCTGCGCCTCGATCGGGTCGCCCAGACGGGTACCCGTCCCGTGCGCCTCCACCACGTCCACCTCGGTGGCCGCAAGCCCGGCACCCGCCAGCGCCTGCCGGATCACCCGCTGCTGCGAGGGACCGTTCGGCGCCGTCAGACCGTTCGACGCACCGTCCTGGTTCACCGCCGAACCCCGCACCACCGCAAGCACCTTGTGCCCGCTGCGCCGCGCGTCCGACAACCGCTCCACGAGCAGCATGCCCACGCCCTCGCCCCAGTTGGTGCCGTCGGCGGCCGCCGCGAAGGCCTTGATCCGGCCGTCGGAGGCCAGACCGCGCTGGCGCGAGAAGTCCACGAAGGTGTCCGGCCCGGCCATCACGGTGACGCCGCCGACCAGGGCCATCGAGCAGTCGCCCTGCCGCAGCGACTGCACCGCCAGGTGCAGCGCGACCAGCGAGGACGAGCACGCCGTGTCCACCGACACCGCCGGGCCCTCCAGGCCCAGCGCGTACGAGACGCGGCCGGAGGCGACGCTGCCGGAGGTGCCCGTGCTGAGGTAGCCCTCAAGCTCCTCGGGGACGGACTGGAGGCCGGGGAAGTAGTCGGTGGCCATCACACCGGCGAAGACACCGGTCTGGCTGCCCTGAAGCTCGTTCGGGTCGATCCCGGCGCTCTCCAGCGCCTCCCAGGCCGCCTCCAGCAGCAGGCGCTGCTGCGGGTCGGTGGCCAGCGCCTCGCGCGGCGAGATCCCGAAGAACGCCGGGTCGAAGTCCCCCGCGCTCTCCAGGAAGCCGCCGACCCGGACGTAGGTCGTGCCGGCCGTGGCCGGGTCCGGGTCGTACAGGCCCTCGACGTCCCAGCCGCGCTCGGCCGGGAACGGCACCAGGCCGTCGCGGCCGTCGGCCACCAGCTGCCACAGCTCCTCGGGGGAGGTCACCCCGCCCGCGAAGCGGCAGCTCATGCCGACGATCACGATCGGGTCCTCGGCGGCGGTGACCGTACGGGCGGCGGCCGATGCGACCACCGGGGCCGCGCCGACCACCTCCGCCCGCAGGAAGTCCACCAGGGCGGCGGGCGTCGGGTAGTCGAACACCAGCGTCGCCGGCAGCTTCAGCCCGGTCTCCGCGTTGAGGCGGTTGCGCAGCTCGACCGCGGTGAGCGAGTCGAAGCCCAGCTCCTTGAACGCGCGCTTGGGCGCGATCGCCTCCCCGCCGCTGTGGCCGAGCGCGGCGGCGACGTGCGCACGGACCAGGTCGAACAGCACGCTGTTCTGCTCGTCCTCGGCGAGCCCGGCGAGCCGGCGGCCCAGCGACGAGGAGTCGGCGCGGGCCGCCCTCCCGCTCGCGACGCGGCGGACGGGCGCACCGACCAGGCCGTGCAGCAGCCCCGGCAGAGCAGCCGCGCCCTGGCGGCGCAGGGCGGCCAGGTCCAGCGGCATCGGCACCAGCGCGGCCGTGTCGGCCCGGAGAGCGGCGTCGAGCAGCGCCATGCCGAACTCCGAGGAGATCGGCACCATGCCCGAGCGCTTGATGCGCTCCGTGTCGGCCTGCGAGAGGTGACCGGTGAGGCCGCTGCGTTGCTCCCAGAAGCCCCAGGCCAGCGAGGTGGCGGCCAGGCCCTGCGAGCGGCGGTAGGAGGCGAGCGCGTCCAGGAAGGTGTTCGCCGCCGCGTAGTTGGCCTGACCGGCGTCGCCGAAGACACCGGCGGCGGAGGAGAACAGCACGAACGCCGACAGGTCCAGCTCACGGGTCAGCTCGTGCAGGTTGAGCGCCGCGTCCACCTTCGGGCGCAGCACCGCCGCGAACCGCTCCGGGGTGAGCGAACCGATCACGCCGTCGTCCAGCACACCGGCCGTGTGCACGACCGCGGTGAGCGGGTGCCCGGCGGGAACGGTGGCCAGGAGAGCGGCGAGCGCCTCCCGGTCGGCGGCGTCGCACGCGGCGACCTCCACCTCGGCCGCGCCCAACTCGACCAGCTCGTCCGCCAGTTCCCGCGCACCCTCGGCGGCGAGGCCGCGACGGCTGGTCAGGATGAGGTGACGGACGCCGTGCTCGGTGACCAGGTGGCGCGCGACCAGCGAACCCAGCGCACCCGTACCGCCGGTGACCAGCACCGTGCCGGCCGCGTCCAGCTCGAACCCGCCCCCGGCAACCGGCGTACGGACCAGGCGCGGCACGAAGGCCTTGCCGCCGCGCAGGGCCACCTGCTCCTCGCCCGTGGCGACGGCGGCCAGCAGCCGGTCGGCCCCCAGCTCGCCGAGACCGCGGTCGGCGTCGACCAGGACGAAGCGGTCCGGGTTCTCCGCCTGGGCGGAACGCACCAGACCCCAGACCGGCGCGTTGACCAGGTCCTCGACACCCCCGGCCACGGCGACCGCGCCACGGGTGACGAACACCAGACGCGAGTCCGCGAGGCGCTCCTCCGCCAGCCAGCCCTGCACCAGCGCCAGCGCGTCCAGCGCCGACCAGTGGACAGCGGCCACCAGGTCGTCGCCCTCGGACGACGCCACCGGCACGAACACCAGCTCCGGCACCGAGCCGGCCGCGGCCAGCTCCGCCGGTCCGGCGAACGCGGCGCCACCGGCGAGAGCGCCGTCCGCCTCGCCGAGCACCGCCCACGAGGCGGTACCGGCGGCGGGCAGCGCCAGCGCCGACCAGTCCAGCCGGAACAGCGCGTCGCGGAACACGTCCCCGCCGAGGGCGAGTTCGTCGGCCGTCGGCTCGTGCCAGGACACCGCCCCAACAGCGAGGACGGGCTCGCCCGAGGCGTCCACGGCGATCAGCGAGCCGCCCGAGAGCCGCACCCGCAGAGCGGTCGCACCGGTGGCGAAGAGGGAGACGCCGGTCCACCCGGAGGCGATCCTGGCCGCCCGCCCGTCCAGCGGCAGCACCTGGAGAGCAGCGTCCAGCAGCGCGGGGTGAAGGCCGAAGCCCTCCGCCGACACGCCCTCGGGAAGCTCGACCTCCGCGTAGTGGGCGTCGCCGAGCTGCCAGGCCGCGCGCACGCCCTGGAAGGCCGGGCCGTAGGCCAGACCCGCCTGCGCGAGGCGCCCGTACAGCGACTCCACGTCCACCTCGCGCGCGCCCTGCGGCGGCCAGACCGACAGGTCGATCCCGACGGCCGGCGCGCCGCCGCCCACCCGGCCGGTCGCGTGGCACACCCACGGCTCGTCGATCCCGGCCGCCTCGTCGCGGGAGTAGACCGCGACCGGACGGAAGCCCTCCTCGTCGGCGCCGTCCACGGCCACCCGCAGGGCGACTCCGCCCTGCTCGGGCAGAACGAGCGGGGCCTGGAGCGCCAGCTCCCGCAGGGCCCCGGCACCGACCTGGTCACCGGCGGCCGTCGCCAGCTCCACGAAGACCGAGCCGGGCACCACGGCGGCGGACAGCAGCTCGTGATCGGCGAGCCAGGCGTGCGACTGGAGGGAGAGGCGGCCGGTCAGCAGAACCGTTCCGGTGGCCGGCAGGGACACCGCCGCGCCGAGGATCGGGTGCTCGACCGAGGTCAGCCCGGCGGGTGCCAGGCTGCCGGTGGGCGCCGTCTGCTCCAGCCAGAAGTGCTGGTGCTGGAAGGCGTACGTCGGCAGGTCGACACGGCCCGCGCCGCGACCGGCGAACACGCCGTCCCAGTCGAGTTCGGCGCCGCGGGCGTGGAGGCCGGTGACGGCCTGGGTGAAGGACAGCGCCTCGGGGCGGTCCTTGCGCAGGACCGGGGCGAACACCGAGTCCTCCGCGTCGGCCAGGACGCCCTGGGCGAGAGCGGACAGGGTGCCGTCGGGGCCCAGCTCCAGGAACTTGGTCACGCCCTGAGCGGCGAGGTAGGCGATGCCGTCGGCGAAGCGCACAGCCTCGCGGACGTGGCGCACCCAGTACTCGGGCGAGGTCAGCTCGGTGGCGAGTTCGCCCGTGACATTGGAGACGACGGAGAACTTCGGCTCTGAGTAGGCGAGTTCGGACGCGACCGCGCGGAACTCGGACAGCATGGGCTCCATGTGCGGCGAGTGGAACGCGTGGCTCACCCGCAGCTGACGACCCCGACGGCCCTTGGCCTTCCAGTGCTCCAGCACCTCAAGGACAGTGGCCTCGTCGCCCGAAACCACCACCGAGGAAGGCCCGTTGACGGCGGCCACGGCGATCTCGGCTTCCCGGCCGGCCAACAGCGGCAGCACCTCGGCCTCGGTCGCCTCGATGGCCGCCATCGCACCACCGACGGGCAGCGCCTGCATCAGACGGCCACGCGCCTCCACCAGCTTCGCCGCATCCTCCAGCGACAGCACACCGGCAACGTGTGCAGCAGCGATCTCACCGACAGAGTGACCGACCAGGAAGTCGGGCTTCAGACCCCAGGACTCGACCAGGCGGAACAACGCGACCTCGACGGCGAACAGCGCCGCCTGCGTGTAAGCCGTCTGGTCCAGCAGCTCCGAAGCCTCGAACACCACGTCCTTCAACGGGAATTCGAAGCGGGCGCACACCTCGTCGAAGGCAGCGGCGAACACCGGGAACGCCGCGTACAGCTCACGCCCCATCCCCGCCCGCTGACTCCCCTGCCCCGTGAACAGGAACGCCAGTGCACCACCGGAGACGACCGACCCCGCGGTCAGCGCGGAAAGGCCCGCCAGCAACTCGTCCCGGCTCGTACCCGAGACGACCGCACGGTGGTCGAAGCGCGCCCGCGACGCCGCCAGCGAGTACCCGACATCCACCGGCGAAAGCTCCGGCCGCTCCCCCACGAAGGAAGCCAGCCGCGCGGCCTGATTCCGCAGCGCAGCCTCGGACTTGCCCGACACCACCCACGACACCGGAGCGTCGACGGTGACCGCGACGGCCTCCGCCGGCTCCTCCACCGGAGCCTGCTCCAGCACCACATGCGCGTTGGTGCCGCTGATGCCGAACGAGGACACGGCCGCCCGGCGCGGACGCCCGACCTCCGGCCAGTCCCGGGCCTCCGTCAGCAGCTCCACCGAACCGGCGGACCAGTCCACCTCGGGCGTCGGCGCGTCGACGTTCAGAGTCCGCGGCATGACGCCGTCACGCAGCGCGTGGACCATCTTGATGATGCCCGCCGCGCCGGCGGCGGCCTGGGTGTGGCCGATGTTGGACTTCACCGAGCCCAGCCACAGCGGCTCGCCGCCCTCGCGCCCCTGCCCGTACGTGGCCAGCAGCGCCTGCGCCTCGATCGGGTCGCCCAGTCGGGTACCCGTCCCGTGCGCCTCCACCACGTCCACGTCGCCCGTGGCCAGACCCGAATCGGCCAGCGCCTGCCGGATCACCCGCTGCTGCGAGGGACCGTTCGGCGCCGTCAGACCGTTCGACGCACCGTCCTGGTTCACCGCCGAACCCCGCACCACCGCAAGCACCTTGTGCCCGTTACGGCGCGCGTCCGACAGCCGCTCCACGAGCAGCATGCCGACACCCTCGCCCCAGATGGTGCCGTCGGCGGCCGCCGCGAAGGCCTTGATCCGGCCGTCCGGCGCCAGCCCGCGCTGCCGCGAGAAGTCCACGAAGGTCTCCGGGGTGGACATGACCGTCACACCGCCGGTGAGGACCAGGGAGGACTCACCGCGCCGCAGCGACTGCACGGCCAGGTGCAGGGCCACCAGCGAGGAGGAGCACGCGGTGTCCACCGACACCGCGGGGCCCTCGAAGCCCAGCGCGTACGAGACGCGGCCGGAGGCGACGCTGCCGGAGGTGCCCGTGCTGAGGTAGCCCTCCAGGTCCTCGGGGACGGCCTGGAGGCTCGGGAAGTAGTCGGTGTTCATCACGCCGGCGAACACGCCGGTCCGGCTGCCGCGCAGCTCGTTCGGGTCGATCCCGGCGCTCTCCAGCGCCTCCCAGGCCGCCTCCAGCAGCAGGCGCTGCTGCGGGTCCATGCCGAGCGCCTCGCGCGGCGAGATGCCGAAGAACTCGGCGTCGAAGTCGGCCGCGGGGACGAAGGCGCCCTCGCGCACGTACGTCGTGCCGACCCGGGTCGGGTCCGCGTCGAAGATCCCCTCGTTGTCCCAGCCGCGGTCGGCCGGGAACGCGGAGAGGCCCTCACCGCCGTCCAGGACCATCCGCCACAGGTCGTCGGGCGAGGCGATGCCGCCCGCGAAGCGGCAGCTCATGCCGACGATCGCGATCGGCTCGTCGTCCACGGCGGTGCGGACGGCCACCGCGGCGTCCTCGTCGGCGGTCGCGCTGCCGAAGGTCTCGGCGAGCAGGTACTCGACGAGGGCGGTGGGGGTCGGGTAGTCGAAGGTGAGGGTCGCGGGCAGGCGCAGCCCGGTGAGGGAGTTGAGCCGGTTGCGCAGCTCGACCGCGCTCAGCGAGTCGAAGCCCAGCTCCTTGAACGCCCGCTTCGGCTCGATCGCCCGGCCGTCGCCGTGGCCGAGCACGGCCGCGACGTGCCCGCGGACGAGGTCCGTCAGGGTGTTCGTCCGCTCGCTGGCGGAGAGTCCGGCGAGCTGGGCGGCGAGGCCGGAGGCACCGCCGGCCGCGGTGGCGCGGCTCGCGACGGCACGGCGGACGGGTGCGCCGACGAGCCCGCGCAGCAGGGCGGGGACGGTGGCGTCGGCGGTGCGGAACGCGGCGAGGTCGAGCACCATCGGGGAGGCGACGGGGAGACCGGCGGACAGCACGGCGTCCAGCAGTTCGAGACCGCGCCCGGTCGGCAGCGGGCTCATGCCCGACCGGCGGATGCGCTCGACGTCCGCGTCCGACAGGCCCTCGGTGATACCGCTGCGCTGCTCCCACAGGCCCCACTGGAGGGCGCCGGCGACCAGGCCCTCCGCGCGGCGTCGGGTGGCGAGCGCGTCCAGGAACGCGTTGGCGGCCGCGTAGTTGCCCTGACCGGCGTCGCCGAACAGGCCCGCCGAGGACGAGAACAGGACGAAGGCCGTCAGCTCCAGGTCCCGGGTCAGCTCGTGGAGGTTGAGCGCCGCGTCCACCTTCGGGCGCAGCACCGCCTCCAGCCGCTCCGGCGACAGCGAGGCCACCAGGCCGTCGTCCAGCACACCGGCCGTGTGCACCACGGCGGTCAGCGGACGGTCCGCCGGAACGGCCTCCAGCAGCCCGGCCAGCGCCTCACGGTCGGCGGCGTCGCAGGCCGCGAACTCCACGCTGGAGGCGCCCAGCGACAGCAGCTCTTCCGTCAGCTCCTGGGCACCCGCGGCGGCGCCACCGCGGCGGCTGGTCAGCACCACGTGGCGGACCCCGTGCTCGGTGACGAGGTGGCGGGCCACCAGGCCGCCCAGCGTGCCGGCACCGGTGACCAGCACCGTCCCGGACGGATCGAACTCCACCGGCTCCGCGGCCAAGGACGACGGCACCCGCACCAGACGCGGCACCCTCACGCTGCCGTCACGCACCGCCAGCTGCGGCTCACCCGACGACACCGCCTCGGTCAACCGCTCCCACACCGGCGCGACGTCCTCGACGTCCAACAGCGTGAACCGCTCCGGGTTCTCCGACTGCGCCGAACGCACCAGACCCCACACCGGAGCATGAACCAGATCCCCGACACCCTCGCCCTCGACCCCGGCCACCGCACCACGCGTCACGAACACCAGCCGCGAACCCGCGAACCGCGCGTCCTCCAACCACTCCCGCACCACACCCAACGCCCGGACCACAGCCCCGCGCACCACATCCGCCGAAACCGAACCCGACACCGGCTCCAACGGGAAGAACACCACACCAGGAACCGACGAACCCAGCCCCGCCAGACCCCCCTCACCCACAACAGCGAAGGAAACCGGACCACCGGAAGCCGTCAGCTCCGACCACTCGACCCGGAACAACGACTCCTCGAAGCCCCCGGCCACCGACAGCTCACCCGCCGGCACCTCACGACGCACCACCGAACGCACCGCGAACACCGGCACACCCGAACCATCCGCCGCCACCACAGCATCGCCCGACACCCGCACCCGCAGCACCGAAGCACCCGACGCGAAGACCGACACCCCCGACCACGACCACCCCGCACCAGGCCCCGCCACACCCACGGCCGACTCCATCAGCCCCGGATGAACGACAAACCCCTCCACCGACACACCATCAGCGAGCGCGACCTCGGCGAACACCTCATCACCGACCGACCACACCCCCTCCCCCACAACCCGCGCACCCACCGGCGGCCACACCGACAGATCGAACGCCGGCCCCTCCGACACCACCGACACCACACCCACCGCATGCACCGTCCAGGCCGCGGAGGCATCAGCCGTCTCCGGACGCGAGAAGACCGCCACGGTCCGCCGGCCGTCGGCATCGGCCGCCTCGACGCTCACCCGCAGCACCACGCCGCCCTGCTCGGGCAGCACCAGCGGCGCGTGGACGGTCAGTTCCTCGACCGTGCCCGCACCGACCTGGTCACCGGCGTGCACCGCCAGCTCCACCAGAGCGGACGACGGCACCACCGCCACACCGTGCACCCGGTGCTCACCCAGCCACCCGTGCGACTGCAACGACACCCGACCGGCCAGCACCACACCGTCCGAGCCCGGCAGTACCACCACCGCACCCACCAGCGGATGACCGCTCGCCCCCAGCCCCAGGCTGCTCGCGTCCCCGGCCGCCGTGGCCACGTTCAGCCAGTAGTGCTGGTGCTGGAAGGCGTACGTCGGCAGGTCGATGCGCCGCCCGGCGCCCCGGCCGGCGAACACGCCGTCCCAGTCCAGGGCGGCACCGTGCGCGTGCACGCCCAGGACGGCCTGGGTGAAGGACAGCGCCTCCGGCCGGTCCTTGCGCAGGACCGGGGCGAACACCGAGTCCTCCGCGTCGGCCAGGACGCCCTGGGCCAGGGCCGACAGGGTGCCGTCCGGGCCCAGCTCCAGGAACTTCTTCACTCCCTGCCCGGCGAGGTACGCGACGCCGTCGGCGAAGCGGACCGCCTCACGGACGTGCCGCACCCAGTACTCGGGCGAGGCCAGTTCCTCCGCCGTCGCCAGTTCGCCGGTCACGTTGGAGACGATCGGGATGCGCGGCGCGGAGTAGCCGATCACGCGGGCGTGCCAGCGGAACTCCTCCAGCATGGGCTCCATCCGCGGCGAGTGGAACGCGTGGCTCACCCGCAGCTGACGGCCCTTACGACCCCGCGCCTTCCAGTGCCCCAGCACCTCCAGGACGGCGGCCTCGTCGCCCGAAACCACCACCGACGTCGGCCCGTTGACCGCAGCGACGGCGATCTCCGACTCCCGGCCCGCCAGCAGCGGCAGGATCTCGGCCTCGGTCGCCTCGATGGCAGCCATCGCACCACCCGTGGGCAGGGCCTGCATCAGGCGGCCACGCGCGGCCACCAGGACGGCGGCGTCCTCCAGCGAGAACACCCCGGCCACGTGCGCGGCGGCCAGTTCGCCGACCGAGTGGCCGACCAGGAAGTCCGGGGTCAGCCCCCAGGACTCGACCAGGCGGAACAGCGACACCTCGACGGCGAACAGCGCCGCCTGGGTGTACGCGGTCTGGTCCAGCAGCTCGGACCCGTCGAAGACCAGGTCCTTCAGCGGCGCGTCGAGGTGCAGGTCCAGGTAGGAGCACACCTCGTCGAAGGCCGCCGCGAACACCGGGAACGCCGCGTACAGCTCACGCCCCATCCCGGTCCGCTGGCTGCCCTGACCGGTGAACAGGAACGCCAGCGCACCGCTGGAGGCGACCGACCCCGCGGTCTCCCCGGCGGCCACCGCCGCGAGGCCCGCGAGCAGTTCGTCGCGGTCCGCGCCGGAGACGACCGCCCGGTGCTCGAAGCGGGAGCGCGACAGCGCCAGCGAGTGGCCGACGTCCACCGGCGACAGCTCCGGCCGGCCCCCGACGAAGGACGCCAGGCGCGCGGCCTGGTCGCGCAGCGCCGCCTCGGACTTGCCCGACAGCACCCACGGCACCGGAGCGGTGACCGTCGCCTCGACAACCTCCGCCGGCTCCTCCGCCGGAGCCTGCTCCAGCACCACGTGCGCGTTGGTGCCGCTCATGCCGAACGACGAGACGCCGGCCCGGCGCGGACGCCCGGCCTCCGGCCACTGCCGCGCCTCGGTCAGCAGCTCCACCGCGCCCGCCGACCAGTCGACGTGCGGCGACGGCTGCCCGGCGTGCAGGGTCTGCGGCAGCACGCCGTTGCGCAGCGCCAGGACCATCTTGACGACACCGGCGACACCGGCCGCGGCCTGGGTGTGGCCGACGTTGGACTTCAGCGAGCCGAGCCAGAGCGGCTCGCCGCCCTCACGCCGCTGACCGTACGTCGAAAGCAGCGCCTGGACCTCGATCGGGTCGCCCAGCCGGGTACCCGTGCCGTGGCCCTCGACGGCGTCGACGTCGGCGGGAACGAGGCCGGCGTCCGCGAGGGCGCGGCGGATGACGCGCTGCTGGGCGAGGCCGCTGGGGGCGGTGAGGCCGTTGGAGGCGCCGTCGGAGTTGATGGCGCTGCCCTTGACGAGCGCGAGCACCCGGTGGCCGTTGCGGCGCGCGTCGGAGAGGCGCTCCAGCACCAGGATGCCGGCGCCCTCGCCCCAGCCGGTGCCGTCGGCGTCGGCGGAGTAGGCGCGGCAGCGGCCGTCCTCGGAGAGGCCGCGCTGGCGGCTGAAGGCGAGGAAGCCGCCGGGGCTGGACATGACGGCGGCGCCGCCGGCGACGGCCAGCGGGCAGTCACCGCGGCGCAGGGCCTGGACGGCGAGGTGGAGGGCGACGAGCGAGCCGGAGCACGCGGTGTCGACGGTGATCGTGGGGCCTTCGAAGGCGAAGGTGTAGGCGAGGCGGCCGGAGGCGACGCTGGCGGCGTTGCCGGTGAGCAGGTAGCCCTCCAGGCCGTCGGCGGCGTCGGACAGGCGCGGCCCGTACTCCTGGTTCTCCACGCCGACGTAGACGCCGGTCTGGCTGCCGCGGGCGGCCCTGGGGTCGATGCCGGCGTTCTCCAGAGCCTCCCAGGTGCTCTCCAGGAGGAGGCGCTGCTGCGGGTCCATGCCGAGCGCCTCGCGCGGCGAGACGCCGAAGAAGTCGGCGTCGAACTCGCCTGCCCCGTGCAGGAATCCGCCCTGACGGGTGTAGGTCTTGCCGCCGTCGTCCGGGTCCGGGGAGTACAGGTCGTCGAGGTCCCAGCCGCGGCTGGTGGGGAACCCGGAGATGGCGTCGCGGCCCTCGGCGAGGAGCCGCCAGAGGTCGTCCGGGGTGTCGACGCCGCCGGGCAGCCGCACGGCCATGCCGACGATGGCGATCGGCTCGTCGTCGGCGGCGGCCGGGAGCGGCTCGTCGGCGGGGCTGTCGCCGGTGCCGGAGAGCAGGCGGCGCAGCTCGCGCGCGAGCGCCCGCGGGGTGGGGTGGTCGAAGGGCAGGGTGACGGGCACGGCCAGTCCGGTGGCGGCGACCAGGCGGCGGTGGAACTCGACGGCGGCGAGCGAGTGGAAGCCGAGTTCGAGGAAGGAGCTCTCGGGGTCGATCTCGCTCGGCCCACCGCGGTCCGTGCCGCTGAGCACGTCCCCGACCAGACCGGTGACGAAGGCGAGCAGGTGGCGTTCCTGCTCCGGACCGGTCAGTTCAGGCTGCGAACGGAATTCTCCGGGCTGGCCTACCATCGCTCGCTCCACCACTCTGCCGACACGGCTGTTCAGGGCTGTACAGGGCTGTTCAAGGAAAAACCGGACGTGACGCGAGAGTAGGTCGCCGCCGAGCGGCGCCCACACCCCTACGCACCCCTTTCGCCGGGCGGCGAACCGGTGGGGTTCCGGCGGGATTCCGGTGGGGTTCCGGCGCGATCGCGGCACGCTTCAGCCGCGGTCGCGGCGCGGAATCCGAAGGGCGCGGGACCGCCGCCGGATTCAGCGCTTGGCCGGCCTCAGCGCGGCCCGCAGGACGCTCTTCGGGTCGACCGCGACGACGTCGAAGTTCCGCGTGGTGCACTGCACCCGGCGGAACAGGTTCTCGGGACCGGTGATGTAGAGCTTGCGCACCCCGAGGCCGAGCAGCGAGTCGACGACGTCGGGCCAGCGGATCCCCTTGTCGAAGGTGTCGAGCATCATGGTGCGCATCCGGTCGGCGGTGGTCACCCGGCTGCCGTCCTGGTCGGCGATGACGGTCTGGGCCGGGGCGCCGATCTCGTAGCGGGAGAACACCTCCTCCTCGGCCCTGCGGCGCAGTCCGTCGAAGGCCTCGGCGTGCACCGGCGGACGCATCGTGTACATCGAGTAGCCGCCCATGGCGCCGACGGCCTTCTTGAGGCCTTCGAGGAGGTGCTCCCGGACGGAGAGCATGTAGAAGCCCTCGTCCAGCCGGCCGGACACGTCGTACCACTCTCCGTCGGCGGTGAGCCCGTCGAGGTATTCCCTGAAGTCGTCCTCGGGAACGCGCACGAAGGAGTGGGTCACCACGTCGGTGTGTTCGGTGGCGAAGAACTCCTGCTCGCAGCGGGCGAGTTCGGCGGTCATCCGGACCACGTCGGGATAGTCCATGGCACCGGTCCAGGCGGCCGCGGCCTTCTGCCCGAAACTCGGTCCCGCGACGTAGTCGGCGCGCATTCCCATGACGTCCTCGGCCCGGTCGGCCAGCGCCAGGGAGTTGACCAGGAAGGCCACCTGGGTGTATTCGGAGTAGTCGTCGTCGGCCGCGTAGAAGCGGTCGAGCAGCGAGTAGCCCAGGGCCCGGTCCGCGTCGGCTATCCGCCGGCGCGCGTATCTGTCGAGAACCATGAACTTGCCGACCGTGGAAAAGCTTGACGGCCCCATTCCAGGAAATACGACAGCTGTCTTCTCTTCCATCAGCATTTCACCCAACAGTCAGCTAGCGGACAGCGTGACCGAGGCTACGGCGGGGTTCCGTCCGGCGACCACCCCATAGGCCCCCTACGCCGACCCCGCACCGGTTCCGGTACGGTGCGGGCGGGCCAGGGAGACGCCGCCGGCCTGCGGCGCAGGCCCCTCGGGGTGCCATTCCGTACGGGTTGGGGCCGGTTGACAGGGTGCGTAGGGGTTGCCCCTGCGGCGCCGCGAAAAATAGCGTGAGCCCGTCGGCGAAGGCGGTCCCGCGGTAACTGGGGCACAGTGCGCGGCCGACCCCGGGCCGGCGCCTAGCGAGATGCGGCTCGCGCCGCGCGAGCGTGCGGAACTCTGCCGGAAATTCTCTGATTTCTCGACCAGCATTGTCGGCACGGCCCGAGGGGTTTTCCAGATGACGTCACCAAGCGCGGCTTCGATAGGCATGCTCGTTCCCGACTTCCCGTTCTCCTACGACCGGTGGCTGACCCACCCGGCCGGCCTGGGCGTGCTCCCGCCGGAGCGGGCCGGCACCGAGGTCGCGGTGGTCGGCGGCGGCATGGCAGGACTGACCGCCGCCTACGAGCTGATGCGGCTGGGGCTGCGCCCCGTGGTGTACGAGCCCGGCGACCTCGGCGGCCGGATGCGGGCCGTGCCGTTCGCCAACCACCCCGAGTACGTGGCCGAGTTGGGCGCGATGCGCTTCCCGGTCTCGGCGAAGGCGCTCTACCACTACATCGACCTGCTGGGCCTGCGGACCAAGCCGTTCCCGAACCCGCTGGCGCCGGACACCCCCGGCACCCTGATCGACCTCAACGGCGAGCAGGCGTGGGCCCGTTCGCCGGAGGACCTGCCGGAGCTGTACCAGGAGGTCGCCGACGCCTGGGAGAAGGTGCTCCAGGAGCGCGCGTCGCTGTCCACGATGCGCGACGCGATCACCCGGCGGGACGTGCCGATCCTGAAGGCGGTCTGGGACCGCCTGGTCCGCGAGTTCGACGACGAGTCGTTCTACGGCTTCCTGGCCAGCTCCTCCGCGTTCCACTCGTTCCGGCACCGGGAGATCTTCGGCCAGGTGGGCTTCGGCTCGGGCGGCTGGGACACCGACTTCCCGAACTCGGTGCTGGAGATCCTCCGGGTGGTCTTCACCGAGGCGGACGAGAACCACATGTCGATCGTCGGCGGGGTGCAGCAACTGCCGTACGGCCTGTGGCAGCACGCCCCCGAGTCCCCGGCGCACTGGCCGGCCGGCACCTCGCTCGCCTCGCTGCACGAGGGCGGCACGCCCCGCCCCGGCGTGGTCGGACTGCGGCGCAAGGGCGAGCTGTTCGTGGTCGAGGACGCGGACGGCGACGTGCGCGTGTTCCCTTCCGTGGTGTTCACCCCGCACGTGTGGACGCTGCTCAACCGCATCGACTGCGACCCGGGCCTGCTGACCCAGCCGCAGTGGACGGCCGTCGAGCGCACCCACTACATGGGCTCCTCCAAGCTGTTCGTGCTCACCGACCGGCCGTTCTGGCGGGACGTCGACCCGCGCACCGGCCGCGAGGTGATGGGGATGACGCTCACCGACCGGATCGCCCGCGGCGTCTACCTGTTCGACAACGGGCCCGACCGCCCGGGCGTGATGTGCCTGTCCTACACGTGGAACGACGACTCGCTGAAGTTCGCCTCGCTCACCGACCGCGAGCGCCTGGAGGTCCTGCTCGCCCGGCTGGGCCGGATCTACCCGGACGTGGACATCCGCTCGCACATCATCGACGAGCCGATCAGCGTCACCTGGGAGACCGAGCCGCACTTCATGGGCGCGTTCAAGTCGAACCTGCCCGGCCAGTACCGCTACCAGCGGCGGCTGTTCACCCAGTTCATGCAGGACGACCTGGAGCCCCGCGACCGCGGCTTCTTCCTGTGCGGCGACGACGTCTCGTGGACCGCCGGCTTCGCCGAGGGCGCGGTGACCACCGCGCTCAACGCGGTGTGGGGCGTCGTCGACCACCTGGGCGGCCACGCCCCGCGGGCCAACCCGGGGCCCGGCGACCTCTTCGACTCCCTCGCACCGCTGGAACTCCCGTACTCGTGACCCCTGTCCGGATCCCTGTTCGCCACCACCGACCGTCCACGTCCTCGCGAAACGAGGTAGCACGACCGTGACCATCACCGAACCGGTGCCGACGGGCCCTGCCACGACACTGCCCGGCGCGCTGAGCCTGCGCGCCGAGAAGCAGCCCGACGAGACCGCGTACGTCTACCTCAGGGACGGCGAGGAGCCAGACGGCTCGTTGACCTACCGTCAACTCGAAGCCGACGCGCGCTCCCGGGCCGCCGCACTGGCGGCGGCCGGCCTCGGCGGGGGCAGCGCGGTGCTGCTCTACCCCTCGGGCCTGGAGTTCGTCCGGGCGCTGCTCGGCTGCATGTACGCCCGGGTGGCCGGCGCGCCGGTGCAGGTGCCGCGGCGGGCCACCGGCCTGGCGCGGCTGCGCCGGATCGCCGAGGACGCGGGCACCACGACGGTGCTGACCACCGCCGAGGTGAAGCACGACCTGGAGGAGCGCTTCGGCGACCACCCGGATCTCGCCGGGCTCACCCTGGTCGACACCGGCGCGCTGCCGCGGGCCGAGTGGACCGGCGGCTTCCCGGAGCCGGAGGACATCGCGCTGCTCCAGTACACCTCCGGCTCGACCGGCGATCCCAAGGGCGTGATGGTCACCCACGCCAACTTCCTCGCCAACGTGGCCGAGACCGAGGAGCTGTGGCCGGTCGGCCCGGACGGCGTGGTCGTCTCCTGGCTCCCGCTCTTCCACGACATGGGGATGCTCTTCGGCGTCCTGATGCCGCTGAGCTCGGGGATGCCCGCCTACCTGATGGCCCCGGACGCCTTCGTCCGCAGCCCGGGCCGGTGGCTGGCGGCGATCGACCGCTTCCGGGGCACCCACGCCGCGGCGCCCAGCTTCGCGTACGAGCTGTGCGTGAAGGCCCAGGAGGAGGGCAAGGTGGCGCCCGGCCTCGACCTCTCCTCGTGGCGGGTGGCCGCCAACGGCGCGGAGCCGGTGCGCTGGCGCGCGATCCGTTCCTTCGCCGAGACCTTCGCCGCGGCCGGCTTCCGTCCGGAGGCGAGCTGCCCGGGCTACGGCCTCGCCGAGAACACGCTCAAGGCCACCGGCAGCCGGCTCGGCGAGGAGCCGCCGGTGCTCTGGGTGGACTCGGTCGCGCTGCGGGCGGACCGGGTGGAGCTGTCCGCCCCCGGCGAGGGCGCCCAGCCGCTGGTCGGCTCGGGCGTCCCGGTCCTCGACAGCGTCGTGCGGATCGTCGAGCCCGCCTCCCGCACCGTCCTGGCCGAGCGCGAGGTCGGCGAGATCTGGGTCTCCGGGCCGTGCGTGGCCGCCGGCTACCACGGGCGTCCGCAGGAGTCAGAGGAGACCTTCCGGGCGACGATCGCCGGGCAGGAGGAGGCCGGCCACTTCCTGCGCACCGGCGACCTCGGCTTCGTCCACGACGGCGAGCTGTTCGTCACCGGCCGCCTGAAGGACGTCATCATCCGCCAGGGCCGCAACTTCTACCCGCAGGACATCGAGCTGTCGGCCGAGACCTCCGCCCCCGGCCTGCACCCCAACGCGGCCGCGGCGTTCTCCGTCGACGACGGCGAGCGCGAGCGCCTGGTCGTCGTCGTCGAGGCGGACGGCCGGGCCCTGCGCACCACTCCCCTGGGCGAGCTGGAGGCCCGGATCCGCACCGCCGTCCACGAGGGCCAGCGGCTGGACGTGGACGAGGTGGTCGTCGTGCGGCGCGGCTTCCTGCCCAGGACGACCAGTGGCAAGGTGCAGCGCCGGGCCTGCCGCGCCCGCTACCTGAACGGCGAGCTGAAGGCCGCCGCGGCGGCGGAGCGGAGCGCCCGGTGACCGAGGACACCCCCGCGGGCCACCAGGCCGCCCCGGCCGGCACCGCCGCCAGGATCGCCGAACTACAGCACCGCCGCGACGAGTTGGCCGCCCGCGCCGACTCCGACGCGGCCCGCAAGCAGCACGAGAAGGGCAAGCTCACCGCCCGCGAGCGGATCGACGCGCTGCTCGACCCTGGCTCCTTCGTCGAACTCGACGCCCTGGCCAGGCACCGCAGCCACGACTTCGGCCTGGAGCGCAACCGGCCGCTCGGCGACGGCGTGATCACCGGCTACGGCACCGTCGACGGCCGCAAGGTGTGCGTGTTCGCCCAGGACTTCACGGTCTTCGGCGGCAGCCTCGGCGAGAAGTACGGCGAGAAGATCGTCAAGGTGATGGACCTGGCGCTCAGCACCGGCTGCCCGGTCATCGGCATCAACGACTCCGGCGGCGCCCGCATCCAGGAGGGCGTGGTCTCGCTCGCCTACTACGCGGAGATGGTCCGGCGCGAGGTCGAGGGCTCGGGCGTCATCCCGCAGATCTCGCTGATGATGGGCCCCTGCGCCGGCGGCGCGGTCTACGCCCCCGCCATCACCGACTTCGTCGTGATGGTCGAGGACATCTCGCACATGTTCGTCACCGGGCCCGAGGTCCTGCGCACCGTCATGGGGCAGCACGTCGACCGCGAGGAACTCGGCGGCGCGCTCAGCCACAACACCGTCTCCGGCGCCGCGCACTACCTCGCGCAGGACGAGAAGGACGCCTTCGAGTACGTCCGCCTGGTGCTGGGCCACCTGCCCTCCAACAACATGGAGGACCCGCCGGTCTACGCCGCCACCGAGCCGCGGACCCTCACCGAGGCCGACCGGGCGCTCGACACCCTGGTGCCGGACAGCCCCAACGTGCCGTACGACATGCGCAGGGTCGTGCAGACCGTGCTGGACGGCGGCGAACTGCTGGAGGTGCAGCCGCTGTTCGCCAAGAACGTGGTGTGCGGGCTCGGGCGGATCGACGGGCACAGCGTCGGCATCGTGGCCAACCAGCCGATCGTCTCGGCCGGAGCGCTGGACATCGACGCGAGTGAGAAGGCCGCGCGCTTCATCCGGATGTGCGACGCCTTCCACGTCCCGGTCGTGAGCTTCGTCGACGTGCCCGGCTTCCTGCCCGGCCTGGAGCAGGAGCGGGCCGGCATCATCCGCCGCGGCGCCAAGCTGATCTACGCCTACGCCGAGGCGACCGTCCCGATGGTCACCGTGGTCACCCGCAAGGCGTACGGCGGCGGTTACGGCGTCATGGGGTCCAAGCACCTGGGGGTCGACATCAACCTCGCCTGGCCCACCGCCGAGATCGCGGTGATGGGCGGCGAGAGCGCGGTGACCGTGCTGCACCACCGCGCGGTCAAGCAGGCCGAGGACCCGGTCGCCGAGCGGGCCAGGCTGCGCCGGGAGTACGAGGACGCGCTCTGCAACCCGTACGCGGCGGCCGAGCGCGGCTACGTGGACGCGGTGATCATGCCGCACGAGACCCGGCGGACCATCGCCGGCGCCCTGGAGACGCTGCGCGGCAAGCGCGCCTCCCGGCTGCCGCGCAAGCACGGCAACATCCCGCTGTGAGCGGGGCGGGAGCTGTGAGCGGGGCGGCAGCGGAGGGCACCGACGGGCGGGCCGAGGACGGCCTGCTGGTGGTGTACGGCAGCCCGACGAGCGAGGAACTGGCCGCCGCGGTGGTCGCGGTGACCGCCCTGGCCGCCGCCGGCGCCCCGGCCCGGGCCCGCCCCGGCCGGGGCTGGGCACCGCCCGCCCGGCGGATGACCGCCTGGCCCCGGCACTGGGGCACCGGTGGCTGACCGGCCGCGCGTGCGGCCGCACGACCACCCGATACGACGAGCAAGACGAGCAAACGGCAGGGACGAGGGAGTTCAACGTGCGTAAGGTGCTGATCGCCAACCGTGGCGAGATCGCGGTGCGGGTCGTCCGCGCCTGCCGGGACGCCGGTATCGCCAGCGTCGCCGTCTACGCCGAGCCGGACCGGGATGCGCTGCACGTCCGCGCGGCCGACGAGGCTTACGCGCTGGGCGGTGACACTCCCGCAACCAGCTACCTGGACATCGCCAAGGTCCTCAAGGCCGCCGCCGACTCCGGCGCCGACGCCGTCCACCCCGGCTACGGCTTCCTCTCGGAGAACGCCGACTTCGCCCAGGCCGTCCTCGACGCCGGACTCACCTGGATCGGCCCGCCCCCCCAGGCCATCCGCGACCTCGGCGACAAGGTCACCGCCCGCCACGTCGCCCAACGCGCCGGCGCCCCCCTCGTCGCCGGCACCCCCGACCCCGTCGCCGGCGCCGA
Source organism: Kitasatospora sp. NPDC036993 (assembly GCF_055607525.1). NCBI lineage: Bacteria > Bacillati > Actinomycetota > Actinomycetes > Kitasatosporales > Streptomycetaceae > Kitasatospora > Kitasatospora sp. NPDC036993. Next base: position 321 of record NZ_JBVJRP010000034.1, on the reverse strand, counting down.
CGAAGTCGTCACATTCGCCCGCGAACACGGCCTCCCCGTCGCCATCAAAGCCGCCTTCGGCGGCGGCGGCCGCGGCCTCAAGGTCGCCCGCACCCTCGAAGAGATCCCCGAACTCTTCGAATCCGCCGTCCGCGAAGCCGTCGCCGCCTTCGGCCGCGGCGAATGCTTCGTCGAGCGCTACCTCGACAACCCCCGCCACGTCGAGACCCAGTGCCTCGCCGACAAACACGGCAACGTCGTCGTCGTCTCCACCCGCGACTGCTCACTCCAGCGCCGCCACCAGAAACTCGTCGAAGAAGCCCCCGCGCCCTTCCTCACCCC
>NZ_JBVJRP010000033.1:42932-44361 GCF_055607525.1 Kitasatospora sp. NPDC036993 | reverse complement strand
GGTTACATTCCGAACCCGGAAGCTAAGCCTTACAGCGCCGATGGTACTGCAGGGGGGACCCTGTGGGAGAGTAGGACGCCGCCGAACAATTATTCAAGGCCGCGGCCCCAGCGACTCGCTGGGGCCGCGGCCTTTTTGTGTTTTGCGAACCTGAAGAAGGCCGGCAGGCCGGGACTTCCGCCCAGACGCGGAGGGTCCCGACATGTCGGACAATGGAGAAGGTGCGCGGGCCAGCAGGCCGGCGTCGAAACCGCGTGGCGGCAGCGGAGTTGCATGCTCGGCCCGCGGTGAAGCTGAAGCAGCAGAAGGAGTCACCACGATGTCGAACCAGCCCCAGGACCGTCCCGAGCGCCGATCGGACGACGGCCGAGGCTACGAGCCCCGGTCCCGAGGCGGCTGGTCCAACGACCGTGGCGGCGACCGCCGCAACGACCGTCGTGACGACCGCCCGTCCGGTGGTGGTTTCCGTCGCGATGACCGTGATGACCGTCCGCGTCGCGATGACCGCCCCACTGGCGGCGGGTACGGCCGTGACCGTGACGACCGAGGCGGTGACCGTGGTGGCTTCCGCCGCGACGACCGTCCCTCCGGTGGTGGCTTCAACCGCGACCGTGGTGGCGACCGTCCCTCCGGCGGTGGCTTCCGTCGTGACGACCGTCCGTCGGGTGGCTACGGCCGTGACCGTGACGACCGCGGTGGCGACCGTGGTGGCTTCCGCCGCGACGACCGTCCCTCCGGTGGTGGCTTCAACCGCGACCGTGGTGGCGACCGTCCCTCCGGCGGCGGTTTCAACCGCGACCGTGACGACCGTGGTGGCTTCCGCCGCGACGACCGTCCGACCGGTGGTGGCTTCAACCGCGACCGTGGTGGCGACCGTCCCTCCGGCGGCGGCTTCCGCCGCGACGACCGTCCGACCGGTGGTGGCTTCAACCGTGACCGTGGCGACCGTCCCTCCGGTGGTGGCTTCCGTCGTGACGACCGTCCGTCGGGTGGCTACGGCCGTGACCGTGACGACCGAGGCGGCGACCGTGGCGGCTTCCGCCGCGACGACCGTCCCTCCGGTGGTGGCTTCAACCGCGACCGTGGCGACCGTGGTGGCTTCCGTCGTGACGACCGTCCGTCGGGTGGCTACGGCCGTGACCGTGACGACCGTGGTGGCGACCGTGGTGGCTTCCGCCGCGACGACCGTCCCTCCGGTGGTGGCTTCAACCGCGACCGTGGCGACCGTGGTGGCTTCCGCCGCGATGACCGTCCGACCGGTGGTGGCTTCAACCGTGACCGCGATGACCGCCCGAGCGGTTTCCGTCGTGACGATCGTGGCGACCGCCCCTCCGGTGGTGGCTTCCGTCGTGACGACCGTCCGTCGGGTGGCTACGGCCGTGACCGTGACGACCGTGGTGGCGACCGTGGTGGCTTCCGCCGCGACGAC
>NZ_JBVJRP010000033.1:0-42832 GCF_055607525.1 Kitasatospora sp. NPDC036993 | reverse complement strand
CGTCCCTCCGGTGGTGGCTTCAATCGCGACCGTGGTGGCGACCGTCCCTCCGGCGGCGGTTTCAACCGCGACCGTGACGACCGCGGCGGCTTCCGCCGCGATGACCGCCCGAGCGGTTTCCGTCGTGACGATCGTGGCGACCGCCCCTCCGGCGGTGGCTTCCGTCGCGACGACCGCCCCTCCGGTGGCTACGGCCGTGACCGTGACGACCGCGGCGGCGACCGTGGCGGCTTCCGCCGCGACGACCGTCCCTCCGGTGGTGGCTTCAACCGCGACCGCGGCGACCGCCGGGATGACCGCCGCGACGACCGCGGCCAGCGGGACTACGACGACCGCCGGGGCAACTACGAGCCCGTCAAGCGCCTGCCGATCCCGGAGGACGTCACCGGCTTCGAGCTGGACGCGGACGTGCGCCAGGAGCTCAAGAGCCTGCCCAAGACCCTCGCGGACGATGTCGCCCGCAATCTGGTGATGGTGGCCCGCCTGCTCGACGGCGAGCCGGAGGAGGCCTACCAGTACTCGCGCGTCGCGCTCCGCTTGGCCTCCCGCGTCCCCGCCGTCCGTGAGGCGGCCGGTTTCGCCTCGTACATGACGCAGCGTTACTCCGAGGCGCTGACCGAGTTCCGCGCCGCCCGTCGGATGACCGGTCGGGCGGACTTGTGGCCGGTGATGGCCGACTGCGAGCGCGGTCTGGGCCGTCCGGAGCGGGCGCTGGCGATGGCCGGTGAGCCCGAGGTGAAGCAGCTGGACAAGGCCGGCCAGGTCGAGATGCGCCTGGTGGCGGCCGGTGCCCGCAGCGACATGGAGCAGTTCGAAGCCGCCGTGGTGACGCTGCAGAGCCCGGAGCTGGCCTCCAGCGCCGTGCACCCGTGGACCGCCCGTCTGCGGTACGCCTACGCCGAGGCCCTGATCGCGGCCGGCCGGGGCGACGAGGCCCGTGACTGGTTCGCCAAGGCGGCCGAGGCCGACACCGACGGCACCACCAACGCCTCGGAGCGGCTGGCCGAGATCGACGGCGTCGAGTTCACCGACGCGCTCGACCCGGAGCTGGCCGAGGACGAGACCGAGTCGGACGAGGCCCCGGCGAAGAAGCGTGGTGGCGACAACGCCGAGGACCGCGTGATCTTCGAGGACGACGAGGACGTCGAGGAGTACTACGACGAGGACGACCTCGAGATCGACGACGATTTCGACGGTGTGGTCCCCGAGCGTTCCCAGAAGGCCGTGGACAAGGCCCGGGACGCCGAGGCTGAGGGCACCGAGGCCGAGGACGCCGAGGAGACCAAGGCGGTCAAGGCGGTCGACGCCGACGCCGACAAGGGCTGAGCAGCCCGCTGGTAGAACCCCCTGCAACACCGTGAGGCCCTGCCGTTCCCCGGAAAATCGGGGAACGGCAGGGCCTCGCGGCGTCCGGGGCCTGGGGCGTTGTCAGCCCAGCGTGAGGTTGCGCAGCACCAGTCCGGTGGCCGGCTTCGGCCCGAACGAGGTGGACTTGCGCGGCATGGTGACGCCCTGCTCGGCCAGCCGCCGCACCACGGACTCCCGGACCGGGTGCAACAGGACGGCGGTGCCACCGGTGCGGGCGGCCTCCCGCTCGGCGGCCGCGGCGGTGTGCAGGTAGCCGATGTCGTCCGGGCCGTCGGGGACGTGCCAGGTGTGGTCGAGCAGGGTGGCATGCAGGACGGTGGCGTCCAGGTGGCGCCACTCCTCCGGCCGGTCGTGCGGCACGGTGGCGTCGAGCAGGGACTCCTCGGGTTCGCCGACCAGCCAGTAGACGCCGTCGCCGCCGGTCAGCACGTAGCCGTTGCCGCCGTGCCGCTTCTGTTCGGCGAGCGCCTGGAGTGCCGCGGCCAGTGGGCCGGGGACCTCCTTGACCTTCCACTGGTCGCCGAGCCGCTCCAGCGCCTCCCCGACCGGCAGCCGGTACAGCACCCGGTGGATGGCACGCACCCGCAGCGGGTAGCGGGCGGTGTCCACCAGGAGCACCAGGCCGCGGTCCCAGGGGCTGCGCGGCAGGTGGCGGTGTTCGCGCTGGAGGCGCAGGTACATCTCCCAGCGGTGGTGGCCGTCGGCGATCAGGGCCCGGCAGGTGGCGAGGTCGCGGCCGATCTCGGCGATCTCGGCCGGGTCGGTCACCGCCCACAGGCGGTGATGGGTGCCGTCGCTGGTCGCGGTGGAGAGCAGCGGTTCGGCCTCGACCGTCCGCTCGATCACGCCGGAGGCGCCGCCGTCGCCCCGGTAGGTGAGCAGCAGCGGTTCCAGGTTGGCCCGGGTGGTGCGCATCAGGCCGACCCGGTCGGCGACCGGCCGCGGCATCACGTCCTCGTGCGGGAGCACCACGCCGCCCTCGCGTCCGCTTACCGCGAGGGCGCCGATCAGGCCGCGCTGGAGCAGCTCGGGGGAGTCGTCGGTGGCCGGCACCCGCTGCTCGTAGACGTAGAGCGCGGGCTCCGGATCGGCGGCGAGGACGCCGTCGCGCTGCCAGGAGGCCAGCAGCCGGGCGGCGTGCCGGTAGCGGGTGTCGCGGTCGGGACGGTCGCCGGCGTCCTCGGGCTCGGGCCTGGGCAGGATCAGCCGGACCACGTTGTGCGGGTCCGCGGTCTCCAGGTCGAGCCGGCGGCCAGGGTCGACGACGTCGTACGGCGGGGACATCACCGCGGCCAGCGCGCCGACCCGGTCGGGGACGTAGCGCAGTCCGCGGAAAGGGGACAGGGACAGGCCGGCGGTGGCGACGTGCCCGGGATCGCCGGGGCCGCCCACGGGAGTCTCGACTCCGTCATCTGCACTGGGTGTGCTCATTCTGGGCATCGTAACCGGGTACGCGTTGTTGAGAGATCGGAACGCCCGTGCCGAGCGGTGGGACGGGTGTGTGACCGAGGGCGAGGTACGGCATGGACGACGGGCAGGAACGGGTGGGCGGCGTCCCGGTCGAGTCGGGCGGGCCGGTCGGTGCCACCGGCGGGGGCGCCCCGGCCGGCGACGTGCCGGGTGACGCACCCGGCGACGTACTGAGCGCCGCACCGGGCGGCGGCGCGGCGAACGGCGGGGTACCGCGGCAGAGCCGCGCCGGGGAGCCCGTCGGGGACGTGTACGACTGGTTCCGCCGGGGCGCGCGGCTGCTGGCGCAGGGGCATCCGGCGGCCGCCGAGCAGCTGCTGGCCCGGGCGGCGGCGGCCGAACCGCACTCGCGCAGCATCCGGGAGGCGCTGGCGCGCGCCCAGTTCGACGCGGGTTCGTACGCGGCGGCGCTGGAGAACTTCAGGGCCGTGGTGCTGGCCGACCCGGCGGACGACTACGCTCAGTTCGGGTGGGGGGTCGCGGCGGCCCGGCTGGGCGACTTCGAGACCTCCGCCGAGCACCTGGCGCTGGCCGTGGCGATGCGGCCGGAGGCCGACCACTACCGGAAGGCCCTGCGGCAGACCCGGGCGACCCTGGCGGCCCGTGCCGGGGCGTACGGCCCGCTGCTGCCGGGCGCACCCGGGTACCTGGCGCCCCCGGCGGGAGCCGGGGAGCAGGCTCGGGAAGCGGCGGACGGCGCGGGGGGCGACGGCGGCGCCTGACCGGACGGCGTGACGACCGGTCGGTCGCCGAGAAGGACGACGCGACGGCACCGGCGCAGTGAACGACGACGCAGCGAACGACGACGCAGCGAACGACGACGCAGCGAACGACGACGTAGTGAATGACGACGTAGTGAATGAGGTAGCGCGACCATGACCGAGACGGCCACCACCGGGCGACGGACCACCCCCGAGAGCAGCGAGCGGCCGCTGACCGAGGCGTACGACACCGCGCTGCTGGACCTGGACGGTGTGGTCTACGCGGGCGCGCACGCGATCGAACACGCGGTGGAAGCGCTGGACGCCGCCCGGACGGCCGGGATGCGGCTCGCCTACGTGACCAACAACGCCTCCCGTCCGCCGCGGGTGGTGGCCGAGCACCTCACCGAGCTGGGCGTCCCGGCCGAGCCGGCCGACGTGATCAACTCGGCCCAGGCCGCCGCCCGGCTGGTCGCGGAGAAGGTGCCGGCCGGATCGAAGGTGCTGGTCGTGGGCGGTCTCGGACTGGAGGAGGCGCTGGCCGAGCGGGGGCTGGTCGCGGTCCGTTCACTGGCCGACGGTCCGCTCGCCGTGGTCCAGGGCTTCGACCCCTCGGTGGGGTGGACGGACCTGGCGGAGGCCTCGTACGCGGTGCAGAGCGGCCTGCCGTGGGTGGCGTCCAACCTGGACCTGACGGTGCCGAGGGCACGCGGCATCGCGCCCGGCAACGGCACCCTGGTGGCGGCGGTGCGGGCGGCGACCGGGGTGGAGCCGGAGGTGGCGGGCAAGCCGCTGCCGCCGATGCACCGGGAGACCGTCCTGCGCACCGGCGCGGAGCGGCCGCTGGTGGTCGGGGACCGGCTGGACACCGACATCGAGGGCGCGTTCAACGGCGGGGTGGACAGCCTGCTGGTGTTCACCGGGGTGACCACCCCCGAGCTGCTGCTGGCGGCCCCGGTCGAGCACCGGCCGACCTACCTGGCGGCGGACCTGCGCGGACTGCTCGTCCCGCACCCGGCGGTTTCGGCCACCGGTGACGGCTTCGCGTGCGGCGGCTGGGTCGCGGGCGTCGAGGCCGGCGTGCTGCGGCTGTCCGGGTCGGGGGACCGCTGGGACGGCCTGCGGGCGCTGTGCGCGGCGGCGTGGACCGTGCTGGACGCGGGCGGCGCGCCGGTGGACGGCCGGAAGGCGCTCGCCGACCTGGGGTTCTGAGGACGGGCGGCGCACGGCCGGCGGCCCACCGTCGGCGGCCGGGCTCGGAGCATCAGGCCCGGAGCACCGGGATCAGAGCAGGGTGCGCAGCCGCAGCAGGTCGCGGAAGCCCGCCTCCAGCCTGACCCGGCCGCTCGCCCACGCGGAGGCGAAGTTGAGCCGGCCGCCGACCAGGGCGAGCAGGTCGTCGCTGCTCATGGTGAGCCGGATCTCCGCCTTCTCGGCCGGGGCGCCGGGGGCGGTCACCACGCCCTGGATCCGGCCGTCGCGCAGTTGCCCGGTGAAGGTCAGGTCGAGGTCGGTGATCCGGCAGCTGACCGAGCGGTCGAGGGTCGTGGCCTTGCGGACGTCGCCGGTGGACTTCGCCATGTTCCGGCTGAGCTGCTCCAGTGCCTCCCGGCACTCCTCGGTGTTCGCCACGGGGCGGCTCCCTCCCCCGGTCGCTGCGGTGCTGACTGCGGGCCACGGTACCTCAGGAGGGTTTTGGCGGTAGCGTCGTCGGTGGGGTGCTCGGCACGGCCAGGGCACCGAGGGCGACGGAGCGACGCGCGTAGGCGATTGGGAGGCACCCGGATGCTGCCGAGGACGGTTCGGGGAGTGGTGGAGACCGCGGCCGGGGTGGCCGAGGAGGTCGGCAGGCTCGTCGTCGGGACGGCGGCCTCGATCCTGGAGAAGGCCGGGGTCGACGTCGCCGAGGTCGAGCGCCGGCTGGGCGGTCGGTTCCCGCCGTCGGCGGAGACCTTGCAGACCCTGGCCGGGGAAGCGGTCACCGCCGGGCGGGCCGGGGTGGACCTGGCGGTCGGCGTGGCACGCGACGAGGCGGAGAAGGTCTTCGAGAGGGTCGGCGACCAGGTGACCAAGGTCGGTGTGGTGCTGGCGTACCTGGAGACCAAGCTGCGCGAGGTCGAGGAGGAGCCTGCGGCGGCGAAGGCCGGGCCGGGGGAGTCCGAGGACGAGGAGCCGGTCCCGGCGCCGCGGGCCGGGGACCTGTTCGGGCGTGGCTGGGAGTTCGAGGACGAGCGGTCGGCGGTACGGCCCTCGGGTGAGCCGATAGTCGCGGAGCGGGTGGAGGTGGACGAGCCGGTCGAGGTCGATCCGCCCGTTCCGCCGGTGTCCGTGGTCTCTCCGGCACCGCCGGAGGAGCCCGCCGTCGAGAGCGGGACGGTGCCGGCCGGGAAGCCGGCGGCGAAGAAGAGCGCCGCCAAGAAGGCGGCGGCGAAGAAGACCGCGGCGAAGAAGGCGGCGGCGGGGAAGACCGCGGCCGGGAAGGCCACCGCGAAGAAGACGACCGCCGTCAGGAAGACGACCGTCAAGAAGACCGCCACCGCCCGGCCGGCCGAGGGCCAGCCCAAGGCCGACGGGCGGAGCGGGACTCCCGCGAAGCGTGCGGCGGCGACCAGGAAGACCACCGTCCGCAAGGCCACCAGTACGAAGAAGCCCGATGCCCGAGACGAGTGAACCGACCGAGTCCCGCCCACCGGCCGAGCCCTGTCCACCGGCCGAACGCCCTTCGCCGGCCGGGCCGCCAGGCGTCGAACCGGTGCTCACCGGACACCTCGGGGTGGACGCCGGGCTGGCCCTGCTGGAGGCCCTGGACGGGGTCCCGGCCGAGGCCCACGTCGCCGTGTACGAAGATGTTCACCAGCGGCTCGTCGACACGCTGGCCGCGCTCGACCGGGAATGACCCGCAGGATCCGTAGGAGCTGAAACACCAGTGGCAGTGGCACGACGCCGACTCGACGCGGAGCTGGTCCGCCGCAAGCTGGCCCGGTCGCGTGAGCACGCGTCCGAGCTGATCGCAGCCGGTCGGGTGACCGTCGGCGGCGCCACCGCGACCAAGCCGGCCACCCAGGTGGAGACCTCGGCGGCGGTCGTGGTGGCCAGGGACGAGAACGACCCCGACTACGTCTCGCGCGGCGGCCACAAGCTCGCCGGCGCGTTCGCGGCGTTCGTGCCGCAGGGCCTGGTGGTCGAGGGCCGCCGGGCGCTGGACGCGGGTGCCTCCACCGGCGGGTTCACCGACGTGCTGTTGCGGTCCGGGGCCGCGCACGTGCTGGCGGTGGACGTCGGCTACGGGCAGCTCGCCTGGTCGTTGCAGAGCGACGAGCGGGTCACCGTGATGGACCGCACCAACGTGCGCGAGCTGACCCCGGACCTGATCGGCGACACCCCGGTCGACCTGGTGGTGGGCGACCTGTCGTTCATCTCACTGGGCCTGGTGCTCCCGGCCCTCGCCTCCTGCGCGGCCGAGGACGCGGACCTGGTGCTGATGGTCAAGCCGCAGTTCGAGATCGGCAAGGAGCGCCTGGGCAGCGGCGGGGTGGTGCGCAGCCCGGAACTGCGCGCCGAGATGGTGCGCCAGGTCGCCGGGCAGGCGTGGGAGCTCGGGTTGGGCGTGCGCGCGGTCACCGCGAGCCCCCTGCCGGGGCCGTCCGGCAACGTCGAGTACTTCCTCTGGTTGCGCCGGGACGCCGAGCGGCTGGACCCCGCGGAGGCGGACCGGGCCGTGGCGGAGGGGCCCCGGTAGGGTGCCTTGCGAGCGTCCGGCCCGTCGTGTTGTATGGCGCGGCCGCACCGGGGCCGAGGGCGACCCGGCAGGCGTTAGGGAGAGGGCAGCGGCATGAGCGATGAAGCACGTACGGTCTTCCTGATCGCGCACACCGGCCGGGAGGCGGCGCTGCGCAGCGTCGAGGGGCTGGTGCACGGGCTGCTGAAGGCGGGGCTCCGGATCAGACTGCTGGAGACCGAGGCGGTGGACCTGGACCTGCCGGAAGGCGTCGAGAAGGTGGCCGAGGGCCCCGGGGCGGCGGACGGCTGCGAGCTGATCCTGGTGGCCGGCGGGGACGGGACGCTGCTGCGCGGTGCGGAGCTGGCGCGCTCGCACGGGCTGCCGATGCTCGGGATCAACCTGGGCCGGGTGGGCTTCCTCGCCGAGGCCGAGCGGGACGACCTGGCCGTCGTGGTCGACCGGGTGGTGGACGCCGACTACGAGGTCGAGGAGCGGATGACGATCGACGTCATCGTCCGCACCAACGGCGATGTGGTGCACGAGGACTGGGCGTTGAACGAGGCCTCGATCGAGAAGGCGTCCCGGGAGCGGATGCTGGAGGTGGTGACCGAGGTGGACGGCCGTCCGGTCTCCAACTTCGGCTGTGACGGCGTGGTGTGCGCGACGCCGACCGGTTCCACCGCGTACGCGTTCTCCGGTGGCGGGCCGGTGGTGTGGCCGGAGGTGGAGGCGCTGCTGATGGTGCCGATCTCCGCGCACGCGCTGTTCGCCCGTCCGCTGGTGACCTCGCCGGAGTCGGTGCTGGCGGTCGAGGTGCAGCCCAAGACCCCGCACGGCGTGCTCTGGTGCGACGGGCGGCGTTCGGTCGAACTGCCCGCCGGGGCCCGGGTGGAGGTCCGCCGGGGCCGGACGCCGGTGCGGCTGGCCAGGTTGCACCGGGCGCCCTTCACCGATCGGCTGGTGGCCAAGTTCGCGCTGCCGGTGACGGGTTGGCGCGGCCGGGCCGACCACCACTAGGCGGCCGGCTGTCCGGCGGTCGCGCGCGGGTGCGAAAGCCCGTACGGGGCAAGGGCCTTCCGCGGCACAGGTGCGCACCTCTCGTTGACGCTCCGTCAGACTGCCAGCGGCTGGGCCTCCTCGGCCGGTTCGAGCCGTCCGCCGGCCGCCGCCTGGGCGGCCACGGCGGCGAGGCGTTCGACGGCGGCGGGGACGGCCGCGGCGGGCACGGTGAGCGGGATGCGGATGTGGTGCTCGAAGGCGCCGTCCGAGCCGAAGCGGTTGCCCGAGGCGATCCTGACCCCGCCGCGCTCCCCGGCCCGGGCCAGTGCCGCGCCGGACAGGCCGTCGGTGGAGACCCACAGCGCGAGCCCGCCGGGCGGCATCGTGAAGCTCCAGCCGGGCAGCCGTTCGGGCAGGGCGGCGGCGAAGGCCTGCGCGCCGGCCCGCAGCCTGGCCAGTTGGTGCTCCCGTACGGCGGGCAGCGGGTCGCCCAGCAGTTCGGCGGCGATCAGTTGCTCCAGCACCGGGGTGCCGACGTCGCTGTGGACCCGCTCGTTGGCCAGCCGGCGCACCAGCGCGGGCGCGGCCCTGACCCAGCCGATCCGCAGGCCGCCCCAGAGCAGCTTGCCGGCCGAGCCGACGGTGACCACCTGGGCGGAGCGGTCCAGGGCCGCCATCGGGCGCGGCAGCGGTGTGGACGCCGGTACGCCCCAGCCGAGTTCGGCGGTGGTCTCGTCGGTCAGCACGATGCTCCCGGCGGCCCGGGCGGCGGCCAGCAGCTCGCGGCGCTGTTCCTCGTCGACCAGCGCGCCGGTCGGGTTGTGGAAGTCCGGGATCACGTAGGCGACCCGGGGCCCGGCGCCGCGCAGCACCCGCCGCCACTCGTCGAGGTCCCAGGCGGGCCGCGGTGTCCAGGCGTACGGCACCGGCACCAGGCGCGCGCCGTTCAGCCGGAGTGCCGACAGGGTGTGGGCGTAGCTGGGCGCCTCCACGGCGACCCGGTCGCCGCGGCCGATCAGCGCTCGCTGGACGAGGTGCAGGCCGCCCATCGCGCCGGTGGTGATCAGGATCTGGTCGGGTGTGGTGGGCAGTCCGCGGTCGGTGAAGCGGCGGGCGACGGCCTCGCGCAGCACCGGGACGCCGGTGGGGTAGTGGCCGTGCCCGGCGGCGTAGTACGGCAGCTGCTCGACGGCCCGGGCGGCGGCCTGGCCGACCCAGGGCTGGGGGGCGGGCGGGGCGGCGACGCCGAGGTCCAGGGTGCGGCCCTGTTCGTCCGGCGGGACGGGGTGCAGGGCCTCGCCGGGCGGCGGGGCGCCCTCGGGCAGGGCGGTCCAGCTGCCCGCTCCGCGCCGGCTGTGCAGGTAGCCGTCGCCGCGCAGCGTCTCGTACGCGGTGGCGACGGTGGTGCGGCTCATCGCGAGGGCGGTGGCCAGTTCGCGTTCGGCGGGCAGCCGGGCGCCGACCGGCAGCCGGCCCTCGGTGACCAGCAGCCGGATCTGTCCGGCCAGGGTGCGGTAGGCGGGGCGGCGGGTGGCGGCCGGCTCGGGGAGCCGGGCGGTGGCGAGCAGCCGGGCCAGTGCGGGCGGGGTGACGGTGGTGTGCCAGTCGGCCAAGGCAATCAGTCCACTTGCTCGGAATTGGCCCTGGAGCGGGCCGTTTTGGCCTGGCCATCATGGCAGGGTGGCCATACCGGCCGCCACCGCTGGGCCTGCCCCGCGGTGCAGCACCACCGCAGGAGCACCATTGGCCACCACGGCCCCGTCCACCACGCCCTCGTCCACCCCCTCCATGCCGTCCGGTACGACCCCGGCACCGGCCGCCGCCGGGCCCGTCCCGGCCGCCGGGCGCGCCGGCCTCGCCGTCCGCGTCCTCGGCGACACCCACGCCCTGGGCCGTCGGATCCCGCAACTGTTCGTCGGCCTCGCCCTGTACGGCGCGAGCGCGGCGCTGATGCTCCGCTCCGGCCTCGGCCTCGATCCCTGGGACGTCCTGCACCAGGGCCTGCAACGCACCGTCGGACTCTCGGTCGGCGCCTGGTCGATCATCTGCGGTGCCCTCGTACTGCTGTTGTGGATACCGATGCGCCAGCGTCCGGGCCTGGGCACCGTCGCCAACGTGGTGGTGATCGGCGTGGCCATGGACCTCACCCTGCGGGTGACCGACGGCCCCGGCACCCTGCCGGCCCGGATCGCGCTGTCGGTCGCGGCGATCGTGCTCAACGGGCTGGCCGGCGGCCTCTACATCGGTGCCCGGCTCGGCCCCGGCCCGCGCGACGGCCTGATGACCGGCCTGCACCGGCGCACCGGCCGTTCGCTGCGGCTGATCAGAACCGGCATCGAGGTGACGGTACTCGCCACCGGTCTGCTGCTCGGCGGCACCGCAGGGGTCGGCACCGTCGTGTACGCGCTGGCCATCGGCCCGCTGGTGCAGTTCTTCCTGCCCCGCTGCACGGCGCCGGCACCGGCGCAGGACTCCCGGAAGGGATGAACTTCGGGGCACGGAGTTGCCGCGCGCCGTTGCCGCTCGTCGCGCGCCGGGGGCGGAACCTCGTAAGGTCGTCTCCGTGTTGGACGAGATGCGGATACGGGATCTTGGGGTCATCGACGACGCGGTGGTCGAACTCGCCCCCGGCTTCACCGCCGTGACCGGTGAGACCGGCGCCGGAAAGACCATGGTCGTGACCAGCCTGGGCCTGCTGCTCGGCGGCCGCGCCGACCCGGGCCTGGTGCGCAACGGCACCGGACGCGCCGTCGTGGAGGGCCGGCTGCAACTGCCCGCCGACTCCCCGGCGGCGGCCCGCGCGATCGAGGCCGGGGCCGAACTGGACGACGGAGCGCTGCTGATCAGCCGGACGGTCTCGGCCGAGGGCCGCTCCCGGGCGCACGTCGGCGGCCGGTCGGTGCCGGTCGGGCTGCTCGCCGAACTCGGCGAGGACCTGATCGCCGTGCACGGCCAGACCGACCAGCAGCGCCTGCTGCGCCCGGCCCGCCAGCGCGGCGCGCTGGACCGGTTCGCGGGCGCCTCGGTGGCCGAGCCGCTGGCCCGCTACCGGGAGACCTACCGCATCCTGCGCGAGGTCTCCGCGACCCTGGAGGAGCTGACCACCCGGGCCCGTGAGCGCGCCCAGGAGGCCGACCTGCTGCGCTTCGGCCTGGACGAGATCGCCGCCGCCGAGCCGGTGGCCGACGAGGACGTGGACCTGGCCGCCGAGGCCGAGCGCCTCGGCCACGCCGACGCGCTGTCCTCCGCCGCGACCCTCGCCCACGCCGCCCTGGCCGGCGACCCGGCCGACCCCGAGGCGCTGGACGCGGGCACCCTGCTCGCCCAGTCCCGCCGCGCCCTGGACGCGGTGCGCCAGCACGACGAGCGGCTGGCCGCCCTGGCCGACCGCCTCAACGAGGTCGGCTACCTGCTCGCCGACGTGGCCGGCGACCTGGCCGGCTACGCGGACGACCTGGACGCCGACCCGGTGCGCCTGGCCGCCGTCGAGGACCGCAGGGCCGTGCTGGCCCAGCTGCTGCGCAAGTACGGCGGCGAGGACAACTCGCTCGCCGAGGTGATCGCCTGGGCCGAGGCCGGGTCGGCGCGCCTGACCGAGCTGGACGGCGACGACGACCGGATCGACGAGCTCGGCGCCAGGGAGACCGAGCTGCGGGCCGAGCTGGCCGAGCTGGCCGCCGAGGTGTCGCGGGTCCGGCACGCCGCGGCCGGGCGGTTCGCCGAGGCGGTCTCCGCCGAACTCGCCGAACTGGCCATGCCGCACGCCCGGGTCACCTTCTCGCTGGCCCAGGTCGACGACCTGTCCGGGATCGAGGTCGGCGGGCGCACCGTCGCGTACGGTCCGCACGGCGTGGACGAGGTCGAGGTGCTGCTCGCCCCGCACCCGGGCGCCCAGCCCCGGCCGATCGCCAAGGGCGCCTCCGGCGGTGAGCTGTCCCGGGTGATGCTCGCCGTCGAGGTGGTCTTCGCGGGTGCCGATCCCGTCCCCACCTACCTGTTCGACGAGGTGGACGCGGGCGTCGGCGGCAAGGCCGCGGTGGAGATCGGCCGCCGGCTGGCGAAGCTGGCCGAGTCCGCCCAGGTCGTGGTGGTCACCCATCTCCCGCAGGTCGCCGCGTTCGCCGACCGGCACCTGGTGGTGGAGAAGACCAACGACGGCACCGTCACCCGCAGTGGTGTCAAGGTGCTGAACGACGAGGAGCGGGTGCGCGAACTCTCCCGGATGCTGGCCGGCCTGGAGGACTCCGAGCTGGGCCGTGCCCACGCCGAGGAACTGCTGGCCGCGGCCCGGGCCCCGCGCCACCGCTAGCCGGCGCCGGTGGCCCCCTCGGACCTCGGCGACGCGCCCCCGGTGGCGCCGACTGTCCAAGAGGGCCGCCGACCTGGCATGGTGGCGGCTGGACACTGGCTTCCCAGCCCCGAGCGCCGCCCGGCGGGCAATCCTCGCGAAGCGGCGCGCGAAACTGATCGAGTCGGATGCGAGACGACGTGGACCATTCCGCCGCCCGTGCCACCGCGGCCGCCCCGGAACCGGGGCAGCTGCACGCGGTACTCGTCCTGGCCGCCAGTACCGGCGGCATCGGTGCGCACGTGCGCTCCCTGGCCCAGGGCCTGGTCGCGCACGGGGTGATCGTCACGGTCTGCGCGCCGGCCGCCGCGGACGCGCTGTTCGGCTTCTCCCGTACGGGCGCCGGGTTCCACACCGTCGACATCACCCCCACCGCGGGAGCCCGCAGCGACGCCACCGCGATCGGCGAGCTGCGCCGGGCCTTCACCGGCGCCGACGTGGTGCACGCCCACGGTCTGCGCGCCGGGCTGCTGTCCGACCTCGCGCTGCGCACCGCGGGCCGTTTCCCCGGACTGCGCCCGGAGACCCCGTTGGTGGTCACCTCGCACCACGCACTGCTGGCCACCGGTATGGAGCGCCGGCTGCAACGGCTGATGGAACGCCGGGTGGCGCGGGCGGCCGACCTGGTCCTCGGGGCCTCCTCCGACCTGGTCGCCCGGGCCCGTGAGCTGGGCGCCACCGACGCCCGGCTGGGCCCGGTGGCCGCCCCGCCGATGCCCGAGGGCCGGCTCGGCCGGGCCGAGGCGCGCGCCTCGCTGCTCGGCGACGGCCCCGACCGCCCGCTGGTGCTGGCGGTCGGCCGGCTCGTCCCGCAGAAGGCCTTCGGGCTGCTGCTGGACGCCACCGGGGAGCTGTCCGAACTCGACCCCGAACCGCTGGTGCTGCTCGCCGGGGACGGCCCGGAGGCGGGCGCGCTGCGTGAGCGGGCGGCCGCCGAGAAGCTGCCGGTGCGGCTGCTCGGCTACCGCACCGACGTGCCCGACCTGCTGGCCGCCGCCGACCTCGTGGTGCTCTCCAGCCGCTGGGAGGCCCGCTCGCTGGTGGTGCAGGAGGCGATGCGGGCCGGTGTGCCGGTGGTCGCCACCGCCGTCGGCGGCATCCCCGAACTGGTCGGCGACGCCGCCGTGCTGGTGCCCCCGGGGGACCCGGTCGCGATCGGCCGCGCGGTGCGCGCCCTGCTGGCGGAACCGGCCCGCCGTGAGCAGCTGGCGGCGGCCGGCCGGCAGCAGGCCGAGACCTGGCCGGACGAGGCCGCCACCGTCGCCCAGGTGCTCAGCACCTACGACGAGCTGGTGCAGCGCGGCTGACGCGGGCCTTCGCCGGTCTCCGCGGATCTCTCAAGGTCTCTCCGGGCCGCCGCGGATCCCCGTCGGATCCGCGGCGACCCGCGGGACCGGCCCCGGTCAGACGGTGGCCTGCTCGACCCGGTCGGCGGCCAGGCCGTCCGGCTGGGCGGACAGGTACGCGGCGCCGCAGGCGGTGAGCCGCAGCGCGGTGTCGATCAGCGGGACGTGACTGAACGCCTGGGGGAAGTTGCCGACCTGGCGCTTGAGCCGCGGGTCCCACTCCTCGGCGAGCAGGCCGAGGTCGTTGCGCAGCGCGAGCAGCCGGTCGAACAGCTCGCGGGCCTCCTGCACCCGGCCGATCATGGCGAGGTCGTCGGCCAGCCAGAACGAGCAGGCCAGGAAGGCACCCTCGTGGCCGGAGAGGCCGTCGACGTTGTTGCCGGACTCGTCGTGGGTCGGGTAGCGCAGCACGAACCCGTCCTCGGTGGACAGTTCGCGCTGGATCGCCTCGATGGTGCCGATGACGCGCTTGTCGTCCGGCGGCAGGAAGCCGACCTGGGGGATCAGCAGCAGCGAGGCGTCCAGTTCCCTGCCGCCGTAGTACTGGGTGAAGGTGTTGCGCTCCGGGTCGTAGCCCCGCTCGCAGACGTCCCGGTGGATGGTGTCGCGCAGCTCGCGCCAGCGCTCCAGGTGGCCGCCGGTGGGCTCGTCCTCGGGGGTCTGCTCCAGCAGCTTGATGGTGCGGTCGACGGCGACCCAGGCCATCACCTTGGAGTGGACGAAGTGCCGGCGCGGGCCGCGCACCTCCCAGATGCCCTCGTCCGGCTCCTGCCAGTGGTCCTCCAGGTACTCGATCAGGCGCAGCTGGAGGTGGTGGGCGTGGTCGTTGCGGACCAGGCCGGTCATGTGGGCCAGGTGCAGGGCCTCGACGACCTCGCCGTAGACGTCGAGCTGGAGCTGCCCGGCGGCGCCGTTGCCGACCCGGACCGGCTGCGAGCCCTCGTAGCCGGGCAGCCAGTCCAGCGAGGACTCGGTGAGCTCGCGCTCGCCCGCGATGCCGTACATGATCTGGAGGTTCTCCGGGTCGCCGGCGACGGCCCGCAGCAGCCACTCGCGCCAGGCGCGGGCCTCGTCGCGGTAGCCGGTGCGCAGTAGCGAGGAGAGGGTGATCGCGGCGTCGCGCAGCCAGGTGTAGCGGTAGTCCCAGTTGCGCTCGCCGCCGATGTCCTCGGGCAGGGAGGTGGTGGGGGCGGCGACGATCCCGCCGGTGGGGGCGTAGGTGAGGCCCTTGAGGGTGATCAGGGAGCGGACCACGGCCTCGCGGTAGGGGCCCTGGTAGGTGCACTGGTCGGCCCACTCGTGCCAGAAGTCGGCGGTGGCGTCGAGCATCTCCTCGGCGTCCGGGGCCCTGGGCGGGTCGAGGTGGGAGGCCTGCCAGGTGAGGGCGAAGGCGATCCGCTCGCCGGCGCCGACGGTGAAGTCGGCGTAGGTGGTGAGGTCGCGCCCGTAGGTCTCGGCCTCGCCGTCCAGCCAGACCGAGTCGGGCCCGGCGACGGCGACGGTGCGGTGGCCGCCGTCGGGCTGCTCGACGCGGTGCACCCAGGGCACCACCCGGCCGTAGGAGAAGCGCATCCGGACCGCGGAGCGCATCCGTACGGTGCCGGAGACGCCCTCGACGATCCGGATCACCTGGGGGACGGCGTCCTTGCCGGCCAGCGGGCGCGGCGGCATGAAGTCGATCACCCGGACGGTGCCGCCCTGGGCGTCCCACTCCTGCTCCAGGATCAGCGAGTCGCCCCGGTAGCGGCGGCGGTCGGCGGGCACCGCGGGGGCGGCGGCGCTGGGCGGGGGCACCCGCTGGCCGGTGGTGTCGGCGATGCGGGCCCGGTCGGCCGTGGTGGGGGGCGTGGCGGCGGCCGATGCGGGGATTCCGGCCGGGACGGCCTCGGCCGGTCCGATCCGCCAGAAGCCGTGTTCATCGGTGCCGAGCAGGCCGGCGAACACGGCCGGCGAGTCGAAGCGGGGCAGACAGAGCCAGTCCACCGCCCCGTCCCTGCTGACCAGGGCGGCGGTCTGCATGTCTCCGATGAGTGCGTAGTCCTCGATACGGCCGGCCACGTGGATCTCCAGTTCGCAATGTGGTCAGGGCATCGGCGAGCGGAGGGAGCGAGCGGTCTGCGGGGCCGGAGGCCCACCCCGGGACGTCCGGCCTGCCGGGGGTGGTGGCAGGCCCTGCTGGAGTGTCCGCGGGGCTCGGTCGAGCCCCTGGAGTGGGTGGGGATGGGCTGGAATACGGGGAGGTCCGGTCGCGCATCGGGGACCGGGAGTGTCCTGACCCTCCCACGCCCTCCGCGTGCTCGTGCTGTCGGCGATGCGTCCGAGCAGCTTACGACGGACGAAAGGGGCGAAGCACGCGGGCGCAGCCCGGTGTGGCGCCGCAATTCGGCGGAAATGCCGTGCATCGCGAGGGCGCGGCGCAGGATGGTCCGGAAGGATCACCTCCGGCTGGTCCGGCCGGAGGATCCGGCATGGTCCGGCCGGACGGCCCGCTCTGGCCCGGTCCGGCCGGTGGTGCGACCGGTGTGACGAATGCGGCGCATGATGCGCCGGTTGTGCGCCCCGGCGTGCGCTCCCGGCGCGGCGCGCGCGGCCGGACCGGCGTCCGGGCCGGGTCACTGTTACCCTGGTATCCCGTGGACCGGCGGGATAAAACGCCCCGGACCAGCCGAACCGACGACCCTACGAGCGCCGCGCACCGAGCCGGCCTCCGTCGCCCGGCGAACCCCGAGCTCCCGCCCACGTCACCTTCGACACGCGACCCACGGGAGCCCCCTCTTGGCACAGCCCCATTCCGGCAAGGCAGCGAACAGCCGAGCCGTGACGACCAAGCACCTCTTCGTCACCGGGGGTGTCGCCTCCTCGCTCGGCAAGGGGCTCACCGCCTCCAGCCTGGGCGCGCTGCTCAAGGCCCGCGGCCTGCGCGTGACGATGCAGAAGCTCGACCCGTACCTCAACGTGGACCCGGGCACCATGAACCCGTTCCAGCACGGTGAGGTGTTCGTCACCGACGACGGCGCCGAGACCGACCTGGACATCGGCCACTACGAGCGGTTCCTGGACACCAACCTGCACGGCTCGGCGAACGTCACCACCGGCCAGGTGTACTCGACCGTCATCGCCAAGGAGCGCCGCGGCGAGTACCTGGGCGACACCGTCCAGGTCATCCCGCACATCACCAACGAGATCAAGTCCCGGATCCGCCGGATGGCGACCGAGGACGTCGACGTGGTGATCACCGAGGTCGGCGGGACCGTCGGCGACATCGAGTCGCTGCCGTTCCTGGAGGCCGTCCGCCAGGTCCGCCACGAGGTCGGCCGGGACAACGTGTTCTTCGTGCACGTCTCCCTGCTGCCCTACATCGGCCCCTCGGGCGAGCTGAAGACCAAGCCCACCCAGCACTCCGTCGCCGCCCTGCGCAACATCGGCATCCAGCCCGACGCGATCGTGCTGCGCGCCGACCGCGAGGTCCCGCAGGCGATCAAGCGCAAGATCTCCCTGATGTGCGACGTGGACGAGGAGGCCGTGGTCGCGGCCATCGACGCCAAGTCGATCTACGACATCCCCAAGGTGCTGCACGGCGAGGGCCTGGACGCCTACGTGGTGCGCCGCCTGGACCTGCCGTTCCGCGACGTCGACTGGACGACCTGGGACGACCTGCTGCGCCGCGTCCACGAGCCGCAGCACATCGTCAAGGTCGCCCTGGTCGGCAAGTACATCGACCTCCCGGACGCCTACCTGTCGGTGACCGAGGCGCTGCGCGCCGGCGGCTTCGCCAACAACGCCCGGGTCGAGATCAAGTGGGTCACCTCGGACGACTGCGAGACCCCCGAGGGCGCCCGGGAGCAGCTCGGCGACGTCGACGCGATCTGCATCCCCGGCGGCTTCGGCGACCGCGGCGTCAACGGCAAGGTGGGCGCCATCACCTACGCCCGCGAGAACAAGGTCCCGCTGCTGGGCCTGTGCCTGGGCCTCCAGTGCGTCGTCATCGAGGCGGCCCGCAACCTGGCCGGCCTGCCGGAGGCCAACTCCACCGAGTTCGACTCCGCCGCCAAGCACCCGGTCGTCTCCACCATGGCCGAGCAGCTGGCCATCGTCGACGGCAAGGGCGACCTGGGCGGCACCATGCGCCTGGGCCTGTACCCGGCCAAGCTCGCCGAGGGCTCGATCGTCCGTGAGGTCTACGGCGGCGAGCAGTACGTCGAGGAGCGCCACCGCCACCGCTACGAGGTCAACAACGCCTACCGCGCGGACCTGGAGAAGACCGGTCTGGAGTTCTCCGGCCTCTCGCCCAAGGGCGACCTGGTCGAGTACGTCGAGTACCCGCGCGAGGTGCACCCCTACCTGGTGGCCACCCAGGCCCACCCGGAGCTGAAGTCCCGCCCGACCCGCCCGCACCCGCTGTTCGCGGGCCTGGTCAAGGCGGCCATCGAGATCAAGACCGCGGCCTCGGAGTAGTCCCGGTCGTCGTAGTCAGCGGTCGTTCACCGGACGGCGGTCCCGCGATTCCCGCGGGGCCGCCGTCCGGCGTTAGATTGTGTCGTACTGACGAAAAGGGGAGAGCGATGGACGAGCAGAGCGGCCGGGGGATCTTCGACGTGGCCGAGGAGTGGGAGGTCAGGGAGAGCGGTACGCCGTTCCAGGGCAAGGTCACCGGGGTGCGCAGCGAGGAGGTCCGGATGCCCGACGGCAGCTGGGCCCGCCGCGACTACCAGACCCACCCGGGATCGGTCTCGGTGCTCGCCCTGGACGACGAGCAACGGGTGCTGGTCCTGCGCCAGTACCGCCACCCGGTGCGCCAGCGGCTGTGGGAGCTGCCGGCAGGCCTGCTCGACGTGCCCGGCGAGAACCCGTGGCGCGCCGCGCAGCGCGAGCTGTACGAAGAGGCCCACTGCAAGGCCGGTACCTGGCGGATCCTCGCCGACTACTACACCTCCCCGGGCGGCACCGACGAGGCGCTGCGGATGTTCCTGGCCACCGACCTGGCGCCGGCCGAGGGCGACCGCTACGCGGCCGAGGGCGAGGAGCAGGAGATCGAGGTGGCCTGGGTACCGGTGCCGGAGCTGATCGGGCTGATCCAGGCGGGGAAGCTGCACAACCCGACCCTGGTCACCGGCACGCTCGCCGTGCACGCCGCACTCACCGGCCCGGACGGGCTGGACGCGCTGCGCCCGGCGGACGCGCCCTGGCCCGCCCGGCCCTTCGAGGGCTGAGCCGGGCCCGCCGGGCGTGTGCGGTCCTCGTCGGCGTGTGCGCCCCTGCCGGGGTGTGTGATCCGCGCAGACGGTGCGTGGCGCCCCGTGCGTTGAGTCGTTGGGGTGATTTGCCGATTCGTACGACCGGATGTCACCTCGGCTGAGCCGGACGGTCGAACTACGCTTCGCAGACAGGGCGCCCGTCCCGGGCCGCCTCCGCTGAGCTCCGGAGGCCGAGTTCCGGAGGTCGGGCACCGGATGCCGAGCGCCGGATGCCGAGCGCGGGACGACGTCGGGAGTGGCACGGGTGGCGAGGAAGACGGCGACGATGGAACCCGGCCCCGGCGCGCCCGCCGGGGCCGTCCCCGGCCTGGAGCGGCTGCCGGCCGGGCCCACGCTCTTCGTCGGGCGGCGCGCCGAACTGGCGGCGCTGCGGGCGGCCGCCGCCCGTCCGGCGAGCGGGCGGTGCCCGGTGCTGGTGCTGGCCGGGCGCCCCGGCTCGGGACGGACCGTGCTGGCCGCCCGCTTCGCCCGTACCGTCGCCGCCGACTATCCGGACGGGGTGCTGTTCGTACGGCTGTCCGCCCCGGACGGCGGCCGGGTGCCGCCCGCCCGGGCCGCCCGGCTGCTGCTGGAGCAGCTCGACCCGCAGAGCGCGGTGCCGCTGCCGGGGGCGGGTGGGGACGGCCGGGACGAGCCGGGCTGCGTGGCGCTGCGCGAGGCGCTCGCGGGCCTGCGGGTGCTGCTCGTGCTGGACGACGTCAGGGATGCCGGGCAGGTGTGGCCGCTGCTCGCCGATGAGCCCGGCTGCCTGGTGCTCGCCACCACGGCCGGGCCGCTCACCGGGATCGAGGACATCGACCCGGTGATCCTCGGGGGGCTGGACCGGCAGGCCTCCGGTGAGCTGCTGGCCGATCTGGTCGGCGGCACCCGGATCTCCTGCGACCCGGTCGGCGGGGCCGACCTGGCCGAGGCCTGCGCCGCCCGGCCCGCCGCGCTGCGGCTGATGGCGGGATGGCTGCGCGCGAACCCGAAGATCGCGGTCACGGACGCGGCGCGGGAGCTCAACCGGGTGGTGGGGGAGGAGACGGGGGCCACGGGGGCTGCCGCGGAGACGGCCGCGGGGGCGGCCACGGGCGGCGTGGCTGCTGAGGGGAAGACGGCTCCGGGGAAGACGGCCGCGGGAAAGGCCGCTGCGGAGAAGGCCGCTGTCGGGAAGGCCGCTGTCGGGAAGGCCGCTGTCGGGAAGGAGAAGGAGCAGGACAGGGCGGCGAAGAAGAAAGGAGAGGAGCGCGGGGTGAAGTCCCCCGGCGTTCCCTCGGCGGGGGCTGCTGGGGCTGCTGGGGCTGCCGGGGCTGCCGGAGCCGCCGAGGCCGCCGGTGTCGGCGCGGCGAGCGGGTCGGCGGGCGATCCGGCGGCCTGGGTGAAGCCGGGACCGGAGCCGGCCGAGCCGGTGCCGGTACCCGACAACGACCCGCTGCTCGGCGCGTTCACCCTGCTGTACCGCGGGCTGCCGGCCGCCCAGGCTCGGATGCTGCGCACTCTCACCCTGGCCCCGGCGCAGACCGCGGACCCGCGCACCGCCTCCGCCCTGGTCGGCTGCCCGGTGCCGGACGCGGCCGTGACGCTGGCCGCGCTCGCCGAGCGGGAGCTGCTCGGCGAGGAGGCCCCGGCCGCCGACGGCAGCCCGCGCTACCGGGTGCCGGGGCGGCTCTACCCCCGGCTGGTCCGGCTGCGTGAGCACGATGACCGGCCCGCCGAGACCGAGCTCGCCCGGGCCCGGCTGCTGGAGCGGCTGGTCCGGCTCACCGAGTCGGCCCGCGCGCTGCTCGACCCGGCGGCCGCCCCCGGCCCCGATCCGCTGCCGGCCCCGCTGCGGCTGCGCTCGGCCGCGCACGCCCGCGAATGGCTGCTCGGCGAGCGGGAGCTGCTGCTCGGGGCGGTGGCCGACGCGATCGGCCAGGGCGACCTGGACGGGTCGGCCGGGCGGTTGGTCACCTCGCTGCTGCGGACGCTGCCGCTGACCGGCGTCGCCGCCCCCACCGACCTCTACCGGCTGCACGAGCTGGTGCTGACCGTCGCCGAGCGCAGCCGCCGGCCCCGCCGGGCCTCGGCCGCGCTGCTCAACCTGGGCGACCTCCAGGCCTCGGCGGGCCGCTGGGAGCCGGCCGCCGCCCACTACCGCTCGGCCCTGGAACACGCCCGCGCGGCCGACGACGAACCGCTCTGCGCCCGGGCCCTGGAGAGTGCGGCCAACTGCCACCGGGCGCTCGGCGACCCGGTGCGGGCCGCCGACTGGTACGGGCGGGCGCTCGGCCTGCGGCAGGCGCTCGGCGACCACGCGGCCGAGGCCCGGCTGCTGGCACGAGTGGCCGAGGCCCACACCGCCCAGCGCCGTTTCGACGAGGCCGACCGGGAGTACCGGGCCTCGCTCGCCGTGCTGCGCCGGCTGGGCGACGAACGCGGCAGGGAGGCCGTCGGAGCCGCCCTCACGGACCTGCGGGAACGGGCCGACGCCGAGTGGTGACGGACGGTTCGGGAGTATTGTCGAAGATGCCTGGTTGCGACGTCTTTGGTAGGTAAGTCGCTGGGGAAGCCTACGAACCTGCCAATGCGCGCGGGAAATTTATTCACTTTGGAAGGCTGACACGCCGACTGGGCTTCATTACACTCGGACTAAGTCGCGCAGCGATCCCCGCCCCGGGCTGCCCGGAGGCTTCCCCACGTGCGCGTCGCCCACCGGTCTTCTCCGGTCGGGACCCCCATGGCAAGAGGACGTGTTCACCCGTGAAGGTCGGCATCCCCCGCGAGGTCAAGAACCACGAGTACCGCGTGGCCATCACGCCCGCCGGCGTGCATGAGCTGGTCCGCAACGGACACGAGGTCTACATCGAGGACAACGCCGGTGCCGGCTCCTCGATCCCCAACGAGGAGTACGTGGCCGCCGGCGCCGCGATCCTCCCCACCGCCGACGAGGTGTGGGCCACCGCCGACCTGCTGCTGAAGGTCAAGGAGCCCATCGCTTCCGAGTACCACCGGCTGCGCAAGGGGCAGACCCTCTTCACGTACCTGCACCTGGCGGCCGACCGGCCCGGTACCGACGCGCTGATCGCCTCGGGCACCACCGCCATCGCGTACGAGACCGTGCAGCAGTCGAACGGCGCGCTGCCGCTGCTCGCCCCGATGTCCGAGGTCGCGGGCCGGCTGGCCCCGCAGGTCGGCTCGTACCACCTGATGCGTCCGGCCGGCGGCCGTGGCACCCTGCCCGGCGGCGTGCCCGGCACCCACCCGGCCAAGGCCGTCGTCATCGGTGGCGGCGTCTCCGGCTGGCACGCGGCCACCATCGCCGTCGGCATGGGTTACGAGGTGACCCTGCTGGACCGCGACATCAACAAGCTGCGCGAGGCCGACCGCATCTTCGGCACCAAGGTCAAGACCATCGTGTCGAACTCCTTCGAGCTGGAGAAGGCCGTCCTGGAGGCCGACCTGGTCGTCGGTGCCGTGCTGATCCCGGGCGCCAAGGCCCCGAAGCTGGTCACCAACGAGCTGGTCTCCCGGATGAAGCCGGGCTCCGTGCTGGTCGACATCGCCATCGACCAGGGCGGCTGCTTCGAGGACTCGCACGCCACCACGCACGACGACCCGACCTTCAAGGTCCACAACTCGGTCTTCTACTGCGTGGCCAACATGCCGGGCGCCGTCCCGAACACCTCCACCTACGCGCTGACCAACGCCACCCTGCCGTACGTGCTGGAGCTGGCCAACCGTGGGTGGAAGGAGGCGCTGCGCCGCGACGCCGCGCTCGCCAAGGGCCTGAACGTGCACGAGGGCCAGATCACCTTCCCGGCCGTGGCCGAGGCCTTCGGCCTGGAGTCGGTCTCCCTGGAGAGCGTGCTCGCCTGAACCCCCTGACCGCACGGCGGTCGTTCGCCCCCGACCCGATCCCTTCGGGCCGGGGGCTTCGCCGTGCCCGTGAACGGTGGGTGGACCGGGCGGGTCGCTCTGTCGTCAATATCCGTCGGTCACGTCACCCGCCCGCAGAAACGTCGGGGCCGGTGACCCTCTCATCCCTTGACAGCAGCCCGCTCGATAGTCGACACATCCTGCCCACTACCGTGGATTGTGTTGCTGCGAACGCCTTGAACGGCCTAGAGTCGCAAACCGTCGGCATGCTGCCACGCTGACGAATCGACATAGAGTCCTGGATGCCCAAGGAGGTAAGACGACTTGTGAATGAGTCGACAATTGCTCCCGGGGGTGGTCAGCCAGGACTGGCGGAACTCACCGCCGGCCAGCCGAGTGAGGAGCCCGGGGCCCGGCAGCCCTCCGTGGGCTCGGCCGAGGTCGGCTCGGTCGCACTCCGCACTTTCGAAGCACGCCAGAACACAGCACAGGTGACCACGGTGACCGATCACGACGCCGACTTGGCGGCCTACGGCCTGGCCTACGGCGAGTTCGCCTACGGCGCCTACGACGACCCGGACGCCGAGTACGAGCCGGACCCGGAGTACGCCGCCACGCTGGCCCCCGACGCCGCGCGCCAGCGGCGCGAGCGGGTCGGCCCGACCGGCCGTCCGCTGCCGTACTTCCCGATCCCCGCGCCGGTCGCCGAGCACGGCCCCGCCCAGATCATCGCCATGTGCAACCAGAAGGGCGGCGTCGGCAAGACCACGTCGACCATCAACCTGGGCGCGGCGCTGGCCGAGTACGGCCGCCGGGTGCTGCTCGTCGACTTCGACCCGCAGGGAGCCCTCTCGGTCGGCCTCGGCGTCAACCCGATGGAGCTCGACGTCACCGTCTACAACCTGCTCATGGAGCGGGGACTGACGGCCGATGAGGTGCTGCTGAAGACGGCGGTCCCGGGGATGGACCTGCTGCCGTCCAACATCGACCTCTCCGCGGCCGAGGTGCAGCTGGTCAGCGAGGTGGCCCGGGAGTCCGCGCTGGCACGCGCCCTGAAGCCGCTGCTGCCCGACTACGACTACGTCATCATCGACTGCCAGCCCTCGCTGGGCCTGCTGACGGTCAATGCGCTGACCGCGGCTCACAGCGTGATCGTCCCGCTGGAGTGCGAGTTCTTCGCGCTGCGCGGCGTCGCACTGCTGACCGAGACCATCGAGAAGGTGTGCGAGCGGCTCAACCCCGAGCTGCGCCTGGACGGCATCCTGGCCACCATGTACGACTCGCGCACGGTGCACAGCCGTGAGGTGCTGGCCCGCGTCGTCGAGGCGTTCGGCGAGCACGTCTTCCACACCGTCATCGGGCGGACCGTGCGCTTCCCGGAGACCACCGTCGCCGGCGAGCCCATCACGACGTACGCGACCAACTCGGTCGGCGCCGCCGCCTACCGCCAGCTCGCCAGGGAGGTGCTCGACCGGTGCCGCCCCGCCGAGTGAGTCTCCCGGGTGCCGACGAGCTGTTCCGGACCACCGGAGGGATGGCGCTGTCGCCCTCCCTCGCGCCGCGTCCGGCCGCCGAGGCATCCAGACCGGAGACCGCGCGGACCGTCAACGGCCAACCGGACGGCGCCGAGGGCGGCGAGTCCGCCCAGGGCGCCCAGGACGACCGGCAGGTGACGCCGGAGCACCAGGCGGGCGCCACGGTGCCGGCGCCCGCCCAGCGGCCCGGCACGGCCGTCGGGCCCGCCGCCGCGGCAGGGAAGGCCGTCCAGGGCGGCCGCGGAGCCGGTTCCGCCCCGGCACCCCGGACCCACCAGAGCGTCGCTGAGGAACAGCCCGGCGCCGCCGGGCGCGCCCGGCCGCGCGGCCGGGCGCCGCGCCGGCCCAGCGGGCGCGAGCGGCACGACGAGAAGATCACGGTGTACGTGTCCGCCGAGGAGCTCATGGACCTGGAGCACGCCCGGCTGGTGCTGCGCGGTGAGCACGGCCTCGCCGTGGACCGCGGGCGGATCGTCCGGGAGGCCATCGCGGTCGTCCTGGCGGACCTGGAGCAGCGTGGCGAGGCCTCGATCCTGGTCCGGCGGCTGCGCGGCCGGTAGACGGCGCGGCAGGGCGGCCGGCTGTTCGAGCCGGGCGTCGTGGGGGGCCGTGGGCCCGGAGCGGGGCCGGCGTGGGGAGACCGCCGGCCGGTGACAGGCCTCGAAGGGGCTCGGAGGGGCTAACACAGGGCGTCGAGGGGCTCTGGCCGGGGTCGGGCGGCGTCCCGGGGTTCCTGGTCGTGGCGGGCGTCGGAGGGCCGTTCCCTGGGTGTTGTGGGCTCTGTCGGCATGGCCGTGGCCGGTTCGGCAGGACGGGCCGGGGCCGTCGGGCGGGCGCGCGGGTCTCGTGCGGGTCCGGGGCTCTGGTGGGACGCGGAGGGCGCGCGGAGGGCGCCGTACGGGCTCACGGGGCGCTCCTGGGGACGCCGGGAGGGCGTCCAGGGCGTCGGTCGAGGGCAACGGTGGGCGGCGTGTCGGGTGGCCCGGGGGCCGGGCCGAGGGCGGGGACGGGTGAAGATGGACCGTCATGCCCAGTACCGCCGAACCAGCCGCCACCGCCGAGAGCGCGACCGAGAACGAGTCGCGGGGCGGCTTCCGGGTACGGCTGGACAACTTCGAAGGCCCCTTCGACCTGCTGCTCAGCCTGATCGCCAAGCACAAGCTGGACGTCACCGAGGTGGCGCTGGCCACCGTCACGGACGAGTTCATGGCACACATCCGGGCGATGGGCCCGGACTGGGACCTGGACGCGGCGACGGAGTTCCTGGTGGTCGCCGCCACCCTGCTCGATCTCAAGGCCGCCAGGCTGCTGCCCGCGGCGGAGGTCGAGGACGAGGCGGACCTGGCCCTGCTGGAGGCCCGTGACCTGCTGTTCGCACGACTGCTCCAGTACCGGGCGTACAAGCGGGCGGCGGCGCTGTTCGGCGAACGCTGGGCGGCCGAGCTGCTGCGCCGGCCCCGGACCGCCGCCCTGGAGCCCCGGCACGCGGAACTGCTGCCGGAGGTGGTCCTCGGCGTCGGAACGGAGCGGTTCGCCGAGCTGGCGGCCAGGGCGATGGAACCCAGGCCTGCGCCGGTCGTGTACGTGGACCACATCCACACCCCACCGGTGAGCGTGCGCGAGCAGGCCGGACTGGTGGTCGGGCTGCTCACCGAACTCGGCGAGGCCTCGTTCCGGCGGCTGGTCGAGGACGCACCCGACGACCTGGTGGTGGTCGCCCGCTTCCTGGCGCTGCTGGAGCTGTACCGGGAGCGGGTGCTCGCCTTCGAGCAGCCGGAGGCGCTCGGCGAGCTGCTGGTGCGCTGGGTGGCCGAGGAGGGCCGGGACGCGGTCGAGGTGACGGACGAGTTCGACCGGCCGGCGGGCGAGGCCGGGAAAGAACCGGCGGGCGAGCTCAGGGAAGAAGGCGAGCGGCGATGAGTGGCGGGAACGAGGGCGGGCGGCGGTGAACGACGGGAACGAGGCGGCACCGCCGGTGCGGCGCCCGCTGGGGCTGCCGGGGCGGACGCGGGCCGAGGAGTGGCTGGAACCGGTCTTCGAGCTGCTCCCGGACCCGGTGGAGCCCGCCGGAGGGGGCGAGCCGGCCGGGGGCGGGGAGGCGGTGGAGGCGCGTGTCGCGCACCGGAAGCTCGTGCACCAGAAGTCGGCCCCGTCGACTTCCGGTGCCGAGGAGGCCGCCGACGCCGGGCTGCGGGCCGAGCTGGAGGCCGTCCTGATGGTCGTCGACGAGCCGGTGGCGGAGGAACGGCTGGCGGGGGTGCTGGAGCGGCCCCGGGCCGAGGTCGCGGCGGCGCTGCGCGAGCTGTCCGCCGAGTACACGGCCCAGGGCCGGGGTTTCGACCTGCGGCCGGTCGCGGGCGGCTGGCGGTTCTACAGCCGGGAGACCTGCTCCGAGGCCGTCGACCGCTTCCTCCTGGACGGCCGCCAGGCCCGGCTCACCCAGGCCGCGCTGGAGACCCTGGCGGTGGTCGCCTACCGGCAACCGGTGTCCAGATCGCGGGTTTCCGCCGTCCGCGGTGTGAACTGTGACGGCGTGATGCGTACCCTGGTACAGCGAGGACTGGTGGAAGAGGCCGGATCCGAGCCCGAAACAGGTGCGATCCTGTATCGGACGACGAACTACTTCCTGGAACGGATGGGGCTCCGCGGCCTGGACGAGCTGCCGGAGCTTGCTCCCTTCCTGCCCGAGGTCGACGACGTGGAAGCGGAGTCCCTGGAGGGCACGATGATCGCGGAGGCGGTCGCCGCCGCTGCCGCGCAGGCCGCGGACGGCAGTGGCGAGGCCGGTCGGGCCGGGCCCGATCGGTAGGGGGCGGTGAGGTCGGCCGAAACGACCGCACATCCCAGACGGAACGACGTACGGACACTTTGATGCGTAGCAGTGGCAACGGCAGGAACAGCAGCGGCGGCGGGAGCAGTCGCGGCGGACAGGGCGGGGGCCGGGGCGGCGGCTCCTACGGCGGCGGCAGCGGCCGCGGCGGCTCGGGTGCGGGCTCGGGTTCGGGCTCGCGCGGGGGTTCGTACGGCGGTGGCAGTGGCCGTGGCGGACAGGGCGGCGGCTCCTACGGTGGCGGCAGCGGCCGTGGCGGCTCGGGTTCGGGCGGGGGTTCGTACGGCGGTGGGAGTGGCCGCGGCGGCTCGGGTTCGGGCTCGCGCGGCGGTTCCTACGGCCGTGACGACCGACGCGACGACCGCCGGGACGACCGGCGCGATGACCGCCGCTACCCGGACCGCCCGCTGCGGCCCGAGGAGCGCCGGTACGACCGCCCCGAGTACGGCGGCGGCCCCAACGCCACCCCGGCCCGCGGTGGCTACAGCGGCCGGCGCCCCGGCCCGGCCCCGCGCCCGCGCCGTGAGGGCCAGGGTGCCCCGGGCGATCCGCGCCGCCAGCCGCAGCGCTCCCGCGAGCTCCAGGCCAAGATCGAGGACGCCGTCCTCGCCCGGCACGACAAGCCGGCCGTGAAGCTGCCCAAGACCTTCGGCGAGCCCGAGGGCGAGCGCCTCCAGAAGGTGCTGGCCCGGGCCGGCATCGGCAGCCGCCGCGCCTGCGAGGAGCTGATCGAGCAGGGCCGGGTCGAGGTCAACGGGAAGCGCGTCACCGAGCAGGGCAAGCGGGTCGACCCGCAGAAGGACGAGATCAAGGTGGACGGCCTGACCGTCGCCACCCAGTCCTACCTGTTCTTCGCGCTGAACAAGCCGGCCGGCGTGGTCTCCACGATGGAGGACCCGGACGGCCGCCAGTGCCTGGGCGACTACGTGACCAACCGGGAGACCCGGCTGTTCCACGTCGGCCGCCTGGACACCGAGACCGAGGGCATCATCCTGCTCACCAACCACGGCGAGCTGGCCCACCGCCTCACCCACCCGCGGTACGGCGTCACCAAGACCTACCTGGCCGCGATCCAGGGCCCGATCCCGCGGGACCTGGGCAAGCAGCTGGCCCAGGGCGTGGAGCTGGAGGACGGCTACGCCCGCGCCGACAGCTTCAAGGTGATCTCCAACGTCGGCAAGAACTACCTGGTCGAGGTGACCCTGCA
This sequence comes from Kitasatospora sp. NPDC036993, assembly GCF_055607525.1. Classification (NCBI taxonomy): domain Bacteria; kingdom Bacillati; phylum Actinomycetota; class Actinomycetes; order Kitasatosporales; family Streptomycetaceae; genus Kitasatospora; species Kitasatospora sp. NPDC036993. The sequence continues at coordinate 14,212 of NZ_JBVJRP010000033.1, read as the reverse complement.
CGAGGGTCGCAAGCACATCGTCCGCCGGATGCTGTCCGAGGCCGGCTTCCCGGTCGAGAAGCTGGTGCGCACCCACTTCGGCCCGATCGCCCTGGGTGACCAGAAGTCGGGCTGGCTGCGTCGCCTGACCAACCCCGAGGTCGGTCAGCTGATGCGCGAGGTCGGCCTGTAGGCCCGCCCGCTTCCGATCCACCGGAGCCCCCTGCCGCAGCACGTGCCGCGGCAGGGGGCTCCGGCGTTCCGGTGCCCGGCGTACTGGTGTCCGGTGTTTCGGCGTCCGGCGATTCCGGGGGACGGGGAGGGGGTGTGGTGGAGCGGATGTCCACGTTTCGGACGGGTCGTGTGAGCCGGGACGCAACCGCTGGTCACGGCCTTGTCAGCGTCATGAGCCGTGGCCGAGGATGGCCACCGGACGGCCACCCGGCCGGGTGGCGGGACTGCGCCGGCACGGGCGCGCGGGTCGGGCGGAATCGGGCGAACAGGGGGAGTGGGCGTCGTGTCCGATGCAGCACTGGGGCGGGCCGGCGGACAGGCCCTCGGCGCGCTGGGACTGGCGGAGCCGGACGGGCAGGTCTACGCGGCGCTGGTGGCCAACCCGCAGTCCACGGCGGAGGAGCTGGCGGAGAGCTGCGGACTGACGTTCCAGCAGAGCGTGCGCGCGCTGGACCGGTTGGCGCAGCAGGGCATGGCGACCCGGGCGCCGGTGGACCGGCACCGCTACCTGCCGGTGCCGCCGGACGTCGCCATCGGCACCCTGATCGGCCACCGGGAGTCGGAGCTGCGCTACGCCAGGGCCGAGATGCACCGGCTGATGGACGCCTTCCGGGAGGCATCGCGGTACACCGATCCGGCGCACTCGGTGGAGGTGCTGACCGGCGGCGAGGCGATCGCCCAGCGGCTGGAGCACATCACCGAGACCAGCCAGTACCAGGTGCGCGGCTTCGACCGCCCGCCGTACATCCAGGACCCGGTGGCGCCGATGCCCCTGCAACGGCGACGGCTGCGCGAGGGCGTGAAGTTCCGGACGGTCTACGACCGGGAGGCGGTGGCCTGGCCGGGGCGGCTGGAGAAGAACATCCTGGTCGGCGTCGCGGACGGTGAGGAGGCGCGGGTCCGGCCAACGCTGCCGATGAAGATGATCATCTCGGACGACCGGATGGCGATCATTCCGATCAGCGTCGGCGACAGCGTGCTGGACGCCGCGTACGTGATCCACCCCTCGGCGCTGCTCCAGGCCCTGGACATGCTGTTCGAGGCGGAGTGGGAGCGGGCCGTCCGGTTGCAGGCGGCGGTCGACAGCGGGGACGCGGGGCCGGGGCCGGACGCGGACCACCGCAAGCTGCTGGGGTTGCTGGCGGCGGGGCTGACCGACGAGTCGATCGCCCGTTCGCTGGGCTGGAGCGCCCGGACCACTCAGCGCAGGCTCCAGAGCCTGATGCGTTCGCTGGGCGCCACCACCCGCTTCCAGGCCGGCATGGCGGCCCGGGAGCGGGGGTGGCTGTAGGGAATGTTGTGACAATTCACGGGGGTGTGACGAGTCGCGTACCCGGTGGGGGCGGCGGCTTCGGGGACTTCTGGGACTTCGGGGACTTCGGGAGCAGCGGGTGCCACGGAGGTTGCGGGAACTGCGAGAGCTACGAGAGCCATGAGAACCACGGGAATTGTCATAAAACTCCGCGGTCGCGCCCTCGTCAGCTCCAGGGGCTGAGTGAGGCCCAGCGGCCGTCCGGGCCGCGCTCGACCTTCTGTAGACCGACCACGGCGGTACGGTTCAGCCGTCCGTAGATGTGCGGGAACAGCACGCCGGGAGTGGCCCCGGGCGGCGGGGCGCCGTGCGGGTCCTCCCACTTGACCATCGGCTCCACCAGGGACTCCTCGATCAGCAGCACCATCAGTGGGTCGGGGGTGTCGGAGAAGAAGGCGTTGGCCACCGCGAGCGCCGTCTGCTCGTCCGCCGAGCAGTGGATGAACCCGTCGGTGAGCAGCGACGTGGTGGCGTACGGGCGGCCGGGGTCGGCCAGCCAGTCGTCCAGGGGGGCGAGGTGGAGGATCATGGTTCCTTTTCTACCCGTTGTCTCCGGTTTGGGCCTGAGCGGTCGTCATCGGCACGGTGGTGTCCGCGCCGGCCGCCGGCAGGCGGTCAGAGCCCGGCCACCTTCGCGGAGGCGGACACCTCGTACACCAGCGTGAGGGTGCGGCGGGCGCCCGGGGCGAGCGGGACGTCCCAGCGGACGATGCCCTCGGCGTCGAAGGAGTCCGGCGCCGGGTCGCACTCCTCCTTGCGCAGCCGCACCTCGACCGCGGACACCTCGGAGACCGGCACCCGCTCGCGCACCGTGACGATCCGCTCGTCGCGCTCCTGCGGGCCGGAGAAGCGGGACAGGTGCAGCCGGACCGTCCGGGTGGTGGTCTGGCGGCCGGTGAGGCCCGCGGTGGCCTGGCGTTCCTCGGTTTCGCGGACCACCCGGTACCCGTCCGAGCTGCCGAAGGACAGCTCGGCCTCGGCGCCGGCAGCGGTGAAGCGCAGCTCGCCGCGGCCCGTGAAGCCGCTGCCGCGGACCAGCTCGACCGGGCCGGACAGCAGTGGGTGCCCGGCCGTGTTGCGGAACCGGACCACCTCGGTGACCAGCGGCGACAGCTCCGGTGCGCTGGCGTACTCGCTGCTCGCCGGGCCGCTGAAGAAACCCAGCGGCACCCGGTGCGCGCGGCCGTCGGAGGGCACGTTCGCGGGGGCGGGTGCCGGCAGCACCCGGACCTCGCCGCCGTCGTCCACCCCCGGTACCAGGGAGGCCGGCCCGAGGGCGGCGACCGCCTCCTCACGCAGTTCGACCTCGACCGTGCGACGCTCCTCGTCGGTGCGCTCGCGCAGCACCAGGACGTCCTCGGCGACCGCGGGCGGGGCGGTGGCGAGTGTGGAGCGGGCGGTGGAGAAGGTGAGCCGGGCGTCCGTCCAGTCCTCACCGGTGCGCTGCCACACCACCGCCTCCGATTCCAGGCGCAGGCCGGCACCGTCCAGGGTCGCCCGGTAGGAGGGGCGCCACAGCGCGCAGGGCACCAGGTGGGAGACGGTCAGTTCGGCCGGGCCCGGCCGCGCGGCCTCGACGGTCAGCTCCAGGTGGGCGGTCAGTTCGGCCGGGTCCTCCTCGGCCTCGTCCAGGGCGGTCAGCGCCTGCGAGCGCTCCTGCTCCAGGCGGCGCAGCCTGGAGTGGGTGGTGCGCAGCTCCTCGCCGTGGCGTTCGCGCTCGGCGTCCACCCGGCCGAGTTCCCGGGCCCAGCGGGTGGGTTCGAGCTCGCCGATACCGGCGCCCTCGCCGATCTCGCGCAGCAGGTCGGCGGCGAGCTGGGCGAGCAGGGCCAGCCGGGCCTCCAGCCGGGCCCGGGTCTGCTCGGCCAGCCGGGTCTCGGCGTCCAGCCGGTGCAGCCGGTGGCGCAGCTCGGAGTCCTCAGGGCCGGGGGGCAGCGGGGCGCGCGGCGCCCAGCCGCGTACCAGCCGGGCGTCCAGCACACGGACGCCGCCGGTGGCCGACTCGGCGCGCAGGGTGCGGTCGACGGCGAGGGCGGTGAGCGGGCCGAGGCGCAGTCGTTGCACGCCCGCGGCGAGTGGGACGGTGGTGGTGCGCTCGACCTGGCTGCGGTCCTCCAGACAGGTCACGGCGGTGACGGGGAGGGGAAGGGTTTCGACGGTCATCGCTCAGTTCCTCCGGTTTCCGCCGACGATGGCCTTTCCGGCCGGGATCTTGATCAGGTAGCCGCCGTCCAGCTCGGTGCGTCCGCCCAGCGGCAGGTCGACCCGCCAGAGCCGGGTACTGGGCGGGCAGTCCGGGGTGGGGACGGTCGGGGCCTGCCAGCCGGCCCGCTCCTCGATCCGGATCTCGGCGTCGGAGGCGACCGGCACCCGTTCGCGGACCTCCACCGTGACGGCGCGTCCGAGCCGGTTCACCAACTGGACGTGCACCCGGTGGTCGAGGACGGTGCTGTTGCCCTTCAGCTTGCCGGTGGTGGACTCGTGCAGCTCGGTGCGGCGCGCCACCTCGATGCTCTCGGCGACGCCGATGCCCAGCCGCCGGGTGCCGCCGGGCGCGAGGGTGGGCAGGGCGGCGGTGAGCAGGAACTCGTCGTCCACGGTGACCTCGACCGGGCCGGCCAGGACGGCCTGGTCGGTGCGGTTGGCGAGCACCAGCGTCGCGTACACCTTCTCCTCGACGGCGGGGACGGTGACGTACTCGGGGCGGACGGCGAGCGGGATCTCGCCGACGGTGACGGTGTGCCAGGTGCCGTCGGACGGGATGTCGGCGGGGGCGGCGGCGTCGAACCGGTGGTCGAAGGAGCCGGCCGATTCGCGGGGCGGTACGGCGTGGCGGGGCAGGGCGAGGGCGCCCACCCGGGGGTCGCCGCTGCCGCCGGGCAGCGTCCAGGCCCGTTCCTCGCGCTCGATCCGTTCGGGGCGCGGGTGCAGGGTGCCGCGCCGGGCGGCGGGTTCGTCGGGACCGGCCAGGACGAGGTCGGGGTAGTCGAGGAGGGTGGCGTCCGGAGTGAAACCGGCAGGCGGGGGCGGTGCGGCGAGGCCGACGCGGCGGCGGGCTTCCGTGGGTGGGAGGCCGCCCGGGTCCGGTGGCAGCGACGCCGCGGCGACGACGGGGGCCGGGACCGGGGTGGGAGCCGGCGGTGGGGCGCCGTAGCCGGCGAAGGCGGCCGGGGCGACCGGGCCTCCCGGGGACGTGGGCATCGGGTAGTCGGCGTTGAGCAGGCCGCCGCCGTACGGGCCGGGGGCGGCGAGGGCGATCGGCTCCTCGGCGGCGAAGGCCTCGGCCCGGGGGCCGCCCGGACGGACGCCGCCGAGGTGTGCGGCATAGGGCGGGGCGGGGGCGGTGGCTCGGTGACGTGCGTCGAGGTGGGGGCCGCGGTGTGCGGCGGGGCGGTCGGCGCCGGCCGCGTCGTAGCCGGTGAAGAGGTCGGTCAGGCCGGCCGGGGGCTCGCGCCAGCCGGACGGGGCCGGGGCGGGCTGGCTGCGGCCGATCCGCAGCGAGGCGAGCCGGGGCAGGTCGGTGTGGCGGTCGAGGTCCGCGGTGGACAGGGCGAGGCGCACGCCCGTCCAGTCCTCGCCGGTGCGCTGGGCGACGGCGGCGCGCAGGACCAGGTGGGCGGTGTCGGCGCCGGTCCGGTAGGACAGGCGGTAGGCGGGCACCCAGCGGGCGGTGGGGACGCCGTACTCCAGTTCCAGTTCCAGGTCGGGGTGGGTGCCGCCGGAGGCGTTCTCGGGGCTGTCCCCGGCGTTGTCCCCGGCGTTGTCCTCGATGTTGTCTTCGAGGCTGCGTTCCGGGGTGCTTCCGGTGGTGAGGGTGAGCAGGACGGTGGTGCTGGTCCCGATCGGCTCGGCCAGGTCGGCGGTGGACGCCCGCTCCAGTCGGTCGGCGGCCAAGTCTCGTTCGTGGTCTGCCAGTTCGAGCTGCTGGGTGAGCTCTTCGGCGCGCTCCTGGAGCCGGGTCAGCCGCTCGTCGACGAAGTCGGCGAGCTCCAGCCAGGCGTCGGCGGGCGTGCGGCGCAGCGGCTCCTCGCGGCGGCGCTGCGGCGGGACGGCGCGCAGCGCGGTGGTCTCGGCGATCGCGGCCAGGACCAGCCGGTGGCGCTCGGCGAGCGTGCTGCGGTGCTCGGTGGTCTCGTCCAGCGCCCGCTTCAGGTCGTGGAGTTCCTCCGGCTCACGGAGTTCGGCGAGCAGCTCCAGCCGGGCCTCGGTGACCGCGGTTCCGGCCGGTCCGGTGAGCACTCGGGCACGCAGCGAGTGGCCGTCCACGGCGGCGGGCAGACCGGTCAGCCGGAGTCGTCCCCCGGGCGGGACCGGGACGGTGGCCCGTCGTCGGCACACCGCGCCTTCGGCGTACACCACGACGGACTCCAGGACCGACGGGTGGGCCGGTACGGCCGGTGGTTTCGACTGCCCGTTCCGGCCGCTGTGCTGTTCGTCCATGCGCAACCCCTTCGTTCGTGTGGCGCCCGCTGTGCGGTGCGTGCCGCGTCCCACCCGCTGTACGGCGCTGGTGGTGCCGGTACTTCGTGGGCTTCCGGTGCGCCCGCGCGTCTCTGCTCCGTTGGCCCGACTGTCGGGTCCGCTCGCCTGCCGTGTGCCGCTTGTCGTGTGTCGCGCTGCCGCGCCTTCCCCGTTCCCGGGCGGCCAGTCTGCCCGGATTCGGGGCGGGCGTCCCCGGATTCGCGGGTGCGGCGTGTGCACTGTGTGGGACGGGGGCGGGCCCGGCGCGGTTGCCGGCGCCGGAATCTGCCGGAGGTGTCGTTCCGGTTGCCGGGTGAGAGGTGGGGACTTGGGCCGGGCGGATGAGGGAGGATGGGGCGCGGGTGCTCCCGGACGGTCCCGGCACCTGTCGAGAATCGTGATGAGGAGAGCGACCCGCCATGCGCACTGCCGTCGTCGTCGGCACCGGACTGATCGGCACCTCCGCCGCGCTCGCGTTGACCGCCCGCGGGCTGACCGTCCACCTGGAGGACGCGGACCCGGACGCCGCCCGCACCGCCGAGTCGCTCGGCGCGGGTATCACCGACCCGGTCGACGGCCAGGTGGATCTGGCGATCATCGCCGTCCCGCCCGCTCTGGTCGGCAAGGTGCTGGCCGACTGCCAGCGCCGCAACCTGGCGCACTGGTACACCGACGTCGCCAGCGTGAAGGCCGGCCCCGGCAGCGAGATCGCCGAACTCGGCTGCGACACCGTCCACTACATCGGTAGTCACCCGATGGCCGGCCGCGAGCGCTCCGGCCCGCTGGCCGCCCGAGCCGACATCTTCGAGGGCCGACCCTGGGTGCTCACCCCGACCGCGGACACCGACACCGAGACGCTCAACGCGGCGCTGGAGCTGGTCGCGCTCTGCGGCGCGGTCCCGATCGTGATGAACGCCGCCGAACACGACCGGGCCGTCGCCCTGGTCTCGCACGCCCCCCAGCTGGTGTCCTCGCTGGTCGCGGCCCGACTGGAGAACGCCGACGAGACCGCCATAAGGCTCTCCGGCCAGGGCGTGCGCGACGTCACCAGGATCGCCGCCTCCAATCCCGGCATGTGGGTCGACATCCTCTCCGCCAACGCCGGTGCGGTCGCCGACGTCCTGGAGGCGGTCGCCCGCGACCTCGGCGAGACCGTCACCGCGCTGCGCGCCATGGAGGCCGTGGAGGAGGACGAGCGCCGGGTGGGCGCGGCCGGGATCGAGGCGGTCATGCGGCGCGGCAACACCGGCCAGTCCCGCATCCCCGGCAAGCACGGCGCGCCGCCCACCCGGTACGAGACCGTGGCGGTCGTGCTGGGCGACCAGCCGGGCGAGCTGGGCCGGCTGTTCGGGGAGGTCGGCGAGGCCGGGGTCAACATCGAGGACGTCGTCATCGAGCACTCGACCGGGCAGCAGGTCGGCTTCGTCCAGCTGTCGGTGGCGCCGACGGCGGTGAAGCGACTGACCAAGGCGCTGCGGGCGAGCGGCTGGAGCGTCCGGGACTGAGGTCCGAGGGGGGCCTGGGCCGAGGCCCCGGGCGGCGGTCCGGGCGGGCGGCCAGGGGAGGGGGCGGGTGTGATCATCGACTTGCCGCTGGGGGAGACCCGGCACGGGTTCGCTGGTGATCCGGTGGACTTCGGGAACGAGCGGTTCCTGCGGGCGGTGCTGGGCGAGCGCTTCCTGCTCCGCCACCGCAGCGTCGAGGCGATGTACGAGCGGCCCAGGCCCGTACCGCTGTACCCGGAGTTCGCCGAGCCCGAGCCGACCGTCAGCCTGCTGCTGCGGGCGGCCCGTGCCGCCTTCGCCGAGCACCTGCCGTTGAGCCTGTCCCCGGACGTGCTCTGGTACGCGGTGGTGCACGAGGTCGCGGTGCACGTCCGGATGTACCCGCCGCGGTACCGGGCGCTGTTCCGCGCGGTCGGCGGGCGCCGGGCGCCGATCGTGGTGCGGGACGACGGCCTGGCGGGGCCGGCGGCGGTCTGGTCGGGACCGGTCGGGGCGGGGCCGGACTGGTCGGGGCCGGCGGCCGGGGCGGGGCCGGACTGGTCGCGCTCGGTCCGGCTGGTGCGGGAGCCGCTCGTGGCGGCCGTCGGCGCGGAACTGGTCGACCTCTTCCGGCCGGACTTCTCCACCACGACGCCGGACGACGTCTCCTCGGCGCTGGTGGCGCTGATGGACGTGGTCAGCCCGTACTACGACTTCCGCTGGGAGACCCGCTGCGGCATCCCGAGAGTCCGGCTGGAGGGCACGGCCGGGGACTGGGCGCGGCTGGCGGCCGGGGTGGGTGCACTGGCACAGCGGTTCGGCTGGTTGGCGCCGTGGTTCGCGCAGCTGCGGCCGGTGGTGGACGAGATCGCCGCGACGGCGGCCGGCGGGCCGGTGGACGAGGACTTCTGGCGCTCGCTGTTCAAGTGGCGCTCGATGTCCGGCGGGCCCCGGGTGACCGGCTGGCTCACCGCCTTCCTCGCCCACACCCAGACGCCGGACGGTCCCAGGCTGCGGCGCTCCTTCGACTGGCGGGAGGCGGCGGGCCGCGAGTACCACCAGGAGGCGTTCGAGGTGAACGACTTCCCCTCGCACGTGTCCAAGGTGCCGTTCGTGTGGGAGGTACTCGGACGGGAGGTGCCGATGGTGCTGGTCGGCGGGGTGCTCGGGATCGAGCGGGACGGGGAGTATCTGAGGCCGCGGCTGGGGACCGCGGTGCTGGAGATGGTGGAGTAGCGGCGGGGCGGGGCGGGGCGGAAGAGGCGCCGCGCCGGGCGGATGGTCAGTGGCAATTGGTCGATGTCGACTAGTCGGAATCAACCAGTCGAGACTGACTGTTCGGGACCGACTGATCAGGATCGACTGGTCGGGCCGGACGGCGCGGAATGTGTCACGTCGGCGGTCCATTAACCTTGAGGGAGACACTCCCCGGCCGCTCGCCTGCCCAGGCTCCGGCTTCCATGCTCAGAGAGAGGTTCGCCCGTGGACACTGCCGACCGAGCGCACGCCCCGGTCGTCGTCGCCATCGACGGACCCTCCGGCTCCGGCAAGTCGACCGTCTCGCGGGCGGTCGCCGCCCGGCTGGGCCTGAGCTTCCTGGACACCGGCGCCATGTACCGGGCGATGACCTGGTGGATGCTGGCCAACGAGGTCGACATCGACGACGCGGAGGCGGTGGCCGTCGCGTGCGGCAAGCCGGTGATCGTCTCGGGCACCGACGCCGACGGCCCCACCATCACGGTGGACGGCCAGGACGTGTCCGGCCCGATCCGCGGCCCCGAGGTGACCTCGCAGGTCAGCGCCGTGGCCGCGGTGCCGGCCGTACGGTCCCGGCTGGTGGAGCTGCAGCGCGGCTGCGCCGAGGTCGCCGAGCGCGGCATCGTCGCCGAGGGCCGGGACATGGGGACCGTGGTGTTCCCGGACGCCACCGTCAAGGTCTTCCTGACCGCCTCCGAGGAAGCCAGGGCCGCGCGCCGGGCGACCGAGTTGCGCGCCAAGGGCGTGGACGAGGCGACCATCACCGCGATGGCCGCCGACCTCGCCCGCCGCGACGCCGCCGACTCCTCCCGGAAGACGGCCCCGCTGACCCAGGCCGCGGACGCGGTCCTGGTGGACACCAGTGCCCTTACCCTGGAGCAGGTGATCGACCGGATCGCCGGCCTGGTGGAGGAGCGGGCCGGGCTGTCCTCGGTCTGACCGCCGTGGATCAGGCCGGAGCCGGTGCGACCGGCGTCGGGCCGTCCGGGCGGGTTCGACCGCAGCCGGACGGGCCACAGCCGGGCCGGCCGTAGCCGAATCGGCAGAACACAGGTCCGACCGCCGGTCGGGCCGACCATCGAGTGAACCGCGGGCCGTCGAGGTGCCGCGGAGACAACCATCGCGCTGCCCCGAGCGGGGCAGGTACGCACGGCACGCCCCTGGGAAGGGCCGGGCCGGGAAACGGAACAGACGAACATGACCGCAGAGCACTCCGCCGCCGACCACGGTGAGCTGGACGCCGCCGACTACGCCGAGTTCATGGCGCTCGCCGCCGAAGAGGGCTTCGACCTCGACGGCATCGACGGCGCGGACGGCGCCGAGCACGTCCGGCTGCCGGTGCTGGCCGTCGTCGGCCGCCCGAACGTCGGCAAGTCGACCCTGGTGAACCGCATCATCGGCCGTCGCGAGGCCGTCGTCGAGGACAAGCCGGGCGTCACCCGCGACCGGGTCACCTACGAGGCCACCTGGAACGGCCGCCGCTTCAAGGTGGTCGACACCGGCGGCTGGGAGATCGACGTCCTCGGCATCGACGCCATGGTCGCCGCCCAGGCCGAGCTGGGCATCGAGCAGGCCGACGCGGTGATGTTCGTGGTGGACGCCACGGTCGGCGCCACCGACACCGACGAAGCCCTGATCAAGATCATCCGCCGGGCGGGCAAGCCGACCGTCCTGTGCGCCAACAAGGTCGACGGCCCGTCCACCGAGGCCGAGGCCGCCTACCTGTGGTCGCTCGGCCTCGGCGAGCCGTTCCCGGTCTCCGCCCTGCACGGCCGCGGCTCGGGTGACCTGCTGGACGCCGTCATGGACGCGCTGCCCGAGGCCCCGCCGCAGACCTTCGGCGACGCCGCCCCCGGCGGCCCGCGCCGCGTCGCGCTGATCGGCCGGCCGAACGTCGGCAAGTCCAGCCTGCTGAACAAGGTCGCCGGCGAGGAGCGCGTCGTCGTCAACGAGCTGGCCGGCACCACCCGCGACCCGGTCGACGAGATGATCGAACTCGGCGGCAAGACCTGGAAGTTCGTGGACACCGCCGGTATCCGCCGCCGGGTCCACCTGACCGCCGGCGCGGACTACTACGCCTCGCTGCGCACCTCGGCCGCGCTGGACAAGGCGGAGATCGCGGTCGTCCTGATCGACGCCAGCGAGACCCTCGCCGAGCAGGACACCCGGATCATCTCGATGGCCGTCGAGGCCGGGCGCGCCGTCGTCATCGCCTACAACAAGTGGGACCAGATGGACGAGGAGCGCCGCTACTACCTGGAGCGCGAGATCGAGCGCGACCTCGTCCAGGTGCAGTGGGCCCCGCGGGTCAACGTCTCGGCCATGACCGGCCGGCACATGGAGAAGCTCGTCCCGGCGATCGAGACCGCGCTGGAGGGCTGGGAGACCCGTATCCCGACCGCGCGCCTGAACGCCTTCCTCGGCGAGCTGGTCGCCGCCCACCCGCACCCGATCCGGGGCGGCAAGCAGCCGCGCATCCTGTTCGGCACCCAGGCGGGCATCCGTCCGCCGCGCTTCGTGCTGTTCGCCTCGGGCTTCCTGGAGGCCGGCTACCGGCGCTTCGTCGAGCGCCGGCTGCGTGAGGAGTTCGGCTTCGTGGGGACGCCGATCTCGATCTCGGTGCGGGTCCGGGAGAAGCGCAAGAAGAAGTAGACAGGAGCGGCCGGTTCTCTGACCGGCGACCGGAGGGCCTCGCCACCATGGCGGGGCCCTCCCTGCGTTCGGCGGGGCGCCGGTGGTCGCCCGAGGGGTCAGCGGTGGTCGCCGGTCGGGCCCGGAGGCAGGGAGAGCATCTGGCGGTGGCGGCCGCCGGTGGACCGGGTGGTGGTGAGACCGGTGACCGTACCCATCACCGGGGAGGGCGCGGGTGGCGCGGGCGGTGCGGGCGCGGGTACCGGCATCGGGTGCGGGGCGGCGCCGAGGTAGCCGGCCGCCACCCAGCCGTGGCCGTTGGTGAACTGGGCGGCTGGGACCGCGGGCTGGGCCGGGGAAGGGGCCGCGGTGCCGTGGCCGAGGGCGTCGCCGGTGGAGGCGACGGGCTCGGCGTGGCCGGCGGTGTGACCGCGGTGGTGACCGGCTCCGTGCGAACCGGCGCTGTGCGTTCCTCCGCCGTGCGGCCCTCCGGTGTGCGCCCCTCCGCCGTGGGCCCCGGCGGCGTGACTGCCGGTGTGGGCGCCGGCATGGGCCCCGAGGTGGCTGCCGGCATGGGCCCCGAGGTGGCTGCCGGAATGGCCGTGCTGTTGGACGCCGGTGGGGCCGGTGCCATGGTGCTGGGAGCCAGGCATGAACTGGGGGAGCCCCGGCACCTGGCCCGCGAGGGTGTGGAACGCCTGCTGCTGGGGCGGGTACGGGCGCTGCTCGCCGGGCAGCGGGTAGCCGTCGCGGACCGCGAAGCCCGTGAACTTCAGGTCCTCCTCACCCGAGCGGTCGCCGGGCAGGGCGCGGAAGAGGCGCCGGTACTCCGAGTACAGCTCGTCGTAGATCGGCGTGGCCGAGTGCGGGTGTTCGGCGTCGTACGACGGACGCATGCCCGGGATCGAGCGGGAAGCGGTGGCGGACCGGCCGGGGGACGCGGAGACGTCGTAGCTGTACACGTAGGGGCCAACGAGCGAGAGGGGCGGGGGATGCGGGGCGTGGGGGCGCGGGCGCGTCGACGCGCCGGAGCGCGAGGCGGGCGGGCGCGCCTGGCGGAGGCGCCGGCACGCCGGGGTGTGGTCGATGTGTGACGCCGGGGCAGGGGCCGACGCGGGACGCCGGAAGGCGGCCGTGGGGTGGGCGGCCGCCTTCCGGCGCGTCGTGGGCACGGAGGCGGATCAGGTGCCGGCGAGCGGCAGGGACGCGGCGACCACCTGGCCCAGTGCCACCGCCCGCTCCAGGGCCTGGCGCAGCAGGTCCTCGCGCGGTTGGCGTCCGACCAGCCCGGCCGGCACGGCGTACATCGTCACCTCGGAGAGCTGGCTCGCCGCCATTCGCCAGGCGTCCGTGACCTGGAGCGGCTGGTGTGCCTGCCACCAGCCGGTGCTGCCGCCGGTCGCGGAGGGCTGGAGGACCGCGTGCAGCTTGCCCATCGCGACCAGGACCGACCAGCCGGGCAGCTGCTCCGGGGTCTCGTCCAGGTCGGTGACGGGCTGGAAGCCGGCGTCCTGGAGCAGGTCGAGGAACTCGTCCTCACCCGAGGTGCTGCCGGGACGGCCGACCGGTCCGGTGGGCTCGACCACCAGCGAGGCGTGCCCGGCCTTGCCGTGCAGGACCAGCCCGCAGGTGATGCCGAGGATGGCGGCCTGGCCGGGGGCGGTCGGCTGGGTGGGGGCGGGGCCGGCGGGGGTGGCGGGCGATGGAGCCGGGGCCGCCGGCGAGGCGGCGGGGACGGCGAGGTCCGGGGCGCCGGACTGGGACTGGCTGATGCTTCGGACGGCGCCGACCAGTTGCTCCTCGGAGACCGGTACGACCTGGGAGGGGATGCAGCGGGCGTGGGCGAAGGCGAGGACGGCGGTCTCCTCGCCGACGAACAGCACGGTGCTGGTGGGCTCCACGTGCGTGTCGCCGGGAGTCCGGCAGGAGGTGCACTCGTAGCTGTCGGGGGCGCGGTCACCGCCGAGCAGGCGGTCGGCCTCGTCGTCGCCGATCTCGGACCGGACCTCGTCGCTGACGTCGAGCATGCGCGGCACAGGGGTCTCCTCGGATGGGTGCGGATGGGGTTCGGGGGCGGACGCGGGAGGTCGCCATGCCCAACGGGCACCTGTGTCAGGCGTCACGGGTGCCCGTCGATGCTGACGGTAATTGCCCCGGATCCGACCGCGAGGCGTGTTCTCGTGGTCGCAATCTGTCGATGTTCGTGCCGGGACTGCCGGATTGGAACGGTGAGGTGAGTCACGTGAACTGGATGTTTGATCTAGGAATCGATGTCTAAGTCCGACATTTCGGACATGATTATGTGGGTCTTACCGCCGGTAACCCTTGGCTGAGCTGGGCGGACCGCCGGAGTTTTGGCTTCGCCGCCGAACGGCTCGTAGCTTCTTGGTCGGCGCAACGAGCGCCACCCGGGCTCACCCCCGACGCACCACCCCCCGGCCCGCCGGGTGTGGCAGGTGCCCGCCGACGCGATCGCTCGAACAGGTCGTCGGCGAGCGGCTGGGTGGCCAGGGGCGGCAGCGGCACGTCCGACACGTGCACGGCCGCCCGACGGACGCGGCAAGCGATCGCGGTCCTTTCCAGGGCCTGGTTCCGCATGTCCGCCCGGGGCTGTCGAGAGGAACCTCATGACCTTCCGTAACGAGAACGCCGCTGCCACCACCTCCACCGCCACCAAGCGCAACCGCGTCCGGATGGCTGTCGTGGCGGGCGCCGCTGTCGCGGCCCTGCCGGTGGCCGGCCTCGTCACGGCCACCTCGGCCTCCGCCGCGTCCGTCTCCACCTGGGACGCCGTCGCCCAGTGCGAGAGCGGCGGCAACTGGGCCATCAACACCGGCAACGGTTTCTACGGCGG
>NZ_JBVJRP010000032.1:0-44948 GCF_055607525.1 Kitasatospora sp. NPDC036993 | reverse complement strand
TTTGGCACGCTGTTGAGTTCTCAAGGAACGGACGCTTCCTTCGGACTGCCTTCCAGCAGGCCCTCCGGGCTTCGTTCTTTCGTGTTTCCAGCTTACCAGATGTTTTCCGCTCCGTTTTCCGGAGTTTCATTCATCCGATTCCCGCCGGCGGGATTCCTGCAAACTTCGTTCCGAAGCCTATCAAAGCTTTCGGAGTGTTCAGTCCGCGGGATTTGCTTCGTCAGAGGACGCGCATTCCGTGAAATGCGCTCGCCTCGATTCGGCGGTGTCGTAGACACTAACGCCCGGGCCCGACTGTTGTCCAGCCAGTCCCAACCGTTGAAACCTACTAGTCCACCCTCACCACGTCAATGGTTTGGCCGGACAGGGAAGAAGAGTACCAGGTCAGAGGCCTGTTGATCACATCGGCTCAGGCCGCGACGGGCTGGAGGTCCGCCCGGTCGGCCGCGTCCAGATCACCGGACTCTCCGCCCTCGGCGGCCCGCCGGCCCAGCACCAGGGCGTAGAGGAGGAAGGCCGCCTCGGCCAGTACGCCGATCGCGATGCGGGCCCAGGTCGGCAGGCCGGACGGGGTCACGAAGGCTTCCAGGACGCCGGAGACCGCCAGGACCGTCGCCAGGCCGATCGACATTCCGATGATGGAGCGGCCCTGTTCCGCCAAAGCCACCGCGCGGGTGCGCGGGCCCGGGTCGATGACGGTCCAGCCGAGGCGCAGACCGAGTCCGCCCGCCACGAAGACCGCGGTCAGTTCCAGCAGGCCGTGCGGGATGAGCAGGCCGAGGAAGACGTCGAGGCGCCCGGCGGAGGCCATCAGTCCGACGCCGATGCCGAGGTTGACCACGTTGGTCCACATCACGTAGAGCACCGGGATGCCCAGCGCGATCCCGAACAGCAGGCACTGCACGGCGATCCAGGCGTTGTTCGTCCAGACCTGTGCGGCGAAGGAGCCGGCCGGCCGGTCCGAGTAGTACGCCTCGTACTGGCCGCCGGGGCGGGTGAGCTCCTGGAGGTGCTCGGGCGCGACCAGGCTGTTGCGGACCTCCGGATGGGTGGCCACCCACCACGCGAGCAGCGCGGTGGCGACCATCGAGACGACCGCGACCGGCACCCACCAGCGGCGCGCGCGGTACAGCGCGGCCGGGAAGCTCACCGTGTAGTAACGGGCGACGTCCTGCCAGCCGTTGGTCCTGGCGCCGGTCACCGCGCTGCGGGCGCGCGAGACCAGGCCCGTCAGCCGGCTGACCAGGGCCGGGTCCGGCGCGGAGGCCTGGGCCTTGGCGAGGTGGCCGGTGGCGCGCTGGTAGAGCGTGACCAGTTCGTCGGCCTCCTCCCCGGTGAGCCGGCGCCGACGGGCGAGGGCGTCCAGCCGGGCCCACTCCCCCTGGTGGGTGGCGACGAAGACGTCCAGGTCCATTTCGGCGGCTCCATGATCGGCGGCGGACGCGGACGTGCGTGCGCGGGCGGGTACGGGCGGACACGTGCGGCCCAGCATGCCAGCAGCGGCCGCTGCCCCGGCCGTCGGGATCTCACTTCCCGTGCGCCCACCGGGCCCCGTATGTTGGCGGCTGCGGATCAGACCGCGCAGAGCGGGTCACGGGGGCCGATCCGGGGTGATTCCCTCCCCTGCACCGCCGCCCGCGCGGACCGGGATTCTCCATGGGCGAGCCGTACCGGCTCCAAGAGCGTGAACGGACAGGTGTCTTGAGCGACCTGGTGACGGGCGAGGCGGTCGTCCTCGGCCTCCAGACGGCGAAGCTTCCCAGCAGGGCGCTGGCGATCGTGATCGACCTGCTGGTGGAGTTCGCCGCCCTGCTGGTGTTCACGCTGGTGCTGAGCCTCGCCCTGATCGGCCTCGACGGCGCGGCGCTGGCCGCCACGATGATCGGCCTGATGGTGTTCTTCCTGGTCGCCGTGCCCGTGATGATCGAGACCTTCACCCGCGGCCGTTCGCTCGGCAAGGCCGCGCTCGGCCTGCGGGTGGTACGCACCGACGGCGGGCCCGTGCGGTTCCGGCACTCGCTGGTCCGCGGGCTGGTCGGCTTCTTCGAGATGGTCGTGCTGACCGGGGCCCCGGCCGTGATCACCTCGGCGGTGCACTCGGAGGGCAAGCGGCTCGGCGACATCTTCGCCGGGACGGTGGTCGTCCGCGAGCGCACCCCGGTCGCGGGCGGCTCCGCCTCCCCGCTGCCGCCGGTGCACCCGCACCTGCTACAGGCGATGGGCCACGAGCTGGTCGCGATGGACCTGTCCGCGGTGCCGGAGCCGCTCTGGCTGTCCATCCGCCAACTCCTCGGCCGGATCGGCCAGTTGGACGAGTCGGTGATGCACAGGATGTCCGCCGGCCTGGCCGATGACCTGGCCGCGCGGATCGGCCACCCGGTCGCGCCGGGGCTGCACCCGGCGGCGTACCTGGGTGCGGTGCTCACCGAGCGCCAGCGGCGGGAGTGGACGCGGGCCCACCAGCGGCTGTGGGCGGCCGGTCCGGTACCCGCCCAGCCGGGTCCCGCCCAGGTGCCCGCTCCCCGTCCGGCCTCCGGAACCTTCCCCGCTCCCGCTCCCGCCCAGGCTCCGACGGGCCCCGCCGACGGACGGCCCGTCCGGGTCCTCGGCCTGCCGACGCCACCCGCGCCCGCGCCGACCGCCGCCCCGGCCGCACCCGGCGCACCGGCCGCACCGGCGGCCCCGTCCTTCGACAAGCCCGCCGCCGGCACCGGCTTCGCCCCGCCCGCCTGACTCCGCGCCAGGGCCCCGGCGACGGACGGCACGGCCCCGCTACTCCTCCTCCTCAGCCCCCACCCGCCAGGCGTTCGGCGGCGACTCCAGCTCCTCCAGCTCGATGCCCCCGGCCGCCAGCACCACGTCCCCCGCCAGGTGGACGACCTGCTGCTCCCCCGTCTCCAGGTCGGCCACCTGGTACCGCTCGACCAGCAGCGGCCCCGAGTCCGTCGGGTGGGTGTCGACGCCCTCCAGCAGCCACCCCTGGTCGAGGGTGCGCGGCGCCAGCACCGGCTCGGTGAACGCCACCAGCCGCACCCGCGCGCTCGCCCCCTCGCGCAGCCGCAGCAGCCGGGCGGTCGCGACCAGGAAGCCCGGCGAGCGGCCGGTGAAGGCGTGCGCCCGGTCGTGCCCCTCCGCCGCGTTCTCACCACCGGGGTCGGCCGGGTCGGTACGGACCCAGGCCACCCCGTCCACCGCCCCGCCACGCACCTGCCAGCCGCCGGCCCGCAGTTCCATCCGCAGCGGCCGGGCGCGCGAGTCCAGCGTGAGATCGGTGCTGCCGAGCACCCGGCCGTCCGGCGCGTAGGTCTTGGAGACGTACCGCCACCCGGCCGCCCCGGGGGCGCAGCTGAAGCGCTCCTCGCCGAGCTGGACGTGGTCGTGCGGGTCGGAGAGGGAGTAACGGCCGTTGGGCATGCCGGAAAGCCTACGTGCGCACATCGCGTGCAACGTTCCGGGCGGTGCCCGCATTAGAGGGGCGGACGGCGCGGCAGGAGGCCGCCACCACGACGAGAGGGGGTGCGGATGGCGAAGCACGCGCGCGACGCGGAGTTCACGGAGTACGTGGCCTCCAGGAGCGGCTGGCTGCGCAAGGTCGCCTATCTGCTGTGCGGGGACTGGCACCGGGCCGACGACCTGGTCCAGGAGTGCGCGACCAAGCTGTACGTGAACTGGTCGCGGGCCGGCCGGGTCGAGAACCTGGACGGCTACGCCCGCAGGGTGCTGGTCAACACCTTCCTCGCGGAGCAGCGCTCGCCCTGGTGGCGTCGGACGACCCGGACCGCGACGACGGCGGACATCGCCTCGGTGGCCGCCGACCTCGACGTCCGGCTCGACCTGCACAAGGCGCTGGCCGCGTTGCCGCCCAGGCAGCGGGCCGCCGTGGTGCTCCGGTACTACTGCGATCTCACGGTCGATCAGACCGCTGATGCGATGAGCTGCTCCTCGGGCAATGTGAAGAGCCAGACCTCCCGTGCTCTCACCACCCTCCGCACGACGCTCTCCCCGCGTCCCGCCAACGCCGAGAGGACGTCATGAGGTCGCACGAACAGCGTGATCTGACCGCCCGGCTGAACGCCCTCGCCGAGAGCCCCGCACCGCCCGCCGCCCTCGACGCCACGGCGGCGATCGCCCGCGGACGGGTCCGGCTGCGCCGCCGCCGGCAGGCCCTGATCGGCGTGGTGGCGGGGTCGACCGCCGCCGTCCTGGCCGGCGTGCTGCTGCTGCGCCCGACCGACGGGGCCTCCGTACCGGCCCTCCCCACGCCGACCGCCCCGACCCTGGCCGCACCGTCCCCGACCGCCACGCCGAAGCCGACGGCGTCCGCCGGGCCGCTGAGCACCGAGGCCCGCTTCGGCTGGCTGCCGTCGTGGCTGGCCCAGCCGGCCGTCGGTTACGCGAAGAGCGACGGCCGGTCCGTCGCCACGGCCTCCACGAGGACCGCCGTCCAAGGGGCGTACCCCAGCCTGAGGCTCTCGCTGCTGAACGGCACCGCCGAGTCCGTCGCCCCCGGGCTGCACAAGGTCACCGCTCCCGCGGTCGACGGCCGGGAGGCCCACTGGCTGAGCTCCGACGAACCGTCGGGGGGCCCGGTCGTCCTGCGCTGGATGACCGCCTCCGGCCGCTGGGCCGAGCTGACCGCCTCGCTGTGGTCGGGGGCGAAGGTCCAGAGCGACCTGCTCCGGGTCGCGGCCGGCGCCGAGTTCGCCGGCCGGGACGTCCCGTTCCCGGTGCGGCCGACCGCCGTGCCCGCCGACCTCACGCTGCGCAACGTCGAACTCCACCGGCCTTCCAGGGACTCCGAGCCCCCGTGGAGCACCATCGTGTCGTACACCGTCGACGGGAAGTGGCTGAGCGTCACGGCCCAGCCGGCCGACTTCGGGGTGTTCGCGGACGGCCGGACGGACGGCGGCACACCGGTCTGCCGGGTCGAGAAGGGCGTCCGGCTCTGCGCCAACGGCACTGCGGCGGGGATTCCGTCCGTCCAGCGGATCGGCGGACTGGCGGGCCTGCTCGCCCGGTTCGAGGTGCTCGGCGCCGACGAGGCCTCCTGGAGCGCGGACGGGGGCCGCTGACGGCGGACGCCGACGGCCGGCGCCCCCTCGGGGAGGACGCCGGCCGTCGGTTCCGTCAACCGGTCAGTAGCGGTACTGGTCCGCCTTGTACGGGCCCTCGACCGGGACGCCGATGTAGTCGGCCTGGTCCTTGGTCAGGGTGGTCAGCTTCACGCCCAGCGCGTCGAGGTGCAGGCGGGCGACCTTCTCGTCCAGGTGCTTCGGCAGCACGTAGACGCCGATCGGGTACTGCTCGGTCTTCGTGAACAGCTCGATCTGGGCGATCGTCTGGTTGGCGAAGGAGTTGGACATCACGAAGGACGGGTGGCCGGTCGCGTTGCCCAGGTTCAGCAGGCGGCCCTCGGACAGCATGATGATGGTGTGGCCGTCGGCGAAGCGCCACTCGTGGACCTGCGGCTTGACCTCGGTCTTCACGATGCCGGGCAGCTTCGACAGGCCCGCGATGTCGATCTCGTTGTCGAAGTGGCCGATGTTGCCGACGATCGCCTGGTGCTTCATCTTCTCCATGTGCGCGGCAAGGATGATGTCCTTGTTGCCCGTGGTGGTGATGAAGATGTCCGCGATCGAGACGACCTCCTCCAGGGTGGTGACCTGGTAGCCGTCCATCGCGGCCTGGAGCGCGCAGATCGGGTCGATCTCGGTGATGATCACGCGGGCGCCCTGGCCGCGCAGCGACTCGGCGCAGCCCTTGCCGACGTCGCCGTAGCCCGCGACGACGGCGACCTTGCCGCCGATCAGGACGTCGGTGGCGCGGTTGATGCCGTCGATCAGCGAGTGGCGGCAGCCGTACTTGTTGTCGAACTTCGACTTGGTGACGGCGTCGTTGACGTTGATGGCCGGGAACAGCAGGTTGCCGTCACGGTGCATCTCGTACAGGCGGTGGACACCGGTGGTGGTCTCCTCGGTCACGCCCTTGATCGTGGCGGCGACCTCGGTCCACTTGTTCGGGGTGTCCTTGAGGGTGCGGTTGAGCAGCTCCAGGATGATCCGGAACTCGTCGTTGTCCGCAGTGGCCGGGTCCGGCGCGACGCCGGCCTTCTCGAACTCGACGCCCTTGTGGATCAGCAGGGTGGCGTCGCCGCCGTCGTCCAGGATCATGTTCGGGGTCTTGCCGTCAGGCCAGGTCAGGGCCTGCTCGGTGCACCACCAGTACTCGTCCAGGGTCTCGCCCTTCCAGGCGAAGACCGGCACGCCCTGCGGGTTCTCCGGGGTGCCCTCCGGGCCGACGGCGATGGCGGCGGCCGCGTGGTCCTGGGTGGAGAAGATGTTGCAGGAGCACCAACGGACCTCGGCACCGAGCGCCGTCAGGGTCTCGATCAGGACGGCGGTCTGCACGGTCATGTGCAGCGAGCCGGTGATGCGGGCGCCGGCCAGCGGCTGGGCCTCGGCGTACTCGGCACGGATCGCCATCAGACCGGGCATCTCGTGCTCGGCCAGCTGGATCTCCTTGCGGCCGAACGGCGCCAGGGAAAGGTCGGCGACCTTGAAGTCACCGGTGATGTCGGTCGACATGCGTCTGCTCCTCGCTGATGGGGGTGGGGCCACGGTCCGGGTGTGCGTGCGTCGCGAGCGTCAGGCCGTACGGGTGCACGGCCGCGCCGGGGCTGCCCGGTCCGCGGTGGACCGGCTTCCCCGCTGCGCAGCACAAACCGTCGGAGGACCTCTCTCCCTCGACCGGCGCACACCCCACGGGGGCGGACCACCGATCGACCGCCATCAGCAGCGACGTTCTGGCTCTGGTGACGAATCTACACCGACGGTCCCGTCGGCCGTCCTCGGATGACCGATTTCGGCTCCCGGCCCGAGCCCGCCTCCAGCCGTGCCCCGGAGCGGGATCAGTGCCCCGCGGCCGGGCCGGGACCGCCGGGCGTGGCGGCCGGGTCGTCGCCCGCCGCGGCCTTCTCGGCGCTGTAGACGTCGGGCTCCAGGTAGATCGCCCGGGCGATCGGCACGACCGCCCTGACCCGCTCCTCGGCCGCGTCGATCGCCTCCGCCACCCGGGCCGCGCTGTCCTCCGCGTTGACGGCGACCTTGGCGGCGACCAGCAGCTCCTCCGGGCCGAGGTGCAGGGTGCGCATGTGGATCACCCCGGTGACCGACTCGCCGTCCACCAGCGCCTCCCGGATCCGCCGCACCGACTCCTTGTCGGCGGACTCGCCGAGCAGCAGCGACTTGGTCTCCAGCGCGAGGACCACGGCGATCACCACCAGCAGGACGCCGATGCTCAGGGTGCCGATGCCGTCCCAGATGCCGTCCCCGGTGATCACGGTGAGCCCGACGCCGAACAGCGCGAGCACCAGGCCGATCAGCGCTCCGGTGTCCTCCAGCAGCACCACCGGCAGCTCCGGTGCCTTGGCGGTGCGGATGAACTGCACCCAGCCCTGGCTGCCCTTGGCCTTGGCCGACTCCCGCATCGCGGTGAGGAAGGACCAGCCCTCCATGCCGATGGCGAAGACCAGCACGCCGACCGCCCAGCCCCAGGCGTCCAGCGTCTCCGGGTGGCTGATCTTGTGCCAGCCCTCGTAGATCGCGAACAGGCCACCGACGCTGAACAGCACGATGGCCACCAGGAAGCCGTACACGTAGCGCTCGCGGCCGTAGCCGAAGGGGTGTTCCTCGTCCGCCGCCCGGCGCGCCCGCTTGCCGCCGACCAGCAGCAGCACCTGGTTGCCCGAGTCGGCCACCGAGTGCACGCCCTCGGCCAGCATCGAGGAGGAGCCGGTGAAGCCGAAGGCGGTGAACTTGGCCACCGCGATCGCCAGATTCGCGGACAGGGCCGCGACCAGAGCCTTGGTGCCGCCTTCGGTACTCATGCCTGAAGATTCCTCACGGGTCGATCGGCTTGTCGAGCGCTTACCGTACCGGCCGGGAGGTTCCGCCCGGCCGACCGTCTCAGGACTGCGCGGCGGCGAGCCCCAGGTAGACGGCGGCGAAGTCGGTCAGCGCGACCAGGTCGGCCAGCGCGTGCAGCGCGTCCGGACGGGTGCTCGCGTACTCGGTCAGCCGGACGTCGTGCGCGGCGGCCAGCCGGTGCGCCCTGGTCACGCCGAAGCTGCGCGGCCCCGCGTCCTCCTCCGGCACCTCGGCCGGACCGTCCTGCTCCTCGTCCGCCGCCTGGCCCGTCTGGCCCGGGACGTGCCGCAGCAGCAGGACCTGGAGGTGCAGCGGGTCCGGCTCCTCGACCCGGTCGCGGAAGAAGTCGTCCGGGTCGGCGCCCGCGCCCAACTGCCCGGTGAACATGCCGCGGTGGGCGGTGAGCACCTGCGGCAGCGGCCCGGCCAGCGCGGGTCGGCCGGCCCGGTCGGCCAGCTGGACGGCGAACCGGGTGGCGGCCGCCCCGGCGATCGGGCCCTCGGCCCACAGCAGCGGGACCGTCCCGGCCAGCCGCGCGGCCAGGCCCTTCGCCGGGTTGGTGTACGCGGCGGCGTCCGGGCGGCAGCGCACGGCGGCGGCGTCCAGCAGGTCGGCGACGGCCGGCAGCGCGTCGTACGGGAGCTGGGTGACGCCGATCTTCTGGGCGAGCGCCAGCAGCGGGGCGAGGTGGGACCAGAGCGCCGCCGGGTCCTCGGCCGGCAGGTCGGGCTCGGCGGGCCGGGCGGGGGTGAGGTCCTCGGGCGGCCCCGAGGCGACGAACGGCAGCGGCAGCGCGCGCACCTGGAGCGCGGCCTCGGCCAGCGCGCTGCCGTCCGGGGCGGTGACCACGATCGCGCAGCCGCGCGCGTACGCCTGCTCGGCGAGGCCGACCAGGCCGCGCTCGCCGCCGTCGGCGGAGCTGATCACCAGCAGGTCCAGCGGGCCTGCCCAGCCGGGCAGCTGCCAGCCGAGACCGGCGGTGAAGGCGGGCGGGGCGCCGGCCCGGTCGACCCGCGGGGCGGACACCTCGGTCGGCGGCAGCGGAGTCACCAGGGAGGCCGTGCCGGCCAGCACGGACAGCATCTCGGCCGCGGTCAGCGCGCTGCCGTGCCCGGCGACCAGGACGGCGCGCGGGCGGCCGTCCGGGCGCAGCCGGTCGAGGCCGGCCGCGTCGGCCCGGCGCAGCGCGGTGCGGACCCGCGCGCCGGCGCCGGCCAGGGCCAGCAGGGCGCGGTCGTGGTCGGCGCGCTGGAGGGCGGCCGGGTCGTCGAGCAGGGTGTCGTCGAGCATGCGGCGAACCTCCGGCTGCGGTCCTGGGCGCGCGCTCGGTCGCGCGCCGGGCGGTCGGGGTGGGGCGTCGCCCCCAGGATCAGGCCGGGCGGCGGGCCTCGTCCACCAGGAGGACCGGAATGCCGTCGCGGACCGGGTACACGAGGCCGCAGTCCGCGCCGGTGCAGTCCAGGTCGGGCTGCTCCTCGGTGCCGCCCTCGGCGAGCGCGGCCCGGCACTGCGGGCAGACCAGGATCTCCAGCAGGAAGGATTCGAGCTTCATGGGGGCTCTCCAAAGTTCGGGGGTGGCACGGAGGTGCCCCGGCCGATAGGAAACCCTACCGGCCGGGGCACCACCCGCCGAGGTCAGGCGCGTCCGCTCGGACGGGCCCGAGGTCAGCCGCGGACGACGGCCAGCACGCCGTCGCGCAGCTCGGCCATCTTCGCCGGGTCCCTGGCCTCGACGTTCAGGCGCAGCAGCGGCTCGGTGTTGGAGGCGCGCAGGTTGAACCACCAGTCCTGGCCGGCCACGGTGAGGCCGTCCAGCTCGTCCACCGTGGTGCCCTCCAGGCCGGCGTACGCGGCGCGGACGGCGGCGGTGCTGGCGGCCTGGTCGGCGACGGTGCTGTTGATCTCGCCGGAGGCGGCGTAGCGGTCGTACTCGGCGGTGAGCTCGGACAGCGCGCCCTGCTGCCCGCCGAGCGCGGCCAGCACGTGCAGCGCGGCCAGCATGCCGGTGTCGGCGCGCCAGAAGTCGCGGAAGTAGTAGTGGGCGGAGTGCTCGCCGCCGAAGACGGCGTCGGTCTCGGCCATCTCCTGCTTGATGAAGGAGTGGCCGACCCTGGTGCGCACCGGCTTGGCACCCAGCTCGCGGACCACCTCGGGGACGGTCCAGGAGGTGATCAGGTTGTGGATGACCGTCGGCTCGGCCTCGCCGGCGGCGCGGGCGCGGGCCACCTCGCGGACCGCGACCAGGGCGGTGATCGCCGACGGGGAGACCGGCTCGCCGCGCTCGTCCACGACGAAGCAGCGGTCGGCGTCGCCGTCGAAGGCCAGGCCGATGTCGGCGCCGACCTCGCGGACCCTGGCCTGGAGGTCGACGATGTTCTTCGGGTCCAGCGGGTTGGCCTCGTGGTTCGGGAAGGTGCCGTCCAGCTCGAAGTACATCGGGACGAGCTCGATCGGCAGGCCGTCGAAGACGGTCGGCACGGTGTGGCCGCCCATGCCGTTGCCGGCGTCCACCACGACCTTGAGCGGGCGGATCGCGGTGAGGTCGACCAGGCCGAGCAGGTGGTCGGCGTAGCCGCGCAGGGTGTCCTGGGCGGACAGCCCGCCCGGCTTCACGTCCCTGGCCGGGACGGTGACGGTGTCGTCCTCGCCGGTCCAGGACTCGACCAGCTCGCGGATCTCGGCCAGGCCGGTGTCCTGGCCGACCGGGGCGGCGCCGGCCCGGCACAGCTTGATGCCGTTGTACTGGGCCGGGTTGTGGCTGGCGGTGAACATCGCGCCGGGCAGGTCGAGCTTGCCGCTGGCGTAGTAGAGCTGGTCGGTGGAGCACAGCCCGATCTGCACCACGTCGGCGCCGTAGGCCGCGGCGCCCTCGGCGAAGGCCAGGCTCAGCGACGGGGAGGAGGGGCGCATGTCGTGCCCGACCACGATCGCGGTCGCGCCGGTGACCTGCACGAACGCGGCGCCGAAGGCCCGGGACAGGCTCTCGTCCCACTGGTCCGGGACGACGCCTCGGACGTCGTACGCCTTCACGAGCTGCTTGAGGTCGCGCACTGCGGCTCCACCCTGGTCTCTGTACTGGTCGGTCACGGTACGTCGGGGCCGCCGCCCGTCCGGTCGACGGGCGCGCGGTGACGGTAGACGGGCAGCGTACCCGGGCCGGGCGAACGCACCGTGCCAGGTGAGGCCTCAGTTGTCGGGCGAGCGCAGCACCCGGAGGTGGCCGCGGCGGCTGCCCTCGACGGACTCGCCTCCGGGCCCGCGCCCCTGACGGGGGGTCTGCGGGCGGGCGGCCTCGCGCACGGCGTTGGCCAGCGCCTCCAGGTCGTCGCTGCTGCGGCGCAGCGGTCCCGCCTCGGCGGCGAGCCGGACGACCTCCCAGCCGCGCGGGGCGGTGAGGCGCTCGGCGTGCTCGGCGCACAGGTCGTAGCAGTGCGGCTCGGCGTAGGTGGCGAGCGGGCCGAGGACGGCGGTGGAGTCCGCGTAGACGTACGTCAGCGTCGCGACGGCCGGCCGGCCGCACGCGGTCCGCGAACAACGACGTACAGAGCTCACGAGGGTGGACGGTACCGCACTCCCCGCCGGGGAGCGAAGACCGCCTGCCCGGAGGGGGTGCCGTGTCGTCGTCCGGGCGCCGGGGCCGCGCATCCGACGCCCCGTGCGATTCCCGGTCGGAGTGGTCCACTTCCGACCGTCCAAGGACTACCCTCGGCAGTGATATGGACAGCTCCGCACCGCAGTCATCGACAGGGCCAGCGCGCCGCCCCCGGCACCGCGACCGGCACGGCAGGGGCCTGCGCGGCCCGCTGGCGCCTCCCCAGGTGCCGATCTCGCTCACCCGTTCCGAACTGTTCGACGACTACGTGCGCGAGTCGGTGGAGCGCCTCGAACGGCGGTGGCCGCAGCTGATCGAGGTGGAGTTCGCCGTCCAGGAGGTGCCGCTGCACGAGCCGGACGGCGGCGACGGCGAGGACGGGGTGCCGCTGGGGCGGGTGTCGCCGGGCAAGCAGGGGCGCAAGAGCCAGATCGTGGTGTACCGGCGGCCGGTGGAGATCCGGGCGAAGACCCGGGAGGACCGCGCGGCGCTGGTGCACGAGATCCTGATCGAGCAGGTCGCCGAGCTGCTGGGGCTCTCCCCGGACGCCATCGACCCGCGCTACGACGAGGACTGAGCCCGCGCCGGGATTCCGGCGCGGGCTCGCGCTCAGCGCAGGACGACGCCCGGGTCCTGGCCGGCCTGCGGGACCTTGACGGTGCTCCGGTCGTCGCGCAGCGCCTGGACCGTGAACATCGGGATGTCCTTGGCCGGGACGGACAGCATCCGGGCGGCGACCACCGGGCCGCCGGAGACGGTCTCCACGGTGAGCGCGAAGACCCCGTTCAGCCCGGCAGGCTCGGGCGCCGGGAGCGCGACGGTGCCGCCGGCCGGGAGCTGGACCTCCTTGGTGGCCGGGGTGCCGCCGCCGCTGCCGGCCGAGGCGGTGACCCGGACGGTGGCGGCCTCGCCGCTGGAGGTCAGGTAGAGCGTGGAGGCGCCGGCCCGGTTGTCGGCGACGGTGGCGCGGGCGCCGACCGGGTCGCTGCCGGCCAGCCAGGCCGCGTCGGTTTTGCCGTTGGCCGCCGCCCGGTCGATCCGCAGCCCGGCCACGACCGGGGTCCGGTGCTTGTCGTCGCTGGGCGTCAGCCGCAGCCCGGCGACCTCGTCCCGGGTGACCTTGCCGAGGTCGACGGCGGCCACCATGCCCGCCTTGACGTGGATCGACTCGTTGCCGGCCGGGCTGAACCAGCCGTTCTTGCCGGAGAGCTGGATCTTCAGGTCGGCGTCGTCCTCCGGCGGCGCCCAGACCACCAGGCGGGCGGCGGCGGTGTCGGCGGGCAGGCCGGGCAGCACCTGGGTGGGCGCCGGGTCGGCCGAGGCCGGGACCCAGTCCGCGCCCTTGCCGCCGTCGGCGGCGTGCAGCGCGGCGCCGACCCGCCCGGAGCGCACCACCACGTGCACGGCGAGGTCGGTGACGGCGCCCTTGCTGAGGGTCGACAGCAGGACGGCCTGGGAGCTGCCGGGGGCGACGGTGATGCCGTTGGCGGCGTCGTTGTCGATCAGGCCCTTGTCGCCGTACAGCTTGATGTCCACCACGGCGGCGGAGGACTCGGTGTTGACCAGGCTGAGGTAGTCGACCCGGTCGCCGGCGGTACTGGCCCCGGCGAACCAGAAGCTCGTCCCGGCCGGGGTGCAGGTGAGGCCGGACAGGCCGGTGCCGCGCTGCTCGGTGACGACCGAGGTCTGGGTGACGGTGAAGCCGGGGGCGAGGGCGCCGTTGGCGACGGCACCGGTGCCGGGCGCGGCGTCGCCGTTGGCCGCCGGGCCGGTGGCCGGGGTGCCGGGCTTGGCCAGCGTCAGCCTGGCGTCGGCGGGCGCCGCGTTCTTGTCCTGGACCGGGGCGCTCGGGGCACCCGAGCCGGCCGGGGTCGCGGGAGCGGCCGGGGCCGAGGGGGCGGTGCTCGGCTGGGCGGCGGGCGCCGCGGGCGCGGCCGCGTCGGAGAGCCAGCCGGCCCCGCCGGTGGCGGAGCCCGTCCCCGGCGGGGTGTAGGCGGTGAGCGTGGTCGTTCCGGTCAGGCCCTGGACCGGCTGCGGGCAGACCGCCGACGTCCGCTCGACCTGCGCGGTGGTCGGGGCCGCTCCCGAGGCCGACTTGGCCGGGGCGGCCGGCGGGCGCAGCTCGGCGATCCCGAGCACGGCCGCGAGCACCACGGCCGCGGCGAGCAGGGACTGGGTGGTCTTGGCGGCGCCGCCGGCCCCGGCGGACCCCCCGGCGAACCGGCCGCGGCCGGCCGGGGCCGGCGCCGCCGCGAAGGCGGGCGCGGCCGGCCTGGCGGCCTCCCCGGCGCCGGACTTCTTCCTGAATGCGGGCTTCTTCATCGCGGGTCAGCTCCCCGATCCGTGCTGGTGCGGGTACCGGCCGGGGCCGTTGGGGTCGTTCGGGTCGTAGTAGGGCTCGCCCTGCTGCTGCCCGGGCAGCCAGGGCTGCTGCTCCGGCTGCTGCCGGTGGCCGTCGTCGTACCCGTGGGCGTCGTAGCCGTACGGCTGCTGCTGCCCCTGCTGGTACGGCTGCTCGTAGCCCTGCTGCTGGTAGCCCTGCCCGCCGCCGTCGTACCCGGGGGCGTCGTACCCCTGGCCGCCGTAGGGAGCGGCGACCGGCTGCTGGGCCGCGTACTGGTCGTAGCTGTACGGGTCGGCCTGCTGGTACGTCTGGTACGGGTCGGTGTACTGCTCGGCGTCCTGGACGGCGGCGGCCTGGACGGCTCCGGTCACCGGCTCGGCGCTCGGCTGCGCCGGGATCGCGCCCGGCTTGTCGTACACCCCGCCCTCCTCGGCACCGCCCTCGGTGCCCTCGGCGCGCTCGGCCATCCGGCGGGCCCGGCGGCTGCCGGGGGCGGGGGCCTGCGCCTGGGTGGCGGCGGCCAGCGCGGCGGCGGCGACCACCTCCTCGGGCAGGTCGTCGTCCTTGTGGCTGCGGCGGCCGGGCAGGGCCAGCACCAGGATGGTGAGGCCGAGCAGCACCTGGGCCCAGATCCAGCCGGTGTGGGCGGTGCCGCCCTCCCGGGTGACGGCCAGCTTGCCGCCGGCGGCCGGGAGCTTGAAGCCCTGCGCCCAGCCGTCGACCGTGGTGGACTCCAGCGCGGTGCCGTCCACGGTGGCCTTCCACTCGGGGGCGGCGGACTCGGCGAGCCGCAGCACCCGGCCGTCCGGTCCGGCCGGGACGGTGGCGGACAGGTCGCGGGGCCCGGACGGGACGACCACCGGGTTGGCACCCGGGGCGGTGATCACCGCGCGGACCGCAGGGGTGCCGTTGACCTGCCAGAGCGCGGCGGCGCCGTCCTGGTTGGCCTTGACCAGGCCGGGGGTGGTGTCCAGGACGTCCTTGAAGACGTCGATCACCGGCTGCTGGACGAGCACGTAGGCGATGCCGTAACCGGCCAGGGCGCTCGCCTGGTCGGCGCCGGAGCCGGCCAGCAGGCTGCCGACCATCTTGTCCAGGCCGCCCTGGGTGCCGGTCGCCGGGTCGACGGTGGACTCGGCCTGGCCGAGCGTCAGACCGGCGCCGCGCAGCACGGTGTAGCGGACCGCGCCGCCGCTCTTCTCCCCGGTGACGACGAGGGTGCGGGCCCGGTCGGTGGTGCCGGCCTCCTCGGCGATGAACGCGGGGACCTGGTCGGCCTGGCCGCGGTGCAGCGGCCCGCCGGCGCCGGTCAGCGCCCACCACAGGCCGGTGCCCAGCGGGGCCAGCACGGCCGCGGCCACCACCAGGGCGGCCACCGGCTGGCGCCAGCCGAAGGCGATCCCGGCCACCCGGGCGTTGGCGCCGTCGGCGCCGATCGCGGCAGCGGCCAGCAGGGCGATCCCGGCGATCAGGGTGGCCGGGCCGGCCCAGGCGGGCACCGCCGGGCCGCCGGAGGCCGGGGTGACGGAGGTGCCCGCCACCGCGACCGCGAAGACCAGGCTCGCGCCGGCCGCGCCCCAGGCGGCGAGCACCGCGCGGCGGCGGTCGGCGCGCAGCAGCGCGGCGAGCGCGGAGAGCACGACACCCGCCGAGAGCCAGATCGGCGGCACCCCGGCGCCGCCCGGGTTGACCATCAACAGGCCGGCCGCGCTCGCGCCGGCGCCGTGCAGGCCGGGCAGCCCGGCCTCCAGCAGCAGCCACTGCGGGTGCGACAGCACCTGGAGCGACCACGGGGCCAGGACGGCCACCGGCACCGCGAGGATCACCAGGACGCGCAGGCCGAGCAGCCGCAGCGCGGCACCGCCGGAGCCGAAGGTCCCGCCGCGCAGCACCGCGACGACCAGCATCGCCAGGCAGAGCGGCACCGCGAGCGCCCACGTTATCGGGACGAAGGCGGTGGCCAGGGTGAGCAGCAGGACGGTCATCCAGACCGGGCGCCAGCCCGGGCGGGCGCCCTTGGCCGCGCTCTCGGCACGGATGCCGAGGCCGGCCGCGATGGCGGCGGCGCGGGCGAGCGGCGGCAGCAGGACGGCCAGCACCGCGGTGCCGATCCGGCCCTGGGCGAGCGCGCCGGTCGCGGCGGGCAGCAGCGCGTAGGTGGCGCTGGCCCAGGCGCGGACCAGCTTGGAGTCCAGCAGCGGCCGGGACACCAGGTAGGCGCTGACCGCGGACAGCGGGACGGCGAGCACCACGACCAGGGTGAGCGCGAGGTCGGCGTGGTCGAACAGCAGCCAGGAGAGCACCGCGAGCACGCCGAGGTACGGCGGTGCGGCGGCGGCGGAGCCGGTGCCGACCGGGTGCCAGGCGTCCGCGTACATCGACCAGAGGCCGCCGGCGCCGTCGGCCGCGGGCAGCAGGGCGCCGCCGAACAGCTCTCCGCCGCCGAGCAGGCTGCGGCAGGCGACCAGCGCGAACACCAGCAGGGCCGCGAACAGCACCGGCGCCGGGCGCCGGGCGAGCTTCCTGACCAGTGCGAACTGCTCGACGACCAGGTCCTCGGCGTCCTCGTCGCCGCCGGCCTCGGCCGAGCCGTGCCGGCCGCCGGTGTCGTCGCCGCCCCCTATCCCGAGCGAGCCGACGACGCCCTCGACCGCCAGCCGGGTGGTGGCGCCGGGGGCGGGGAAGAGCGTGCGGTCGTCCAGGGCGTCCGCGGCCCTGGTCCTGGCCCGGCGTTTGCGGGCGGCCAGCAGCCTCGGGAAGCGGACGAGTTCGTGGCCGAGGCCGGCGAGTTCGTCGAAGGCCTGGCGCGGGTCCTTGCCGAGCAGGTTGGTGACGACCCGCAGCAGGGTGCCGAGCACCAGCCGCAGCAGGACGTAGGGGAAGAGCGCGCCCTTGCAGTTGGTGAGCAGGGTGTAGACGGCGCCGGCCTTGTCCACCCGGTGCGGGTGGGCGGGGCCGCAGTCGATCGCGCGGCGCTCGCGGGCGGCCGCCTCGGCGTGCCGCAGCACGGCGTCGGGGGCGACCACCACACGGTGGCCGGCGGCGTTGACCCGCCAGCAGAAGTCGGTGTCGTCCCGCATCAGCGGGAGGGCCTTGTCGAAGCCGCCGAGTTCCTCGAAGACGTCCCGGCGCACCAGCATGCCCGCGCTGGAGACGGCGAGCACCGGGCGGACCTGGTCGTGCTGGCCCTGGTCCTGCTCACGGCGGTCGAGTCCGGTCCAGCGGCGGCCCGAGTGGGCGATCGTCACGCCGACCTCGAGGAGCTGGCGGCGGTCGTACCAGCTGCGCAGCTTGGGGCCGACCACGGCGGCGCTGGGGGTGGAGTCGGCGACCTGGAGCAGCCGGCGCAGCGCGTCGGTCTGCGGCTCGCAGTCGTCGTGCAGCAGCCAGAGCCACTCGACCGGCCGGGTCTCGCGCGGGCCGCTGCGGCCGAGGTCGTCCTCCTGGGCGAGCGGGTCGCCGTAGTCGTCCCAGCCGCCGGTGACCGGGTCGTACCCGGAGGGGTCGAGCCGGTACGGGAGGTCCTCGGGGCGCAGCGGCGGGCTGTTGAACACGGCCTCGGCGACGGCGGTGCCGAAGCCGGCCCGGCGGCCGAGGACCAGCGGGCCGCTCTCCGGCAGCCAGTCGGAGAGGGTGTCCGCGAGCAGGTGCGGGGAGTTGTCGGTGGAGCCGGTGTCGACCGCGAGGATCCGCTGGACCTGACGGTCCTGACCGAGCAGGCCGGCCAGTGCCCGCGGCAGCCAGCGGGCGCCGTCGTGCGAGACGATCACGGCGGTGACCAGGTGGCGCGGATAGGCGGGCGGCCGGGAAGCGGTGGAGCCGCTCTGGTGGCTGTAGACGGTCATCGCGTGCGCGGGCCCCAGTTCTCGGTGGACACAGCCGGTGAACGGCAACCGGATGGCGCACCACACTAACGGCTCCGGATGGCCGGTTCGTCCGGGGTGTGCGTGCGGAGACGGTGAAGGGGGCTCCGGGAACACGAAAGCGCCCCACCACCGCGGTGAGGCGCCCGTACAGCTTTGCGGTTGTCCCTCGTTGTCGGAGGGTCAGCGGGGGTCAGGGGCCGCCCCGGTCAGACCGCGCTCTTCTTGAGCCGACGGCGCTCGCGCTCGGAGAGGCCGCCCCAGATGCCGAAGCGCTCGTCATTGGCGAGGGCGTACTCCAGGCACTCCGACCGGACCTCGCAGGCGAGGCAGACCTTCTTCGCCTCCCGAGTCGAGCCGCCCTTCTCGGGGAAGAAGGACTCGGGGTCGGTCTGGGCGCACAACGCGCGCTCCTGCCAACCGAGTTCCTCCTCGTCCTCCGTGATGCCGTCCCCGATCAACAGCTCAAAGAGCTCGCTCATCTGGCGCGCCTCCTCTGCCCCTACTTGGCGTCCCCGTGGTTGCCGTTGCCTCGTGCGGCTGACGACACGAGTGAAATTACAGTTGCGTCACTCTGGCTCAGTCAAGCCGAGCTCTGGTATTGGGGCCGGGATTCACTCCCTGGCACCAAGCCGTTACGAATAGTGTACATATCCGGACACATCGGGCCTTCAGCCTCAAGGTCCCGAACAGTGCCGAACCATCCGCAACCATTCGCCAGGTGACGCTCGGTCACCGCCACGGGCCGGTCATCGGCCTGCTTTCCCGGCGATCTTCCCATCGAAACATAGAGAGTGATGAATCACCCCATCCGGGCAAGATCCGGACTTAACCCACTCGAATGCCGCATCCTTCGGTTTGACACCGCCCCTCCGGATGCGGTGTCCTTTTCTCTATGTCAGAGTTCGTCGGCCCCCGGAGCGGTTCCACCCTCCGCCGTGCCGTGAACTCTTGTTGTCGCCTCTGCTCCTGCTGTATCTAGGCGCCCGCGTCCCACCGCGCGCCGCCCCCAGGAAGCACAGAGGCCGCCCGCGATTCCCGTCCCAGGACATCCCGGATCCGGCTGATCCCGACGCCAGCCGACTCCTCCGAGGACGACTCCCGTGCGCATGATCCGCATCCGCAAGCGGAACCGCGACCGCAACAAGCTCGCCCGCCGCGGCCCCGCCACCGTCCGTACCGGCACCCCCGCCGACGCCAGGACCCGCCAGTGGGCCGACGGCCTCAGCGACGTCTCCATCGCCGGCGACCCGCTCGCCTTCCCGCACCTGGCCCGCACCGACCTGCCGGCCCACCCCACCACCGTCGCCGGGTACGCCCGGCTGGTGCGCGAGATCGCCGCCGACCGCGCCCGCTGGGAGCCGCTGGTCCGCTACGACGCGCTGACCCGCTGGTACGCCAGGCTGGAGACCGGCCCCGGCTACGAGGTCTGGCTGCTCAGCTGGCTGCCCGGCCAGTCCAGCGGCTTCCACGACCACGGCGAGTCCTCCGGCGTGATGAGCGTCGTCGAGGGCGAGCTGACCGAACGCTCCCTCACGCACGCGGGCGAGGGCGCCCGGGTCCTGCGGCCCGGCGGGCAGCGGGTGTTCTCCTCCGGCTACCTGCACGAGGTGGTCAACGGCGCGCTCGAACCCGCCGTCTCCATCCACCTCTACACCCCCGGCCTGACCGAGATGAACCAGTACGGCGCCACCGCCGTCCCCGAGCAGCACCCGGAGCGGCAGGACCGGGCCGGGACGCACTGATCACGGCCTGACGGGACGTCCGACCGTGGCAGGATGAACCACATGCGCATCGTGGCACTGGCAGGCGGAATCGGCGGAGCGCGCTTCCTGCGCGGACTCCGCGCGGCGGTCGGACCGCAGGACGAGATCACCGTGATCGGCAACACCGGTGACGACATCCACCTCTACGGCCTCAAGGTCTGCCCCGACCTCGACACCGTGATGTACACCCTCGGCGGCGGCATCCACGAGGAACAGGGCTGGGGCCGGACCGACGAGACCTGGTCGATCAAGGCCGAGATGAAGGAGTACGGCGTCGGCCCCGAGTGGTTCGGGCTCGGCGACCGCGACTTCGCCACCCACCTCGTGCGCAGCCAGATGCTCACCGCCGGGTACAGCCTCAGCCAGGTCACCGAGGCGCTGTGCGTGCGCTGGAAGCCGGGCGTGCGGCTGCTGCCGATGAGCGACGACCGGGTCGAGACCCACGTGCGGATCACCGACGAGCAGGGCAGCCGGGCGGTCCACTTCCAGGAGTACTGGGTCAGGCTGCACGCCGCGGTGGACGCCGAGGCGATCGTCCCGGTCGGCGCGGACACCGCCAAGCCCGCGCCCGGCGTGCTGGAGGCGATCGCCGAGGCGGACGTCATCCTCTTCCCGCCGTCCAACCCGGTGGTCTCGATCGGCACCATCCTCGCCGTCCCCGGCATCCGGGAGGCGATCGCCGGCGCGTCCGCGCCGGTGGTCGGGCTCTCCCCGATCATCGGCGGCGCGCCGGTGCGCGGCATGGCCGACAAGGTGCTCGCCGCGGTCGGCGTCGAGGCCACGGCGGAGGCGGTGGCGCTGGACTACGGCAGCAGGACGGCACCGCGGGGCGGTCCGGGCGAGGGCGGCGGGCGACGGGCGGGCCTGCTCGACGGGTGGCTGGTGGACACCGTCGACGAGGCCTCGGTGGCCGCCGTCGAGGCCGCCGGGATCGCCTGCCGGGCCGTCCCGCTGCTGATGACCGACGTCGAGGCCACCGCGGGGATGGCGCGTACGGCGCTGGCCCTGGCGGAGCAGGTCCGGAAGTGACCGCCTCGCTGGAGATCCTGGCGGTCCCCGGCATCCCCGAGGTCGAGGCCGGGGCGGACCTGGGCGAGCTGCTCGCCAAGGCGGGGACCTACCAGGACGGCGACATCCTGCTGGTCACCTCGAAGATCGTCAGCAAGGCCGAGGACCGGCTGCTGCACGCCACCGACCGCGAGGCCGCGATCGACGCCGAGACCGTCCGGCTGGTCGCCCGGCGCGGACCGATCCGGATCGTCGAGAACCGCAACGGCTTCGTCATGGCCGCCGCCGGCGTCGACGCCTCCAACACCGCCCCCGGCACCGTGCTGCTGCTGCCCGAGGACCCGGACGCCTCCGCCCGGGCGCTGCGGGCCCGGCTCCGGCAGCTCACCGGCCGCCGGCTCGCCGTCCTCGTCACCGACACCTTCGGACGGCCCTGGCGCAACGGGCTGACCGACGTGGCGATCGGCGCCGCCGGGCTCGCCGTCCTGGAGGACCACCGGGGACGCACCGACAGCCACGGCAACACGCTGGAGATGACCGTCACCGCGACCGCCGACGAACTCGCCGCCGCCGCCGACCTGGTGAAGGGCAAGGCCACCGGCGTCCCGGTGGCGGTCGTGCGCGGGCTCGGACACCTGGTCACCGCCGAGGACGGCGAGGGCGTCCGGCCACTGGTCCGGCCCTCCGTGGACGACATGTTCCGGCTCGGCACCTCCGAGGCGCTGCGGCAGGCCGTCACCCTGCGGCGCACCGTCCGCTCCTTCACCGCCGAGCCGGTCGACCCGGCCGCCGTCCGGCGGGCCGTCGCCGCCGCCGTCACCGCGCCCGCCCCGCACCACACCACCCCGTGGCGGTTCGTGCTGCTGGAGTCGGCGGACACCCGGGTACGGCTGCTCGACGCGATGCTCGCCGCCTGGCAGCGCGACCTGCGCGAACTCGACGGCTGGGACGAGGCGAAGATCGCCCGGCGCACCGCCCGCGGCGACGTCCTGCGCGACGCGCCGTACCTGGTGGTGCCCTGCCTGGTGACGGACGGATCGCACGACTACCCCGACCCGCGCCGGGCCGCCGCCGAACGGGAGATGTTCACCGTCGCCGCCGGCGCCGCCGTGCAGAACCTGCTGGTCGCCCTCACCGGCGAGGGCTACGGCTCCGCCTGGGTCTCGTCCACCATGTTCTGCCGCGACACCGTGCGGGAGGCACTGGACCTGCCGGCCGACTGGGACCCGATGGGCGCCGTCGCCGTCGGCCGCCCCGCCGAACCGCCGAAGGCCCGGCCGGAGCGGGGTG
This sequence comes from Kitasatospora sp. NPDC036993, assembly GCF_055607525.1. NCBI lineage: Bacteria > Bacillati > Actinomycetota > Actinomycetes > Kitasatosporales > Streptomycetaceae > Kitasatospora > Kitasatospora sp. NPDC036993. The sequence continues at coordinate 23,160 of NZ_JBVJRP010000032.1, read as the reverse complement.
CCGACGCGTTCGTCGTGGTCCGGTAGGGGGGGGTTGCTGTTGGGAGCGGGGGCTTTCGGGAGGGTGGGGTGGCGGGGTCGGCTCCGGGGGTGGCCGCTCCGGGGGCTGGATGATTTTCGGACTGCCCTGCTCGTGGGTGCGACGCCCGACGGCGGTGGCAGTCTGAAAATCACCCGTCACGCCCCTCTCCGGGCCACCCCCTGCGCCGCCCCCGCCCGCAGCACATCCCTCTCGCCGGGAGGGGGAAGGGCGGGTGGGATAGGTGGGCGGGTGGGTGGGATAGGTGGGCGGGTGGGTGGGATAGGTGGGCGGGTGGGTGGGATAGGTGGGCGGGTGGGTGGGACAGGTGGGCGGGTGGGTGCTGGGGGTGGGTGCTGGGGGTGGGTGCTGGGGGTGGGTGCTGGGGGTGGGTGCTGGCTGCGGGGTCAGCGGTGGCGGTGGTCGTTGGGGGTCAGGCGGGGGCCGTAGCGGGGGGCCCGGGCGCCGGTGGCCAGCAGGAGGCGGCAGACGCGGTGGCGCTGGGGGCGGTAGGGCTCCAGCAGGGCGAGCATCTGGTCGTCGTCGCTGCGGGGGCGGCCGGCCAGGGCCCAGCCGACCAGGTCGGGCAGGTGGAAGTCCCCGACGGAGACCGCGTCCGGGTCGCCGTTGCTGCGCTGGAGGGTCTCGGCGGCCGTCCAGACGCCGATGCCGGGAACGGCGGTGAGGCGGGCGAAGGCCTCCTCGTGGCCCATCGCCGAGGCCTCCTCCAGGCGCGGGGCCAGCCGCACCGCGCGCACGATCGTCGCGGAGCGCTTCGGGTCCACGCCCGCCCGGTGCCACTCCCAGCTCGGCAGCAGCGCCCACTCGCGGGCCGACGGGGCCACCCGCATGCCCTCGGCCGGGCCCGGCGCCGGGGTGCCGAAGTCCCGCAGCAGGGTGCGCCACGCGCGGTAGGCCTCGTCGGTGGTGACCTTCTGCTCCAGGATCGCCGGGACCAGCGACTCCAGCACCAGGCCGGTCCTGGTCAGCCGGACCCCGGCGGTACGGCGCTGGGCGTCCCGCAGCGGGCCGGGTGGCAGGACCAGTGCCTCCGGGGCGTCCTCGGCGCCGAGCAGGGCGGGGAGGCGGTCGAGCAGCCAGTCGGCGCCCGGGCCCCAGGCGCTCGCCTCGACCTCGCCGGTGCCGGGGTGCGGCCGCACCCGCAGGGTGCCGATGCCGGCCGGGGTGCGGGAGGCGCGCCAGACGGCCCCGTCGCCGGTGCTGCGGTACGCCGGGTCGGCGGGGCCGCGGCGCAGCGGGAGCAGGGTGCGGGCGACGTCCAGCGGGAAGGCCGGGCGCCAGCGCCGTGCTGCTTCCACCGCCGTCGCCTCCCGGGTCGCCTCCGGATATGAACCATACGCGGGGGGTCGGACAGGCCGGTGGGTCGCGGGCGGGGCCGGGTCAGCGGGTCTGGAGGCGGGCCGCCGCGGCGCGGAGCTCGGGGAGGCGGGCGTAGAGGGCCTTGCCCGGGCATTCGGTGTCGAAGGCGTCGCGGTGGCCGGAGACGGCGTCGAAGTCGACGGCGGTGCCCTCGGGGTAGCGGCTGCCGTCGGACCCGGAGGTGAGCCTGGTGCGGCCGTCGGCGGGCCGGGCGGCGAGGCCGAGCTTCCAGGCGGCGACGGCCGCGAGGCCGGCGAGCAGGGGCCGGGGCGGCTGGTCGCCGACGTAGGTGCCGATCGCGGCGACGCCGGCGGAGTCGGTGTTGAAGCCGAGGGTGTGGGCGCCGTGGACGGGCAGTTCGACGCCGCCGGCGCGGCCCTCGTAGACGGTGCCGCAGCGGTCGACCAGGAAGTTGTAGCCGATGTCCCGCCAGCCGCTGGTCTTCACGTGGTACTGGTAGATCGCCCGGATCACCCGGGGGGCGTCGGAGCAGGCGTAGTCGGTGGCGGTGGCGGTGTGGTGGACGAAGACCTCGCGGACCGGGCCGGTGTACTCGAAGCCCTGGTCGCGCAGTGACTCGTCGGCACCCCAGCCGGCCCGGGTGACGATGGCCGGACGCGGAGCCTGCCCCTTGACCGGCCCGGCGGGCGGCCCCGTCGGCGGCTCGCCGAACGGCGGCGCCGGCGGCCCGACGGGCGGCTGCGCGGGCAGCGTCCGTACGGCGTCCCCGGCGGCGCCGTGCCCCGGGTCGACCAGGTCGAGCCGCAGCCCCGGCGGCGTCCCCGCGGGCCCGGGCCCGACCTCGACCGCGACGCCGTCGCTGCGGCCGGTCCACAGCGGGGCGGTGGCGCCGTGCGGCGTCCGGTCGGGGCCGTCCTCGGCGGCGGTCTCCAGCCGGTGCCAGTCGCCCCAGCGGCCGGTGGCCGCGTCCCTGGTGCGGACCCGGACCACCGCACCGGCGAGCGCGTCCGCGGGGCCGTCCCAGCCGAGGCCGAGGAGCTCGAACGGCCGGGTGCCGCGCGGCGCGAGGCCGGACCCGGCGGGCAGTGCGAGCGAGGTGGTCGAGGCGCCGCCGGGGAAGTCGCGGCGCTGCGGGGCCGGCGAGGAGGTCGCGGCGGCGGCCGGGTGGAGGAGCAGGGCGGCGGTGCAGCCGACGAGCAGCGCGGCCGGCGGTGAGAGGCGCATGCATCGGATCGTCGCCGCAAACCGGACCGCCCGCCACGCACTCCTCGCCCGTTCGGCGGCCCCTCCCGGCCTCCGGTCGGGAGGCCGTAGGCTGGGGCGCACCATGACTGCGCCTTTCGCTGCCGATGCCCGCACCCCCGTCGAGCTGCTGCACGCATTCCTGCGCGGCGGCACCCCTTCGGTCGATCCCGCGGCCCCGCTGGTCACCTTCTACGACGACGCCACCGGCGAGCGGGTGGAGCTGTCCGCCCGCACCTTCGACAACTGGGTGGCCAAGACCGCCAACCTCCTCCAGGACGAGCTGAACGCCGGTCCCGGCGACCGGGCCGCGCTGCTGCTGCCCGCCCACTGGCAGAGCGCCGTCTGGCTGCTGGCCTGCTGGTCGGTCGGGGTGACGGCGGCGCCGGTCGGCGACCCGGCCGCCGCCGACCTGGTGGTCAGCGGCCCGGACGGGCTGGACGCCGCCCAGGCCTGCGAGGGCGAGCGGGTCGCGCTCGCCCTGCGTCCGCTCGGCGGCCGTTTCCCGCAGCGTCCGGACGGCTTCCTCGACTACGCCGCCGAGGTGCCCGGCCAGGGCGACCGCTTCGCGCCGTACTCCCCCGTCGCCCCGGACGGGCAGGCGCTGGAGACCGCGGTGGACGGGCTGCCGCTGAAGCTGACGGGCGAGCAGACCGTGGCGCTGGCCAGGGAGGGTGCCGTCCGGCTCGGCCTGAACCCCGGTGACCGCGTGCTGTCCACCCTCTCGTTCGACGACTGGACCGGTCTGGAGGCCGGCCTGCTGGCGCCGCTGGCGGCCGGCGCCTCGGTGGTGCTGTGCCGCAACTCGCAGGGGCTGGACGCCGGGCAGTGGGAGAAGCGGGTGGAATCCGAACGGGTGACACTGCGCCTCGGCTAACCCCCGGCCCCGGCCCTGCGGGTAGGGATCGCTGCCATGGCCGAGGACGACACCGAGCACCCCCCGACCGCCACTCCCCCGACGAACGGCCCGGCGCACGACGGCCCGGCGGCGGACGCTCCTCCGGGCGGCACCGGACGCCCGCGCAGGCGCCGGCGGTGGTTGACGATCACCGCCGGCGTCGTCGCGTTCCTGCTGGTCGCCACCGGGGCGCTGCTCTGGATCGCCTACCGCAAGCTGGACGGCAACATCCGCGCGGACTCGGCCACCGACCGGCTGCTCGCCCAGCTGGAGGCCGAACGGCCGAGCCGCACCGCCGGGGCGAGGGGTGCCGAGAACATCCTGCTGATCGGCAGCGACGACCGCTCCGGGGCGAACGGCTCCTACGGCGGCGAGGCCGGCACCGAGCGTTCCGACACCACGATCCTGCTGCACCTGGCCGCCGACCGGAAGCACGCGACGGCGGTCTCCGTCCCCCGCGACGTCATGGTCACCGTCCCCGCCTGCGAGAAGCCGGACGGCACTCGCAGCAGGCCGGCGCTGGCGCAGTTCAACCAGGCCTTCGAGACGGGCGGCCCCGCCTGCTCGATCCGGACCGTCGAGCAGCTGAGCGGCATCAGGATCGACCACTACGTGATCCTCGACTTCAGCGGCTTCAAGACGATGGTGGACGCGATCGGCGGGGTCGAGGTGTGCGTGCCGCAGCCGATCCACGACAAGGACGCCAGGCTCGACCTGCCCGCCGGCCGACAGACCCTGCACGGCGAGCAGGCGCTCGGCTACGTCCGGGCCAGGGAGAGCCTGGGCGACGGCAGCGACACCCAACGCATGGGCCGCCAGCAGCAGTTCCTGGCCTCGCTGATCCGCAGGGTGCAGTCGCAGGGCGTGCTGCTGAACCCGGCGAAGCTGTGGCCGGTGCTGGACGCGGCCACCTCCTCGGTCCGGGCGGACGGCGAACTGTCCTCGCTCGGCGCGCTGTACGACCTCACCCAGGACCTGCGCGGCATCCCCTCGGCGAACGTGGTCTTCCTGACCGCGCCGCGCCGCCCGTACCGCTACGACTCGGACCGGGACGAGTTCGTGCAGCCGCAGACCGGGCAGCTGTTCACCGCGCTGCGGGACGACCGGCCGGTCGCCGTCCGGCCGCCCGGGCCGGCGGCCTCGCCGGGCGCGGGCCGGTCCCCGTCCACCCTGTCGTCCCTGGCGTCCCCGTCGCCGCGACCCGGGACTGACCCCGGGTCGGACCCGACCGCCGAGGTGGCGGCGGCGTTGGCGAGCGCGTCACCCTCGGCGGGCGCCTCGCCCACCTTCGAGGGACGCACCGCCGACGTGGACGCCTGCGCGCCGCACTGAGCCGACCGGACGGACGGCCCGGGGCCGCACCGCAGGCCGAGCCGGGTCTTTCCGCAATTGCGCGGCCACGAACGGTATTTGCCCTCGCACGGCCGGAACATGGCGGAGATCACACCGGGAACGACTGTCTCGTCCGGCTCGTCTACTGTGTCCGGATCGGCCCGTTCGTACGGGTGGGCCCGAGCCGTACCGGTCGAACGTAGGGAACCCCGTGCACGAGGAGCAACCGGAATCCGGCCGCTACCGGGTGGACCCGGCCCCCGGCGTCCCCCGGCAGCGTCACCGGGGCACCGAGGAGCCCACGGCACCGGCCCCGGAGGGCCGCCGGGACAGCCGGCGGCGGGCGGCCGCCGTCGCCAAGCGCCACCGGCGCCGACGGGTGCTCAAGTGGACCGCCGGGGCGGGCGCCCTGGTGATGGTGGCGGGCTGCGGCGGGGCGTACTACCTCTACCGGCACTTCAACGACAACCTGACCTCGGTCAAGGTCCAGCTGGGCGACGAGGCCGAGCGCCCCCAGGCCGCCGGGGACGCGCTGAACATCCTGGTGATCGGCACGGACAGCCGGGAGGGCCTCGGGCGCGAGTACGGCGACGAGGGCAGCGCCGGGCACGCCGACACCACGCTGCTGTTCCACATCGCCAAGGACCGCACCAACGCGACGGTGGTCAGCCTCCCGCGCGACCTGATGCTGCCGATCCCGGAGTGCCAGAACGCCCAGGGGAAGAAGATCCCGGGCTCGGCCCGGGACATGTTCAACACCAGCCTCGGCCAGGACGGCCGCGACGCGGGCTGCACCTGGAAGACCGTCGAGAAGAGCACCGGCATCCGGGTCGACCACTTCGTGCAGGTCAACTTCGAGGCGGTGAAGTCCCTGTCCACCGCGGTCGGCGGGGTCGAGGTCTGCGCGGCCAAGGACATCAACGACTCGGGCTCCCACCTCAGGATGACCAAGGGCCGGCACGTGGTGCAGGGCGAGGAGGCGCTCGCCTTCGTCCGCACCCGGCACGCGGTCGGCCAGGGCGGCGACCTCACCCGGATCCCGCTCCAGCAGCAGTTCATCAGCTCGATGATCCGAAAGATCAAGAGCGACGACACCCTGACCAGCCCGACCAAGCTCTACAAGCTCGCGGACGCCGCCACCAAGGCGCTCACCGTGGACTCCGGGATCGGCAGCGTGGACAAGCTCAAGGACCTCGCGCTGGACATCAGCAAGGTGGACACCAAGAACATCACCTTCGCCACCGTCCCCGTCCTGGACGACCCCAAGGACAAGGACCGGCTGGTGCTCAAGCAGCCGGACGCCGGGCAGCTGTTCGCGATGATCGCGGGCGACCGCTCGCTGACCGAGACCGCCGCCCCGGCCGCCCCCGAGGCCCCGGCCACCGGCGCCGCCCCCGCCGCACCGGCCACCCAGTCGGCCGCCGCCCCGCCCGCCGACACCAAGGGCGTCCAGCTGACGGTGCGCAACGGCAGCGGCACCCGCGGGCAGTCCGGGCCGACCGCGGAGAAGCTCCGGACGAAGGGCTTCGCCAAGGCCGCGGTGGGCAGCGACGCGCCGCTCGCCGAGACCACCACTGTGTCCTACCCGGCCGGCCTGGAGGCCGAGGCCAACGCCCTGGCCGCCGCCCTCGGCCTGCCCGGCGACGCCGTCCGGCCGGCCGCGAAGCCGGACCCGAAGGGCGGGCTGCTGCTGGTGCTCGGCAAGGACGTGCTGACCGCCCCCGCCGCCCCGCCCGCGGTGCCCACCGAGGCGCCCGAGGACCTCCAGCGGGTGCAGGCGGACGACGTCGACGCCTGCGCCAAGTAGCCAGGGCGTGTCCGACACGCCCTAGAGGAGCACGAGGGTTCCGTTCTCCTCGCGGTAGCGCTCGGCGGTCCCCGGGCACTGCCAGAGGCCGTCCCCGGCCGGCCGCAGCGGCTCGCCGGCCCGTCCCACCCAGCCGATCCGGCGGGCCGGGACGCCGGCGACCAGGGCGAAGTCCGGGACGTCCCGGTGCACCACGGCGCCGGCCGCGACCAGCGCCCAGCGGCCGACCGTCACCCCGGCGACCAGCACCACCCGGCCGCCGATCGAGCAGCCCTGACGGAGCGTCACTCCTTCGGCCCGCCAGTCGAGTTGCCCCTTGGGACGGCCCTCCGGGGTGACCGCGCGCGGATAGCGGTCGTTGGTGAGGACGGCGGCCGGGCCGATGAACACGCCGTCCTCGACCACCGCCGGCTCGTACACCAGCGCGTGGTTCTGCACCTTGACCCGGTCCCCGATCCGCACGCCAGGACCGACGTACGCGCCGCGGCCGATCACGCAGCCGGCGCCGACCACCGCGCCCTCGCGGACCTGGGCGAGGTGCCAGACCGTCGTCCCGGCGCCGATCGCGGCCCGCTCGTCGACGTCCGCGCTCGGCTCGATCCTGGCCGCACCCGACCCGCCCTCAACTGTCGCCATGCGCACCGACGATAGCGGTGCCGAAACGAATCAGCCGGTCTTCGAGAGCACGTCCTCGGAGGACGGGCCGACACTGGCGATCACCCTCCGGGCGAGCGAGCGCGGCGAGGTGAGGAAGCCGAAGCCCCAGCTGAGGTGCATGGTCGCCAGGGCCACCGGCAGCAGCGCCCTGGCCTTGAACGACAGGCCGCGGCCCTCGACGGCCGCGCCGCCGAGGATGCCCAGCAGGTACCCGCCCGGCACCGCGAGGAAGGCCGGGTGGACGGCGACGCCGAGCACCAGCCCGAGGGTGACCGCCAGCAGCGCGGACGGCGGCGCGAGGTAGCGCAGGTTGACCGAGCCGCGGTGGTAGCGGGTGACCACCCGGCGCCAGCGCCCGTAGTCCTTGTACTGCTTGGCCAGCGCCCGCACCGAGGGCCGGGGCCGGTACGTCACCTTGAGCTGCGGGGTGAACCAGACCAGGCCGCCGTCCTGGCGGATCCGGTAGTTCAGCTCCCAGTCCTGGGCGCGGACGAACTCCTCGTTGTAGCCGCCGAGCTTCTCCAGCACCTCGCGCCGGAACACCCCGAGGTAGACGGTGTCCGCCGGGCCCGCCAGGCCGCCGGTGTGGAAGGCGGCGTTGCCGACGCCGATCTTGGAGGTCATCGCGGCGGCGACCGCGTTCTCCCACTCGGTCTCGCCCTCGGCGTGCATGATGCCGCCGACGTTGGCCGCCTCCATGTCCCCGAGCAGCCCGACCGCCGTGGTGATGTAGCCGGGGGTGAGCAGTCCATGACCGTCCACCCGCACGACTATCGGGTGCCTGGAGCCCCGGATCGCGGCGTTCAGCCCGGCCGGCGTCCGGCCGGTGGGGTTCTCCACCGTCCGCACCCGCGGGTCCTCGGCCACCAGCTCGGCCGCGATCTCGGCGGTGCGGTCGGTGGAGGGACCGAGGGCGATCACCACCTCCATCGGCCCGGGGTACTCCTGGTCCAGGATGCGCCTGACCGCCGTGCGCAGGTGACGTTCCTCGTTGAGCACCGGCATGATCACGGAAACAGCCGGCAGCTCCTCAGCAGCCTTGGTGTTCATCGGGGCCCACCGTACCGGTGCGGACGCGTCCCCGTCTTGTCCCGGTCAGGGCGGCTGCGCCCGCTTCGCGGCGCGACACGGGCACTGTGATCAAGAACACCGTACTCCCCCGTACGGGTGAGCCCGGGACGGTGTGGATCCGGTGCCGATCCGGGGCGGGTTCAGAGTGCGTAGTGGGCGACGGTGAACACCGCGTAGCCGGTCAGCGCGAGCCGGTTCAGCAGGTGCTGGGGGCCGCCCAGCCGTTCCGGCAGCGCCTGCTCGGGGCGCAGGTCCGGGCGGTGGGCCGCGGTGGCGACGGTCCTGGCCAGCGCCTGGGGGTCGTACCGGTCGCCGAGGAGTTCGGCCAGCCGGCCCGTCGGGCGGCAGACGAAGGAGAACTCCCGCCCGCTGTGCAGCCGGATGGTGAGCAGGTTCCGGTGCACCGCCGCCGCGGAGACCTCCGCCCACCGGTAGCTGCGGGTGCGCAGCGCGGTGGCCACCCGGAGCCCGCGGCGGTCGGCCACCACCTGCCAGGACAGCGTCTGGGCGCAGGCGAGGATCGCCGCCGATCCGATCCACAGCGGGTGCAGCAGCCCCTGCCACCAGCCGTCCTCGTCGAGCAGCACCACGGCGGTGGCGACCACCAGCGCCGCCAGCGGTCCGGCCGCCGCCCGCAGCGGCAGCGGCATCTCCCAGCGCCGGGCGGCCAGCGGTGCGGTGCCGGGGCCGGCCGCGGGGGCGGCGGCGACGGTCTCGGCGGTCAGCGCGGCGACGGCCAGGTCGCGCTCGCGGTAGCGCCCGGAGCGCCGGCCGAACCGCGGGGCCCGGGCGGCGGGGGCGACCACGGTGGCCACCCAGTGCGGGTCGCAGTCGAGCACGCCGGGACGGACGAGCAGCTGGTGGCCGGGCCCGTCCGGGCCGACGTACAGCACGGCGGGCACGCTGCGGCCGGCCCTGGCCAGCCACTCGGCGGCCTCGGCCGGGGTCGCCCGGTGGACCAGGTCCTCGTACTCCTCCTCTTCCTCGTCGTAGTCGGGCACCGGGGGGTCGGGGTAGTCCTCGTCCTGCTCCTCGGTCTCCAGGTGCGCGGGCACCCAGGCCGGTCCTTCGCCGTCCGGGGCGCCGTTGCGGGCCCAGCGGTAGCGGTCGTGTTCGACCAGGCGCCAGAGCCCGGGGCCGTCGGGCGGACCGTCCAGCGGCAGCACCAGCAGGTCGCCGCGCTCGTCGGCGCGCACCCGGACGGCGAGCGCGGGGGCGGCGCCGACGAAGGCGGGCCCGGTCCTGCGGGCGCTCGCGGCGGCGGCCGCGCCGAGCAGCACCAGGCCGGGCAGGGCGATCAGGCCGCCGGCGCTCAGCTGGCCGGAGACGTCGTAGTCGTCGCCCGGGGCGCGCACCCAGTCGCCGTCCACCAGCAGCGGGACGGGCTCGCCCGGCTGCGGCTGCCGCTGCCACCGGACGTCCAGGGCGGCGGTGCGCTCGGGGCCGCCGCCGGGCGGCTGGAAGCGGACGGTCAGCACGCCGTCCCGGTCGCTGGTGCCCGCGGTGCCGGTGATCCGGGTGGCCCGCTCGGCGGCGGAGTCCGCCCTGGCCTGCTCCCAGAGGCCGTACGCCGGGAAGGCCACCGCGACCACCAGCAGCAGGGCCCCGAGGGTGCGGCGCAGCACCGGCGGGCCGTCCCGGTGGACGGGCGAGGGCGCGCCGGCGGCCGTCCAGGGGTAGTCGACGGGCGGGGCCATCAGCTCGTCGAGCTGCTGGCGGGCGCGGCGGCGGCCGGCCTCGGCGCCGAGCAGGACGGCGGTGAGCAGTACGTGGAGCAGCACCGCGGACCACCGGGCGAGCGGGGTGACCAGGCCCTCGGGGAGGTACCAGAGCAGCGCCAGGACGACCGGCGGGACCAGCACCCTGACCCTGGCCCTGGTGGCCAGCAGGAGGACCTCGGCCAGCACCGACCAGCCGGCCAGCGCCGAGCCCCAGGCGTCCCGGCAGATGCCCTGGGCGTTGCACCGGACCGCCTCGGGCTCGACCGCGCCGGCCAGGATGACGAACCCGATCGGCGCCAGCGCGAGCCAGCGGCCGTCCAGCCGCCAGGCGGTCCTGGCGGCGCGCCAGCGGGCGGCGGCCGCCGCGGTGAGGGGAGCGGCGCTGGGCAGCGGCGGAGCGTCCGAGGGGAACATCGGACGATCATCTCAGCAGTCCGGTGGCCGGCCCGCCGTGTTCCGGGCGCCCGGAACACGACGGGGGCCGGGCGCTGTGCGCACCCGGCCCCCGTCCCCCCGCTTCCCCGTTTCCCCGCGGTCTCCCCCGTGCTCCCCCGTGCTCCCCCGGCCCCGCGGGGCCTGTGCCCGGCGCCCCCCGACGCCGGGTCAGTCCGTCGCGATGGCCGCGAGAACGTTCATCCGGCCGGCCCGGAAGGCCGGGAAGAGGGCGGCGAACAGACCGATCACCACCGAGGAGACCAGCGTGATCGCGACCGTGGTGGTCGGGACGGAGAGCGTCCCCAGGCCCTGGTCCCGCAGCACCCGCTGGGCGGTGACGCCCCAGGCGAGGCCCAGCCCGGTACCGAGGACCGCGCCGAACACCGCGATCACCACGGACTCCAGCCGGATCATCCGGCGCAGCTGGCGGCGGGAGAGCCCGATCGCCCGCAGCAGGCCGATCTCGCGGGTCCGCTCGACCACCGACAGTGCCAGGGTGTTGACCACGCCGAGCACCGCGACCGTGATGGACAGGGCGACCAGCCCGTAGATCAGGTACAGCAGGGTGTTGATCTGGGACTGGACGAGCTCCTTGTAGCCGGCCCGGTCCTTGATGGTCAGCTGCGGGTACTCCTTCAGCCCGTCCTGGAGGGCGGTCAGCGTCCGGTCGACGTCGGCGCCCTTGGCGGCCTTGGCGAAGAAGGTCCACACCGGCGGCTGCTCGGCGGCCGGGACGACCTTGTCCACGGTGTCCATGGCCACGAAGGAGCCGTCGCCGAACAGTTCGCCCTTGCCGAAGACCGCGCCGACCGGCACCACCTGGGTACGGCCCCGGCCGTAGTCGACGGTGACCTGGTCGCCGACCTTCAGGCCGTGGTCCTTGGCGAAGGCCGCGCCGATCCCCAGCGAGCCGCGCTGGATCGAGTCCACCGCACCGGAGTCGACGGTCGGCCGGAAGTCGGTGCCGAAGAAGGCCGGCGGCACGGCGGTCAGCGAGGTCTTGGCCTGCTGCCCGTCCGGCAGCCGGACCTTGGCCGGGTAGAACCGCTGGGTGGTGACGTGGTCGATGCCCGGGGTCCGCTCGACCGCGGCCAGCACCTCGGGGGTGATCGCGGTGCGGCCGCCGGAGACGATGTAGTCCGCGCCCACCGACTTGTCGATCTGCGCGCTGGTCGAGTTGACCGCCGAGGAGCTGAACACCGCGGAGGCGATCACCAGCGCCAGGCCGATCATCAGCGCGGCGGCGGTGGCACCGGTGCGGCGCGGATTGCGCATCGCGTTGCGCTGGGCGAGCCTGCCGGACGGGCCGAACAGCGCCGGCAGCAGCGCACCGAGCACCCGGACGACGGCCGAGGCCAGCAGCGGGCCGAGCACCACGAAGCCGATCAGGGTGAGCACCACGCCGAGGCCCAGGTACTGGCCGCCGGCGGACGCCTTCTCCGCCCTCGCGCCCTGCGCCAGCAGCGCGCCGCCGCCCGCCGTCAGCAGCAGGCCCAGCACCGTGCGGATCAGGTTGGCCCTGCCCTCGGCCGGGGTGCCGTGGTCGCGCAGCGCGGCCATCGGCGAGATCCGGCTCGCCCGGCGGGCCGGGAACCAGGCCGCGACCAGGGTGACCACGATGCCGAGCGCGTAGCCGGCGACGAAGACGTCGGGGCCGATCCGCAGGTCGGCCGCCTGGAGGTCCATGCCGATCGCGTCCATCAGCTCGATCAGGCCGACCGCCACGCCCAGACCGGCCCCGACCCCGAGGGTCGAGCCGAGCACGCCCAGGATCAGCGCCTCGACCAGCACCGAGCGGTTGACCTGGCTCCGGCTGCCGCCGACGGCGCGCAGCAGGCCGATCTCACGGGTGCGCTGGGCGACCAGCATCGAGAAGGTGTTGACGATCAGGAAGGCGCCGACGATCGCCGAGACGAAGGCGAAGCCGAGCATCGCGTACTTCATGAAGTCGAGGCCCTGGCCGACCTGCTCGCTGCGGTCGGCCTTCTGCTCGGCCGCCGTCTTGACCTGGTACCCGCCGCCGAGCCGGGCCAGCGCGTCCGCCTTGAGCCGGTCGTTGCTGCGGCTGCCGTCGCCGTACGCCTCGATCGTGCTGAAGGCCGGCTCGCCGAGCAGCACCTGCTGGGCGGTCGGGGTGTCCAGGAACGCGAGCGCCGCGCCCGGGTTGGTGGTGGTGAAGGTGCCGATGCCGACGACGGTGAAGTCGTGCCGCCCGGTCGGGTTGTCGACCCTGAGCCGGTCGCCGAGGCCGAGCCCGGCCTTCTTCACGGTGTCCGCGTCCAGCACCAGCTCGGTCGGGCCCCGCGGCGTGTGTCCCGAGGTGAGCCTGACCGGGTTGCCCGGGGTGTCCGTCCAGTTGGCGAGCAGGGTGGGCGCGCCGGTGGTCGGGCCGACCAGCTTGTTGGTGGCCGGGTTGACCAGGACCGCGTTCTCGACCATGACCTGGCCGACCGCGGACTTCACCCCGGGCAGCCCGGCGACCTGTCTCTCCAGCTCGACCGGGACGGTCGGCGGTTTGACGGCGGCCTGCTGCCCCTCGTCCTCGGCAGGCTTGGGCGGCTGGACCGAGACGTCGGAGGAGGTCGCGGCGAAGAGCTTGTCGAAGGTGCCGGTGGCGGTGTTCGAGAACACCAGGGTGCCGGAGACGAAGGCCACCGACAGCACCACGGCGATGAGCGAGAGCGCCATCCGGCCCTTGTGGGCGTAGAAGCTCCGCAGTGAGGTCTTGAGCAGCATGATGGTGTCCTCCCGCCGCTCAGCTGGTGCGCTTGCCGTCGAAACGGCGCATGCGTTCGAGGACGGAGTCGGCGGTGGGCGCGTACATCTCGTCCACGATCACGCCGTCGGCGAGGAAGAGCACGCGGTCCGCGTAGCCGGCGGCGACCGGGTCGTGGGTGACCATCACGATGGTCTGGCCCAGTTCGTCCACCGAGCGGCGCAGGAAGGTCAGCACCTCGGCGCCGGCCCTGGAGTCCAGGTTCCCGGTGGGCTCGTCGCCGAAGATGATCTCGGGGCGGGCGGCCAGCGCCCTGGCCACCGCGACGCGCTGCTGCTGGCCGCCGGACAGCTGGGTCGGGCGGTGCTTGAGCCGGCCGGCCAGGCCGACGGTCTCCACCACCTGGGCCAGCCAGGCCTGGTCGGGCTTGCGGCCGGCGATGTCCATCGGGAGCGTGATGTTCTCCAGCGCGCTCAGGGTCGGGAGCAGGTTGAACGCCTGGAAGATGAAGCCGATCTTGTCCCGGCGGAGCCGGGTGAGCTGCTTGTCCTTGAGGCCGGTGATCTCGGTGTCGCCGATCCGGATCTGCCCCGTGGTCACCGTGTCGAGGCCCGCCAGGCAGTGCATCAGGGTGGACTTGCCGGAGCCCGAGGGGCCCATGATCGCGGTGAACCGGCCGCGCTGGATGTCGACGTCGACCGCGTCGAGCGCGGTGACCCTGGTCTCGCCCGCGCCGTAGGCCTTGGTGACCTGACGGGCCGACGCGGCGACGGCGGACGCACCGCCGGGAAGCTGGGGGTCGTACACGGCTGCGGCCGTCGTCACTGGAGTCTCCTCAGAAGATGCGCTCACCCGTTGGCCCCCAGCCTCGCGGGCTGACCCGCCTCCGCGACATGGCGCAGGCGGTAGTCCCCGACCGGGAGTTGTCTCCACCCTCCCGGTGGACCTGGCCACCGGGCCCGACGCGACCGGGCCTTCTTCTGGCGGGTGGGGATGTGTGAACCACGTTAGGAGCCGTCGGCGGAGGGCTCGTCATCCGCCGGAATGAAGCGGTTCAACCAAGGTTCTACGGGGCCCGGAGCGCATCCCCCTAGGGGTCGCCGCGGCCCGTCTCGGGGACCCCCCGTACGGGCCGGCGGCGACGGTCCGTCAGCTCGTCAGCGCGGGTGCGGCCTGCCGCTCCAGGGCCGTGGCGAAGCCCTCCACCACCGGGGCCAGCAGCGCTTCGGTCTCGCGCTCCACCAGGGTCGTCCCGTCCTCCCCCGCGGTGATGTGGCGGTCGAGCACGAACCAGCCCTGGGTGATGTGGCCGGCGCCCATCGAGCTGAGCACCGGGCGCAGCGCGTAGTCCACGGCGAGGACGTGCGCGGGCGAGCCGCCGGTGGCCAGCGGCAGGACGGTCTTGCCGGCGAGGGCGTACTGCGGGAGCACGTCCAGCAGGGCCTTCAGCAGGCCCGAGTAGGCGGCCTTGTAGACGGGGGTGCCGATGACCACGCCGTCGGCGCGGGCGAACAGCTCGGTGACGGCGACGATCCCGGGGTGGTCGAAGTCGCCCGACAGCAGCGCGTGCGCGGGCAGGCTGCGGGCCTCGAAGGGGATGACGTGGTGGCCGCGCTCCGTCAGCCGCGCGTCGACGTGGCGCAGCAGGCGGGTGGTGCGGGAGGTCGCGGACGGGGAGCCGGAAACGGACAGGACGACGGCCATGGGTTCACCTCTGGCTGGAAGCGGGGCGGCGCGGCGCGGCGGTGGAGGGCGCCGTGGTGGGGCCGGTATCCGGCGTGGTGCCGGGGGCCGGGACCCGGGGTGGTGCGGGAAGGCGGCACCGGGGAGGCGCTACGTCGGCGGACGTGCGGGGGGTGCGGGAAGGGCGGGGACTCGGCGGGCGAGCGTCAGCCGCGACAGAGCGAACAGGCCACACCGCGCCGCAGGTCGACGTGCCGCCGACGCGTGAGTGCCCAACGCTGGTCCATGCCGGAAATGCAAACACGCTGTGTTCGAGCTGGTCAAGAAACGTTTCAGCAGGTGGAACGCCGGGTGTCCGGACGTTTCGGCGGAACGATCCGGTACGTGCATCAAAACTGCTACAAGAGGCCCGGCGGGCACCCCGGGGGGAGTCAGCCCGACCGGGGTCGGGCATCCTCATCGGCATGAACACGTGGCAGGAGGGCCGCCCGGGGGGCGGCGGGAACCCGTACGGCGGCAACGGCGGGAGCGGCGGGAACCCGTACGGCGGGAGCGGCGCGGCCGAGCCGCCGCTGCCGGCCTCGCTGAACCCGCGCGGGGCGGCGGCACCCCCGCCGCGGCACCCGGGACAGCCCGGGCAGCCCGGTCCGTCCCGGCTCGGCGGCGTCCCGCCGCAGGGGGTCGGCGCGCCCGGCGACCGGCCCGCGGGCCCGGGGCGCCCCGGCGGGCCCGGCGGCTCCGGTGGTCCCGGCCGCCCGGGCGGGCCCGGCGGTGCCCGGCCCGCCGGCACCCGGCCCCGGCGCTGGCCGCGGCGGCGGATCGTCAAGTGGTCGGTCTTCGGCGTGCTGATCGCCGTCATGGTCACCGCGGTGTCCACCTGGTTCTGGGCGGACTCCAAGCTCAACCACGAGAACGTGCTCGCCGACTACCCCGGCCGCCCGGCCGCGGGCAAGGGCACCAACTGGCTGATCGTCGGGTCCGACAGCCGCCAGGGCCTGACCGACTCCGAGCAGGACGACCTGCACACCGGGCACGACACCGAGGGCAAGCGCAGCGACTCGATGATGATCCTGCACGTCGGGGACGCCGGGAACACCCTGATGAGCATCCCGCGCGACTCCTGGGTGCCGATCCCCGAGCACCCGGGCGGCAACGGCAAGCCGGTCAAGGGCACCACCGCGAAGATCAACTCGGCCTTCGGCAACGGCGGGGGCCGGCTGCTGGTCCAGACCGTCGAACAGAACACCGGCCTGCGGATCGACCACTACGCCGAGATCGGCTTCGGCGGCTTCGTCGGCATCGTCGACTCGATCGGCGGCGTCGAGATGCACATCGACCAGGACATCAAGGACAAGGACTCCGGGCTCGACCTCAAGGCGGGCGACCAGACCCTCACCGGCAAGGAGGCACTGGCCTTCGTCCGCCAGCGCCACCAGATGGCCGACCAGGACCTCGGCCGGATGCGCAACCAGCAGAAGTTCCTCGGCGCCCTCGCCCACCAGGCCGCCTCCCCCGGCAACCTGGTCAACCCGTTCACCTTCTACCCGCTGGTCGACTCGGCGCTCGGCACCCTGATCGTCGACGAGGACTGCGGGCTGACCGACCTCGGCTCGTTCTTCCTCGCCATGAAGGACGTCAACGGCGGCAGCGGCAAGTCGCTCACCGTGCCGATCGGCAACCCGGACTACCGGACCAAGACCGGCGAGTCCGCCGTGCTGTGGGACGCCGGCAAGTCCAAGCAGCTCTTCGACGCCTTCAAGAACGACACCGCGGTGCCCGAGTTCAAGTAACCGGCCACTTCCGGTGACCGGGCCGCCACAATGAGTGGATGTCACTCGTCACCGCGCTGATCCACCGCCGCCGCCACCGCCTCCTGGGCCGCCTGGTCCAGGAGGCGCTCGCGCTCTACGGCATGGAGGTGCCCGCCGCCTGCGAGATCGGGCCCGGGCTGGCCGTCTTCCACCGCGGCTTCGGCACCGTGCTGCACCCGTACACCACCCTCGGCGCCGGCGTGACGCTCTACAACGGCGTGACCATCGGCCGGGCCGACCCGTGGGTGCCGCAGGAGGAGAGCGCGATGCGGCGGGTGGTGGTCGAGGACGGCGCGGTGCTGTGCGCGGGCGCCAAGGTGGTGTGCAAGCAGGGCGTGCTGACCGTCGGCGCCGGCACCGTCGTCGGGGCCAACGCGGTGCTCACCCGTTCCACCGGGCCCGGGGAGATCTGGGCCGGGGTGCCGGCCCGCAAGGTGGGGATGCGGGCGGGCACCTGGGGGCCCTCTCCGGCCCCGCCCGCCCCTGGCCCCTCCGGGCGGCCTCAGACGTACGGCAGCAGGCCGGTGCCGCACTCCGGGAAGCGGACCAGCCACTCCCCCTCGCCGCCGGCCTCCTCGGTCGCGCCCGAGAAGCCGTAGTGGATCGGCTGCCCCTCGCCGCTCAGCCACCTCGCGTGGGTCAGCTGCACCGACAGGGAGGCCGGGCGGTGCGCGGCGGCGGCCGGGCCGGGCGGGGCGCACTGCTCCAGCACCAGCTCGTGCTCGGTCTCGCCGGGCCGGAAGGTCACCGCCGTCTCGGTGCTCGGGCGGCGCGGGAAGGCGCCCGCGGGGTCCGTCCAGTACGCGGCGACCATCACCGCGAGCGTGCCGTCCAGGCTGCCGGTGTCCGGCCGCACGTACTCCTCGTCCGCGACCCAGCGCGCGTGGTGGCGGACCTCCTCCTCGTCCCGGCACTCGTCCCAGCGCACCCAGTAGCCCGCCACCCGCTTGACGGTCATGCCTTCGCGGACGACCCGGACGGCGAACCGCGCCGGGCCGACCGGCTCGCAGCCGGCCAGGGATACCACCGTCACCTGCTCGTAGGTCACCTCGCCGTCGTCGGCGCCCTGCTCCATCATCGGTCAACCACCTTGCCGCGGAGTCGAGTTCGGCCGCGGCTGGGGCCGCGTCCGATTCGAGCGTAGGACGCCGGCGGCGAAGGACCGCGCGATTGCCCGGTTCCGGCCCCAAGGAGCGCGCTCCGGGCTACCCTGCCCGCCGCACCGCGCCCGGGGCCGGGCGCGGCATCGGTTCCGTATCCGGATCCGGACACGGAACCGCCCCGGGGCGGGAGGCCGGAAACTCCGACGTCCCGCCCCGGGGCGGTGCGTGCCAGGTGGCGGTGGTGACTACTCCACCACGCCGGACTTGGCGATGGTGATCTTGGCCGAGGTGCGGCCGCTCTGCGAGCCGAGCGACTCGATGTTCTTCACGATGTCCAGACCCTCGACGACCTCGCCGAAGACGACGTGCTTGCCGTCCAGCCAGTCGGTGACGATGGTGGTGATGAAGAACTGCGAGCCGTTGGTGTTGCGGCCGGCGTTGGCCATCGACAGCAGACCCGGGCGGTCGTGCTTGAGCTTGAAGTTCTCGTCCGCGAACTTCTCGCCGTAGATGCTCTTGCCGCCGGTGCCGTTGTGGTTGGTGAAGTCACCGCCCTGGAGCATGAAGGCCGGGATCACGCGGTGGAAGCCGGAGCCCTCGTAGCCGAAGCCGTTCTGGCCGGTGGCCAGCTCGCGGAAGTTGCGGGCGGTCTGCGGAACGACGTCGTCGTACAGCTTGAAGACGATCTTGCCGGCCGACTTGCCGTCGATCTCGATGTCGAAGAAAACGTTGGAAGACATGCAGGGATGATGGCACGATCACCTGTTCGCCGCGCGCCGCCCCCGGCCGGGCGAGGCCGGAAGCGGCTGTGTTATCCGGTTGCCCGGCCCGGCTTTCCCGGCCCGGTCCAGGCCGCTCCACACCGGTGCCGGGAACGCTAACATCGCTGTCGGCTTCGGACCTTGGCGCGGTACGACACCCGGGACGACGACCGGGACGACGGGGTGGGCAGCATGCGGATCGGCGAACTGGCCCGGCGCACGGGTGTGAGCGAACGCTCGCTGCGCTACTACGAGCAGCAGGGCCTGCTGGCCGCCCGCCGCACCGAGGGCGGACACCGGGAGTACCCGGACGCCGCGGTCGACCGGGTCGTGCACATCCAGGAGCTGTTCGCGGCCGGACTGCACAGCCGGACCATCCACCGGATCCTCCCCTGCATGCGGGACTCCGACGGCAGCCCGAACGAGATCGCCACCCCGATGCTGGTCGAGGAGCTCACCGCGGAGCGCGAGCGGATCGACCGGACGATCGGCGACCTGCTGCGCTCCCGCGAGGTGCTCGACGAGGTGATCGCGGCCGCCTCCGCCCGGCCGCCGTCCGCCCGGCCGCCGTCCGCGCAGCCCCCGTCCGCCCGGCCGCCGTCCGAGGCCGCGTAGGCGCCCTCGGGGGGCCCTCAGGCCTTCGGCTTGCGGGCCAGCACGTACGCCTGCGGAGTCGGCTCCTCCCCCTCCGGCTCGCGGACCGTACGGGAGGTGACCGCGAGCCCGACCTCCCCGGCCAGTTCCTCGACGCGCTCCGGCCGCAGCCGGCGGAAGTCCAGCGTCACCGGGTAGCCGAAGGGCCGTTCCTGGCGCGAGGGCACGTCGCCGACCTGGAAGGCGAGCATCAGGTGGCCGCCGGGGGCGAGCACCCTGGCGAATTCGGCGAACACCTCGGGGAGCCGCTCCACCGGGGTGTGGATGATCGAGTACCAGGCCACCACGCCGGTCAACTCCCCGTCCCGGAACGGGAGGTCGAACATCGAGCCGACGACGAACGGCACCTCGGGGTGGGCCTGCCCGGCCAGTTCCACCATTCTCGGCGAGAGGTCGATCCCCTGCACGTCCAGGCCCAGCCGGTGCAGCGGGCCGGTCATCCGGCCCGGTCCGCAGCCGACTTCGGCGACCCTGGCGTCCGGCCGCTCGGTGCGGACCAGGTCGGCGAAGAGCGCCAGCATCGCCCGGTCCACCGGCGCGCCGCCCAGGTGGTCCCGGAAGAGGTCGGTGTACTCGGTGGCGACGGCGTCGTAGAACGCCCTGGTCTCGACGATGAAGTCCGGCTCGGTCATGGCCCGGGACCCTACCCGCCGCGGCCCGGCCGTAGCATCGTTCCCGCCAACCAGCCCGAGGGGGGACGGAAGATGAGCACGATCGGGGTCTACCTGGCGCATCCGCGGCCGGGCAGCTTCAACCACGCGCTGTACGGGGCGGTGGTGGGCGAACTGCGCGGACGCGGCTGCGAGGTGCGCGCCCACGACCTGTACGCGGAGGACTTCGCGCCACTGCTCACCGCCGAGGAGACCGGCACCGTGGCCGCGGCGGAGCGGCCCGCCGATCCCCGGCTGGCCCTGCACCGCGCCGAGGTGGCCACCCTGGACGCGCTGGTGCTGATCCACCCCAACTGGTGGGGCATGCCGCCCGCGGTGCTCACCGGCTGGGTGCAGCGGGTGCTGGTGCCGGGCGTCGCGTACAAGCTCGGGACGGCCGACGGCGAGCCCGCCGGGCTGCTGCGGGCCGGACGGGCCCTGGTGCTGAACACCTCGGACACCCCGGAGGCCCGGGAGCGCGAGGAGTTCGGCGACCCGCTGGAGCGGATCTGGGCGGCCTGCGTCCTGCCGTACGTCGGGGTCACCGACGTACGGCGGACGGTGTTCCGCACGGTCACCGGCTCCCCCGCCGCCGAGCGCGCCGGCTGGCTGCGGCAGGCGCGGGAGCAGGCGGCGGCGCTGCTCAGCTGAGCGGCGGGAGGTCCAGTTCGGCCACCGTCTGGCCGCCGCTGGTCTCGCCGGTCGGCCGGAAGCCGAGCCGGGCGTAGAACTCCTCCGGGCCGTCCGGGCCCGGGTGGTAGGTGACGGTGGCGCGGCTGCCGCCGCGGCGGCGGATCTCGGCACAGACCTGCTCGACCGCGAAGCGGCCGTGGCCGCCGCGCTGTTCCCCGGCGTCGATCAGCAGCCGCCACAGGCCGGAGCGGGGGCCGTCGCCGGGGCGGTCGGGGTAGAAGGTGATGTCGAAGAAGGCCATCACGAAGCCGACCGGCCGCCCGCCGTCCAGGATCAGCCGGGGCCAGGCGGCCTCCCCGTGGACGTACGCCTCGGCCAGTGACTTCACCACCGGCGCGACCAGGTGCTCCTGGTCGGGACGGACCCGCAGGGCGAGGGCGGCGTCGAGGTTCCCGGGGGTGAGGGGGGCCAGGCTGAGCGGGGAGGGCGTGATCGGCATGGCGGGCAGCCTACGGAGCGCGGCTGCCCGCCGTCGCGCGGTTTTGTCCGACCGCGCCCCTTCCGACCAGTGGACTTCCCGCGGACAGCCGCTCGTCCCTGGCCACTCACCTGCCGGAAGGACGAGTCGACGGGGATCCGGACCACAGCGACAGACGGTCCGGGCGAGCCTCCGCGGACCTACCCGAGCCCACCGACCAGGGACTCGACCGCATGGACCATCCGACGGAACGACCGACTGCTCACCGCGGCCGCCCGCAGGTCGACCAGCGCGGAGAACTTCGCCTGATGGAGGGTTTCCTTGTACGACTCGTTCATCAGGCCTTCCAGCTGACGCTTGGCGTCCCGTTTGGCCTCCGGCTCCGACGGCGACACCGCGTCATCCCGAACGGCCGAGTGCCCACGCAACGATTCCATCGACGCCAGGAACCACGCCTCGTACTCGTGATGGGCGATGACGATCTCCACGGGCACGCCGACCAGCTCCGGCGCGGGAGCCAGGCTCCTGGCCAGCGCGACAGGACAGTCGACGTCCTTGTCGTCACCGTCGCGCAGGACCAGCACGCCGCCCCGCGACGGCACGCGCGCCGCCTGCACCCTGAGGGCCCGGGCCAGTTCGTCGGGCTTTCTCATCTTGTTGGAGTCGAGCTTGAACGGCTGGGCCACCTCGACCCATGCTCCGCAGTACTCCATCGCGATCCGGGTGATGAGGTCACGTACCGCTTTGACCTCTCCGTGCCCCTCGACGATCGGCGCGATCACTACGTCGCTCATTCGGCAGCCCCGCGAACCGCCGAGACATCAGGGAGGAGCTGATCGATCCTCAGTAGCTCACCGGGGGTGTACAGCTGTTCCCGAAGCGCCAGAGCACCCGCCCGGTCAAGGCCGGCGACCTTCGTCTCGCCCGCGATCGACCGCACCGCGCGCAACTGGTCGGGGTCGAAGTCGTCCCGATCGAGCAGATCGGGGCTGTGGCTGGTGACGATCACCTGGCGGCGCTCGCTCGCGTCCCGCAGTGCGTCGAGAAGAACCCCGGCGGCTGCTGGGTGCAGTGCGCTCTCCGGCTCCTCGATCCCGACCGTGCTCAACGTCCGTCCGGTGCCGGCGAACAAGGAGACCAGCACACCCAGTGCCCGGAGAGTGCCGTCGGATACCGACTGGGCTTGAAAGCGCCACGGGTTCCTGGATCCCGGCACATCCTGCGCGAACTCAAGCGTCTCCCAGTTGCCGAGTTCCGAACGTGAGACGCCATGCATACCCGGCACGATCTGCTGGAGATACTCCTCGATCCGCGCTTTGTCGACCTGCCCGTGCTGGCTACGTTCCAGGCGGTGGAGAACGCTGGCGATGTTGGAGCCGTCACGGTGCAGGAAGTCCCCCGAGTCCGGAGTCTGCGGCTGGCGCATGACGTCAGGATTCAGGCTGAAGACACTGATGCCGGCCAGCCCGTCGAAGACCGGCGCGAAGACCTCCAGCCCGGCCGCGGAGACCAGGTACAGCCGATACTCCCCGACCGGCGGCATCACCGGCTCGGTCTGCGCGACCAGCGCTCCGTTCTCGACACGGAATTCCGCGTCGGCGCTCCGACGCCCCTCACCGTCACGCTCGCCGAACCAGACTCGGCAGCTCTCGCGGGAGATACGGAATCCACCTCCCTTCACAGCGGCGACCTCGAAGCCGTACTCGCCGCTGAAGCCCACCCCCTGGAACTCAAGGTCGATGGCGAAGTGCGTCGGATGGCCTGTGGAGCGTCGCCGCACCTCCGCGACACCGCCGCGCGTTCGGAGTGCCTGGTCCAGCGAGGTCTGAAGTGATTCCGACAACAGGCGAAGAGCATCGAGGAAGTTGCTCTTGCCCGAGCCGTTCGGACCGACGAGCAGCAGCAGGTTACCCAGTCGGACGTCCGCCGAAGCGATGCTTCGGTAGTGCCTGAGTCTGACTCTGGTGAGCGAGAAGTGGTTGGCCTCCATGTGCCACAGTGTGACAGTCGGAGGCCCCCGGCCGCGGCACGCGGACGGGGGCCGACCGCACCCCGTTACGGGAGGTTGCGGGCCATCACGATCCGCTGGACCTGGTTGGTGCCCTCGTAGATCTGGGTGATCTTCGCGTCCCGCATCATCCGCTCCACC
>NZ_JBVJRP010000031.1:0-63020 GCF_055607525.1 Kitasatospora sp. NPDC036993 | reverse complement strand
CCCTGGCCAGTCCGGCCAGCCGCTCGAACAGGGCGTCGCTCAGCTCCCGGGCCTCCGACTTCCCCATCCGGCGCAGCTCGGCCACCGTCGGCCTGGGCGGCAGGTCGGACGGAAGATCGGCCGGAAGGCCCGACGGCCGGTCGGGCGACAGACCCGAGGCCACGAACTCCCGGCCAGTCGCCTCCCGGCCGCTCGTTTCCCGGTGGATGGACACGTGATCGCTCCTGGGCATCGGGGTGAACGCCCGTGGACAGCGACGGTCTCGCGTGTCACGTCACGGGCTTCTTCCCCCAGGACCTGTGCCCGGCTTCCGCGGGCGAGATCCCGGTGGCACACCGTGCGGGGGTGCCGGAGCAGCCGGATCGTTCACGGCCGCCGCATGGGTGTTCTACCCGGGATTCGGGGTCGAACGCATGGTGCGGGTGTTTTCTCACCGTATTTCCGGGTCCGGCCGGCTGAGGCTCCCGGCGGGAGCGCCACCTCCGGCCGGGCCCGCTTCCCCCGCCCTCGGGCACGCACCCCCAGGTGCGGGCGAGCCGCGCCTCCACCCGCAGGCCGGCGCCGGAGGGACCGGCTCGGCATCGGCTACGCCCGCCTCCCGGCCCCTTCCCCCTGCCGGGACTCGACGTAGTCGACGCGCTGCATCATGCCGAGCTCCTCGTGCTGGAGCTGGTGGCAGTGCAGGACGGTACTGCCGGTGAAGTCCTGGTACCCGACCAGCAGGGTGACGGTGTCGCTCGGACTGCCGCCGGCCAGGTCGACGGTGTCCTGCCACACCGGCGGGTCGAGCCGTTCGCCGTTGCGGTGGGTGACGAGGACGTGGTTGGTGTGCAGGTGGAAG
This sequence comes from Kitasatospora sp. NPDC036993, assembly GCF_055607525.1. Lineage (NCBI taxonomy): Bacteria > Bacillati > Actinomycetota > Actinomycetes > Kitasatosporales > Streptomycetaceae > Kitasatospora > Kitasatospora sp. NPDC036993. Next base: position 62,179 of record NZ_JBVJRP010000031.1, on the reverse strand, counting down.
GGGTGGTGGAAGCCCGGCGCGGACTCGTCGGTGCGCAGGGTCCACCGCTCGACGGTGCCGAGTTCCAGGGTGTGGTTGACGTAGTCGGGGTCGAACAGGCCGTAGGCGGGGTCGCTGGTGAGGTCGCCGTCGGGGTCGGCCGCGGGGGTCGGGTGGCTGCCGAGGACGCGGTAGGCGTGCGGGAACGGCTGCTCGAAGACCCCGCCGTCGACGTGGAAGACCACCGTGCGGTCGCCGTCGGGGTTGGTGATGTCGCCCTCGTCGAGGAAGGGCTTGCCCTGCGGCAGGGCGGCCGGCAGTCCCATCGGCGGGTCGACGGCCTCCCCCGTCACCTCGACCGTCATCAGCGGGCCGGGGGCGCCCTGGGCCCGCAGTTCGTACGTCCCGGGCTCGCCGCCCCGGACCAGCACGTCGGCCCGGTTGCCGACGGACAGCAGCACCGTGTCGGTGGCGACCGGCGCCGGGAAGGTCACGCCGTCCATAGAGATCTGATTCAGCGTCAGCACGGTGTCGCCGTCGGTGAGTCGGAGCGACAGCGCGGTGAACGCGGTCGCCGCCACCAGCCGCCAGCGCTGGACCTCGCCGGGGCGCAGCGTGAGGGTGGGGTTGACCTCGCCGTTGACGGTGAAGGCGGGCGTGATGCCGGCGAACGAGTTGCCCGCGACGAACGCGGCGGCCCGGCCGTCCTTGACCATCAGTTCGTTGACGCAGACGACGATGTCGGCGGCGGCCGCGATCTCCGGCACCTCGTCGACGTCGCCCTCGACGACGAGGACCCCGGCCATCCCTCCGGCGATCTGTTCGGCGGTGGCCCCGTGCACGTGCGGGTGGTACCAGTAGGTGCCGGCCGGGTGGCCGGCCGGGATGTCGATGACGGTCAGGTACCGCGGTTCGGGGGCGCCGGCCTCGGCCTCCTCGACCGTGCGCGGCGCGAACTCGCGCTGGACGTTGTCGGCGTCCCCGGACGGGGAGACGTGCAGGCCGTGGGTGTGCAGGTTGAAGCTGTTCTCGCGGTGCGGCCGGTTGTGGTGGCCGCCGTCGTGGGCCCGGTTCGGCGGCAGGCCGTTGACCTGGGTCAGCCGCAGGGTGTCGCCGGCGCGCACCCGCAGGGTCGGCCCGGGGATGGTGCCGTTGTAGGTGCGCGTGGTGACCGTCCCGAGGCCGGGGACGGGGGTGTCGGTGAACCGCACGGCGAGCGTCTGGTCGAGCACGGCCCTCGGGGTGCCGGGCGCCGGTCGCGCTCTGCGGACGACCGGCTGGGGGAAGGGGGTCGCCGCCCTGGCCCGCCGGGCGAGGATCCCGTCGGAGGCCGCCACCAGGACGGCGGCGGGGACGGCCTTGAGCACCGATCGACGAGTGATTCCGACATTTTCTCTCATAATCGGGCAATGTAGGTCGACCTACACAGGGTCCCGGTCAGGCACACCGCGCGCCCGGGGGCGTTGGGCCTTCCGTGCCACGCCCTGGACGCCAAACCCTGGACGCCAAACCCTGGACCCAAGCCCTGAAGACCAAGCCCTGAAGACCGAGCCCTGGCGGCCCGGCCCCCGAGGCACCTGGCTACGCATGCTCCGGGTGGGTCAGGTTGGCGCCGCTGCGCGGGTCGAAGACGTGGATCCGCGCCGTGTCCACCCACAGCTCCAGCGGACCGCCCTCGGCGGCCCTGGTCACCGGGTTCAGCCGCGCCACCACCCGGTGCTCCAGCATCCCGGTGTCGGCGCGGCCCGAGTCGGCGGCGAGTTCGGCGAGTTCGGCGCTCACCGACCTCACCGAACCCCCCGACCCCGCCGACCCCGCCAAACCTGCCGAACCCCCCGACCCCGCCACCGGACCGCCCTCCTCCGCGAAGTGGACGTAGACGTCCGAGCCGACCGACTCCCTGACCTCGACGGTCACGGTGACGGTGACCCCGCCGTCGTGCCCCTCGGCCAGGGCGGCGTCCTCGAAGTCCTCGGGGCGGATCCCGACGATCAGCTCGCGCGGCGCGTCCGCGCGCTCCAGGGCGCGCCGGGTGCGGTCGTCCAGTGGCAGGGCGCCCAGCGAGGTGTGCAGGGCGTCCCGTTCCAGCGCGGCGCCGAGGAAGTTCATGCCCGGCGAGCCGATGAACCCGGCGACGAAGAGGTTCACCGGCTCGTCGTACAGGTGCTGCGGCGAGCCGACCTGCTGGACGACGCCGGAGCGCATCACCACCACCCGGTCGCCGAGCGTCATCGCCTCGACCTGGTCGTGGGTGACGTAGACGGTGGTGGTGCCCAGGCGGCGCTGGAGGGCGGCGATCTGGGTGCGCATCTGCACCCGGAGCTTGGCGTCCAGGTTGGACAGCGGCTCGTCCATCAGGAAGACCTTGGGGTCGCGGACGATCGCCCGGCCCATGGCGACCCGCTGGCGCTGCCCGCCGGAGAGGTTGGCGGGCTTGCGGTCGAGGTGCCGGGTGAGGTCCAGGACGCGGGCGGCCTCCTCGACCTTGGCGGCGATGGTCGCCTTGTCGACCTTGGCCAGGCGCAGCGCGAAGCCCATGTTGTCGCGCACGCTCATGTGCGGGTAGAGGGCGTAGCTCTGGAACACCATGGCGATGTCCCGGTCCTTGGGCGCGCGGTCGTTGACCACCTCCCCGGCGATCCGCAGGGTGCCCTCGGTGATGTCCTCCAGCCCGGCGATCATGTTGAGCGTGGTGGACTTGCCGCAGCCGGACGGGCCCACCAGGATGACGAACTCGCCGTCGGCGATGGTGAGGTCGACGTCGCGGACGGCGAGGGCGCCGTCCGGGTAGCGCTTGGTGATGCCGTCGAGGACGATCTCGGCCACGATCCGCCTTCCTGGTCCGCCGGGTGGGGCGGGCTCGGCCTTGGGGACTCGGCTGTGGGACCCGGCGCGGGTCTCAGCCCTTGACTGCGCCGGCGGTGAGCCCGGCGACGATGCGGCGCTGGAACAGCAGCACGAAGACCACGATCGGGATCGTGATGATCACGGCGGCGGCCGCGATCGAGCCGGTCGGCTGCTCGAACTGGGAACTCCCGGTGAAGAAGGCGATGGCGGCCGGCACGGTCCTGGCCGAGGTGGTGGAGGTCAGCGAGATCGCGAACAGGAAGTCGTTCCAGCAGAAGATGAAGACCAGGATGCCGGTGGTGAACACGCCCGGTGCCGCCAGCGGCGCGATGACCAGCCGGAACGCCTGCCACGGCGTGGCGCCGTCCACCTTGGCCGCCTTCTCCAGGTCCCAGGGGATCTCCCGGAAGAACGCCGAGAGGGTGTAGATCGCCAGCGGCAGCGAGAAGGTCATGTACGGGATGATCAGCCCGGGCCAGGTGTCGAACAGGCCGAGCGCCCGCTCGATGTCGAACAGCGGCGAGACCAGCGAGATCGGCGGGAACATCGCGATCAGCAGGGACACCCCGATCAGCAGCCGCTTGCCGGGGAAGCGCAGCCGGGCGACCGCGTACGCGGCCATGGTGCCGAGCACCACGGCGATGGTGGTGGCGATCACCGCGATCCCGATCGAGTTCACCAGGGCGCGGGTGAACTCGGAGGTCTGGAAGATGCCGCGGTAGTTGGCGAGGGTCCACCGGCGCGGCACGAAGGCGCCGTCGGACAGGGTGCTCGGGTCCTTGAAGGAGAGCGCCACGATCCACCACACCGGGAAGAGCGCGTAGAGCACGACCACCAGGTTGACGACGCCCCAGCCTGCCAGTGTCCTGGCGTGCCGGGTGCTCATCGGCGCTCCGGTTCGGCGCCGGGCGTCGCCGTGCCGAACAGCTTGACGAAGACCAGGGCGATGAGCGCCACGCAGACGAAGATCAGCACCGAGATCGCCGAGCCGATGCCCAGGTTGAGCGCGGTGAACAGGTTGTCGTAGCCGAGGATCGACACCGATCCGGTGCCGTTGGAGCCGCTGGTCAGCACGTAGATGTTGTCGAAGATCCGGAAGGCGTCCAGGGTGCGGAAGAGCAGCGCGACCAGGATCGCCGGCTTCATCAGCGGCAGGATCACCAGGCGCAGCCGCTGCCCGAAGCCCGCGCCGTCCACCATCGCGGCCCTGACCGTCTCGTCCGGCACCAGCGCGAGGCCGGCGAGCAGCAGCAGGGCCATGAACGGGGTGGTCTTCCAGACCTCCGCGAGGATGATCAGCCCGACGGCCGGCCACTGCTCGGTCAGCGGGGCGCTGCCCTCCGGCAGCAGGGCGGCCAGGTAGCCGGTGCCGGGCGTCCAGGCGTACTGCCAGGAGTACGCGGCGACCACGGTGACGATCCCGTACGGGACCAGGACGGCGGTGCGCACGGCGCCGCGGCCGAAGACCGCGCGGTGCATCACCAGGGCGAGCGCCAGGCCGAGCAGCAGCTCGGCGGTCACCGACACCACGGTGATCAGCGCCGTGACGCCGAGCGCCTGCCACCACACCGGGGAGGCCAGCACCGCACCGTAGTTGGCGAGCCCGACCCAGTGCGCCTGGTCGGGGAAGCGCAGGTCGTAGCGCTGGAGCGAGAGGTAGACGGCGTAGCCGATCGGGTAGGCGGTGACCGCGAGCATCACGATCACCGCGGGGGCGCACAGCAGCAGGCCCAGCCGGCGCTCCTGGCGGGCGCCGCGCGACGGCCCGGCGGGCCTCGGCACGGCCGCGGCGGCGGCCTCGGTGGAGGGTGTCACGGGATCAGCCCCTTCGAACCGAGGGCGTCCCTGATCTGCCCGCGGAGGTCGGCCACGTCCTTCTCCGGGCGGATGCCGGCGGGCGGGGAGAGGGTGTGCGAGATGGCGATGGAGACGTTCTGGTAGGCCGGGGTCTGCGGCCGTACGCCGGCGGAGTCCAGGGCGGCCAGCACGTCGGCGGCGAACGGGTAGCTGGCGGTCAGTTCGGCGGTCTGGTACAGGCTCCGCAGCGAGGGCGGGAGGCCGCCCTTCAGCGCGTTGGTGAGCTGGTTGTCCCGGTCGCGCAGGCAGAGGGTGGCCTCGGCGGCGAGGTCGGGGTGCCGGCTGTAGGCGCCCACGGCGAGGTCGATGCCGCCGATGGTCACGTGGGCGGGGCGGTCGGCCGTCACCGCGGGGTACGGGGCCCAGCGGAAGTGCGGGAACAGCTCCGGCCGGTCGGCCTTCATCGCGGGGTAGACGAAGGGGTAGTTGAGTTCGAAGGCGGCGGTGCCGGACTCCATCGCGAGCCGGTTCTGGTCCTCCATCTGGTTGGCCAGCGAGGGGTCGGCGGCCACCGAGACCGCCAGGTCGCGCATCACCCCGGCGGCCGTGACGGCGGGCGCGCCGAGCGAGGGCGCCTGGGCGTCGGGGGTGAGGATCGAGCCGCCCGCGCTGGCGACCAGCGTGTTGAACCAGACCGTCAGTCCCTCGTACTGGGCGCCCTGGATCTCCACGAGGTGCGGCTTGCCCTCGTCGGCCAGCTGCCGCGCCAGGGCGAGCATCTCCGCCCAGGTCTTCGGCGGGGCCGGCACCAGGTCGTCGCGGTACCAGAGCAGCTGGGTGTTGGAGTTGTACGGGACGGCGTACAGCCGGTCCCGCCAGGTCGCGGTCCGCACCGCCGCGTCGAGGGTGTCGGCGGTGGCCCGCTCGCGCATCGTCCCGGTCCACTCGCGGATCCAGCCGGCCTCGGCGAACTCGGCGGGCCAGGTGACGTCCAGGCCCAGGATGTCCACGTCGGCGTCGTGCGCCGCCATCCGGCGCACCAGCTGCTGGCGCTGGCCGTCCGCGCCGCGGGGCAGCTTGTCGTAGCGGATCGTGTAGCGGCCGCCGGACTGCTGCCCGCAGCGGTCGGCGGCCTGCTGGAGGGCGCCCGAGTCGTCCGGGAAGTTGTACCAGTTCAGGGTGACCGGGCCGCCGCTCCCGCCGCCTCCGCAGCCCGCGAGCGCGGAGGCGAACACGGCCAGTCCGGCGGCGGCGCTCGCCCACCGCGAGCGGAGACTGAGGACCCTCGGCATCGTTCTCCCGGGCTGGGACGGACGGTCCGGCCGACCCTAGGGGCCGTCCCGCCGGTCGCTCCCGGGGCCGCGCCGCCGGTCGGCGCCGACCAGCCGGACGGCGGAACCGGCGGCGCCCGGCCGGACGTCGGAACCGGCGCCGGGCGCCCGGGAGGCGCCGGCCGGGGCCCGCGCGGATACTGGGCGCACACGGAGAGACCTCCGGCCGCACCGGAACGAGGAGCACGCCGTGACCGGACCCGTCGTCGTCGGATTCGACGGCTCACCCGAGAGCCTGGCCGCCGCCGCGTGGGCCGCCCGCGAGGCGCAGCGCCGCGGCCTGCGCCTGGACGTCCTCCAGGCCTGGCCGCGGCCGAAGCACGTCCCGCCCGGCAGCGAGTCGGGCGACCACCCCGCGCTGGCCCAGCTCGCGGAGCGCGAGGGCGAGTTGCGGGCCCTCGTGCCGGAGGTGACGGTCGCCGCCACGTCCGTGGCCGGCGATCCCGTCGAGGCGCTGGGGGCCGCCGGGCAGGGCGCCGCCGTACTGGTGGTCGGCTCGCGCGGGCTGGGCACCCTGCGCGGGTTCCTGATCGGCTCGGTGAGCCAGGAGGTGCTGCGGCGGGCGGCCTGCCCGGTGGTGCTGGTCCGGGCGGGCGGGGACGAGCCGGACGGCGAGGTGATGGTCGGCCTGGACCTCGGGCGCCCGGCCGAGGCGGTGCTGGCCTTCGCCTTCGAGGCCGCCGCCCTGCGCTCGGCGCCGCTGCGGGTGGTGCACGTCTGGTCGCCGCCGGCCGGCAGCGCGTACATGTCCTACGGGGCGATCGGCGGGCTGGAGCGCGAGGCGTCCGCGGCCGAGGACAGCGGGCTCGCGCAGGCCCTGGAGCCCTGGCGGATCCACCACCCCGAGGTCGAGGTGACGACCGAGCTGATCCGGGGCAAACCCGCCGTGGACCTGGTGGACGCCGCCGGGTCGGCCCGGCTGCTGGTCGTCGGCCGCCGCGTCCGGCGGATGCCGCTGCGCCACCACCACATCGGCCCGGTGGCGCACGCCGCGATCCATCACGTGCACTGCCCGGTCGCGGTCGTCCCGTACGGCTGAGCGAAGTGGCGGGCGCGCGCTACAGTCCGGTGCCATGAGTGAGTCCGTGACCCCGCCGTTCGGGAACTTCGCCGCCACCGTCACCGCCCTGGACGCCTGCGCCGGCCTCGCCGCGCCCGTCGCCGACGCGCTGAAGAACTGGGACGCGCCCGGGGCGGCCGCCTCGGTGCTCTACGTGGACAGCGACCCGGAGCACGCGGACACCGCCGTGTTCTGCGCCGCGTACGACGTGCCGCCGGAGCTCTCCGCGAACTGCGTGGTGGTCGCCGCCAAGCGGGCCGGGGAGGTCACCCTGGCGGCCTGCCTGGCCCTGGCGACCACGCGGGTGGACGTCAACAAGGCGGTGCGCACCCGGCTGGGGGCGCGCAAGGCGTCCTTCGCGCCGATGGACACCGCGGTCGAGCTGACCGGCATGGAGTACGGGGGCATCACCCCCGTCGGCCTGCCCGGCGGCTGGCCGCTGCTGATCGACGAGGCGGTGGCCGCGGCCCCGTACGTCCTGGTCGGCAGCGGCCGGCGGCGCGGCAAGCTGATCCTGCCCGGGTGGGCGCTGGCGGAGCTGCCGGGCGCCGAGGTGCTGCCCGGCCTGGCCGGCTGACCGGCCCGACAGCACCCCGGCCCGGAGGTCAGCGGGCCCGCGGGGCGAGGCCGACCGGGCAGACCACCGGGGTGCCGTGCACCGGGTCGGTGAGGATCGCGCTCTCCACCCCGTACAGCTCGCGCACCAGCTCCGGGGTGACGATGTCGCGCGGGGCGCCCTGGGCGGCCACCCTGCCGTCCCGCATGGCCACCATGTGGTCGGCGTAGCGGCAGGCGGTGGTCAGGTCGTGCAGGACGAGGACGACGGTGCGGCCGCGCTCGGTCAGGCCTCGCACCATCTCCAGCACCTCCAGGGCGTGGCCCATGTCCAGCGCCGAGGTGGGTTCGTCCAGCATCAGGATGTCGGTGTCCTGGGCGACGGCCATCGCGATCCAGGCGCGCTGGCGCTGGCCGCCGGAAAGGGTGTCCAGCGGGCGGTCGGCCAGGTCGTGGAGGTCGGCGGCGGTGAGCGCGTGCTCGACCGCCTCGGCGTCGGTGGCCGACCACTGCCGCAGCAGGCCCTGGTGCGGCTGGCGGCCGTAGCGGACCAGGTCACGGACGGTCAGCCCGTCCGGGGCGGTGGCGGACTGCGGCAGCAGGCCGATGATCCGGGCGATCGCCCGGGTGGACAGCGAGGTCAGCGGCTTGCCGTCGAGCAGCACCGCGCCGGAGCGCGGGGCGATGGTCCTGGCGAGGCCGCCGAGCAGGGTGGACTTGCCGCAGCCGTTCGGGCCGACGATGACGGTGACCTGCCGCTCCGGCAGTTCGAGGTCGAGCTCGCGCACCACGATGGTGCGGTCGTGGCCGAGGCTGAGCGCGCTGGTCGCCAGCCGGTGGGCCGGGGCGGTGGCGCCGCCGTCGGGGGTCGCGTCGCGGTGCTGGTCGGCAGCGGTCGCGGTGCGGGCGGTCATGCGGTCCTCCGGGGACGGGTGGTGAGCAGCAGCCAGAGCAGGTAGGGGCCGCCCACGACGGCGGTGACCAGGCCGGCTGGCACCTCGATCGGCGACAGGATCGTGCGGCCGAGCAGGTCGGCGAGCAGGGTGAAGGCGGCTCCGGCGGCGGCCGAGGTGAGCACCGGCACGCAGCGCGGCCCGGCGATCCGGCGGGCGGCCTCGGGCGCGGCGAGCGCGATCATGCCGAGCGGTCCCGCGACGGCCACCGCGAGGCCCGCGCAGACCACGGAGACCACCAGGACGCCGATCCGCAGGCCGCGCACCCGCACGCCCAGCCCGGTGGCGACGGCGTCGGAGAAGCGCAGCAGCGACAGCCGGCGGCCGAGCAGCACGGCGGCGGGCAGGCAGACCAGCAGGCCGAGTTCGAGGTGGCCGACGGTGTCGGCGTCCCGGCTGTTGAGGGTGCCGACCGTCCAGCCGAAGGCGGCGTTGGCGGCGTCGATCGCGGCGCGGGAGAGCATCAGGTTGGTCACCGCGCCGAAGACCGCGCCGATGCCGAGGCCGACCACCAGGAAGCGGTAGCCGTTGCGGCCGGCTCCGCCGCCGAGGGCGAAGGCCAGCGAGGCGGCGGTGGCGGCGCCGGCCAGGGCGGCGGCGGAGGGCAGCAGCTGGGTGGCGACACCGGTGACGGAGGCGACCGCGAAGGCGGTGGCGCCCTCGTTGAAGCCGACGGTGTCCGGGGTGGCCAGCCGGTTCTGGGCGAGCGTCTGCATCAGGCAGCCGGCGACGCCGAGGGCGGCGCCGACGGCCAGTGCGGCCTCGGCGCGGGGCAGCCGCAGCTTCTCCACCAGCAGCACGTCGCGTGCGGTCCCGTCGCCGAAGGCGGCGCGCAGGGCGGTCACCGGGTCGAGATTGGTCTCGCCGACGGCCAGGCAGACGGCGGTCACCACGACCAGGGCGAGCAGCAGGACGGTGCAGCCGATCAGCGGCCGGACCGGGACGAGCACCGAGCGGCCGCCGAGGGCGAGCAGCCGAGTGCCGGGCGGTACGGGCGGCGCCGGGCGGCGGGCCTCGGCCGAGGGGGCGTCGGGCGTGGCAACCACGTCCTCCGTGGGGGCGTGGTTCGCTGCGGTGTCGTTCACGGGGGCCTTCACAGCGCGGGCATTCGATGCGAGCGGACGACGGCGACCAGGACGGGGGCGCCGCACAGGGCGGTCATCACGCCGAGCGGCATCTCGTACGGGCGGGCGACCAGCCGGGAGGCCACGTCGGCGAGCAGCACGACGGCCGGCCCGAGCAGCGCGGACACCACGAGCAGCCGGCGCAGGTCGGGGCCGACCAGGGCCCGGGCGGCGAAGGGCACGACCAGGCCGACGAAGGAGACCGGTCCGGCGATCGCGGTGGCGGCGCCGACCAGCAGGGCGACGGAGGTCACCGCGAGGGCGCGGGCCCGGCGGGGCTTGTGGCCGAGGCCGGTGGCGACGTCGTCGCCGAGGCTGAGCGCGGTCAGCGCCGGGCCCGAGAGCAGCGCCAGCACCAGACCGAGCAGCAGGACCGGCAGCACGGCGACCAGTTGGTCGGTGCCGCGGCCGGCCACCGAGCCGATGGTCCAGAACCGGATCTCGTCGGCGGCGCGGGCGTCGGACAGCAGCAGGATGGAGGAGCCGGCGTTCATCAGCCCGCTCAGCGCGGCGCCGGCCAGCACCAGCCGGACCGGGTCGTCGCCCGCGCCGCGCAGCCGGGCCGCGCCGAGCGCCAGCAGGCAGCCGGCGGCGGCGCCCAGCACGGCGACGTACGGGCCGACGCTGGCGGCGCTGGCACCGAGCACGATCGCGATCACGACGGCGAAGGAGGCGCCGGTGCTGACCCCGAGCAGTCCGGGCTCGGCCAGCGGGTTGCGGGCGGCGGCCTGGAGCACGGTGCCGGCCACGCCGAGCGCGAGCCCGACCGCGAGGGCCACCGCGGTCCGCGGGGCGCGCAGGTGGAACACCGTGAAGCGGGAGTCGGAGTCGCCGTCACCGAACAGGGTGGCGAGCGCCCGTGACGGCCCCACGTCTCCCGCGCCGAGCAGCAGGCTCGCCAGTACGGCGAGCAGCAGTATCGCGCCGGCTGGCAGCAGTCCGCGCAGCAGGAGTGATCGGAATGTCACACCGGGCCTCCCCGTCAGGGCCTTACGTATGGTTAGGCTAACCTCAGATAAACGGTTCGTCCGTAAACTACCATTTCTCGGAGAACACCCATGCTTGGCACCCGCTTTACCAAGACCCTGCTCGGCACCGCCGTCGTCGGCGCCCTCGCCCTGGGCCTGACCGCGTGCGGCTCCTCGGGGTCCGACAGTTCCGCGGGTGGCAACGGCTCCTCGTCCCCGGCCGCCGCGAAGGACGGCAAGCACAGCATCGACACCGCCTTCGGCGCCGTCGAGGTCCCGGCCGAGGCCAAGCGGGTCGTCGCGCTCGGCGACACCTCCCTGGACACCGCCCTCTCGCTCGGCATCACCCCGGTGGGCACCAGCTCCAGCCGCGGCGGCACCACCGCCCCCGGGTACCTGAAGGCCGACGGCATCCCGCTGGTCGCCACGGTCAAGGAGCCCAACATCGAGGCGATCCTGAAGGCCACCCCGGACCTCATCCTGGCCTCCTCGGGCATCGAGAAGTCCCAGTACGACAAGCTCTCGGCGGTGGCCCCGACCATCGTCCCCAAGGCCGGCGACTGGCGCTCGGTGCTCGCCGTGTACGGCGACGCGCTGGGCCGCAAGGACGACCTGACGGCCAAGCTGGACGCCCTGGACAAGCGCGCCGCCAAGGCCGGCGAGGGCAAGACCGGCAGCGCCGTGGTGATGCGCTGGATGCCCAACGGGCCGATCGTGATGAACACCACCAACATGCCCGGCGACCTGCTGAAGAAGGCCGGCGCCGGCACCCTGCCGATCGCCGACGGCCTCGGCGCCCAGCCGCACTCCGACCCGCTGTCCCTGGAGAACCTCAACAAGGCCGACGCGGACCGGGTGTTCGTCGCCACCCTGAACGCCGAGGGCGAGAAGGCCCTGGAGACCGCCCGCTCGCAGGAGGCCTTCAACCGCCTCAAGGCGGTGGGCACCAACCAGCTGGCGGGCGTCGACGGCCAGGTGTGGAGCAGCAGCTCCGGCCCAATCGCGGCCGAGAAGGTCGTCGAGGACATCGAGAAGGCCTTCGCCGCGAAGTAACCGCACCCGCCCGGGAATTACCCCCCCCCGGAATTCTGAAGGGCCGTCACCGGATTCGATCCGGCGGCGGCCCTTCCGGCATTTCCGGGGCCCCCGACCGGACGGCGCCACGCACGGGAGGCGCGGCGACTGCCGTCATGCCTCCAGGACCAGCCGGAGCAGTTCGCGCAGGGACTCGCGCCGGCCGGCGTCGAGCCTGGCCAGCGGATCGCCGGCGAAGGGCATCCGGGCGCGCAGGTCGGCGGCGACCTCGCGGCCCGCGGCGGTGGCGGCGACGCGCTTGACGCGGCGGTCACCGGGATCGACGCTGCGCTCGACCAGGCCCCTGGACTCCAGGCGGTCGACGATCACGGTCACGTTGGACGGCTCCGCGTGCAGCCGCTCGGCGATGCGGCGGGTCGGGACGGGGTCCTCGGCGGCGAGCAGCGCCTTGGCCTGGAGCGCGGTCAGGCCGTGGACCGCCGCGGCGGCCTCGGACTCCCGGCTGTAGCGGCGGTTGACGGCCGCGAAGAGTCCGACGATCTCCCTGGTGAGGTCATCCGGTGGGTGGGGCATGCCGACCAGGGTATCCAGGTGCTTGACAGGGTGGAATGTCAGGTCACATAGTTATGAATCATATTGGTTATGTTCGATAAGCATCTGGGGTCCAGCGAGATGACCGACAAGACCGTCCTGATCACCGGCACCTCCTCCGGCATCGGCCTGGCCACCGCCGTCGCCGCCGCGCGCGGCGGCTGGCAGGTGATCGCCACCATGCGGAACACCGCGAAGTCCGGGCCCCTGCTGGCGGCCGCCGAACAGGCCGGCGTCACCGTCGACGTCCGGGCGCTGGACGTGACCGACCCGGCGTCGGTCGAGGCCTGCCTGGCCGGCGTCGACCGGCTGGACGCGCTGGTCAACAACGCCGGGGCCGGCCACGTCGGCACCCTGGAGCGGGAGAGCGTGGCCGACGTCCGCGCCGTCATGGAGGTCAACTTCTTCGGGGTGCTGCACGTCACCAAGGCCGCCCTGCCGCTGCTGCGGGCGAGCCGCGGCCGCCTGCTGACCGTGACCAGCGTCGGCGGCGTGGTCGGCCAGCCCTTCAACGAGGCGTACTGCGCCGCCAAGTTCGCGGTCGAGGGCTTCATGGAGTCCCTCGCGCCGGTCGCGGCCACGGCCGGTGTGTCCGTCAGCGTCGTCGAACCGGGCGCGGTGGCCAGCGAGTTCGTCAGCAACGTCGGCGTCACGGACGACGCGGCCGAGCAGGCAGGACCGTACGCACCGGCCCTCGCCGCCTACCTGGACCGCACCCGCGGCGCCTTCGCCCACGCCCAGGCGGCCGAGGACGTGGCCGCCCGGATCCTCGGCCTGCTCACCGCCGAGCGGCCCGCCTTCCGGCTGCTCACCTCCGACGCCGCCCGGGCCTTCGCCGGGGTGAAGCTCAACGACCTCGACGGCTCGGCCGTACAGACGCTGACCGCCGGCTGGGTCGGCTAGCGAACCGCCGCCGAGGCGCGGGGCCCGCGCACGTCCGGGAGGCGGCAGCCGGGCACCGTCAGCGGGTGCGACTCCGGCTCCCCCCGGGCCCGGCGCTCCCGGTCGAGTTCGGCCCCGTCCCGCACCGCCCGGTACACCGCCCTGGCCAGCCGGGCGCCCCACCGCGAGCGCGGGCCGCCGAAGGGGTCGGCGGGGCCCTCGGAGGAAGCGGCCCGGACGGCCACGCAGACCGCGTCGGACGGGGTGCCGGAGCAGTCGTAGCCGGCGTCCAGCAGCGCCTGGACCTTGGCCTCGGTCGCGGTGGCCAGCAGGTTGACCAGACCGCCGTCCGCGACCGCCGCCGGCACCACGGCCAGGATGTTGATCGTGCCGGGCCGGTACTCCACCGGTGCCGCGGCCGGGTCGGCCGCCCAGAGCGCGACGCCGATCCCGGTGGTGACCAGCGCGGTGACCCCACCGTCCTCGGCCCGGGTGCAGTCGTCCACTTCGGCCGCCGTCATCAGCCCCACGCCCGGCCCCACCAGGCCCTGCCCGGCGGCCAGTTCGGCCAGGTGCCGGTCCGGGTCCATCCGCGAGTAGCCGGGCCGCACCTGGGCGTTGAGCACCCAGGCGCGATCAGCGAGCCCGCCGCCGAGCACCGCGCTGCTGACCATCCGCCAGCCGGGCCCGGCCCGCCACACCAGCAGGTGCCGACAGGCGCCGTCCTCGGTCCGCGCCGCCCGTCCCACCCGCACTCCGCCGTCGTTCACGACCACTTCCCCTCCATCGGGTACGGCACCCTGCTCCTCCGGTCCGGGTCGGCCGCCGGCCGCTCCCCCGCCGCCGGCGGCCGGGCCCGCCGGACGCGGCCCGTCCGCTCGCAGGTCCGGCAGCCGAGGCCGATCGGGGTGGCCGCCCCGGCACGACCGTCCGGTCAGGACGGGAGGGTGCGGGCCGGTGCCGGCTCCTCCTCCTGCCCGGGCCGCGACACCTGGACGTTCTCCAGCAGCGCCTCGACCAGCTCGTCCAGGTCGAGGCGCTTCTCCACCGCCTTCAGGTCGCCGATCCGCGCCCCGGTGGTGACCTGGGGCGGGGCGAGCAGGCTGCAGCAGTCCTCGTCCGGCAGGACGGAGATGTCGGCCGTGCCGAGTGCCCTGGCCTGGTCGATGATCTCCTGCTTCTCCCAGCCGACCAGCGGGCGCAGCACCGGCAGGGTGGCCGCCTGGTCCACCGCGACCATGTTGGCCAGGGTCTGGCTCGCCACCTGCCCCAGGCTGTCGCCGGTCACCAGGGCCTGCGCCCCGGTGGCGGCGGCCAGCGCGGAGGCCGTCCGCACCATCAGCCGGCGCTGGGCGACCACCTGGAGCCGCCCGGCGCCCGCGACGGCCAGCTGCTTCTGGGCCTTGCCGAGGGCGATGACGTGCAGGGCGCCGGGCGGCTGGTACCGGTTGAGCTCCCGGGCCAGGGCGTACGCCTTGTAGACGGACGCCGGGTTGGTGTAGGGCGCGCCGCTGAAGTGCACGAAGTCACAGGCCAGGCCGCGCCGCATGGCCCGGTGCGCGGCCACCGGCGAGTCGTAGCCGCCGGACAGCAGGACCAGGGCCCGGCCGCTGGAACCCACCGGCAGCCCGCTCAGCCCGGGGTGCCGCTCGGCGGACAGGTAGGTCTCGCGGCGGTCGATCTCCACGGACAGGGTGACGTCGGGCGCGGTCAGGTCCACCCGCAGGCCGGCCACCCGGGGCTGCAGACGGCCCCCGAGTTCCCGCTCCAGCTGGGAGGAGGTCAGCGGGAAGGTCTTGTCGCGCCGTTTGACGCGCACGGCGAAGCCGGTGGCGGCCCGCCCGGCGCACGCGGTACGCAGCACCTCCAGCCCGTTGGCCTCGATCGACTCCATCGTGCTGGGCACGCGCAGCGCCGGTTCCACGGAGCTGAAGCCGATCACGGTACGCGCCCTGGCCACCAGGGTCTCCACGGGCACCTGCCCGCCGAGCACGGTGAGGCTGTGCGGGGTCCGGATCCAGGTCGAGCCGCCCACCCCGCGCAGCGCCGCCCGCAGGTTCTCCTCCAGGCGGTTCACGAACAGGCGCCGGTTGCGCCCCTTGAGGGCGACCTCGCCGTGCTTGAGGAGCACGCAGGGGCCGTAGGGGTCGGTGCCGCCGCGCGGAGCGGGCAGGCGGGTGTCGTCGGTCGGGTGGTCCATCCGGAAGTCCCAGTGTCGTCGGTCGGTGTCGTCGGCAGCGTCCATCGTGCAGGACGGGCCGGAGTAGGAGCCAGGCGCGTCCGCCGGGGGCGCGGTTCACGCCCGCGCCCCCGCCGTCAGTGCCTCCGCCGTCGGCGCCGTCCGGGGCGCGGCGGGTCCGCGGCGCCGCAGCGCCGCCTCGACCCGGACGGCGTCGGCCGTGTCGCGGACCTCGTGCACCCGTACCGCCCACGCCCCCTGGGCGGCGGCCAGGACGCTGGCCGCCGCGGTGGCCGCGTCGCGTTCCCTGGCCGGGCGGGCCTCGCCCGTGTCCGGGTCGGCCAGCAGCTCGCCCAGGAAGCGCTTGCGCGAGGCCGCCACCAGCAGCGGGCGTCCCAGCGCGCTCCACGCGTCCAGCGAGGCCAGCAGCGCCCAGTCGTCCCGCCTGCTCTTGGCGAAGCCGAGGCCCGGGTCCACGATGACCTGCGACGGGTCGACCCCGGCGGACACCACCGCGTCCATCTGCCGGGCCACCTCGCCGATCACCTCGGCCACCACGTCGGTGTAGTCGGCCAGTCCGTCCATGCCCGCGGACTGCCCGCGCCAGTGCATGACGACGAAGGGCACCCCGGTCCTGGCCACGGCGCGGGCCATGCCCGGATCGGCCCGGCCTCCGCTGACGTCGTTGACGATCCGCGCGCCGGCCTCCACCGCCGCCTCGGCGACCCGGGCCCGCATGGTGTCGATGCTGACCAGGACGCCCTCGCCGGCGAGAGAGCGCACCACCGGCAGCACCCGGCGCAGCTCCTCCTCCTCGGACACCCGGGTCGCTCCCGGCCTGGTCGACTCCCCGCCCACGTCCACGATGTCGGCGCCCTGCTCCGCCAGCAGCAGCCCCCGGTCCACCGCCCGCCCCGGGTCCAGCCAGCGACCGCCGTCCGAGAACGAGTCGGGGGTCACGTTCACGATTCCCATCACTGCGCACCGGTCCCATCCGGGGAGTCCCGGCAATGCCTGCGAAGGTCTTTTCATGTCCCCATTGTGCCGTCCCGTCCGGGATCTTCCCCGGGCACCCCCGGTGGAGAAATCCGTATCACGGAGTGGACGCTCCGGGATTGGTCCGCACCAATCCGGATAACCTCCTGTCATGACACTCGGAATCCCCACCACGCGCACGGACCGGGCGGCCTCCATCCGCGAACTCCTCGCGACCGGCAGGCGTTCCTACTCGTTCGAGTTCATGCCGCCCAGGAGCCCCGAAGCGGAAGCCGGCCTGTGGAATGCGATCCGGCGACTCGAAGCCCTGTCCCCCACCTTCGTCTCGGTGACCTACGGTGCCGGCGGGTCGACCCGGGAGCGGACGGTCAACGTCACCGGCCGCATCGCCCAGGAGACCACCCTCACCCCGGCCGCCCACCTGACCGCCGTCGGCCACAGCGTCGCCGAGCTTCGGAACATCCTCGGGCACTACGCCGACCAGGGCGTCCGCAACATCCTGGCGCTGCGCGGCGACCCGCCGGGCGACCCGCTGGGCCGCTGGGACCGCCACCCGGACGGGGTGGAGTACGCGGCCGACCTGGTGCGGCTGATCAAGGAGTCCGGGGAATTCTGTGTCGGCGTGGCCGCGTTCCCGGAAATGCACCCGCGGTCTCCCGACTGGGATTCCGAGATCGGGCATTTCATCGCCAAATGCCGGGCCGGAGCGGACTACGCGATCACCCAGATGTTCTTCGAGACGGACAGTTACCTCCGTTTCCGGGACCGGCTGGAATCCTCCGGGTGCACCGTTCCGATCATTCCGGAGATCATGCCGGTGACCACCATCCGGTCACTCCGGCGGATCCCCGACCTGTCCACCGCGGCCATTCCCCGGGAATTCTCCGAGCGCATGCTAAAGCACCGGGACGACCCGCGGGCGGTCCGCTCGATCGGCATCGAGTACGCGACCGGCATGTGCCGGCGCCTGCTGGCCGAAGGGGTCCCCGGCCTGCATTTCATGACCATGAACTTCTCCACGGTCACGACGGAGATCTACCAGAACCTCGGGCTGCCCGAGTCCGGCTGAGCTCGGCCCGGGCCTCCGGGGCACGAGGTGCCGGGGCGGCTACGACGGGGTCGCCGTACCCGCCCCGGTCACCGTCAGCCTGCGAGTTCCTCGCGCAGCAGGCGGGCGGCGCCGACCAGGCTCTCCAGCGAGGCCCGGGTCTCCGGCCAGCCGCGGGTCTTCAGCCCGCAGTCCGGGTTGACCCAGAGCCGCTCCGCCGGGATCGCGGCCAGGCCCGCGCGCAGCAGCGAGACGGCCTCCCCGGTGCCGGGGACGCGCGGGGAGTGGATGTCCCACACGCCCGGACCGACCTCGCGCGGGTAGCCCGCCCCGGCCAGTTCGCCGGCCACCTCCATGTGCGAGCGGGCGGCCTCCAACGAGATGACGTCCGCGTCGAGTTCGTCGATCGCGGTCATGATGGCGCCGAACTCGGCGTAGCACATGTGGGTGTGGATCTGGGTCTCGGCCCGCACCCCCGACGTGGCCAGCCGGAAGGCCTCGGTGGCCCAGTCCAGGTAGGCCGGGCGGGCCGCGGCCCGCAGCGGGAGGGTCTCGCGCAGGGCCGGCTCGTCGACCTGGACGACGGCCGCGCCCGCCGCCTCCAGGTCGGTCACCTCGTCGCGCAGCGCGAGGGCGACCTGCCGGGCGGTGTCGGCGAGCGGCTGGTCGTCGCGGACGAAGGACCAGGCGAGCATGGTGACCGGGCCGGTGAGCATGCCCTTGACCGGGCGCTCGGTGAGTCCCTGGGCGTAGCGGAACCACTCCGTGGTCATCGGGTGGGGGCGGGAGATGTCGCCGGCCAGCACCGGCGGCCGCACGTACCGGGTGCCGTACGACTGCACCCAGCCGTGCCGGGTGGCGAGGTAGCCGGTGAGCTGCTCGGCGAAGTACTGGACCATGTCGTTGCGCTCGGGCTCACCGTGCACCAGGACGTCCAGGCCGGCCTTCTCCTGGTACGCGATGACCTCGCGGACCTCGGCCTCCATCCGCTCCCGGTAGGCCGCCGCGTCGATCCGTCCGGCCGTCAGGTCGGCGCGGGCGGTGCGCAGTTCGGTGGTCTGCGGGAAGGAGCCGATGGTGGTGGTCGGCAGCAGCGGCAGGCCCAGCCGGGCCCGCTGGGCCTCGGCCCGGACGGGGTAGGGCTGGGCCCGGCGGGCGTCCTCGGCGGTGACGGCGGCGGCGCGGGCGCGCACCGCCGGGTCGCGGGTGATCGGCGAGCCGGCCCGGGAGGCCAGGTCGGCGCGGTTGGCGGCCAGGTCGGCCGTCACCGCGCCGGTGCCCTCGCGCAGGCCCCGGGCGAGCAGCGCCGCCTCGCCGGCCTTCTGCCGGGCGAAGGCCAGCCAGCGGGCGATCTGCGGGTCGATGTCGCGCTCCGCGGCGGCGTCGACCGGCACGTGCAGCAGCGAGCAGGACGGCGCCACGTCGACCGTGCCGGCGAGGCCCAGCAGGGTCGCCAGGGTCGCCAGCGACTTCTCCAGGTCGTTGATCCAGATGTTGCGCCCGTCGATCACCCCCGCCACCAGCCGCTTGCCGGGCAGTCCGCCGACCGCGGCGAGGTCGTCCAGGTTCGCGGCGGCCGGGCCGGTGAAGTCCAGCGCCAGGCCCTCGACCGGTGCCTTCGCCAGCACCGGCAGCGCCTCACCGAGCCGGTCGAAGTAGCTCGCGACCAGCAGCTTGGGCCGCTCGGTGAGGGCACCGAGCTCGCGGTAGGCGCGGGCGGCGGCGTTGAGTTCGGCCGGGGTGCGGTCCTGGACGAGCGCGGGCTCGTCCAGCTGCACCCAGCCGGCCCCCGCGGCCCTGAGCGCCGCGAGCAGCTCGGCGTAGACCGGCAGCAGCCGGTCCAGCAGCGTGATCGGCTGGAAGTCCTCGGCCACTCCCGGCGCCGGCTTCGCCAGCAGCAGGTACGTCACCGGGCCGACCAGCACCGGCCGCGCGGTGTGGCCCAGCGCCAGCGCCTCCCGCAGCTCGCCGACCGCCTTCGCCGGGTCGGCGGCGAACACCGTGTCCGGCCCCAACTCGGGGACCAGGTAGTGGTAGTTGGTGTCGAACCACTTCGTCATCTCCAGCGGCGCGACGTCCTGGGTGCCGCGCGCCATCGCGAAGTACCCGGCCAGCGCGTCGGCGTCCACCGCCTCCCGGTGCCGGAGCGGGATCGCGCCGACGGCCACGGTGGTGTCCAGCACGTGGTCGTAGAGCGAGAAGTCGCCGGTCGGGACCTCCTCGATCCCGGCCTCGGCGAGCTGCGCCCAGTTCGTCCGGCGCAGGTCGGCGGCGGTCGCCAGCAGCGCCTCCGCCGGGACGGCGCCCTTCCAGTACCCCTCGATCGCCTTCTTCAGTTCACGGTTGCGGCCCTGGCGGGGGTAGCCGTGCACGGTGGCGACGCTCGCCGCGGCTGCGGACTTCGTGGTCAAGGGACTCTCCTTCGCGAGCCTGATTCCTCAAGTGCCCGGTGACGGCACGAGGACGCGAAGGGATGACGAACCGGACGGATACCCGTGCACGCGCACGGCCCCGCCAGGTATGGTCGCCGACCCGCCCACGAGGTCACCGGATGGCCGCACGCGAACGGTCGCGCACGGGCAGTGGCAGGTCTTCGGACTCGTGGGCGCGCCCTCCCCGGCCTCACCAGGGCGGACACCTACTGGCCGTCGCTTCCCAGACCCGTTCCCGGGCCCAGTGCGTATGACGGCGGTCGTTCCCACTCACCGCTGCGGGGCAGTCCCGGACTGGCCAGTCGAAAGGCGTCACCGGGTTCCCTCTTGCGACGCGCCTGCCTGGCGGACAGGGCGAACCAGCTGCTCCGTCAGCTTAGGGGCAAACCGGCGGCGCCGAGGCGGAAATCTCGAAAGGCGTCCGCATGGTGGGACGTCGTCGCGGGCCGCTACTCGGCGGGCTCCAGCTCCGGCTCGGTCCTGCGGGCCCGCCGCTCCCGTGCCACCCGGCCGCGCTGCCGGTCGGCGGCGCTCTCCAGGAGCAGCTCCGGGACCCGGTGGGGCCGGCCCTCGGCGTCGACCGCCACGAACACCAGGTGCGCCGTCGCCACCCTGGTGACGGGCCCGGTGAGGTTCCACCGCTCCGAGGTCACCGCCACCGACACGTCCATCGACGTCCGTCCGACGTGGTCGACCCGGGCCCGGACGGTGAGGAGGTCTCCGGCCCGGACGGGCGCGAGGAACGACATCTCCTCGACCGAGACGGTGACCGCGGTGACACCGGCGTGCCGGCCCGCGGCGGCGGCGGCCGCGTCGTCGATCAGCTTCATCATCACGCCGCCGTGCACCGTCCCGTAGAGGTTGGTGTCGTGGTCGCTCATGATGTGGGCCAGGGTCACCGCGGACTCGGCCGGGGTGCGGGAGAGCGCGGAGGGGCTGGTCACAGCGACGGCCCGCCCTTCGGGGCACCGGACGGGGCCACGGCCGGACGCCCGGCGTGCCGGCTCCGCGGGCCGTCGGGCCCGGGCCGGTGTCCACGGCGTACGGGCTCGTGGGGATCGTGGTCGGTGTTCCGCTTCACGGAACTCTCCTTCGCGGTTTCGCACACCCCGGGCACGCGAAGGGGCAGGCAGCGGTCCGGACACGTCCCGCCTGCACCGTCGACCCGCCCTCGGGGTCCTGGTGGGACCGCGGGCCGGCACGGCACGCGGGCAGCGGCAGGTCTTCGGACTCGTGGGCACGCCCTCCCGGCCGAACCGGGACGGGCACCTACTGGCCGTCGCTTCCCGGGCCCGCTTCCGGGCCGGTGCACATGACGGCGGTCGTTCCCACTCACCGCTGCGGGGCAGTCCCGGACTCGCACCGGGTTCCCTCTTGCGACACCCCGCCTGGCGGACGGGGCGAACCAGCTGCCCCGCCAGCTTACGTCCATCGGCGCAGCTCACAGCCACCGCCCACCGGCCTGACCCGGCCCGGGGGACCACGCGCGGGGCCGGACGGCAGAATGTCCCCATGCGGCAGATCTTCGTCATCGGCATCGGTGCGGGCGACCCCGACCACCTCACCCTGCAAGCGGTCAAGGCCCTCGGCCGTACCGACGTCTTCTTCGTCCTCGGCAAGAACGAGGAGCGGCAGGACCTCATCACCCTGCGCCGCCGGATGCTCGCCGAGCACGGCCGGCCGGGGCACCGCGTGGTCGAGGTGCCCGACGCGGAGCGCGACCGCGCCACTCCCGCGTACACGGCCGCGGTGGACGACTGGCGCGTCCGCCGCGCCGATCTGGTCGAGCGGCTGGTCGCCGAGCACCTCGGCGAGGGCGAGAGCGGCGCGTTCCTGGTCTGGGGCGACCCGGCCCTCTACGACAGCGTCATCGCCGTGGTGGACGACGTGTCGGCCCGGGGCGGTGTGTCGTTCGAGTACCGGGTGATCCCGGGCATCAGCAGCGTCTCCGCGCTCGCCGCCGCGCACCGCACCACGCTGACCCGGGTCGGCCGCCCGGTGCAGATCACCACCGGCCGCCGCCTCGCCGAGGGTTTCCCCGAGGGAGTGGACGACGTGGTGGTGATGCTCGACGGCCGGGCCGCCTTCACCGAGGTCGACCCCGCGGGGTTGGAGATCCACTACGGCGCCTACCTCGGCACCCCGGACGAGGTGCTCGTCTCCGGGCCGCTTGCCGAGGCCGCTCCGCGGATCCGCGAGCTGCGCGCGCGGGCCCGCGCGCGCAAGGGCTGGATCATGGACACCTACCTGCTGCGCCGGTCGGACGGCTGACGGCTGACGGCTGACGGCTGTCGGGACACGGTGCGCCGCCCCGGGGGTGGGGCGGCGCGGCGCGTCAGCGAGCTTGATCTCCGGCTGCCCGAACTTCGCGGTGTCCGCCGCCAGCAGCACGTCGCAGAGCATCGCCAGCTCGCAGCCGCCGCCCAACGCGTGGCCCGCCACCGCCGCGACCACCGGCTTGCGCAGCGCACCGAAGCGGTCCCAGGCGGCGAACCAGTCGCCGAGGTAGGCGTCGACGAATTCGAGCGACTGCATCTCCTTGATGTCGGCGCCGGCCGCGAAGGCCTTCTCCGAGCCGGTGACCAGCAGACAGCCGGTCTCCGGGTCACGGTCGAACTCCGTTGCCACGGCCACGACTTCGTTCATCAGCCGGGCGTTCAGGGCGTTCAGTGCCTTGGGCCGGTCCGGGGTGATCAGCCCCACCCGGCCCTGCGCTCGACCAGGATCGTCTCGTAGCCGGTCACTCGGCACCCTCTCCCAGGGTCGTGATGATGGCCGAGAAGTCCAGTCCGGCCGCCTCGCCCCGGGCGAAGGAGGCGTACAACTCGGCAGCCCGGCGCCCGAATTCGGCCGGCAGGGCGGAGGCGGTGGCCGCGTCGGCGGCCAGCCCGAGGTCCTTGGCCATCAGGGCCGCGGCGAACCCGGCCGCGTACTCGCGGTTGGCCGGGCTGGCCGGGACGGGCCCGGGGACCGGACAGTTGGTGGTGAGCGCCCAGCACTGGCCGGAGGCCGTGGCGGCGACGTCGAAGAGCGCCTGGTGGCTGAGACCGAGGCTCTCCCCGAGGAGGAAGGCCTCGCTCACCGCGATCATCGAGACACCGAGGATCATGTTGTTGCAGAGCTTCGCGGCCTGCCCGGCACCGGACGGGCCGCAGTGCACCACCGTGCGCCCCATGGCCGCCAGCACCGGCTCCGCCTCGGCGAACTCGCCGTCGGAGCCGCCCACCATGAAGGTCAGGCTCGCGGCCTCGGCCCCGGGCACTCCGCCGGAGACCGGCGCGTCCGCGGCCAGGTGCCCCGCGGTGCGGGCCAGGTCTGCGGCGATCCGGGCGTCCCCGACCGCGATGGTGGAGCAGTCCACGAACAGCGCGCCGCGCGGCGCCGCCGCCGTCAACTCCCGGTAGGACTCCAGGACGTGGCGCCCGGCGGGGAGCATGGTGACGACCACCTCGGCCGCCGCGACCGCCTCCGCCGCCGAGCCGGCCACGGCCACGCCGTGGCCGGCCGCGCGTTCCCTGGCGTCCTCCGCCAGGTCGTAGCCGGTCACCCGGAGCCCCGCCCCCACCAGGTTGGCGGCCATCGGGCCGCCCATGTTGCCCAGCCCCACGAATCCGATGTTCAGGCTCACCAGCGCTCCAGGGTGCTCGTGGTGGAGAGACCGAGCTCACGCTCGCCCAGCCTCGCGAAGTGGCGGTCGACCTCGGCGTCCCGCACGGCGGCCAGGTCGGCCGGGCTCCAGCGCGGGGTGCGGTCCTTGTCGATCACCTGGGCCCGGATGCCCTCCGGCAGGTCGGCGGTGGCGAGCGCGGCGCAGGAGGTGCGGTACTCCTGGTCGAGGACGGCCTCCAGCGGGCCGAGCGCCCGGGCCCGGCGCAGCGCGGCGAGCGTCACCTTGACGGCGGTGGGCGAGTTGGCGGCGATCCGGTCGGCGGCCTCTCCGGCGGCCGGGTCGCCGGCCGCCGCCAGCCGCTCGACGATCTCCTCGACGGTCGGCGCGGCGTAGCAGCGGTCGATCCACTCCCGCTGCCCGGCCAGCCGGCCGGGCGGTGCGGCCGCGATGTGCCGGGCCAGCGCGTCGTGCACCGGCCGGACGGCCAGGTCGTCCAGCAGGGCGGGAAGCCGCCCGGCGGGCACGAAGTGGTCGGCGAACCCGCACAGCAGGGCGTCCGCGGCGCCGACCGCGCCGGCCGTGAGGGCCAGGTGGGTGCCCAGTTCGCCGGGGGCGAGGGCGAGCAGGTAGCTGCCGCCGACGTCCGGGACGAAGCCGATCCCGGTCTCCGGCAGGGCGATCCGGCTGCGTTCGGTGACGATCCGGACGCTGCCGTGCGCGGAGACGCCGACCCCGCCGCCCATCACGATGCCGTCCATCAGTGCCACGTATGGCTTCGGGTAGCGGGCGATCCGGGCGTTGAGGTGGTACTCGTCGCGCCAGAACCGCTCGGCGGCGGCGCGGTCCCCGCCGGTGGCGGCGCGGTGGATGGCGACGATGTCGCCGCCCGCGCAGAGCCCGCGCTCGCCGGCGCCGGTGACGACCACGGTCGCGACGGCGTCGTCGTGCTCCCAGTCGTCCAGGGCCCGGGCGATCCGCAGCACCATGGCGTGGGTGAGGGCGTTGAGGGCCTTGGGGCGGTTGAGCACGATCAGCCCGGCCCGGCCCTCCCGGTGGACCAGGACGTCGTCGGCCCCGGTGGTGTCGGCCCCCATCAGGCGGCCCCGATCAGGCCGCGGGCGACGATGACGCGCATGATCTCGTTGGTCCCTTCCAGGATCTGGTGCACCCGCAGGTCGCGGACGGTCTTCTCGATGCCGTACTCGGTCAGGTAGCCGTAGCCGCCGTGGAGCTGGAGCGCCTGGTTGGCCACCTCGAAGCCGGTGTCGGTGGCGTGCCGCTTGGCCATCGCGCACAGCTGCGGGGCCCGCGGGTCGCCGCGGTCCAGGGCCGCCGCCGCGCGCCAGAGCAGCGCCCGAGCGGCCTCCAGTTCGGTGGCCATGTCGGCGAGCCGGAACTGGAGCGCCTGGGCGTGCAGCAGCCGGGCGCCGAAGGCCTCGCGGTCGGCGAGGTGCGCCGTCGTCCGCTCCAGGGCGCTCTGGGCGCCGCCGAGCGAGCAGGCGGCGATGCCGAGCCGGCCGCCGTCGAGGCCGGCCATCGCGATCCGGAAGCCCTCGCCCTCGCCGCCGAGCAGCCGGTCGGCGGGCAGCCTGACCCCGTCCAGCAGCACCTGGCGGGTCGGCTGGGCGTTCCAGCCCATCTTCCTCTCGTTCGGCCCGAAGGAGAGGCCCGGGTCGTCGCGGTCCACCAGGAACGCCGAGATGCCCCTGGCGCCCGGTTCGCCGGTGCGGGCCATCACCAGGTACACCCTGGCGGCACCCGCGCCCGAGACGAACTGCTTGACGCCGTCCAGCACCCAGTGGTCGCCGGCGCGCACCGCCCGGGTGGTGATGGCGGCGGCGTCGGAACCTGCCCCCGGTTCGGTCAGGCAGTAGCTGCCCAGGTGCTCGGCCGAGCAGAGCGCGGGCAGCCAGCGGGCGCGCTGCTCCTCGGTGCCGTGGCGGTCGACCATCCAGCCGACCATGTTGTGGATGGACAGGTAGGCGGCGATGGAAGGGCAGCCGCCGGCCAGTGCCTCGAAGGCCACCACCCCGTCCTGCCGGGAGAGTCCGGAGCCGCCGGCCTCCTCGCGGACGTAGACCCCGGCCAGCCCGAGGTCGGCGGCCTTGCGCAGCACGTCCACCGGAAAGTGCTTGGCCTGGTCCCACTCCACCGCGTACGGCGCCAGGCACTCGGCGGCGAACTCCCGTACCGCGGCGGCGATATCAATCTGATCTTCCGTCAGATCACTTGCGTGCACGGCGTTCACCCCATCGTCGGCATGGTGAAGCTCGCGCCCTCCTTGACCCCGGAGGGCCAGCGCGAGGTGACGGTGCGGGTGCGGGTGTAGAAGCGGATGGAGTCGGGGCCGTGCTGGTTGAGGTCGCCGAACGCGGAGCGCTTCCAGCCGCCGAAGGTGTGGTAGGCGACCGGCACCGGGATGGGCACGTTGACCCCGACCATGCCGGTGTCCACCCGCCGGGCGAAGTCCCTGGCGGTGTCGCCGTCCCGGGTGTAGATGGCCACGCCGTTGCCGAACTCGTGCTCGCTGGGCAGCCGCAGCGCCTCCTCGTAGTCGGCGGCGCGGACGACCGTGAGCACCGGACCGAAGATCTCCTCGCGGTGGATCCGCATCCCGGGCGTGACCCGGTCGAACAGCGAGGCGCCGAGGAAGTAGCCGCCCTCGTGTCCTTCCAGTCGGAACTCCCGCCCGTCGACGACGAGTTCGGCGCCCTCCCGGACGCCGAGGTCCAGGTACCCGCGGACCCGGTCGAGCGCGTCGGCGCCGACCAGCGGGCCGAAGTCCGCCGCCGGGTCGTCCGAGCGCCCGACCTTGAGCGCGGCGATCCGCTCGACCAGCTTGGCCACCAAGGCGTCCGCGGTCTCCTCCCCCACCGGGACGGCCACCGAGATCGCCATGCACCGCTCGCCGGCCGAACCGTACCCGGCGCCGATCAGCGCGTCGGCCGCCTGGTCGAGGTCGGCGTCCGGCATCACGATCAGGTGGTTCTTGGCGCCTCCGAAGCACTGCGCCCGCTTGCCATGGGCGGCGGCGGTGGCGTAGACGTACTGGGCGATCGGTGTGGAGCCGACGAAGCCCACGGCCTGGACGCGCGGGTCCTCCAGCAGGGTGTCCACGGCCTCCTTGCCGCCGTTGACCACGTTGAGCACGCCTGGCGGCAGCCCGGCCTCCAGGAAGAGTTCGGCCAGCCGCAGCGGCACCGAGGGATCGCGCTCCGAGGGCTTGAGAACGAAGGCGTTTCCGCAGGCCAGGGCGGGGGCGGCCTTCCAGAGCGGGATCATCGCCGGAAAGTTGAACGGGGTGATGCCGGCGACCACGCCGAGCGGCTGGCGCATCGAGTACACGTCGATGCCCGTCCCGGCGTTGTCGCTGAACTCGCCCTTCAGCAGGTGCGGGATGCCGGCGGCGAACTCCACGACCTCCAGGCCGCGCTGGATGTCGCCGTGGGCGTCGGAAACGGTCTTGCCGTGCTCGGCGGAGAGCAGCCGGGCGAGTTCCTCCTTCTCGCCCTCGACCAGTTGCAGGAAGCGCAGCAGCACCCGGGCCCGCCGCTGCGGGTTCCAGGCCGCCCACTCGGGCTGCGCCTGGGCGGCGTCGGCGATCACCGCCTCGACCTCGCCACGGTCGGCCAGCGGCACCCGGGCCTGCACCCGGCCGGTGTTGGGGTCGAAGACGTCGCCGTACCGGCCGGACGTCCCGGCGGCGCGCTTGCCGCCGACGAAGTGGGTCAGTTCACGGACCATCGGTTCCTTCTCTCATCAGCGCTGGGGAGAGGAGGACTGGAGAGCACCGCCGCCCGGCCGCGCGCACGGTCGGCGCACGGGCCTGCGGGCAGGCGGAAAATGACGGATCGTCAGGCGTCGAGCGCCCTGGCGACCGGAAGCACGGCAGCGGAACGGGAACAGCGGCCCGGAGTCATGCGTGTCGTCTCCATCCTCGTGGAAAACACGAACCACCCGCGGCCGGTATCCTGACTCCCGGATCGACGCCCGCCCCCTGGCCTTCCCGGCTGGCTGCCAGTGGCCGTCTCCTGCGAGGACGGACTCCCCGGTCACAGTGGCGGGACCGTGCCGGACTCACACCGGCTTCCCTGACACCGCGGACCTGCCGTCGACCATATAGTTGGACGTCCTAGTAAGTCCAGAGCGACAACCCGTGAGAACACGTCACGGACGCGTCGTCACCGGCCCGCCCGGGGCCGTCGAGCACCGCCCGGGCCCGGGGGCGGCCTCAGCCCAGGAGCTTCGCCACCACCCGGTCGAGCGCGCGGATGTCCTCCGGCGGCAGCGCGAGCAGGGCGTCCGGCGGGGTGGCGAGGATGCCGGTGGCGAGCGCGGCCTTCGCCTCGCCCTCCTCGGTGAGGTGGACCAGCTTGGAGCGCCGGTCGGCCGGGTTGGTGATGCGTTCGGCGAGGCCGCGCCGCACCAGGTCGTCCACGATCACGGTGGTGTACGGCGGGTCGGCGGTCAGCCGCTCGGCCAGCTCCCGCAGGGTGAGCGGTCCGGCGGCGAGCCGGCGCAGCGCCCTGACCCGGCTGAAGCTCATGCCGAGGGCGTCGGCGACGGCCTTGCGGCGGTCGTGGCGCTCCAGCACGAGCGCGTACATCCCCTGCCAGACCCGGGCCGCCATCCCGGCATCGGCCTCGCCCGGCTCCGGGTGTCCGCCGGTGTCAAGGCACTCCATCAGGCGTCCACCGTCCCCTTCGTCTCTCTGATCCCGTTGCCGCCGGCGTCCTCGGCCGCCTCCTCGGCGGCGAGCCGCTCCGCCGCGCGTTCGGCCGTCGCCCTGGCCCAGCGACCGGAAGTGAGCGTACCGGTGACCAGCACGGCGACACCGCAGCCGGCGATGATCCACCACGCCGTCCGGGCGGCGGCGGTGAAGGCCGCCGGGTCGGCGTGGGCGGCACCGGCCATCAGCGCACCGGTCACCGCGACGCCCAGGGACTGGCCGACCTGCCGGCTGGTGGAGGCGACGGCCGCCGCCACGCCCGCCTGCGCGCGGGGCATCCCGGAGACGGCGGTGTTCGTGATCGGCGCGTTGACCAGGCCGAAGCCGGTGCCGAAGAGCAGGAAGGCGACGACCAGCAGACCGGTCGGCACGTGCTCGGCGTAGCCGACCGCCTGGAGCACGGCGCTCGCGGTCAGTGCCGTCCCGGCGAGCAGCAGGGGCGTGCGCGGCCCGCGGGTGGCCACCATCCGGCCGGACAGCGGCGCGGTGAGCAGCGACATGACCGCCATCGGCAGCAT
Source organism: Kitasatospora sp. NPDC036993 (assembly GCF_055607525.1). Lineage (NCBI taxonomy): Bacteria > Bacillati > Actinomycetota > Actinomycetes > Kitasatosporales > Streptomycetaceae > Kitasatospora > Kitasatospora sp. NPDC036993. Next base: position 33,545 of record NZ_JBVJRP010000031.1, on the reverse strand, counting down.
GAACAGCCCGGCGTGCAGCGGGTCGAGCCCGCGGACGTCCTGGAGGTACAGGGAGCCGACGAACAGGAACCCGCCGAGGCCGGCGAAGGCGGCGACCGCGATCACGGTGGCACCGGAGAACGGCGCGGAGCGGAAGAACCGCAGGTCGATCAGGGGGTCGGTGCGCCGGGGCTCGTACCACAGCAGGCCCAGCAGCGCGCCGAGCGCGGCCGCCGTGCAGCCGAGGACCACGGGCGAGGTCCAGCCGCGTTCCGGCGACTCGATGATCGCGTAGGTGAGTCCGGCGAGCAGCACGACGACCAGCAGCTGGCCGACCGGGTCCGCCCTGCGGGTGCGGGCCGCCCGCGACTCCGGCACGTAGCGGGTGAGGAAGAGCGCGGCCAGGCCGATCGGGACGTTGATCCAGAAGATCGCCCGCCAGCCGGCCGACTCCACCAGGACCCCGCCGAGGATCGGTCCGGCGGCCATGCTGATGCCGACCACGCCACTCCACACGCCGATCGCGCGGGCGCGCTGCCGGGAGTCGGTGAAGGTGTTGCTGATGATCGACATCGCGACGGGGTTCAGCATCGATCCGCCGACCGCCTGGAGCATCCGCGCGGCGAGCAACCAGCCGAGCCCGGGGGCCAGGCTGCACAGCAGGGAGGCCCCGGAGAACACCACCAGTCCGATCCGGAACACCCGGCGGCGGCCGATCCGGTCGGCGGTCGATCCGGAGAGCATCAGGAGGCTCGCCAGTACCAGGGTGTAGGCGTCGACCGTCCACTGGAGTCCGGACACCGAGGTGTGCAGGTCACTCCGGATGGCGGGCAGGGCCACGTTCAGGATGGTGACGTCGAGGCTGACGATCAGCAGGCTCATGCAGCAGATGGCGAGCACGAGCCAGGGCCGCGGTCGGGCGGCATCGGGCATGACGGACGCTCCATGGTTACTTGTGTTGTTGTAATCATTGTGAGCCTATAACTAACTCCCGCGACGACTCCACCCTTTTCCGGTCCGGGAAAGACGGAACGGCCGCGCCCACACCGATCTCCTCGGCGGGGCGCGGCCGTCCAGGCCCGCGGGTCAGGCCTTCTTGACCACGCTCGACTTGAGCTGCATGGCGCCGAAGCCCTCGACACGGCAGTCGATGTCGTGCCCGTCGACGCCGTCCACCAGGCGGATGTTGCGCACCTTGGTGCCGGCCTTGATGCCGGAGACGCTGCCCTTGACCTTGAGCGCCTTGACCACCGTCACGGTGTCCCCGTCGTTCAGCACGTTGCCGACGGCATCCTTGATCACACGCTCGCCGGCCGCGGCGCCGCTCTCCTCGGAGCCGCCGGGCACCCACTCGTGGGCGCACTCGGGGCAGACCACGAGGGCGTTCATCTCATAGGTGTACTCGCAGGAACACTGCGGGCACGGGGGCAGGCTGTCGCTCATGGGTTCAACGCATCCAGGGTTTCGAGGCGGCAAGGGGGCCGGGCCGGCGGGTCCGGTGCCCACGCAGAGGGCACCCTGACGCACCTCGCGCCGATCCGACGGCACGCCAGCATGTATGAACTTGAAGAATTTTTCAAACCACCTGTCCGCCGACGTGAGGGCAGCCCCCGAAGGTGCCCCGGTCGGAGGACGCCGGGCACCTGCCGGGGCCGTCCTCCGTACCGTCGGCGAACACGAAGGTGTCCCCTGCTACACCGCGGCCGTCGGCCCGCCCTGGGTCGCGGGCCCGCGTGCCTGGTTGCCGGGGCTCCGAGGGGACCAGCCGTGGTTCACAGGACCCGCGGTCCACTCCTGGAGGCTGCCGTCCCTCGTCGTCGTGTAGACCCTGGTCTCCTTGGCGGCCGCCGTCCCGAAACGGCCCCGCAATTGGCGCGATCCGCACCCGCCCCGCCCCGCCCGTCACCCGGCCAACGGCGCGGGCAGCGGGCGGGCGTGCAGGACGTCCAGCCGGGAGACCGCCCGCGTCACCACCACGTACAGGCGGTGCAGCCCGCGCGCTTCGGCCTCCACGATCGCGGCCGGCTCCAGCACCACCACGTGGTCGTACTCCAGCCCCTTCGCCAGCGACGCCGGCAGCACCGTCACCCGCGCCGTGGTGCCGGCCTGCTCGGCCGCGCCGGTCGGGACGCCCGCCTCCCGGAGGGCCTCGGCGGTCTCCGCCACCGCGTCGTCGGCCGCGATCACCGCGATCGAGCCCTCGCGCTCCAGCGCGGCCCGCACCGCCGTCACCACCGCCCCGCCCAGGCCGCCCCCGGCCACGCTCCGCACCGTCAGCTCGCCGTCCTGCCGCAGCGACACGGCCGGCGGCACCGCCACGCCCAGCGCTCCCAGCAGGGTGTTGGCGAGGGCCATCACCACGGCCGGGACGCGGAAACCGGTGGTCAGCGGCACCACCGCGGCCTGCGGCTTGCCCAGGTGGCCGAGCTGCTCGGGCCAGCTGCGGGCGGCCCACGGCGCCGTCGCCTGGGCGAGGTCGCCGAGGACGGTGAGCGAGCCGAAGACGCTGCGGCGGGCGATCGCCCGGCACTGCATCGGGGAGAGGTCCTGGGCCTCGTCCACCACGACGTGACCGAAGCCGGCCGGGTGCTCGATCAGTCCGGCCACCTCGTCCAGCAGCATCAGGTCGTGCTCGGACCACCTGGCGCTCTTCTCCGAGCGCGGCGGGCGGCGCCACAGGATCGCCGCCCGCTCCTCCGGACCGAGCACCCCCTCCGCCGCCTCGGCCAGCACCGCGGGGTCGCTCAGCAGTGCGGCGACCACAGCCTCCGGCCGCAGGTTCGGCCAGGCGGCCTCCAGGAAGGCCGCGACCGGCCTGGAACGCCCGATCTTCCGCGTCCACGCCCCGGGCATCACGCCGGACCGGCGCTCGGCCTGGTCCTGGAGCATCGCCACCACCCGGGTGCGCAGGCTCTCCCGGCCGATCGCGTACGGAGGCGCCTGCTCGCGCAGTTCGGCGACCACCCGGTCGAGCCGCTCCGGGGACACCCGCCAGCGGTAGGAGCCGTCCGGGACGACCAGCGGCTCCGAGCCCGTCGCCCGGATGCGCCCGTACAGCGCCCGGCGCAGCACCGTCGCCATCCGGGCGTCCTGCTTGACCACGGCGGCCCGCTCGTCGTCCACCGAGGTGACCGGCCGGGTGGCGACCAGGTCCTCGACGGTCTTCTGGACGACGTCGATCTCGCCGAGCGCGGGGAGCACCTCGGCGATGTAGCGCAGGAAGACCGGGTTGGGGCCGATGACCAGCAGACCGCTCCGCCGGATCCGCTGCGGGTAGCTGTAGAGCAGGTACGCGGCGCGGTGCAGCCCGACGGCGGTCTTGCCGCTTCCGGGAGCGCCCTGCACGCACACCGACTCGCTCAACTCGCCCCGCACCAGGGCGTCCTGCTCGGGCTGGATGGTGGCGACGATGTCCCGCATCGGACCGGTACGGGGCCGCTCGATCTCGGCGGCCAGGATGCCGCCCGCACCGCTGCCGCCTCGGCCGCTCCCGTCGCCGCTGCCGCCGTCCGCACCGGGCCCGCCGACCACGGCCGCCCCGCCGAGGGCCTCGTCCTCCAGCCCGGTCAGCTCCTCCGGCGCGCCCAGGCTCCACGGCGCCCAGCCGAACCTGCGCCGCCGCGCGAGCCCGAGCGGGGTGTGGGCGCTCGCCTGGTAGAACGCCCGGGAGACCGGGGCGCGCCAGTCGACCACCAGTGGCGGCACCGTCGGGTCCTCGGAGATCCGCCGGCGGCCCACGTAGTAGCGCTGCCGCCGGTGGTCCCCGGCCTCCGCGGTGTCGGCGAAGTCCAGGCGGCCGAAGAACGACGGGCTCTCCGGCAGCTCCTTCATCCGCTTGGCGCGGGTGCGCAGGTACCGGCCGAGCGCCTCCGCGCTGGCGCCGTCGCCGGAGACGTCCTCCCCGGCGACGACCTGGTGGCCGGCGTCCTCGACCTGCCGGGCCGTCGCCACCCGGCAGGCCTCGACGTAGGCCCGTTCGCGTTCCAGTTCACCGTCGAGGCTCTGGGTTTCCGAGGTCATCGTTCGCGTCCCTTCCCGCACCACGAGCTCACCGGCTGCTCGAAGTCCAGTATAACTTAACTCAGTAAAAATACTGACCTGGTTGTGCAGACTGGCACGGAAGACCTCGGGCACGCCTCAGGACACCAGGGGCGCCTCCTCCAGCTCGGTCAGCGTCACGGTGCACAGACCGCCGCGCTCCGCCTTGACGGCCGTCACCTGGAGCTGGGTGCCGGGCAGCAGGATGAACTCCTCCTCGCCGGTGAACGCCGAGAAGTTCTGGATGCCGGTGGCCCGCACCGGGCGCACCTCGAAGAGCGTCCGCTTGCCCCTGCCGCCGAGGAAGGACCGCGCCACCCCGAGCTTGGAGGTGCAGGAGGACACGCCCCACCACGTCACCGTCCTGCCGAGCGGGTACTGCCGGCGCAGGTCCAGCGAGACCCCGCGCCAGAGCGGCTCGGTGCGGACGGGCAGCCGCGACACCGCCGCGAACAGCAGCCGCAGGTACGGCAGGTAGGGCACCAGCCGGCCGCGGTCCGGCGAGCGGAGCACCGCGTTGATCTCCCGGTAGAACGCGGACTCGCAGGTGTACAGGTACAGCGCGGCGATCTCGTCGGCGGAGAGCCCGGCCGGGAGCCCGGCGGGGAGCCCCGCGGCCGGGCCTCCGGAGACTCCACCGGACAGGCCTGCGGCCGGCTCGTCCACCCGCCGCTTGCCGAAGTCGTGCGACAGCGACACGTGCCGGTCCAGCCCCCGCAGCAGCTCGGCGACCGGGGCCACCGCCTCCCGGAACCCCATCAGCGGGGTGTCGAACACGCCGGTGATGGCGGGCAGGACGAGGCCCTCGTCCTTCACCCCGGCGAGCCGGTCCAGGTAGAGCTGGTGCAGCTCCATGGTGGAGGCGATGAAGGCGCCCATCCGCTCGGCGACCCCGTCCCGCGCCCCGCCGCCCTGCGCCGACGACGCGTTCCAGCCGGTGCTGGGCAGCCAGTCGACCTCGTCGGCGCCGAGCGAGGCGAGCGCCGCGTTCACCGTGGCGAAGTGCTCGCCGTCGCAGAAGACGTCCCCCTGGGCCGCCGGGTTGGCGTGGTCGATGTGGCGGACCTCGACCTCGGGGTACTTCTGCTGCAACCGCAGCACGACGTTCTTCAGGCTGCGCGCGTGCGCACCCCACCAGGCGAAGACCACGAAGCGGTCCTCCTCGGCGGCCTGCCGCTTGGCCCGGAGGATCTCCTCCACGATCCGCTCGGCGACCGGCCGCCAGAACCCGGTGTGCTGGTCCGGCCCCATCGCGCCGTCACCGCTGGCGGTCAGCGCCGCGTTCAGCAGCAGCACGCCCTGGGTGAGCATCGCCTGGAACCACTCCGGCGGCTGGACGGTCTTCCGCTCCTTCAGCAGCGCCCGTATGTCGGCGATCGGCGTCTTCTTGGGGATGCCGTACTTCCACATCGCCGCGGCCTTGATCAGGCAGCGGATGCTGATCACCCGGCCGAACTGGCTGTCCTTCCAGTCGTGGAAGGTGTTGTCGAACATCGCGATGCCGGTGGCGCTCTCCGGCCGCGGGTACGGGTTCTGGCCGAAGACGACGACCTTCCACTCGTGCGGCGCGTGCGGCTTGAGCGCCTGGAAGGTCAGCTCGCGGACCGGGACGACCTCGGGGCCGCGACCGGGGCCGATGAACGAGGCCGCGCCGGGCTGCGCCTCGATGACCGGCTTCAGCAGCGGCAGCCACGGCTCGCCGCCTCCCGTGAAGAGCTCCGCGAGGGCCAGCGGGTCGCCCGGGTCGGGCTGGGCGGCGGCGGGGGTGTCGGCAGCGCTCATGGTGGTGCGACTCCGGCTGGTCGGGACCGTACGGACGGCAGGCGGACGACGAATGACGATCCGTCAGATTCCCCGGCGGACAGCACAGTCCTACCAGCCGGGTCTGACAGTCCCCGGCCGCCCCCGGCCCCGGCGAACGGGGCCGGACGGGACCGGACGAGACCGGACGGACTGTCAGTGCCGCGCGCTAGCTTCGTCGGTGTCACCAAGGAACCGAACCGACAGGAGCCCCGACATGACCACGGACCGCACGCAGGCGCCGCTCAGGGTGGTGCTGACCGACCTCGACGCGACGGTCGTGGAGTCCTGGCGGGCGGCCTTCGCCGGCGTCCCCGGGATCGAGATCCGGCACGCCTCGCTGCTCACCGCGGAGGTCGACGCCTGGGTCAGCCCCACCAACTCCCGCGGCCGGATGGACGGCGGGACGGACGCCGCGGTCAAGCGCCACCTGGGCGCGGGCATCCAGCTGCGGGTGCAGAAGGCGATCCGCGAGCAGCACGCCGGCAGCCTCCCGGTCGGCAGCGCGGTGTGCGTCCCGTCCGGCGCCGTCAACCCCCGGTTCCTGATCTCGGCCCCGACCATGCGGACCTCCTCGCAGAACGTCAGCGAGACCCTGAACGTGGCCCTGGCCTGCGCCGCCGCCTTCCAGGCCGTCCACCGGCAGAACCTGCTGGAGCCGGGCTCCGTCCGCTCGGTCGCCCTGGTCGGCATGGGCGCCAGGACCGGCCGGGTCCCGGCCCGGGTCTGCGCCAACCTGATGTGGTCGGGGTACACCCTCTTCCACGACCACCACTTCGCGGACGACGACGAGCTGCGCGCCACCGTCCTCGCCCAGCTGGACGACCTCGAGAAGGCTCCCGTCACCGAGCGGGTGCGGATCGCGCCGCCCGCGCGCCGGAGTTCACCGGCCCGCCGCGGCTGACGCCACCCGCGAACCGCCCACGAGCCGTCCGCACGCCCCGCCGTGAGCCGCCGCACGGTCGGCCGTGCGGTGGCGGACGGCGCCTCAGCCCGCCGTGAGCGCGAGCCGGATCCAGCGCTCCGACTCCGCGATCGCCACCCCCACGTCGAAGGCCCGCGGAGCGGCCGCGGCCTGCACCACCAGCCCCTTGAGCAGTCCCACGAAGGCCAGCGCGAAGGCCCCCGGGTCCACGCCGGCGCCCAGTTCCCCGTCCCGCTGCCCCTGCCCGACCACCTCGGCGGTCCACTGCCGGGTCCTGGCGTCCAGCTCCGCGACCGCGACGGTCAGCTCCGAGGCCCCGGCGAGCGCCTCGGCCCCGAGCACCACGAAGGCCCGGCCGAGGTCGGTCGGGTTGCGCACGCCCTCCAGGCAGCCGCGCGCGAACCCGCACAGTTCCTCCAGCGCACCCGCCCCGCTGCGCTCCGGGGCGGCCGCCGCCATCGCCTCGGCCAGTGCCGCCTCCTGGAGCCGGGCCAGCAGCGCGGCCTTCGAGCCGAAGTAGTGGGTGGCCAGGCCCCGGCTGAAGCCCGCCTCCTCCCCCACCCTGGCGAGCGTGACCCCGGTGCTGCCGTGCTCGGCGATCAGCCGGGCGGCGGCGGCGATCAGTGCGGTCTCGGCCCGGGCGCGCCGTTCGGCCTGGGTCCGGCGCGGCGGCACGTCCCGGGGGTCCCGGTCGTCGCGGTCCTCATCGTGCGTAGGCATAGCACCATGCTACGGTGAACTTGCTTGTTGGCTAACAAGTAACTTCCGGAGCAGCGGGCCCACCCCCCCCGACCCGCCGCTCCCGCGAGAAGGGAAGTCCTGATGACCGCCACGATGCTCGCCGGCCGGCTCGACGTCGCGAAGGGCGCCTTCGCCGTGGAGGAGGTCCCCGTCCCCGCCCCCGGCCCGGGCGAGGTCCTGATCAGGGTCGAGGCCGCCGGCGTCTGCCTCTCCGACGTCCACCTGATCCAGGGCATGCTCAAGCCGCTCCACCTCAAGGGCGACAAGGTCACCCTGGGCCACGAGGTCGCGGGCACCGTGCACACCCTCGGCGAGGGCGTGACCACCGCGGCCGTCGGCGACCGGGTGCTGCTCCAGGCCGGCGAGAGCCGCGACGGCGTCGTGTACACCCGCGGCGTGGACTACGACGGCGGCTGGGCCGAGTACGCGCTCGCCACCGCCACCACCCTGGTGCCGATCCCGGACGAGCTCCCCTTCGAGCAGGCCTGCTTCATCCCCGACGCGGTCTCCACCCCGTGGGCCGCCATCACCGCCACCGGCGCCGTGCGCCCGGCCGAGGCGGTCGGCGTCTGGGGCGTCGGCGGCCTCGGCGCCCACGGCGTGCAGCTGCTGCGCGCGATCGGCGCCTTCCCGATCGTCGCCGTCGACCCGCTGCCCGCCGCCCGCGAGCGCGCCCTGGCCTTCGGCGCCGACGCCGCCCTCGACCCGGCCGACCCCGGGTTCGCCGGACTGCTGCGCGAGGCCACCGGCGGCCGCCCGCTGTCCGTCGCCTTCGACTTCGCCGGGGTCGCCCCGGTGCGCGAGCAGGCGATGGCCACCCTCGGCGAGCACGGCCGGCTGGTCCTGGTCGGCCTCACCGACAAGCCGCTGACCGTCACCAACGGCACCCTGGTCAGCTACCTGCGCCAGCAGATCCGCGGCCACTACGGCTCCGAGGGCCAGGACGTCGTCGACCTGGTCAACCTGGTCCGCGGCGGCCGGCTGGACTTCTCCCGCTCGGTGAGCGGCACCTTCCCGCTGGCCGAGGCCGCCCGCGCGGTCGAGGCGCTGGAGCGCAAGGAGGGCAACCCGATCCGCCTGGTACTCAAGCCCTGACCGGCCCCGCCCCGGCGGCCCGCCGACCCGGCGCCGTACCCACCGGACTGAGCCCGGCGGGTGCGGCGCCGCCTCGCCCCCTCGGCAGGTCCCCTGCCCTCCGTCCCGAAGAGGCGCCCAGGCTACTGCCCCGGTCCGCCCCCACCGGGCCCCCTCGGAGGCACCCGCCCGATCGGCCGAACCCGGCAACTCCCCACCCCCGCCCGGTAAATGACATGCACGCTACTAGTCAACCGTCCGGTAGCACCCCTAGCGTCGACTCTTCCGCGCCCCCGACGGAGGAGTCCGCCTTGCGTCCACGCCAACGACAGCGAACCCGCCCCCTCCGGCTCCCGGCCGCCGCCACCGCAGCGGCCCTGCTCGCCACCGCCGCCCTGACCACCACGCCCAGCGCCACCGCCGCACCCACCCCCGCGACGACGACCGTCGCCGCCAACGACTACTGCGGCGGCCACTGCGCCGACATCCTGCCGCCCGGCGAGAACGGCAACGCCACCCTCTCGGACATCCTGCTCAACCGGGCCTTCGGCACCCGCCCCGCGCACACCGACGACCAGCTCGCCCCGTACGCCGCCCTCGCCTCCGGCTATCCCGGCCTGACCGAGGCCAAGCTCCGCGACTTCTTCAACGACGCCTCCTTCGGCGTCCCCGCCGACCAGGTGGCCAGCAGCATCAGCCCCCGCCCGGACGTCACCATCGTGCGCGACAAGGCCACCGGTGTCCCGCACATCACCGGCACCACCCGCTACGGCACCGAGTTCGGCGCCGGCTACGCCGCCGCCCAGGACCGGCTCTGGCTGATGGACCTCTTCCGGCACGTCGGCCGCGGCCAGCTGTCCGGCTTCGCGGGCGGCGCCGCCGCCAACCGCCAGCTGGAGCAGACCTTCTGGCAGGCCGCGCCGTACACCGAGGCGGAGCTGCAACAGCAGATCGACGCCATGGCCGCCCGCGGCGGCCGGGCCACCCAGGCGCTCGCCGACGCCACCGCCTACCTCGACGGCATCAACAAGTACGCCCAGGAGTCCTACAACGCCCGCACCTTCCCCGGCGAGTACGACCTGACCGGGCACATCGACCCGATCACCAACGCCGGCTCGATCGAGCCGTTCAAGCTGACCGACCTGGTCGCCCTCGCCTCCGTGGTCGGCGCGCTGTTCGGCTCCGGCGGCGGCGGCGAACTCTCCTCCGCCCAGGTCAAGGCGGCCGCCGAGGCCAAGTACGGCAAGGACGCCGGCGACGTGGTCTGGAAGTCACTGCGCGAGTCCGACGACCCCGAGGCCGTCCAGACCCTGCACGACGGACAGAGCTTCCCGTACGCGACCGTCCCGGCCCAGCCACAGGGTGAGGCGCTGCCCGACCCCGGCTCGGTGGTGTCCGAGCGGGTGGTCTACGACCCCACCGGCTCCGCCAACTCCGCCACCACCAAGGCGAACGGCGTCCTGCCCGGCAACCTGCTGAGCGCCAAGCACGGGATGTCCAACGCCCTGCTGGTCTCCGGCGCGCACACCGACGACGGCCACCCGGCCGCCGTGTTCGGCCCGCAGACCGGCTACTTCGCCCCTCAGCTGCTGATGCTGGAGGAGATCCAGGGCCCCGGGATCAGCGCACGCGGCGCCGCCTTCGCCGGCCTGAGCTTCTACGTGCAGCTCGGCCGCGGCCAGGACTACGCCTGGAGCGCCACCTCGGCCGGGCAGGACATCACCGACACCTACGCCGTCCCGCTCTGCACCACCGACGGCTCCCCGGTCACCACCGCCGCCAACTCCTACCTCTGGCACGGCCAGTGCCTGCCCTTCGACCGGCTGGAACGCAAGAACGCCTGGAAACCGACCACCGCCGACTCCACCGCGGCCGGCTCGTACACCCTGGTGATGTACCGCTCCAAGTACGGCCTGGTGTCGGCCCGCGGGACGGTCGGCGGCGCACCCGTCGCCTTCACCTCGCTGCGCTCCACCTACCGGCACGAGGTCGACTCCATCGTCGGCTTCCAGGAGTTGAACGACCCGGGCACGGTGCACGACGCCGCGAGCTTCCAGCAGGCCGCCCAGGACATCAACTACACCTTCAACTGGTTCTACGCCGACTCGCGCGACATCGCGTACTACAACTCCGGCAGCAACCCGGTGCGCGCCCCCGGTGTGGACCCCGGGCTGCCGGTCAAGGCCCAACCCGCCTACGAGTGGGCCGACTTCGACCCCACCGCCAACACCGCCCGGTACACCCCGGCGGCCCAGCACCCGCAGTCCGTCAACCAGGACTACTACATCTCCTGGAACAACAAGCAGGCGAACGGCTACACCTCGGCCGGCTTCGGCAACGGCTCGGTGCACCGCGGCAACCTGCTGGACGACCGGGTCAAGTCCCTGCTCCGCAACGGCGGGAAGGCGAGCCGGGTCTCGCTCACCCAGGCCATGGAGAGCGCCGCCCTGACCGACCTGCGGGCCGAGGACGTGCTGCCCGAGCTGATCCGGGTGCTGCGCAGCGCGCCCGTCACCGACCAGACCACCCTCACCGCCGTCCAGCAGCTGGAGGCCTGGCTCGCCAACGGCGGTCAGCGGAAGGAGACTTCACCGGGCAGCCACAGCTACGCGGACGCCACCGCGATCCGGGTGATGGACGCCTGGTGGCCGCTGGTCGCCGAGGGCGTCATGCGGCCGGGCCTCGGTGACCCGCTGTTCGGCGCGCTGACCGGCGCCCTCCAGATCAACGAGTCCCCCTCCGGCGGCCAGACCGGTCCCGGCAGCGGCCCGACCAACGCCAACGAGGCCATCCCGCACAAGGGTTCGGCCTTCCAGTACGGCTGGTGGAGCTACCTGGACAAGGACCTGCGCTCCGTCCTCGGCGACCAGGTGGCCGGCCCGCTGGCCCGCCCGTTCTGCGGCGGCGGCGACCTCGCGGCCTGCCGGACGGTCCTGCTGAACTCCCTGAAGCAGGCCGCCGCCCAGACCTCCGCGCAGGTCTACCCCGGCGACACGGACTGCTCGGCCGGCGACCAGTGGTGCGCCGACGCGATCATCCACCGCCCGCTGGGCGGGGTGACCGACCCCAAGAGCACCTGGCAGAACCGCCCGACCTACCAGCAGGTGGTGCAGTTCTCCAGCCACCGCTGACCGACCCCGCCGGGCCCCTCCAGCAGGGGCCCGGCGGCCGGTCACCGCGGTCCGCGCACCCGCCGTTCGACCGCCGCCGCGTCGTCCCGCAGGTAGCCCGGCTGGTCCCGCAGCCGCCGGGCCACCTTGACGTACGTCTCACGGCTGTCGCCCGTGGTCATCCGGTCCGAGGCGGCGTCGGCCAGCTCGACGACGGCCTCCACCAGCCCGGCGAGCGCCGCCAGCAGCGCCGCCTCCTCCGACTCGGGGACCTTGTCGCGGCCGCTGTCCCGCGCCTTCGGCAGCGCGTTCTCCCGCAGCTGCCGCCGCGCCTCGTCGACCGCGTCGACCATCGCCCGTACCCCACTGTCCATCGCGGCCCCTGCTCCGTTCGCTCCTCCGGCGTACCCCGCGAGCCTTCCCGCCCCCGCTTGGGCCCAACCCGGCGCGCGACCCGCGGAGACTGCCCCTAGCGTGGTCCGGGGACCGCCCGGACACCGCCGGGCCGGGCCCGCGACCCCCATCAGGAGGCATGCCGACCATGACCGCCAAACTCTCCGAGCTCACCGGCGACTACGTCCTCGATCCGACCCACACCCGGATCGGCTTCGTCGCCCGCCACGCGATGGTGACCAAGGTCCGCGGCGCGTTCCACCGGTTCGAGGGCTCCGCCCACCTGGACGGCAACGACCCGTCCCGCTCCACCGGCCAGGTGGTGATCAAGGCCGAGAGCATCGACACCGGCGTGGAGCAGCGCGACCAGCACCTGCGCACCAACGACTTCCTGGACGCGCCGAACTTCCCCGACATCACCTTCCGCGCCACCGCGGTCGAGGCCCGCTCCGAGACCGACTACCGGGTCACCGGCGACCTCACCATCAAGGACACCACCCGCCCGGTCACCATCGACTTCGAGTACACCGGCAACGCCGTCGACCCGTACGGCAACCTCCGGGTCGGCCTGGAGGGCTCGGTCACGATCAGCCGCAAGGAGTACGGGGTCACCTGGAACGCTGCTCTGGAGGGCGGCGGTGTCCTGGTCGGCGACAAGGTCGTCCTGGAGTTCGACATCTCCGCGATCCGCCAGGGCGGCTGACCCGGCCGAACCGCCGGAACCGGCCCGAACCCGCCGGAAACCGTTGCCCCACGCACGAGTTCACGCCGGAGCCCGGCCACCGGCGGGGCCCGCCCGGTTAGTCTCCTGTCATGCCGACAGAACACTCCCTCGCCACCGGCCAGCGCTCCCTGGGCGACCCCGCCCTCGGCTTCCCGCTCTGGCCCCCGCTCACCGCCGGCTGCCCGCGCACCGGTACCGAGGACGTCTCCTACCCCGTCGAGGTCGACTACGCCTACGACAAGGCCGACCCGGCGGCCCTGTTCGCCCCCGCCCCGGTGCGCGGCGGCCTGGAGCGCTGGGCCCCGCTGCTGCCGCCGCTGCTCGCCACCGGCCTGGGCGAGGGCACCACTCCGCTGGTGGAGATCGAACCCGGGGTGTACGTCAAGGACGAGTCCCGCAACCCCACGTGGAGCCACAAGGACCGGCTCAACCGCTGCACCACCAGCGCCGCCGTGGGCGTCGGCGCCGCCGGCATCGCGGTCGCCTCCTCGGGCAACCACGGCGCCGCGGCCGCCGCCTACGCCGCCCGCGCCGGACTGCGCTGCGTGGTGTTCACCGGCCCGGACCTCCCGCCGAACGTCGACTCCTTCCTCGACGCCTACGGCGCGGTGGTGCTCCCGGTGCCGTGGGAGGCCCGCTGGCCGCTGCTGCGCCAGGTGGTCGACCGGCTGGGCCTGCACCCGGTCAGCAACCTGACCACCACCCACACCGGGCACGCGTACGGCCCCGAGGGCTACAAGACCATCGCGTACGAGATCTTCCAGGACGTCGGCCTGCCGAGCGCGGTGTTCGTCCCCACCGGCTACGGCGAGCTCCTGTTCGGCGTCTGGAAGGGGTTCACCGAGCTGGTCCGGCTGGGTCTGGCCGACCGGGTGCCGCGCATCCACTCCTGCGAGACGGTCACCTCGGGGCCGCTCGCCCGGGCGGTCGCCGAGGGGCTGCCCGCCGCCCGCGTGACGGTCCGCCCGAGCGCGGCGTACTCGATCAACTCCCCCGTCAGCGGCTATCGCGGCGTGCTCGCGGTCCGCGAGAGCGGCGGCCGGGCGCTGACCCTGACCGACACCCAACTCACCGACGCGAAGGAGGAGATGGCCAGGGCCGGGCTCTGGGCCGAGCTGTCCGCGGCGGCCGGCCTGGCCGGGCTGCGCAGCCTCGGCGAGCCGGACCTCTCGGACGGCCCGGTGGTCTGCGTGTCGACGTCCAGCGGCTTCAAGGACTCGGGCGTCGGCACCCGTCGCACCGATCCGGTCGCCCCCGAGTGGGACGCGGTCAGCCGGGTGCTGCGCAAGGCCGGCATCACCGGCTGAACCAAGGGTTCCCCGATCGTCGGCGGACACCCGGCGCACGCCTGCTGTTCGCCCGCCCGTCCGCCCTCGTAAGGTCGCCGTAGGGTCGGTGTTCGCCGAGCGCCAGCAGGCTGACACCCTCCGTCAACTCCCCCCGCATGTCGAAGGGTAGCCACCGTGTCGCGTCCCCTCCGCCGCCTGCTCCCGCTCGCCGTCGCCGTCGCGGCGGTGCCCGTGCTCGCCCTGCCCGCCCTCCCGGCCGGCGCGGTCTCGTACGGCACCCCGACGATCACCTTCTCGGCCGGGTACCTCTCCGGCGCGGTCGGCGCCACCGGCGACCCGACCGTGACCGTGACGGTCGCCCAGTCCGGCGCCTCGGTCTCGGCCCTGACCGTCGCCGCCTCCGCCACCACCCGCAGCGCCGTGGCCCGCACCGGCGACGTCACCGTGACCGGCACCACCGGCACCCGCACCCTCGCGGTCGCCGCCCAGGGCGTCGGCTACGCCGACCTCACCATCAAGGTCACCGGCCTCGGCGGCAAGAGCGCCACCCGCACCCTGCACTACGCCGCCTCCCCCGCCGTCCAGTCCTCCGCCACCAGCCGCTACCTGACCGGCTCCAGCGACGCCTCGGCCGCCGTGGACGCGGGCGGCGGCTACCTCGTGGTCGGCGACGACGAGTCCAACACCCTGCGCCTGTACGACCGCGACAACTCCGGTGCGCCGGTCCGCACCTGGGACTTCAGCTCGGCCCTCGGCGTCTCCAAGGAGATCGACATCGAGGGCGCCACCCGGGTCGGCAACACCATCTACTGGACCGGCTCGCTCGGCAACAACAAGGACGGCGTGGTCAAGCCGGACCGGCACACCGTCTTCGCCACCACCGTCACCGGCTCCGGCGCCGACACCCAGCTGTCCCTGGCCGGTTCGTACCACGGCCTGCGCGACGACCTGATCGCCTGGGACAACGCCCACGGCAAGCACTACGGCTTCGCGGCGGGCGCCGCCGACGGCCAGGTGCCCAAGCAGATCGACGGGTTCAACGTCGAGGGCCTGGAGTTCGCCCCCGGCAGCACCAGCACCGCGTACATCGGCTTCCGCGCGCCGCTCACCCCGGCCGTCACCGGCGGCCGGGCGCTGCTCGTCCCGGTCACCGACTTCCCCTCACTGCTGAACGGTTCGGCCTCGCACGCGACCTTCGGCGACGCGATCGAGCTGAACCTCGGCGGCCTGTCGATCCGCGACATCCGCCGCAACGACCTCGGCCAGTACCTGATCGTGGCCGGCTCCTGGTCCGCCGAGGACAACTCCGCCCCGTACGCGCTCTACCGCTGGAACGGGCAGCCCGGCTCCCAGCCGACCAAGCTGACCGACCTGCCGACCAGCGACTACGGCGCCTGGGAGGCCGTCCCGGACGTCCCGGACCTGGACGCCCCCGGCGCCCGCGCCCAGCTGATCACCGACGACGGCTCCGCCGACCTGTACGGCGACGCCACCGCCGCCAAGGACCTCACCCACCCCGAGTGGAAGAAGTCCCGCAGCACCTGGTTCACCCTGAACTGAGCGCGCGGCAGGGCCTCTTCGACGGATCCGCCGAAGAGGCCCTGCCCGTTCCCGCGGCCTCCCCCGCCGGAGGCCGCCCCGGTCAGAGCTCGACCAGCACCTTCCCCCGGCTGGCCGAGCGGTCCAGGTAGAGGCCGCGGTAGGCCGCCGGGATGCTGTCGAACCCCTGGTGCACGGTCTCCTGGTACGTCAGCTCCCCGCTGCTCACCAGGGCCCCGAGGTCCCGCCGCAGCGCGGCCCAGTTCTCCTCGGTGAACCACTCCAGCGAGAAGATGCCGCGGATCGTGGTCCGCGGGAACATGATCATCGGCAGCAGCCGCGGCCCCGCCCAGTCCCCGCCGACCTGGCTCCCCCACTGCCAGCAGACGGCCACCCGGCTCTCCACCGCGAGCATCCCGAAGACCACGTCGGTCAGCACCCCGCCGAGGCTGTCGAAGTACCGGTCGATGCCGTCCGGCGCCAGCTCGGCCAGTTCCTTCTCCAGCCGCTCGGGCTCGTCGCCGTCGCGGTACAGCAGCACCCCGTCGAAGCCCAGCTCCCACAACCGGGCCGCCTTCTCCGGCGACGCCGTGGTGCCGATCACCCGCCCGCCCCGGTGCTTCGCCAGCTGCCCGACCAGCGAACCGACCGCCCCGGAGGCACCGCTGACCAGCACCGTCGACCCCGGGCGCACGTCGAGGAACTTCTCGACCGTCCCCCAGGCCGTCATCCCCGGCCCGCCCAGGACGCCGAGCGCGGTGGTCAGCGGCAGGGTCTCGTCGTAGTGCGAGGGGTCCAGCCGGCGGAAGGCCGGGAAGACCATCGGGAAGGTGCCGGTCTGCCAGAGCCGCTGCTCGCCGTTGCTGACCAGGTGGGTGCGCCAGCCGCCGAAGCCCTGCACCAGGTCGCCGACCGCGAAGCGCGCGGCCGGCCCCGCCTCCACCACCTCCATGATCGAGTCCGCGCCCATGTGATCACCGATCGGGGTGTCCAGCGCGATGCCCTGGAGGTACGGGTCCACCGAGACGTACCGGGTGCGCAGCAGCATCTCGTCCTCGGCGAGCCCGACGTCCACCTCCTCCACGACCTTCCGGTACATCCGGTCGACGTCCGGCACACCGTCCACGTGCTCCCGGACGACCCACTTCTCGATCCTCACGAGGTGACTCCAAACTGCCGGTCGGAGGGGCCGACCGGTTCGATGAGCAGGGTGGGCAGGGGTGCGCTGTCGTCCACCTCGGCGGTGAACGGTTTGCCGTCGTCCCGGCAGATGAACTGGACGACGTGCCGGCCGGCCGCGGCCGCCCTGATCAGCCCGCCGGTGGTCGCCCAGACTCCTGAGAGGTAGAAGTTCGCGAGGCCGGGCAGCCCCGGGCCGTTGCGCTTGACCTCCTCCTCCAGGGTCTCGCCGCTCTCCACGAAGGGCTGCCAGCCCAGCACCGTGCCGTTGTAGTTGCCGGTGTAGCGGACCTGGGTGAGCGGGGTGGAGACGTCCTTGACGGCCACCGCCTCGCTCAGCCCGGGGTGGTGGCCGTCCAGGAACTCGACGATGGTGTCGCGCACCCGGCGCTTCTCCCGCTGGTACTCCCGCCCCCGGCCGACCGGCAGGGTGTGCAGCTCCTCGCCGCGCCGTACCCGGGGCGTCTGCTCCGGTCCGGTGCTCAGCTCCCGCCAGGGCTCGATGTCGCAGAAGTAGCTGGCGTACACCACGGTGGTGTCGGCGGGCGACAGCTCCGGGTAGTGCCGGCTGCGGAACTGGACGTTGATGCTCGGGTGCCGGATGCCGGTGAGCCGCTCGGCGACCTCGTCCTCCAGCAGGTAGGTGGTGCACGGGTCCCCTGCGGGGAAGGGCCGGCGCAGGCCGAGGAAGACCGTCATGTAGCCGGGGAAGACCATGCCCGGCTCGGAGATGGTCTGGGTGTACAGCCGGCGGTAGGTGTCGCTCAGGTAGCGGCCCTTGAGCAGGTCCATCATGGTGGTCCGCCCGTCGCAGGCGGCCACCACGATGTCGGCCCGCACCTCCTGGCCGTCGCTCAGCCGCACCCCCACCGCCCGGTCGTCCTCGACCAGGACCTCGGTCACCTTGGTGTTGTACGTGATCTCGCCGCCCAGCCGCCGGTAGCGCTGCTCGATCGACTGCGCCAGCCCCAGCGAGCCGCCCTCCGGCACCCCGGCCGACTGCCCGGCGTGGCAGGCGAGCTGGAAGTAGTTGGGCAGCACCGGGAAGTTGGGATGCTTCTCGTACAGGATGAAGTTGAACGCCTCGCGCAGCAGCGGGCTCCTGAACCGCGCCGAGTAGTCGCTCATCAGTACCGTGATCGAGCGCCGGATCACGTTGAAGTACGGCAGGAAGGAGGCGAGCATCCGCGTCCGCTCCCACCGGCCCATCAGTCCGACCGGCTTGAGGAAGGGGTAACGGGCCAGCGCCAGACGGAACTTGCGGAGCCCCGCGCAGAACTGCCGGATCTGCCGGGCGTCCTCCGGGGCGAGGTCCAGCAGGTGGGCCTCCAGCCGGTCCGGGTCGGAGTAGAAGTAGACCGCCCGGCCGTCCCGGGTGCGCACCACGTTGAAGACGTCGAAGTTGCGCATCCGCTTGCCCTGCAGCGCGCCGAGTTCGAGCCAGATCTGGTGCATCTCGTTGCCGGGGCCGCTGCCCAGCAGCCAGCTGATGCAGCAGTCGAAGGTGAACTCGCCGCGGTCCCAGCCGGTGCAGCAGCCGCCGGGGATCTCGTGCATCTCCAGGATCCGGGTGCGGTAGCCGTTCATCTGCGCGTAGCAGCCGGTGGAAAGGCCGCCGAGCCCCCCGCCGATGATGACCATGCTCCGCCGGTCGCCGGTCGTCGTCCCGCTCACTCCGCCACTCCCACTTCCGCCACTCCCGGTTCCGGCACGCCCACGCCCGGCACGCCCGCTTCCGGCGGTCCCTCGTCGGCCGCTCCCGGTTCCGGCAGTCCCACGGTGGCCCGTCCGAGTTGCGGCAGGCGGCCCCACTTGCCCGGGTGCCAGGGTTCCCGGTTGTCGCTGGGCCAGGCCCGGAACGGCACGCCCAGCTCCCGGCAGAGGTACTGCGCGGCGAACCGGCCGCTGGTGGCGGCCCGGATCAGCCCGCCGAGCGCGGTCCACTGGCCCGCCATGGAGAAGCCGCTCAGCCCGGGCAGCCGCATCCGGTCCCGGTTGACCAGCCGGTTCACGGCGTCCTCGGCCTCGGAGAAGGCCTGCCAGGCCAGGATGCTGCCGTAGGTGTTGCCGGTGAACCGCTCGGTGGTCACCGGTGAGGCGACGTCCACGAGTTCGATCCGCCGGCCGAGCCCGGGGTACGTCCGCTCCAGGAACTCCCGGACGAACACGGCGACTTCCTGCTTGCGGGCCCGGTACGCCCGGCGGTCGCCGGTCCGCAGGTCCTTCCAGGAGCGGTAGTCGCTGAAGTAGGTGCAGTGCAGCACCGACTTGCCCGGCGGCGCGAAGCCGTCCGCGTAGGAGGAGCGCAGCTGCACCACCAGGCTGCGCTGGAGCGTGCCGGGCAGCCGGTCGCCGTCCTCAGGGGACAGCAGGTAGGTGGTGCTGTGCGGCTCGCCCTCGGGCAGCGGGCCGTCGATGCCGACGAAGGCGGAGACCACCGCCGGGTAGAGGTTGCCCGGCTTGTCGAGCAGTTCGCCGTACAGCTTCTCGGTGGCGGGGCTGGAGTAGCGGCCCTCCAGCAGCCGGTCGAGCACCGTCGGGCCGTCGCAGGCGGCCACCACGTGGTCGGCGTAGTGCCGTGAGCCGTCCTTGAGTTCCACCCCGATCGCGCGCCCGTCCTCGATCAGGATGCGCTCGGCCCGGCGGCGGTAGCCGATCACCCCGCCGAGCGAGGTGTAGCGCTCCTCCACCGAGCGGGCCAGCCCGAGCGAACCGCCCTGCGGGAAGCCCGCGTTGCCGTTGTGCGCGGCCGCCAGGGTGTACAGGTACGGCAGCAGCGGGAAGCCCGCGGGCTCCTGGAGGAACATGTTGGGGAAGGCCCGCCGCAGCAGCGGGTCCTGGAAGCGCTCGGCGAAGCCGCTCATCGGGGTGGTGGCGGTGCGCCAGAACAGCCGGAACGCGGGCAGCACGGCGCGCAGGGTGCGCAGCCGTTCCGCCGTGGTGCGCAGCGGCGGCGGGGTGAGGTCCCAGGGCAGCTCGGTCGCGGCGAAGCGGCGCAGGTCCCGGCAGAAGGCCCGGATCGGCTTGGCGTCGCCGGGCGCGACGGCCAGCAGGTGGGCCTCCAGCCGGTCCGGGTCGCCGTAGAAGGTGACGGCCCTGCCGTGTTCGTCGACCACCCGGTTGAAGGTGTCGAAGAGGGTCACCGACTTGCCGTCCAGGGCGCCGAGTTCGCTCCAGACCTGGTGTGCGCCGGTGCCCTCGGCGGTGCCGATCAGCCAGTCGATGCAGTAGTCGAAGAGGTAGCCGTGCCGGGACCACGCGGTGCAGCAGCCGCCGGGCAGCACGTGTTTCTCGAAGATCCGGGTCTCCAGGCCGCTCATCTGCGCGTAGCAGCCGGTGGCGAGGCCGGCCAGGCCGGCCCCGATCACGATGACCCGGGGCGGGCCGCCGGGGGCCCGCTCCCTGGTGGACCAGTCGGGTCCGCGGTCAGCCGCGGGCATCGGTGGTGCCCCCGGCCAGGATGGCGCCCGCCAGTTCGGCGTTGCGGGCCGCGAAGTCCCCGTCGAGCATCTCGGCGTGGACGCCGTGGCCGACGTACACCGCGGTTCCGGTGGTGGAGGCGCCGTGCCAGGAGCCCGGTTCGCCGCCCACGTGCACGGACAGCCGCTCGCGTTCGCAGACCACGTCCAGCTGGGCCGTCACCGTGCCGGTGTTGGGCGTGCGGCTGCAGAACTCCAGGTAGTCCCTGGCCTGTTCGAGGGTCTCCCGGGCGACGATCCGCGAGCCGGTGTGGCGGTGCAGGTGCTCGTGGAGTTCGCGTTCGAAGACGGCCAGGTGTTCCTCGCCGAGGTCGAAGGCCTCGGTGACCCGGTAGGCGTCCACCATCAGCACCGAGCCGACGGCGCGTCCGCGCCGTTCCAGTTCCTTGGCCACCTCGAAGGCCAGGTTGCCGCCGAGCGAGTAGCCGAGCAGGACGTACGGCCCGGAGGCGTGCAGCTGCTCGACCAGGTCCGCGTAGCGGGCCGTCTTGTCGTCGCCGGTCAGGTAGTTGAACGCGGCGATCCGGTGCTCGGGCAGGTGCGCGGCGAGCTGCCGGTAGACCAGCCCGTGGCCGCCGGCCGGCGGGAAGCAGAAGACCGTGCGGTCCTCGGGTGCCTCGGGGTTGAACCGGAGGTAGGGCTCGCCGCCGGCCACCTCGCCGGTGATGATCTGCTCGACGGTGCGGGCCATGCCGTGCAGGGTGGTGACCTTGAACAGCAGGCCGACCGGGATGGCGATGTTGAACTCGCTCTGGAGGTGGTGGATCAGTTCGATGAGCCGGATCGAGCTGCCGCCGAGCTCGAAGAAGTCGTGCTGGAGACCGACTTCCGCCAGGCCGAGGAGGTTCTTCCAGTGCTCGGCGACGCTGGTCTCGTAGAGCGTGACGGGCGGTTCGTGCCGGGCCCCCGCGGTGTCGGCCTTCGGTTCGGGCAGCGCCGCGAGGTCCACCTTGCCGTTCGGGGTGAGCGGCAGGGCGGGCAGCTCGGTGAGGTAGGAGGGGATCATCACGGTGGGCAGGTGCTCGGCCAGGTGGCGGCGCAGTTCGCGGCGGTCCAGTGTGGTGCCCTCGGCGGGCACCACGTAGGCGGCGAGCACGGCCTCGCCCCTGGTGTCCTGGCGGACCGCCACGCAGGCCTGGGCGAGTTCGGGGCGGGCGGTGAGGTGGGCCTCGATCTCGCCCAGCTCGATCCGGTGGCCGCGGACCTTGACCTGGTTGTCGATCCGGCCGAGCAGGTGCACGGTGCCTTCGGTGTCCCAGTGGCCGAGGTCGCCGGTGCGGTAGAGCCGCAGGGGCGTGCCGTCGGGTTCCAGGGTGACGAAGCGGCCGGCGGTCTGCTCGGGGTCGTTGGGGTAGCCGGCGGCGACGCCGGCGCCGCCGATCCACAGCTCGCCGGGCACGCCCACCGGGACGGGCTCGCCGTAGGGGTCGAGGATGTACACCGCGCTGTTCGGGAACGGCCGGCCGATCGGCACCATCCGGCCGGGTTCCAGCCGCTCGGCCGCGCCCTCGTAGTAGGTGCTGTCGACGCTGGCCTCGGTCAGTCCGTAGGAGTTGACCAGCCTGGTCCGCGGGCCGCACAGGGCGCGCACCCGCCGGTGCTCGGCGGCCTTCCAGGAGTCGGATCCGACGATCAGCAGCCGCAGGAAGTCCAGCGTCAGGCCGTCGCGCTCGCAGTGCGCCAGCAGCGCGCGGGCCACCGCGGGCACGAACTCGCCGCCGTCCACGGCCTCCTCGCGCATCACCCGGTACAGCCGGGCGGTGTCGAAGAGCAGCTCGCGGTCGACCAGTACGAGGGTGCCGCCGGTGCTGAGCGCCCGGGCGAGGTCGCCGGAGAACACGTCGAAGGCGGTGCCGGCCATCTGGAGGTGCACCCGGACGTCGGTGTCCAGCCGGTACTCGGCGCGCCAGCCCGCGGTGACGGCGGCCAGGTTGCGGTGGTCGACCCTGACCCCCTTCGGGCGGCCGGTGGAGCCCGAGGTGTGGATCACGTAGGCGGCCCGGTCCGGGTCGGCGGCGGGCAGCGGCACCGCGGTGCCCGCGGGCCGGTCCAGCTCCTCCAGGGTGACCGGCGTGGCGGGCAGCGCGGCCGGCAGCGGGCGCCGCTGGTCGACCACCACCAGCGCGGCTCCCGCGTCGGCCACCTGGTGGGCGATCCGGTCGGCCGGGTGGCCGGGGTCGAGCGGCAGGTAGGCGGCGCCGGCCCGCCAGATCGCCAGCAGGACGGTGATCAGCTCGGGCGACTTGTCCAGGCAGACCGCGACCACCGAGCCCTCGCCGACGCCGAGTTCGCGCAGCCGTACGGCGGTGCGCTGGGAGCGCCGGTCCAGTTCCCCGTAGGTCAGCCGGCGGATCCGGTCCCGGCCCGGCGCGACCACGGCGATGGCCTCCGGCCGCTCGGCGGCGGCCTTGGCGATCAGCTCCGGCACCGGGGTGTCGTGCTCGATCCGGCGTTCGGCACCGCTGAAGCCGGTGAGGATCTCGCGGCGTTCGGCCTCGCCCAGCATCCGCAGCCGTCCGACCGGCTCCGCCCCGGCCGAGCGGGTCATGGCGTCCAGCAGGTTGCGGTAGTGGGCGGCGAGCCGTCGGACGGTGGCGGGCTCGAAGAGGTCGGAGTTGTACTTGAAGACGCAGTGGAAGCAGTCGTCCGCGCGGTCCTCGTAGGCGGACAGTGTGAGGTCGAACTGCCCTTCCTCCTCCGGAAGTTCGATGTACTCCAGGCGGTAGCCGAAGCGCTCCACGGCGACCTTGTGGGTGAGCAGGATGAACATCGCCTGGAACACCGCGGAGCGGCTCGGGTCGTGCTGGAGCCCCAGCTGCTCGACCAGCAGCGGGAAGGGGTACTCCTGGTTGTCCAGACCCCCGAGCACGCTCTCGCGCACCCTGGCCAGCAGCTCGGCCACCGTCGGCTCCCCCGCCAGACTCACGTGCAGCGGCAGGGGGTTGACGAAGTAGCCGTAGACGGAGGCGAACTCCTCCTGGGTGCGGCCGGTGACCGGGCTGCCGACCACGACGTCCGGCTGCCCGGACCACCGGTGCAGCAGCAGGTAGTAGGCGCCGAGCAGCACCATGAACGGGGTGGCTCCGTTCGCGCGGGCCAACTCGTGGACCCTGGAGGTGAGTTCGGCGTCCAGCCGGAAGAACTCGGAGGCGCCGTTGTGGGTCTGCACGGCCGGGCGCGGCTTGTCGGTGGGAAGCGCCAGCACCGGCATCCCGGCCGGCAGGCGTTCGCGCCAGTAGTCGAGCATCCGCCGCGCCTCGGGCCCGGCCAGGAAGCGGTTCTGGTGGTTGAGGAAGTCCAGGTAGCGGGCGGGCACCGGGGGCAGTTCCGGGGCGCGGCCCTGGCGCAGCGCCTCGTAGACCTCGAACAGCTCCTCGATGAAGGTGAAGGTGGAGATCGCGTCCGAGACGATGTGGTGGACGGCCTTCATCAGTACCCAGCGGTCCGGCCCGCGCCGGAACAGCCGCAGCCGCACCAGCGGGTCCTCGGCGAGGTCGTACGGCCGCCGGTACTCGCGGACGATCAGCTCGTGGATCTCCTCCCACGGCCGGCCCTCGACGTCGAACAGCCCGGTGTCGGCCTCGGCCTCGGCCTCGGCCCGGATGTGCTGGACGGGGCGGCCCTCCTCCGCGGTGAAGGCGGCGCGCAGCTCGGGGTGCCGGGCGACCAGGAAGCGGAAGGCCGCGAACATCAGCTCCGGGTCGAGCTCCGCGCGCACCTCGACGGCGCCGCCGATGTTGTACGCGAAGCCGTCCGGGTGCAGCAGGCGCAGGAACCAGAGCGCCTGCTGGTTGTGGGTGAGCGGGTGGCGGGACTCGTCGGTGTACAGCTCCACCTCGGCCTCGGCCGGGCCGCCGTCGGTGGCGAGCCGCTCGGCCAGGCCCTCGGTGAGCAGGTCGGCCAGGTCGCCGACGGTGCCGTTGCCGAGCAGGGCCACCACCGGCAGGGCGACGCCCAGTTCGCCGTGCACCCGGGCGCGCAGCTCCATCGCGAGCAGCGAGTCCAGGCCGTGGGCGCCGAGCCTGGTGTCCCGGTCGATCCGCTCGGCACCGATCCGCAGGACGGCCGCGGCGGCGGCGGTGAGCCGCTCGGTGACCAGTTCGGACCGGGTCTGCGGGTCGGCCGCGCGGTAGGCGTCCAGGAAGCCGCCGGTCTCGGCCGGGGCCTGCTCGGCGGCGTTCGCCGCCAGGTCGGCGACCAGCGGCGGCGGCGCCGGGTACCAGGCGAGGAAGGTCGGCCAGTCGACCACGGTGGCGACCAGCAGCTGGGCGCGGTCCTGGCCGAGGACGCGCTCCAGGACGGCCGTTCCGGCGTCCGGCGGCAGCGAGCTCATGCCGCGGGCGTCGCGGTAGTGGGCGACCAGGCCCAGTTCCTCGATCATGCCGGTGGCCCAGGGGCCCCAGTCCAGGCTGAGCCCGGGCAGCCCGTCGGCCCTGCGGTGGTGGGCGAGGGCGTCCAGGAAGGCGTTGCCGGCCGCGTAGTTGGTCTGCCCCGCGGTGGTGAGCAGCGAGGCGACGGAGGCGAAGAGCACGAAGTGGTCGAGCGGTTCGTCGCTCAGCAGCCGGTGCAGCAGGTGGCCGCCGACCACCTTGGGGGTGTAGCCGGCGTCGAAGGACGGCCGGTCCATCTGGGCCAGCAGGGTGTCCTTGACCTGCCCGGCGAGGTGGAACACGCCCCGGATCGGCGGGCGCTGGCGCTGCCGGTAGTCGGCGAGCCAGTCCGCGAGGGCGGCCTCGTCGGTGACGTCCACCGGGGCGATCAGCGGTTCGGCGCCGAGCGCCTGGAGTTCGCGCAGGAAGGCGATCCGCTCGCCGGCCGGGGTGTCCGGGTCGGTGTGCGCCCACTGGGAGCGCTCGGGCAGCGCGGTGCGGCCGACCAGGATCAGCCGCCGGGCGCCGCGCCGGACGAGGGTGCGGCAGAGCAGCCGGCCGAGGGCGCCGAAGGCCCCGGTGACCAGGTAGCTGCCGTCGGGGCGCAGGACCGGCGGCAGCGGGCGGGTGAGGCCCTCGGCCTGCCGCAGCCGGCTGGTGAGCCTGGCACCGGCCCGCAGCGCGATCTCCTGCTCGTCGTGGGCGGCGAGTTCGGCGAGCAGTGCCTCGGCCTGGTCGGCGGCGCCGACGGCCGGGTCGAGGTCGATCAGGGTGCCGCGCTGGGCGACCAGCTCCTGCTGCCACAGCACCCGGCCGATGCCCCAGGCGGGGGCGCCGAGCGGTTCGACCCGGTCGCCGGGGACGGCGGGCTGGGTGCCCCGGGTGACGATGTGCAGCCGGCCGTCCGGGCGGGCGGCGGGCAGGGCCTGGGCGAGGGTGATCAGGGAGTAACCGCCGAGGGCGGCGAGCGGGCCGAGCCGGTCCGCGGCGGTGGCGGCCAGCGCGGGCTGGTCGAGGTTCCAGAGGTGGACGACGGTGCCGAAGCCCGGGCCGAGGTCGGCGAGCAGCCGCTGGACGTCCTCGGCGGAGTCGGGCCGTACGGTCGAGTGCCCGTCGCCGTGCCGGTACCCGGTGCCGGGCCTGACCAGGTGGCAGCGGGTGCCGCGCTCGGCGGCCAGTGCGGCCAGCCGCTCGGCGAGACCGCCCTCGTCGGCGAAGAGCAGCAGGTCGCCGACGGTCCCCTCGGTGGCCGGCTCGGGTGCGGCCACCCAGGCGACCTCGGTGAGCCAGCCGTCGATGGTGGCGAGCCCCACGGAGGCCGGGGCCTGGGCGACGTCGGCGACCCGGAAGCCGGTGATCCTGCCGACCGGGGTGCCGTCCTCGGCGTGGAGCGCGAGGTCGCCGACGAGTTCCTCGCCGCTGTCCCGGGTGACGGTGGCGTGCACCCACAGCGGGCGGTCGCCGATCTCGTCGAGCCTGACCTCCTCGATCGAGACCGGCAGCCGGACGCTGCCGTCCTCGGGCGCGTCCAGCCGGGTGGCGAGCAGGGCCTGGAAGCAGCCGTCCAGCAGCACCGGGTGCAGGTGGTGGCCGGCCGCGTCCGGGCCGAGCTGTCCGGTCGGCCGGATCCGGGCGAGCGCCTCGCCCCGGCCCGTCCACACCTCGGCGACGGTCTGGAAGGCCGGTCCGTAGTGGTAGCCGCGCTCGGCCAGCTGCCGGTAGCAGTCCGGCCCGTCGAGGTGCCGTCCGCGGGCGCGCAGCGCGTCCACGTCCAGGGCGGGCCCGTACGAGCGGCGCTGGCCGGTGCGGACCCGGCCGCTCGCGTGCACGCCCGGCTCGCCGCCGGCCGGGGTGGAGGTGACGGTGAAGCGGGCGTCCTCGGGCGCGTAGCCGAACTGGACCGGGACGGGCTCGGTATCGGAGAGGAACAGCGCCCGGTTCAGCTCGATCTCGGCCAGCGTCACGTCGGTGCCGCCGGTCAGGGTACGGACGGCCTGGGCGGCCATCTCCAGGTACCCGGCGGCCGGGAAGACCACCTGGCCCTCGATCCGGTGGTCGCTCAGGTAGGGCAGCCGCTCGGGGTCGAGCGCGCTGGTCCAGCCTGGCTGGGCGCTCGCGGTGCGGCGGCCGAGCAGCGGGTGGTCGAGCCGTCCGAGCCGGACCTGCTCGACCGGCTTGGGCTCCACCCAGTAGCGGTCGCGCCGCCACGGGTAGGCGGGCAGTGGCACCGGGCGGCCGGCCGGGTGCAGCGCGTTCCAGCTCAACTCGACGCCGAGGGTGTGGAGTTCGGCAAGGCTGCGGGCGAAGCGCTCGGGCTCGTCCTGTTGCCGGCGGATCGACGGGAGGGTGTGCGTCTGCTCGGCGCACTCACGGATCGCGTGGCCGAGCACCGGGTGCGGGCCGAGCTCCAGGAACAGCCCGTGCCCGTCCTCGGCCATCCGCTCGACGGCGGCCCGGAAGCGCACCGGGTTGCGGACGTTCTGCCACCAGTACGCGCCGTCCAGCTCCGGCCCGCGGGCGAGCCCCTCGCGGGCGGTCAGGTAGAGCGGGAGCCGCGCCTCCTGCGGCTTGATGACGGTGAGCGCGGCGACCAGTTCGTCCCGGATCGGGTCCATCCGCACGCTGTGGTAGGGGACTTCGACGTCCAGCAGGCGGGCGAAGACGCCCTGCTGCCGCAGTTCCCCGGCCAGCTCGCGCAGCGCCTCGGTGTCCCCGGCCAGGGTCACCGCGGAGGGGCTGTTGACCGCGCCGAGCGAGACCTGGCTGCGGTACGGGCGGATCCGGCGCTCGGCCTCGGCCTCCGGCAGGCCGACCGCGAGCATGGTGCCGGTGCCGGCCAGGCGCTGCTGGAGCCGGCTGCGGGCGAGCACCACCCGCACGGCGTCGGCCAGGTCGTACACCCCGGCCTCGTGGAAGGCGGCGACCTCGCCGGTGCTGTGGCCGACGACCGCGTCGGGGCGCAGGCCGTGGCTCCGCCAGAGCGCCGAAAGCCCCACCTGGACGGCGAAGTTGGCGGGCTGGGCGAGCCAGGTCTCGGCCATCCTGGAGTCCGCCTCGTCGCGGCCCAGCTCGGTCAGCAGCGACCAGCCGGCCTGCGCGCGGATCTCCCGGTCGACGGCCTGCACGGCCTCGCGGTAGACCGGCTCGTGCTCGTGGAGCCCCCGGCCCATCCCCCACCACTGCGGGCCCATGCCGGTGAACACCCAGGCCAGGCGGCGCTGCCGGCGCTCCCTGGCGCGGCCCTGGACCACCCGCGGGTGCTCCTCGCCGCGCTCGCACGCGGCCAGCGCCTCGTCCAGGTCCTCCCGGGTGGAGTAGACCACGCCGAGCCGCTCGGGCAGGTGCTGGCGGCGGTGCGCCAGGGTGTGGCCGAGGTCGGCCAGGGACGTCCCGCCGGCCAGCTCCTGCCGTACGGCGGCGGCCAGTTCGGGCAGTCCCGCGGTGTCCTTGGTGCTCAGCGGCAGCACCGTACGGGCCGGCTCGGCCACCGGCACGACGGGGCCCGCCTGCGGCGGTTCCTCCAGCAGGACGTGGGCGTTGGTGCCGCCGAACCCGAAGGAGTTGACGCCGGCCCTGGCCGGGCCCCGGTGCTCGGGCCACTCGACCGGGGCGGTCGGGATCTCGAACGGCAGCGCGGCCAGGTCGATGCCGGGGTTGGGCCGCTCCAGGTTGAGGTGCGGCGGGATGCGGCGGTGCCTGAGCGCGAGCGCGGTCTTGATCAGCCCGGCGACGCCGGCCGCCGCCTCGGTGTGCCCGATGTTGGTCTTCACCGAGCCGACGTAGCAGCGGTCCCCGGCGCGGCGGCCGATGCCGAGCACCCGGCCGAGGGCCGCGGCCTCGATCGGGTCGCCGACCGGGGTGGAGGTGCCGTGCGCCTCGACGTACTGGAGACTGCCGGGCAGCACCCCGGCCTCGGCGCAGACCCGTTCGATCAGGGTGACCTGGGCGTCCGCGCTGGGGACGGTGATGCCGTTGGTGCGGCCGTCCTGGTTGACGCCGCTGCCGAGGATGACGGCGTGCACCGGGTCCCCGTCGCGCAGCGCGTCGGAGAGCCGCTTGAGCACGACCACACCGACGCCCTCGGCCCGGACGTAGCCGTCGGCGGAGGCGTCGAAGGCGCGCGAGCGGCCGTCCGCGGACAGGAAGCCGCCCTTGGTCTCGGCGATCGTGTACTGCGGCGCCATGTGCAACAACGCACCGCCGGCCAGGGCGAGTTCGGTCTCGCCGCGGAGCAGGCTCTGGCAGGCCAGGTGCACCGCGACCAGGGAGGAGCTGCACGCGGTGTCGATCGAGACGCTCGGCCCGCGGAAGTCGAAGCAGTGCGAGATCCGGTTGGACACCATCGTCATCATGGTGCCGGTGGCGGTGTGCGCGGCGATGGTGTCGAAGGCGAGGTCGGCGAACTGGAGGATCTTCCAGTCGAGGGTGAAGGCGCCCATGTAGACGCCGACCTCCCGGCCGGCCAGTGCGCCGGGGCGCAGGCCGCCGTCCTCCAGGGCCTCCCAGCTGACCTCCAGGAGCTTGCGCTGCTGCGGGTCCATGTGCTCGGCCTCGCGCGGGCTGATCCCGAAGAAGTCCGGGTCGAAGGTGTCGAATCCGTCGATGTAGCCGCCCCGGCCGCCGATCAGCCGCCCCGGCTTGGCCCGGTCCCTGCTGCCCAGGGTCGCGGTGTCGTAGCGGTCGGCTGGCGTCTCGGTGAGACAGTCCCGGCCCTCGATCAGGTTGCGCCAGTAGGAACGGTGGTCGTTGGCGTGTCCCGGCAGGCGGCAGCCGATACCGGTGATCGCGATGCGCTCGCGGGGCACGGCGAAGGGCGAGGAAGTCATGATCCAATCCGAGGGTGATGGCGTGGCGCCGGGGACGCGGTCAGGTGGAGGCGGCCTCGCGGTGGCCGGGGTTTCAGGCGGACTGCTCGGTGGTCTTGGCCCGGCGCCACGGGTGCAGCAGAGTGGCGCCGAACTCCCCGGTGGCGGGGAACGCGGCCGGGTCGGTGAGGCCGACGGCCTTCGGCACTCTGCCGGGCCGCCAGGTGAAGCTCCCGAACACGTGATCCCAGAGCGAGAGGTCGGAGGCGTAGTGGCCGGCTTCGGCGAGGTCGGTGCTGTGGTGCAGGCGGTGGAGTTCCGGGCCGGCCAGGATATGGCCGAGCGGGCCGATTCGGACTTCGATGTTCGCGTGGACGAAATACCCCTGAGCCAGGACGAATATTCCGACCACGAACACTGAATCCGGTGAGAAGCCGATGAGCGCCAGCGACAGTTGGACCACGGACTGCGCGGCGAACACGTCCAGGAAATGATTCACGCCGTTGTTCGAGACGTTCACCTTCCCCGGGACGTGGTGCACCCCGTGCAGCCGCCAGAGCCACCGGTTGCGGTGGGACCAGCGGTGCACGAGGTAGTCGCCGAGCGAGCCGACCAGCAGCGCGAGTGGGATCTCCACCGCGAACGGCAGCGCCGGACGGGCCGGGCCGAGCAGTACCACCAGCGTCGCGACCAGCCCCTGGGCCAGTCCGCCGCCGACCATGCTCAGCGCGAAGTAGACGCTGTACCAGCCGAGTTCGCGACGATTCGGATGCCAGTCGGTCCGGTACGGGATGACCCGTTCCAGGACCGCCAGGTAGGCGATGACGGCGATCAGAAAGAGCGAGGAGACCCGGTCCGTCGCCCAGTGGAAGTGCAGGGTCGCAACGGCCGTGCACAGCACACCCAGGAGCAGGAGCGGATGGGCGAGCCGGCGGGCAATGGCTGACAGCACGCGCCCCCCGTTCTTCGCGAACTAACGACTGGAAACGTCAGAGACTCTAGCGGCAGATCTGCGTCGTGACAGTCATTCGACGTGTTAACTCCATGAATGACCCGATCGGCGGACTATACGCGCACAAAGTTGACGTTTGGGCGGCGCAAAGGGGGCGCATTGTGTGAATTACGCGGGAGTTGCCGGGGTGCGACCGCCGTCGTTCCAGCAGGTGAGCGCCGTCGCACGCCCCTTCTGCGCCGCCCTGCGCCGCCCTCGTTCCGGCCAACCGGGCACCGGACGTCACGGTCCCCAGGACGGCCGTCGGTCAGGAGCGGGCCGGTTCCGTCAACCGGTGTGCGGCGCGGGGCGCGTGCGCCGCGAGACGGTCGCGCAGACCGCGCAGCTCGTACTCGACGAGCGCGGGCAGGGCGGTGGCCCCGGTCGCCTCCAGGGCGGGGGCGAGCAGTTCGACGGCCGCCTCCGGATCGTGCGCGCAGACCAGGCAGTCGGCCGCCCGGACGACGAAGAGCAGTCGGCTGGACGGCAGTTGGTTCGGGCCGAGCAGGCCGAGGGCGGTCTCGGTGGCGCGCAGCGCCCGGCGGGCCAGCCGGGGGTCGTCGGTGGCCGCGGCGAGGTCACGCAGCGCGGCCGCCGCGGCGGACTCCACCCGCATCCGCATCGAGGCGATGGAGAGCCAGGGCACGTCGGCCTCGTCCTCCGCTCCGATGTGGTCCAGGTGCGCCCGGGCCAGCCCGATCTCCCGGACGGTCGCCCTGACCTCCCCGGTCAGGGCGTACGCCCTGGCCCGACTGATCCGGCCCATCGCGCCGGCCCAGGGCCGGCCGGGGGCGGCCCGTTCGATCTCGCCCGCGTAGCCGAGGGCGGCGACCGGATCGCCGTCCAGCCGGGCCAGGATGCTCATGTCGCTGAGCGTGCCGACCAGGGTGGCCCGGTCGGAGGCCAGCCCGGCCCAGGTGAGCGCGCGGTCGTAGCAGGCCATCGCGGTGGCGTTGCGGCCGTCCTGCATCCGCAGTGCGCCCGCCGCGTGGGAGTGCTCGGCGGCCAGCCGGACCAGCGGTCCGCGCTGCGCGGCGGGGGCGGCGGCCAGCCGGGCGAGCACGGCGTGCAGGGTGCGCTCGACGGCGGCGGCCAGGCCGAGCCGGTCGCCGGTCTCGCCGGAGCGCAGGTGGGCGGCGAGCAGCCCGGTCAGGGCGTGCACGGTCTCGGCGTCCAGCGGGCGCGCGGCGGCCGGGTCGGCGAGCGCCCCGGGGGCGCAGAACTCGGCGTGCAGGGCGGCGACTTCGGCGGGTCCGGGGACCTCGCAGCCCTCGGCGCCGTGGAGCGGGCAGAGCAGGCCGTAGTCGGGCAGCCGCGGCGGAGCGGGGGCCGGCATGGGGACGGGCGTGCCGAGCGGCGCCCCGCCGGGCAGCGGGGGCCGGAGCAGCGCGGGCTGGAGGGCCTCCAGCCCGCCCAGTTCGGCGCTCTCGGCACGCTGGCAGGCCGCGCTCAGCTCGCCACCGGCTCCGAGGAGCTCGTCGATCCGGTCGGCGATCCTGGGGGTGACCCGGCGGGCGCCGTGCTCGATCCGGCTGACCGCGGTGTGGTCGTAGCCGATCCCGGCACCGAGCTGTGCCTGGGTGAGGCCGGCCCGGCGCCGCCAGTGCCGCAGCCGGGCGCCGAACTCCCGCCAGGTGTCCTGCCCCCGGCCGGTCGGCGGTGCCGGAACCCCTGTCGCGGGGGTCACACGGTTCCGCTCCACGGCTGCCTCCCGGGCGCGTCGTCCCCGGCCGGGCGCGGGGCCCGCCGACGGTTCCAGTGATTCCGACGACTCCGATGATGAGGACGGTACTCGATCGCCACCCACCCCGTACATGACGTGGTCTCAACCACTTGAAGAAAACCGCAGCTTGACGGAATTTGCCAACCCCTTGCATCGCGTGCACCAGCCATTGACCAGAGCATGACGCCGTGTGAGTGTTCGGGCACCCGAGCGCGGACGGCCCGCACGGCCGTCCCCCCAGACGCGACCCTGCGGTGCGCCACCAGCCATACCGTCCGCGGTCGAGGACCCCCACATGCGAGGAGCCTCGATGCAACGCAGGATTACCGCAGGAAGGTTGCTGACCACGGCAACCACCCTGACCGTGCTGGCCGGCATGTTCGCCGCCACCGCGGGGCCGGCCACCGCCGCGCCCACCCCCGCCACCGCGCCGCCCAGCGCTCTGGCCGCCGCCGTGAACGCCGCCGACGCCGCGGTCGCGGCCGGTTTCGACGCCCTGGCCAAGGGCACCGACGAGACGTACGAGCGCACGAACGTCACCCCGTGGGTCGGTGGCCTGTACTCCGTCGCCTACGAGCGCAGCTACCGCGGCCTGCCGGTGGTCGGCGGCGACGCGGTCGTGCTGGCCGACTCCCAGGGCACCGTCCGCGCCCTGCAGTCCGCCGCCCCCGGCCCGGTCGGCGGCTCCACCACGGCGCAGGTCAGCGCGGCGCAGGCGGAGAAGACCGCCCGCACCAAGCTGGCCTCGGTGGACTCCGTCGAGTCCCGCCGCCTGGTCGTGCGGGTCAAGGACGGCGGCAGCCGCCTGGCCTGGGAGACCGTCCTGGCCGGCCACAAGGGCGCGGCCCCCAGCCGCCTGCACGTGTTCGTGGACGCCGCGACGGGCGAGGTCGTGGACAGCTACGACGACGTCCACGCCGGCACCCTGAACAGCGAGTGGAACGGCCCCTCGCCCACCATCAGCACCACCGGTTCCGGCAGCTCCTACTCGCTGCGCGACCCGAACCGTCCGGGCCTGTCGTGTGCGGACTACAGCACCGGCCAGGTCTTCTCCAAGTCGAGTGACACCTGGGGCACCGGCAGCGCCACCAGCAAGGAGACCGGCTGCGGCGACGCGATGTTCGCCGCCCAGAAGGAATGGGACATGCTCCGCGACTGGCTCGGTCGCAACGGGCACAACGGCAACGGCGGCAGCTGGCCGGTCAAGGTCGGCCTCAACGACGTCAACGCCTACTGGGACGGCAGCACGATATCCATCGGGCACAGCCAGGCCAACAAGTGGATCGCCTCCATCGACGTCGTCGGCCACGAGTTCGGCCACGGCCTCGACCAGTTCACCCCCGGCGGCGCCAACAACGAGTCCGGCCTGGGCGAGGCCACCGGCGA
>NZ_JBVJRP010000030.1:0-63229 GCF_055607525.1 Kitasatospora sp. NPDC036993 | reverse complement strand
CTCGGCGGGCTCCACCACCGGTGCCGGCACCGGTTCGACCGCCGCCAAGCCCGCGCAGACCCCGAAGCCCGCCGCCCCGGCCGCGAAGCCGGCCGAGGCCCCGAAGGCCGCCCCCAAGGCCCAGGCCGCGCCGAAGAACGACGCCGCGCCCAAGGCCGCCGCGCCGAAGACCGATGTCCAGAAGAAGGCCGACGCCCAGAAGTCCGCGCCGAAGGCCGACCAGGGCGCCAAGTCCTGGAACCGCTCGAACGACGCCAAGCCGGCCGCCAAGGGCGACTACACCGTCAAGGCCGGTGACACCCTGAGCTCCATCGCCGCCGCGCAGGGCCTGGACTGGCACGACCTGTACCAGAACAACGCCAAGGTCATCGGTGGCAACCCGGACCTGATCCTCCCGGGCCAGACCCTCAGCATCTGAGGTTC
This sequence comes from Kitasatospora sp. NPDC036993, assembly GCF_055607525.1. Lineage (NCBI taxonomy): Bacteria > Bacillati > Actinomycetota > Actinomycetes > Kitasatosporales > Streptomycetaceae > Kitasatospora > Kitasatospora sp. NPDC036993. Next base: position 62,806 of record NZ_JBVJRP010000030.1, on the reverse strand, counting down.
CCCGGACGCCCGAGGCTCCCTGCGCAGCTGACATCGGCTGCTCGGCCCTCACCGTTCCGGTGCCCCGAGCGGGCACCGACGTGCTCGGCTGCCACGGCCGCTCCACCGTCACGCGGGTTTCCGCCGGACGGGGGAGCGGCCGTCGGCGTTTTCGCAGTGATCCGCAGTGATCCGCAGTGATCCGCGGCGATCCGCGGCGTTCGGCCGGGTGCCCGGAGTGCCGTCCGCTCGCGGCGGTGGGCTGGGCCCGGGGCAGGGCGGTGCGCGAGGATGGTGGGGTGATCCAGGGAGAGCTGTTCGGTGACCCGAGCGGGTCCGCGGGTGCGCGCGAGCGCTCCGAGCCGGCCCCCGGCGCCGTCCTGCTCCCCGGCTGGCTGGACCTCGACGCGCAACGCCGCCTGGTCGCCGCCTGCCGGGAGTGGGCCCGCCCGCCGGCCGGCCTGCACACCGTGCGGATGCCCACCGGCGGGATGATGTCCGTACGGATGGTGAGCCTCGGCCTGCACTGGTACCCGTACGGGTACCGGCGGATCGCCGAGGACGGTGCGCCGGTCAAGCCGTTCCCGTCGTTGCTCGGGACGCTTGCGCACCGGGCCGTCGCCGAGGCGTACGGGCCCGCGCTGGGGGAGGTCGCGGGCGCGGCGTCGTACGAGCCGGACATCGCGATCGTCAACCACTACGCGCACGGCGCGAAGATGGGCCTCCACCAGGACCGCGACGAGCGGGCGGACGCGCCGGTGGTCTCGCTCTCGCTCGGTGACGGCTGTGTCTTCCGGCTCGGGAACACCGAGACCAGGACCAGGCCGTGGACCGACCTGGAACTGCGCAGCGGCGACCTGCTGGTGTTCGGCGGACCGGCCCGGTTCGCGTACCACGGGGTGGTGCGGACGCTGCCGGGGACGGCGGACCCGGCGCTGGGGCTGGTCGGGCGGCTCAACATCACGGTGCGGGAGTCGGGGCTGGGCGCGTAGCCGGAGGCGCCCTCCGCCGGGCTCGGTCATCCGGTGCCGCTTCGTCCTTTCCGCTGCTGCCTCCCCGTCCGTCGCCGCTCTTTCGTCCGTCGCCGTGCTCTCGTTCCGTCCGTCATCTGTTCGCTGACTCGACTACTCGTTCGAGTGAACTAGGAGTTCCGGCGTGCTGCGCGGGAATGACCCGGGTCGCCAGAGGATTCGAGTGAGCTGGAGAATTCGTTCGGAGTCCGGAGAGGAAGCGTGCGCATGGGTACCCCCGTCGACGACCTTGTCGATCTGCTCGACCTTGAGCAGATCGAACTCAACATCTTCCGTGGGCGAAGCCCCGAGGAAGCGCTGCAACGGACGTTCGGCGGCCAGGTCGCGGGGCAGGCGCTGGTCGCGGCGGGGCGCACGGTGGACGATGCGCGCCCTGTCCACTCGCTGCACGCGTACTTCCTGCGCCCCGGGACGCCGGGCCTGCCGATCGTCTACCAGGTCGACCGGATCAGGGACGGTCGCTCCTTCACCACCCGTCGGGTACTCGGGATCCAGGGCGGCCGGTCGATCTTCGCGCTCACCGCCGACTTCCACCGGCCCGAGGAGGGCGGCATCGAGCACCAGTTCCCGATGCCGTCCGTCGCCGCCCCCGAAGACCTGCCCAGTGCCCTGGACGAGGTCGGCTCCCGGCTCGGCGAGCTGCCCCCGTTCATCAGCCGCCGCCAGCCCTTCGACATCCGCTACGTCGACCGGCTGCGCTGGACGAAGGAGGAACTGGCGGGCGTCGAGGCGCGCAGCGGCGTGTGGCTACGCACCAACGGCTCGCTGCCGGACGACCCGCTGATCCACGTGTGCGCACTCACCTACGCCAGCGACATGACGCTGCTGGACGCAGTCCGCGCCCCGGTCGAGCCGCTGTGGGGCGAGCGCAACTTCGACATGGCCTCGCTCGACCACGCGATGTGGTTCCACCAGCCGTTCCGGACGGACGACTGGCTGCTCTACCAGCAGGAGTCCCCGATCGCCCACGGCGCGCGCGGTCTGGCGCGTGGGCAGATCTTCGACCGGAACGGGCAGCTGGTGGTGTCGGTGGTGCAGGAGGGCCTCTTCCGGCCGCTGAAGCGGCGCGACGGGTAGGCGAGTCCGTGGCCCGTGGTGTGCCCAGTGTTGTGTCCCGTGTCGGCGCGTTGCCGCCGTGTGGCAGTTTCGGCGGCTTCGGGCCGACGGGAATGATCCGTCCGCGTGGACGGCGTTGTGGATGATCGAGACGGGCGGTCCGAACGGCGGGCCGTCCGCGGACAGACCGGGAGGGTGGACCGATGACGGCGACGGCCGCGGAGGACTGGAAGCACTGGAGTGACGGCCGGGCGGCGTCGGTGAGCGCGCCGCACGGCCAGCTCGCACTCACCGGCACGCACTGGCTGGAGCCCGAGCCCACCGAGGTCCCCGGCCTGCCCGGGCGTTGGTGGGCCGACGCCGAGGGCGTCCGGGTCCGGGCGGCGGCTGGTGACGGCATCACGGTCGACGGTGCCGGCACACCGGTGGACGGGGACGTGCTGCTCCGTCCGGACAGTGACCCGGCCGCCGACACGGCCACCCTGGGCGACCTGCTGCTCGTCCCGATCGAGCGCGAGGGCGAGCTGGCCCTGCGGGTCTTCGACCCGGCCGCGCCGCGCCGGGGTGCCTTCGCGGGCATCTCCGCCTACCCGTACGCGCCCGAGTGGGCCGTTCCCGCCGTCTTCACCCCGTTCGAGGACGGCGACACGCAGTCCGTCGTGGTTCCGAACGCCGACGGCCGGGATCGCCCGTTGGTCGTCACCGGGCAGGTCGCCTTCACCGTGGCGGGCGAGCACCGCACGCTGACCGTCAGCCGGTCGGGCGAGCTGCTCAGCGGCGTGATCGCGGACAGGACCAGCGGCATCGACACCTACCGCTTCCGCTTCATCACCCTGCCGGCGCCGGACGCGGAGGGCCGCACCGTCCTCGACCTCAACCGGGCCTACCTGCCGCCGTGCGCCTTCTCGGACTTCTTCATCTGCCCGTTCCCGCCGCCGGGCAACCGGCTGGACTTCGCGGTGGAGGCGGGGGAGAAGCAGGTGCTGAGCCGGTAGCGGCTGCGGGCGCGGTCCCCCTGCGGGGGGACTGCGGCCCGGTCACGCGGCGAAGGGCGCAGGGCGAAGGGCGCCGGGCGGGTGGTCGGCGGGAGGCCGGCCGGAGGTCCCGGTGCCGGGGCCGGTGCGAGGCGGGTCGGGGGTGGAGCGGAGCATGGGGGACTATGTCGAACAATCAACATTCCACCCCGTCCCCCGCATCCACCCCGTCCGCCGTCCCTTCGCCGTCCACGCCTCCTTCGCCCTCCGCCCTCCCCGCATCCTCCTCCGCCGAGCCCGAATCCGATCCCGGACCGGGGGACGGGTCAGAACCGGGGGCCGTCCCCGACTCACCCTGGTACCGCCGGGCGTTCGCCGACCTCAGCCCGCTGCGCGACCACCCCGACTACCGTCGGGTCTGGGCCGGGCAGGCCGTCTCCTCCGTAGGCCAGCAGATGACGGCCGTCGCCGTCTCCGTCCAGGTCTACGACCTGACCGGCTCCGCCTTCGCGACCGGCCTGGTCGGCATCTTCTCGCTCGTCCCACTCGTCGTCTTCGGCCTCTACGGCGGTGCGATCGCCGACACCGTCGACCGACGCCGGCTGGGCCTGATCGGCTCCGCCGGTCTGGCAGCCGTCTCGGCCGTCCTGGCCGCGCAGGCGCTCGCCGGCCTCGGCCTGGTCGCCGTCCTGTACGCCGCCGTCGCCGTCCAGGCCGGCTTCTTCGCCCTCAGCTCGCCCGCCCGCTCCGCGATGATCCCCAGGCTGGTGCCGAGCCACCAGCTCCCGGCGGCGAACGCCCTGAACACCGTCAGCATGAACCTCGGCCTCACCGTGGGCCCGATGCTCGGCGGCGTCCTCATCGGCGCGTACGGCGTCCAGGCCGCCTACCTGATCGACACCGTCGCCTTCACCGCCACCCTCTACGCGATGTGGCGCCTGCCCGCCATGCGGCCGCTCGGCGATCGCAAGGGCCGCGCCTCCGTCCTCGACGGCCTCCGCTTCCTGCGCGAACAGCCCAACCTGCGCACCAGCTTCCTCGCCGACCTGGCCGCGATGGTCTTCGGCATGCCGCGCGCCCTCTTCCCGGCCATCGCGGTCACCTTCTACGGCGGCGACGCCGGCACCGTCGGCCTGCTGGTCTCCGCCCCGGCCGTCGGCGCCCTGGTCGGAGCGCTGTTCTCCGGCTGGGTCGGCCGCGTGCGCCGCCAGGGCATCGCCATCCTCGCCGCGGTCGCCGCCTGGGGCCTGGCCATCGCCGCCTTCGGCGCCCTCCACAACCTCTGGCTCGGCCTCCTGCTGCTCGCGGTCGCGGGCTGCGCCGACACCGTCAGCATGATCTTCCGCAACACGATGATGCAGGTCGCGGCCCCCGACGAGATGCGCGGACGCCTCCAGGGGATCTTCATCGTCGTGGTCGCGGGCGGCCCCCGCCTCGGCGACTTCGAGTCCGGCACCGTCGCCGCCCTCTCCAACCCCGCCACCTCCGTGATCACCGGCGGCCTCGCCTGCGTCGCCGCCGTCCTCCTCCTCGCCGCCCGCCGCCCCGCCTTCCTCGCCTACGACGCCCGCCACCCGACCCCCTGACCCACCACCCCGAACCTGGCAGCGAGCACCCCCCGACGTGCTGTATTGTTTTCCACGTCGCCGGGACAACCGGAGACAAGGTCGAGAAGCCCACAGCGAAGCCCCCCAGGCCATCGCTTCGGGTACCGAGACCACGGGACGTGGCGCAGCTTGGTAGCGCACTTGACTGGGGGTCAAGGGGTCGCAGGTTCAAATCCTGTCGTCCCGACTGGAGTTCGCTCCATTGTCACAGGTCAGAGGCCGTTTTCTCCTTCGTGAGGAAGCGGCCTTCGGCGTGCTCCGGGGCGTTCCTCTCACATCCGTCTCACGGTTTCACTGCCCTGCGCTGAGGCCTGATGTTGCTCGGGGTTGTGTACCGGCGACCCTATGCACGTATCCTTTCTGTATGCCCGATCTGTCTATCGCCAAAAATGGGATTGATGGTTGCCCATTGTGATCGCCGATTCCGACCAAGGCGTTTGCACTTGACGCTTCATTCCGTCGATCAAGTGCGGCCGACAGGCGCAACGGCTGCCCAAGAGTTGGATTCGGGCGAGGTGATGTGACCGTGAGCGCCTTCGTCGAAGGCGTGGCGTGATCTGCTTCCTGAAATTCCCGCTTGTTCTTGGACAGCGGTTTCTGCGCGGTGGGTGAAGCCGCGCTGCAGTCTGACCCAGTTTTCGAGCGGGGTCGGCGAGTGCGCAGGCAAATAGCCGTGGAGGGATAGTGGGGGAGGCACATTGCGGCGTGCCGACGCGTGGGGGAGGCGTACAGGGCCGGATGCGATACCGGGCGATTCCGATCCACCACGAGGCGAGGTGCACCTGCGTGTGGTCGGAGGGCTCAGGCTAGCTCCCGCGTGAGACCGCCGTCACGACCAGGCAGTCGGAACTCAGCCAGCGGCCCTCGTACACCGGGTTCACAGGCGGGGCGACCGGAGGGCGGAGGGTGGTCGTGAAGGTGCCCGCGGGGGACAGGAACAGGGTGGCGTCGCGGAAACCGAGCCAGATGCCGGTGGCCGGGTACCAGGCCTTGTAGGAAGCCTCCTTCGCGGAGAAGAAGATACGGTCCCAGGGCAGAGAGGGATCGGCCCGCACGAGGGCGTCCAAGTGGGCGAGTTCCACCGGCGAGGCGATCAGGCCGAGTACGCCCGTGGGGAGCGGGTCGGCCGGTTCGGCGTCGATGCCGAGAGCCGCCGCCGCGGAGGCCGGGGTGGCCACCGCGGCTCGGTACCCCTCGCAGTGGGTGATGCTGCCGACCACGCCCGACGGCCACCCGGGGGCACCGCCCGGGCCCGGTAGCAGCGGGGCCGGTGGGTGGCCGAGTTCCGCAAGACAGCGGCGGGCGCAGGCGCGGGCCGTCGCGAACTGGGCGCGCCGGCGCGCCCGGCGGCCCTCCATCAGGGCCGCCTCGGCCGGAAAGAGTGGCGCGGGCGCCATGTCGTCGAAGGCTTCCGACGACATGACGCCCGGCGGCAGGAGTGCCTCGATCACGGCCGATCACCTCATCGCGAGGCGAGTTCGACAACCGCCGAGACCGCGAGCAGTGGGCGTTCCAGCGGCAGCATGTGGCCCGCGTGCGGGACCCGTTCGAAGCGGGCGCCGGGGATGACTCTCGCGAGTGTCTCCGCCAGGGCCGAGTCGATCACCTTGTCGGCCTCACCGTGCAGGACCACCGCCGGGACCGTAACGGACGCCAGCGCCGCACGGACGTCCCAGCCGCGGGTGCACCGGAAGAAGTCCGACCGGACCTGGGGGACCGTCGCGGCGAACAGCTGGCGGTTCACGTCCCGCACGACGGGATCCACACCCTTGCCCATGGTGGAGCCGAGCAGTTTCCGCCCGAGCCACGGCCGGTGGAGGGCCTTGGTGAAGAGGGTGCTGCCCATCATCTTCACCTCGCCGTCCGGGGTGTCCTGGCCGTGCGCCGCCGTGCCCAGCAGCACCAGCCCGCGCAGCCGGCCCGCCGACGGCGACGTGGTGGCGTACGACAGAGCGGCGAATCCGCCGCCCGAGTGGCCCACGACCACCGCCTCGTGCGCGCTCGTCTCCGCCAGCACGGCTGCCAGGTCGGCGCCCAGCCGTTCCACCGAGACCGGCGTACGGCCCAGGGTGGAGGCGCCGTGACCGCGCTGGTCGTACAGCACCACGCGGTGGCCTGCCCGGATCAGGCGGTCCGCGACCGTGCCCCACACCCGGCGTGCATGCGCCCACCCGTGCACCAGCACCACGTCGACGGCCGAAGGCGTGCCGGCCAGCGGGGCGAGGACGGTGACCGCGAGTCCGGCGCCGTCATCCGTACGGGCCGTCAGCTCGCGAGTGAGGTCCTGGGCCGTCGTCACCGCGGTACCGCCGACAGCTGCCGGTCCAGCGACACGAAGGCGGCGAGGGTGCCCTTGGAGTGCTCCGCGCCCAGGTCCGCGACCTTGGCCAGCAGCTTCAGCCAGCCGTGCGGGCTACCGTCGAAGTGCATGGAGATCCGGGTACGGCCGTCCGCCAGGGGTTCGAGAAGGAAGGTGCTGGTGCCCCGGAAGACGCCGTCCACGTACTCGACCTCAAGGCGGCGACCCGGCTCCACCGCGACGGTGCGCGAGGTGAACCGCAGCTTCAGCCCGCCCTTGTCGACACCCTTGGCGTGCACCGTCACGCTGACCCTGCCGCCCACGGCGTCGGGGGCGCCGGAGACCGTGGTGAACGTGTTGGCGGGGACCCACCACTTCCTCGCACCGCGGAACTCAGCGACGAGCGCGGACCAGACGGCGTCTGCCGGAACGTCGATCACCGCCTCGTCGATCAGGTCGTACGTCGTCATGCCGAAGCCTCCAGTGGATACGGAAAAGGGCGGGGGCCCCGTCCCCGCCGCCGGGACTTTACGTCCGGCCGGGCCGCGCTCGGGTCGCGGTCAGGCGAAGAAGCCCTGGCCGGGAGTGAAGAGGTTCTTGGGGTCGTACTTCGCCTTGGCTGCGCGCAAGGCCGTCCAGCGGTTACCGAAGTGGGCCCTCCAGTCGGCCTGGGTCATGTTCGGTACCGCGCCCACCAGGTAGCGCTTGGCACCCATGGCCACCGCGGTGTCGTACAGTCGGCGGTTCTGGTCGAGCATGCCCTGGATGTTCGGCTCACCCGGGTTGGGGAAGCGCAGCAGGTCGAAGAGATAGGCGGCCGACTCGTTCGGCTGTATCGCCAGCGGCCGCCCGATCTTCGAGGTGACGTACGGGTAGAAGAGCAGGAACCCGCCCCCCAGCGAGGCCGCGGTCAGCTCCTGCTCGACCTGCTTCATGAAGGTCTTCACCTTCGACGCCGGCAGGAACATGCTCAGCCAGGGCTTGGGCCCTGGCCAGTAACCCGCCTGCTTCAGATACGCCTCGGCCGCGTCGATCCGGAACGCGTACGCCCGGTACGTCATATCCTCGATGACCGCGTCGGCCCGTACGTCCCTCAGGTCGGCCAGCAGCCCGTCGCGGTCCGGCGGGGTCGTGTCGTAGGCGGCACCGACCTCCATCTTGTAGCGCCAGCCTGAACCGTCCGGCTTCTGGAGCATCTCGCCGGCCTGGATCTCGAACCGGCCGTCCTCCATCACCTGCTCGGCGTCCGCGAGGTAGGTCTCCACGTCGTTGTAGAAGAGGCTGAGGAGGACCACCCGCGCCGGCGCCGGGATCAGCGCGACCGTTGCCCGGACGATGATGCCGACCTGGCCGCCGCCCGCCAGCGCCGCGTTGAACAGCTCCGACCGCACCGACGGGCTGGCCGTGACCAGCTTGCCGTCGCCCGTGACGATGTCGATGGACTGCACGGTGTCGCACTGCAGGCCGTACCTCTGTACGGTGCCGCCGATACCGCCGACGCTGATGGTGCCGCCGACCGAGAGGTGCATGTAGTCCGTCAGCGCGGGCGGGGTCTTGCCCAGCGCCAGGGCGGCGTCGGTCAGCTGGCCCCACGTCACACCGGCCTCGACCACGGCGTGGTCGCTGCCGATCGAGAGGATCTTCGACATGCCCTTGGCGTCGATGGAGATGCCGCCGGGGACCCGGGCCTGGCCGTACACGGAGTGCGATTCGAGGTCGGCGCCCCTACCGCCCTGCCCGTTGACCGCGACCTTGATGCCGTTGGCCCGGGCGTAGTTGACGATCGCGACGATGTCGTCGATCCCGCCCGGCCGCAGCACGGCCCACGGCCTGTTGCCTGGGGCGTCCCACAGGTGGCCGAAGTCCTTGCCGAAGGCCTCGACCGTGGCCGGCGCCGCCTCCAGCGTGCCGCTCAGTGCCGGCACCGGGACGACGCGCGCGTCGCCGGCGGCCTCGGCGGCCGTCGCCCAGGTCCGGTCGACCGCGTTCCAGCCGACCACGACAGCCGCGGCGGCGATGCCGCCGAGGAACTTGCGTCGCGACGGCTGCGCGACGGCGTCCTCGGAGGCCCCGGCGGCGGTTCTTGGGGTAGTGCTCATCTGAAGTCCGTCTTCCGATCGGCATGACTTGCTACTGGTGAGGTACCGGCCTTGCTGGTGCGCACCTGCGAGGCGAGCTGGTACTCGCTCAGGTCGAAGCGCTTGGTCTGGCTGCGGAAGCGCCAGGTGTACGTCGGCCAGATCGACGGATTGCGGCCGTTCGCGTCCAGGTACCAGCTCTTGCAGTTGCCCGCGTTCCACACGGTGCCGTCGAGCCTGGCGTCGAGCGCCTTGTTGTAGGCATCCTGCGCCTCCTGCCGGACCTCGACGCTGGCCAGGCCGCGCTTCTCGATCTGCTTCAGCGCGTCGAGGACGTAGGCGATCTGCGCCTCGATCATCACGACCTGGGAGGAGTGCCCCAACGTCGTGTTCGGGCCGAGCAGCATGAAGAGGTTGGGGAAGCCGGCGATGGTGGTGCCGCGGTGTGCGGACATGCCGTCTTTCCACGCCTCGCGCAGCTGCACGCCGCCCCGGCCCCAGATCCGGCGCGCCACCGGACGGTCGGTGGCCTGGAACCCGGTGCCGAGGATGATGGTGTCGACCTCGCGCTCGACCCCGTCCTTGCCGACGATCGACTTGGCGCGGACCTCCTCGATCCCATCGGTGATCAGCTCCACGTTGGGCTGCTGGAGCGCCGGGTACCAGGTGTTGGAGAAGAGCAGCCGCTTGCACGCCATGACGTAGTCGGGCGTGAGCTTGGCACGCAACGCCTCGTCCGGGACCGACTTCTTCAGATGGTCGCTCGCCATCTTCTGCATCTTCCCGGCGACCTTCGGGCGGGCCATCACGAAGGCCAGGACCTCCCGGCCCCACATGTTGAAGTTCCGCCGGAAGTTCTGGTAGCCGGGCACCGAGCGCAGCAGCTTGGCCTGGAGCGGGCTGGTGGGCTTGTCTTTCTTCGGGCCGACCCACGGAGGCGTGCGCTGGTAGAGGTCGAGCTGCCCGACCTCGGGCTGGATCTTCGGGACGAACTGGATGGCCGAGGCGCCCGTACCGATGACGGCGATCCGGCGGCCGGCGAGACCGTGGTCGTGGTCCCAGTTCGAGGAGTGGAAGATCTTCCCGTCGAAATCCGCCAGGCCCTTGATGTCCGGTACGGCCGCCTCACTGAGGTAGCCGGTGCCGGTGACCAGGATCTGCGCGGTGTAGTCGCCCTGCGAGGTCTCGATCTTCCAGTGCCTTCCGACGTCGTCCCAGCGAGCGGCCAGGAGTTCATGGCCGAACCGAATGTGTGGGCGCACGCCGAAGCGGTCGGCCGTCTCACGCAGGTACGCGTACAGCTCGTCGCGTTTGCCGAAGGTGGATTTCCAGTTCGGGTTCTGGGCGAACGAGAACGAGTAGAGGTGGGACATGACGTCGCACGCGCACCCCGGATAGCTGTTGTCGCGCCAGGTCCCGCCGACCTCGTCGGCCCCCTCGAACAGCAGGAAGTCGTCGATGCCCGACTGCAGCAGCCGGATGGCGGTGCCCAGGCCCGAGAAGCCGGTGCCGATCACCGCGACCCGCAGATGCCGGGTCGGGCCGTGCCCGCCGGAGACCGTCCCGGTGCCCGTAGGTGCCCCGCCGTCCTTGGCCGGCTCGAGAATGCTCGTCACGTCGTCCTCCTCAGCGGCGGGTGATGGTGACGCGGAAGTTGTTGAAGAACTTGTCCTCGAGCGTGTACGCGAAGATGTCGAGGTAACGCTCGAAGCGGTTGACGACCTCCTCGCCCTCCATGGCGACGGCCTCGTCCCGGCGCTCGGCCAGCAGGACCAGCCAGGCGCGGCAGGCCATCGCGAAGGACTCGCGCTCGTTGACGATCTCGTCGATCTCGAAGAGCCCCTCGGCAGCGGCGCTCAGCTCGCTCAGGTGCGGGATGTGGCAGCCCGCGAACTCGGAGCGCTGGAGGAACTTCAGGTCGTCGAGGAGCGCGCGGTTCATCGGCAGCGCCTCGGCGGTCATGGTGTGGAGTACGAACTTCGCGCCGGGGTTCAGGGCGTTCGCGACCTGCTGGAAGAAGAAGCGGTAGCGCTTGGTGCGCTCCTTCGGCGGCAGATCGGAGGAGACGAAGTGCTCCAGGGCGTTGATGCAGAACGCGGCGTCGTACTTCTCGCTGTCGTCCGCGACCTTGTAGTCCGCCCAGCTCTGGCCCAGCGTGGTGATGCGCGGGTTGCCGAGGCCCGCGATGAAGGCCTCCTGGGTGCGGGACAGGGTCAGGCCGACGGCCTGCTCCGCGCCGTGCACGGTGGTCAGGCGGTTGAGCATGGTGCCCCAGCCGCAGCCAATGTCCAGAACGCGCTTGACGTCGCCGGTCGCCACGTTCGCGAGTTCGGCGAACTTGTCGAGCTTGCGCTCCTGGGCCTCGTCGAGGGTGGCGACCAGGTCCTCGCCGGCCTCCCAGTAGCCGCCGGAGTACATCATCGTGGGGCCCAGAAGGAGCCGGTAGAAATCGTTGCTGACCTCGTAGTGGTGCCTGATCGCATCGACCTCGGGGTCCACCGACTTGGGGGCGACCGTTGTCATCCTGAATCCTCGCTTCTGACTGTCCGCCGGGGCGTACTTCCGAACTCGCGTCCGAGAAAACCGGATGCACCGCAAGGCGTGCGCAAGACGGGGCGGATTCGCGGTACGGCCGGGACCGCGCTGTTACAGGAGTACCAGCGCATCCCCGCCTGACAGCGCGAGCACCCCGCGGGGCCGTCGCGCCGGCCCCGCCGACCAACACATTCGAGGACGGCGAAGGCTCGGTCTTGCGCCTTCCTTGCGGGGGCGGGGATTTCATCACTCCCGAAATCGCACACACGCACTGTCGAGAGGACCGACCCCATGTCGCTGCCCACCATCGAAGAACTGGCGAGCCAGCTCGAGGCCGTTTCGGGTGCCGCAGAGGTGAGCCCCGACGCCCCGCTCCAGCACATCGCGGACGTCGACTCGCTGGACCTGATGGAGTGGCTGTACGGCTTCCAGACCCAGTACCCGCACGTTCCGGCCGACGAGTCGCTCTTCGCCGACCTCGACGACACGACCACCCTGCGTGACGTGTACGCGAAGATCGTCCTGCTCGTCCCGGCTCAGGCGTAGCGAGGGCTGACGTGACCGGCTTTGACATCACGGGGTGGGGCATGGCGGTGCCCGAACGCATCGTCACCAGTGCCGAACTCGCCGAGCGTTTCGGCGTCGACGAGCACTGGGTCGTCAGCCGCTGTGGCATCCGCGAGCGCCGGGCGGTCGGTCCCGGGCAGACCACCGCCTCCCTGGCCGCCGAGGCCGGCCGGCGCGCGCTGGAGAAGGCGGGCCTGACCGGCGCCGACATCGCCCACCTCATCGTCGCGACCGCCACTCCCGAACAGCCGTCCCCGGCGACGTCCGCGTTCGTCCACCACGAACTGGGCATCTTGGGGAGCGCGTACGACGTCAACTCCGAATGCGCGGGCTTCGTCTACGGGCTGGTGTCCGCGATGGCGCTGATCGCCATCGACCCCCGCCCGATCCTGTTGATCGGCTCCGACACCCATACCCTGACGGCCAACCCGGCCGACCGGGACCTGTCCATCCTCGTCGGCGACGGCGCGGGTGCGGTCGTCATCCAGCCGGCCGCGGAGAACCGGGTCAAGGCATGGAACCTGGGCGCGGACGGTTCCTGCGCCGGCTCGCTCAAGGTACTCGCCGGCGGGAGCCGGATGCCGACCACCGCGGAGACGGTGGCCGCGGGCCTCCACTACGCGCAGATCAACGGCAACGAGATCTACCTCAACGCCGTCCGCTACACCGTCCGCACGGTCCGCGAGACGTTGGAGAAGGCCAAGGTGGACGCGGCGGACGTCGACCATGTCGTTCCGCACCAGGCCAACATCCGGATCATCAACTCGGTCCTGGCGCACACCGGGCTGCGGCAGGAGGCATTGGTCACCAACCTCGAGAAATACGGCAACACCGCCTCGGCGTCGATTCCGATCGCGCTGACGGAGGCCCTCGAAGCGGGCCGGATCAAGCCTGGCGACAAGGTCCTGCTGGCCGGCTTCGGGGCCGGCATGACGTGGGGTTCGATCCTGATGGAATGGGGCGGTGCCACCGCATGAGCAAGAACAGTACGGGTCAGTGCCCGGAGCACCCGGTCGCGCTCGTGACCGGTGCCTCGGGCGGCCTGGGCCAGGCGCTGGCACTGGAGCTGGACGCGCTGGGCTGCCGGGTCGCGGTCCACTACAACAGCTCCAGGGAGGCCGCCGAGGCCGTCCAGGAGAAGCTGACGAACCCGTCCGCCCTGGTGACCGGTGATGTCGGCTCGTGGGAGGCCACCCAGGCCCTCTACGAGCAGATCACCATCGAGCTGGGCCCGGTGGACGTCCTCGTGAACAACGGGGCCATCCGCAAGGACAGCCTGATGGCGATGCAGAACCCGGCGGACTGGGCACAGGTGATCCAGACCAACCTGATCGGGTCCTTCCACGCCGCGCGGGTCTCGGTGCCGTACATGCTGCGGCAGCGGTGGGGCCGGGTGATCAACGTCGTCTCCCCATCGGGCATCATCGCGACGGCTGGCCAGACGGCGTACTCGGCGTCCAAGGCAGGTCTGATCGGCCTCACACGCACCCTCGCGGCGGAGTGCGGCCGGCGCGGGGTGACGGTGAACGCGCTGTCGCCCGGCTTCATGATCACGGGTATGACGAAGACTCTCCCGGATCGCGTGATCGAGGGGATGGAGGACAAGGCTCCCATCCCCCGCTTCGTCACGGTCGAAGAAGTCGCCCGCAGTCTCGGGCTCTTCCTGGACCAGGACTGCATGACGGGCCAGGTCATCAGCATCGACAGCGGCGTGTCCATCACCTGACCGCCCCCGCTCGCCACCGTTTTGGTACACCGGGCCCCGTGTACGGCCGAGCGCCTGACTGGGCGCGTCCTCGCCCGGCGTTGCGTGGGTCTTGCGGGGTCTTCGCGATCCTCCTCATGGGCGTGCGCATGCCCGCGTACGTCTGACTCGTGCCGCCCTGGGGGCGGCCGCTGGGGGAGGTCCCGTGGACTTGCACGACCTGCACGACTTGCGCGAATGGCTGCCGCACACGCTCGGGGTGGCGGAACGGTGGGGCGGGCGGTTCGGCCCGTACGAGACTCACGACGCGCACCGCGTGCACCCCGACGCGTTCGCGGAGGTCTTCGAGCGTTTCGCCAAACGGATGGACCACAACTATCCGTTCTTCACCCGCGTTACGCGGGACAGATGGTCAAGCCGCCCCACCCGGCGGCGGTCACCGGCTACCTCACCGCCATGCTCTTCAACCCCAACAACCACGCCGCCGAGGGCGGTCCCGCGACCACCGAGATGGAGCGTGAGGCGGTTGCGGAGCCGGCGGCCATGTTCGGCCTCGGCCAGTGCACCGGGCACCTCACCACCAGCGGCACGATCGCCAACCTGGAGGCCCTGTACGTCGCCCGGCAGCTGCACCCGCAACGCGGGATCGCGTACAGCAGCGAGTGCCACTACACCCATGAGCGGATGTGTCACGTCCTGGGCATGCAGGGCCACCGGATCCCGGCCGACGAGCACGGCCGCATCGAACTCGGTGCGCTGGAGTCGGCGCTACGCGGCGGGCGGATCGGCACGGTCGTCGTCACCACGGGCACGACCGGGCTCGGAGCGGTCGATCCGGTGCACGAGGTGCTGCCACTGGCGCGCCGCTACGGGGCGCGGGTGCACGTCGACGCCGCGTACGGCGGCTTCTACGCGGTCCTCGGCAGGGCGGGCGCCGCAGACATCGAAGCGGCGCTCTGGCGAGCGATCGCCGAATGCGACTCGGTGGTGGTGGACCCGCACAAGCAGGGGCTGCAACCGTACGGCTGCGGGGCGGTCCTCTTCCCGGACCCGCACGCGGGCCGGCACTTCGCGCACGACTCGCCGTACACATACTTCACCGACTCGGACCTGCACCTCGGCGAGATCAGCTGGAGTGCTCGCGGGCGGGCGCGGCGGCCGCCGGCCTGTGGCTGACCCTGCAACTGTTGCTGCTCACCCCGGACGGCTTCGGGCGGATCCTCTCCGCGAACCGCAGGGCCGCGCTGAGGTGGGCGGACCTGCTGACCGCGTCCGGCGAACTGGAGCTGTACCAGCACCCGGACCTCGACATCGTGACGTACTTCCCGGCGACCGCCGAGGCCTCGCTGTCCTCGATCGACGCGGCGTCGCAGCGGCTGCTGCGAGACGCCATGACAGCGGAGGCGGACCCGGTGTTCCTGAGTGTGCTGCGCGCCGATGCCGGTGCGTTCACACGACGTCACCCGCACGTGGCAGCGGACGCGGAGGCGGCCCGGGTGATGCGCAGCGTGCTGATCAAGCCGGAGTTCGAGCACTACCTACCGACCCTGCACGCTCGCGTGGAAGACCTCGCCGCAGGCGTCCGTACGACGGCCTGAGCGCCCTCGCGCGATCCCTCCCCCTCTGAACGGAGGTCCTTGTCTTGACCACGACGGCTTCATCCTCCTCGAACCGGCTGAGTCGATCGACCGTCACCCATCTGTGTGCCCTGCTCTCCTCCAGCTTCCACGATGACGCGCTGACCCGCTGGCTGATCCCCGACGAGCGGCTGCGGGCCGAGCTGCTGCCGGGATTCTTCCGAGTGTTCGTCGAACTTTCCGCCGCCTACGACGGGGTGCTC
Organism: Kitasatospora sp. NPDC036993; assembly: GCF_055607525.1. Lineage (NCBI taxonomy): Bacteria > Bacillati > Actinomycetota > Actinomycetes > Kitasatosporales > Streptomycetaceae > Kitasatospora > Kitasatospora sp. NPDC036993. The sequence continues at coordinate 47,135 of NZ_JBVJRP010000030.1, read as the reverse complement.
ACCACCCCTGACGGCGATGCGGTGCTGCTCTTCCTGCCGCCGGGCGCCGAACCGGACGAGGAAGCCCTGGACGCGGCCTTCGCCGGTGTTCTGGGCGAGCACACGGACGCACTGCGCACCATCACCCACCTGCAGGCGCAGCGCCATCCGCAGGAACCGCCGCACTACTACGTCTCGTTCGGCGCGGTCCGCGCCGAACGCCAGAAGGGCGGTCTGATCTCCGGGCTCGTCAGCGACCTGCTGGCCCGCGCGGACGCCGAAGTCGGGGGCGTCTACGCGGAAGCCAGCTCGCCGGGCGGCGAAGCCGTGAGCCGACGCGCCGGCTTCCGCCGTCTGGGCAGGGACATAGTCCTGCCCGGTGGCGGACCCACGTTCCGACCGATGTGGAGGGACCCCCGATGAGGGGAGACGACCTGATCCAGACGTGAACCGCCGGCCAGGTCGCCCGCGGCGAGGTGCCGGCCGATTCCTTGGGTCAGCTTCAGCAAGTACTCAGGTGGAACGGGGACTTCCTGGTCTCCGGCCACCCCGAACTGGGCCGGACCGGTCCGGTGTGCCCGTACACTCAGCCTTCGCTGCGCAAGGACCTGTTCCACCTGGCTCTGCCGTCCGCCGACTGCGACGACCTGGCCTCGGCGGTCGACTCGCTGCGCACCCGCCATACGGCCCTGTCGGAGCCGCTGTCGCCGGAGGAGCGTGAACTCCTGGTCATCCTCCTGGTCCTGCCGGGCTTCGACCCCACGGACTCGGTGGAACTGGACGAGCTCCAGCGCAAGGCGAAGGACGAGTTCGTGGCGGACGGGCTGATGATCGGACAGTTCCACCCGGTGTGCGAGGAACCGGGCCTCTACAACGAGGCCTTCCGCCCGCTGCGCGCCCCGCTGCCGCTGCTGGCGGTCCGCAAGCTCCTGGTCTTCGACCTTCCGTTCCTGGTGAGCGAGGAGTCGCACGTGGACCACTATCTCCAGCGCTTCGCGCCGGAGATCCCAGCCCGGATCCGGGACCAGCTGGTGAGCCTGGTCGTGAACGCCTGACCACCCTTGTCGTCGGAGGCTGACCGCGCCCGTACCGTCAGGCGCGGTCAGCCGTCCGTCGTCATGCCGGCTGCCGTCGTGGCTTCCGTTGATGAAGAGCCGGCGGGCGTCGCGACGAAGGCGCGTACCCGCGCGCCGGTCGGCCGGGCGAGGTGCTGGGAGGGGTCGGCGGCGAAGGGGATGCCGAGTGCGCGGCATCCCTCGGTGTGGCGGACCATCGCCGCCGGGTCGTCGGATCGGTCGGGGCCGCGCGTCAGGACCGCGCGGCCAGCAGGCAGTCCTCAAGGAACGTCAGGACGCGCAGGTGGTAGGCGGTGGCCGTGCGGCCGAGGCTGATGTTGTGGCCCGCGGCGGGGAGGTGCTCCACGGTCACCCGCGGGGACGAGGCCAGGCGGGAGGTCATCGACGTCAGCGTGGGATCGTCCAGGCGCCACCAGGCCTCGTGCTCCGCGAAGGTGAGCCGGACCGGGACGCGCACGTTCGGGGCCAGGGCCTCGTACTGGGCGGGCCAGTGGACCGTCTCCGCCGACTCGCGCGGCGGGGTCGGGGAGAGCAGGGCGCGGCTGGCTCGGAAGGTGCCGTGAGGGTAGAGGCGCAGGGGGCCCCAGTTGAGCCCGATGGCCCCGCCGCCGAGGGTGGACGGCAGACGCAGGGCCTGCGGGTGGTACCGGTAGCCGACGCCCGAGACGTCCAGGCCCAGCAGCCGTACGCCGCCCTCCGCGGCGGCCGTGTGGAAGGCCACCTTGCCGCCGTCCGAGTGGCCCAGGAGGAGGACCCCCGCGCCGATGTCGTGCCCGCAGGCGTGCTCCTTCAGGGCGGCCTGGAGCGTTTCGGCCTGGTCGGCCAAGGTCTGGCCCTCGGGAAGCCGGTGTGCCGAGTCGCCGTACCCGGGGCGGTCGACGGCCAGTACCGCATGCCCGAGGCCGGTGGCGAGGGGAATGAAGGAGTTCCAGTACGCCGCCCGCATGCCCCGGCCGTGGATCGCCAGGATCGTGGACCGGGCCGCCAGGCCCTTCGGCAGCTCCAGGATCGCCGACAGCGGGACACCCGCCGCGTTCAGCTTGTACACGAGTATGCCGTCTTGGGCAGTCGTCATCGGACCGCCGGTCCCGTTCGTGCACCCGCCACCGCGTCCATCCACGCTGCCGGCGACCCGCTGCGCAGCAACGATGTGCCCACCAGCAGTCCGCCGAACCCGGCGTCCAGGAGTCCGGCGGCGGTGGCCGGGTCGTCGATGCCGCTCGCGCTCACCGGGCACGCGGTGCCGGTCGCACGGACCGCCGGGAGCAGCTCCAGGGAGCGGCCCGGGTCACCTGCGCCGCGTTCACGTGTCTTGATGTCCTTGTTGTTGACCGCGATCACACACTCGGCGGGATGGTGGACCGGTTCGAGCTCGGACTCCTTCGTTATCTCGACGAAGGGGGTGAGACCGGTCCGGAGGCACTCCGTCACCAGCGTGCGCATGCTCGACCCGGGCAGCAGGGCTGCTGTCAGCAGCACCGCCGACGCGCCGAGATCCTTCGCTGTGCGGATCTGGTCCTTCCTGGTGATGAAGTCCTTCTGGAGGAGCGGCAGGCCGGTCAGCGCCGCCACGTCCCGCAGCAGGGCGGGCGAGCCGCCGAACCAGTGGCCCGTCACCACCGAGACACAGGGCGCGCCCGCCGTCTCGTACGCCCCGACGATCTCGGCCGGGGTCCTGCCGCCGAGCAGGTCGTACCCGTGTGCGTCGCGCCGTTTCACCTCCATCACCACGGGGGTCGGGGAGGCCAGGAGGGCCTCGAGGAACGAGAACTCGGTGCGGTTCCGCTTCGTCATCGCGACGGCTCCATCCGGGGGTGGTCGGGGACACGGGTGTCCGTGCACCAGGCGCGAGCCAGGGCTGCGACCTCCGCCCTCCCGAAGCCGCCGGTCGACGGGTCGCGCACCGCAGTGTCCACGTCGATACCGCGGAACCCGGGGTGGCGTACGGTCTCCTCGTGTGCGGGGCGGCTGGCCGGGGTCAGGCCCCCGGCCAGCAGGAAGGGCCGGGACAGCCGGGGCAGCAGGTCCCTGACGCGGGCCGGGTCGAGGGTGCGGCCGGTGCTGCCGATCCGGCCGTCCTCGGTGGTGGTGTCGAGGAGGAAGAGGTCGGTGCCGGCCCGCTCGTACGCGCCGATCAGCGGGCGTTCCACACAGCCGCTCTGTTCCGCCACGTGCAGCACCTTGATGATGCCGACCTCTGCGGGCAGCGCCCCGCGCAGGGCCCGTACGACCGCCGGGGGCTGGTACGCGTGCAGCTGCACCCAGCCGACGCCGGTGCGCCGCACGATCTCGGTCAGCCGGTCCGGATCAGCCAGGAACGTGACCAGGACCGGCAGCAGGCCGACCGAACGGGCCGCCGAGGAGAGGGCGGCGAGCCCGTCCGGATCCAGTTCCGACGGGCCGCCGGATACGCCGTGCCACAGCCCGACGCAGTGCGCCCCGGCGGCGGCCGCCGCCTCGATGTCCCGCGAGGCCGTGGCCCCGCAGACCTTCAACAGGGCCGGGGGCAGCGGGTGTTGGGTGATCACTTGCCGAGTCCCAGCATCGAGGCGATGCGGTTGTACTGGATCTCGTTGGTGCCGGAGTAGATGGTGCCGCCGACGGCGCTGCGCACGTCCTGCTCCAGGCCGTACTCCGACATGTAGCCGTGGCCGCCGAAGATCTGCACGGTGGTGAGGCTGGTCGCCAGATTGCTCTCGCTCGTGACGAGCTTGGAGATGGCGAGGTCCACGGTGACGTCCTCGCCGGCTTCCAGCTTCTCGCCCGTGTCGTAGAGCCATTTGCGGGCGGTCTCCAGCTGGATCTTCGTGTCGACGATCTTGTTGGCGATGCTCTGGTACGAACCGATCGCCTTTCCGAACGACTTGCGCGTCGTCGCGTAGTCGACGCACCGGTCGAGGCGGTGCTGCATTTCGCCCACAATGACGATGAAGGAGAACAGGATCTCCCGCTTCATCACGTGGTCCAGGACCAGGAACCCGCCCCCGGCCCGGCCGAGCACCGCGCTCCTGTGCACCCGGACTTCGTCGAGGAACAGCTCGCTCAGCGGCGAGGTCCGCAGACCCATCTTCTTGACGGGCCTGCCCACGGTCAGTCCGGGGATGTTCCTCTCCACCAGGAACGCCGTCGTTCCGAGCGGGCCGCCGTTCGGATGGGTCCGGGCGTAGACCACGATCACGTCCGCGACCGGCCCGTTGCTGACGAACACCTTGCTGCCGTTGATGACGAAGTCATCCCCGTCACGGACGGCCCTGGTGGTCATCGCCATGGCATCCGAGCCGCCTTCGGCCTCGGTGACGGCATGGGCGCCGATCATCTCGCCCGAGCAGATCCCGGGCAGGTAGCGCTCCTTCTGCTCCACGGTGCCGAACTGCTGGAGCGGGACTCCGGTGGAGCACATGGACGTGGTGACCGAGAAGCTGAGGCCCGAGTCGCGGTTGCACGCGCCCAGGCCCTCCAGCACGTACATGGTGGTGAGGAGGGACTGGCCGATGCCTCCGTAGTCCTCGTCGAAGGGCAGTCCGAGGATGCCGGTCTTCTGCACGACCTTCCACTTGTCCTGCGGGAAGGCGGACTGTTCGTCGAGCTGGATGTGGTCTGCGCTGAGTGCGTCTCCCCACCGTTCCAGGCCTTCGCGTAGATCTACCTGGTCGGTGTTCCAACGAAGCACGACGGACCCCTTTGATCGGACTGATGGTTCGGACGAGTGGCGCTTCGGGTGCGGTGCTCAGTAGGCGGAGGAGGTGTGCGCGTCCAGGTTGTGGACCTCGTCGCCGCGCAGGGCCGGCGAGAAGACGCAGACCAGGCGCAGATCCTCGTGCGGGCTGGCGCCGAGGTAGTGGGCATCGTGGTGGTCGAGGGCGTACATCCGGCCTGGGACTATCTCGTGCGAGGTGCCGTCGAGCTCGATGACCTCGCCGGAGCCCGCGATGCAGTAGCAGGCTTCCAGGTGGTTGACGTACTCCAGACGGGACTTGGTGCCGGCCAGCACGGTGGTGTCGGTGAGCGAGTAGCCCATGCCGTCCTCGGCCACGAGGAAGCGGCGGCTGAGGCCGTTGCCCCACTCGACGGTCTTCACCGACTCGATGTCACGAATGATCATGGAAATCTCCTGTTCAGGAAGGGGGGTGGAGCTCTTCGACTGGGAAGGGTTTCAGTGCGGCGGTACTGGCAGGACCGAGCGGACGAAGTCACGGAAGGCCTCGGTCACATCGAGGCCGGCTTCCTGCGCCCGCTCCACGGCGGCCACCGCGGCGGAGCCGATGATCGCGGCGTCGGCGCCACTGGCCCCGACGGCCTCCACGTCCTGCCGCGTGCTGACCCCGAAGCCGACGGCGATCGGGGAGCATGAGTGCGCCCGGAGCCCGGTGACCGTCTGGGCCAGCGCGGCGTGGCCGGCGGCGGGTGCGGTCCCGCTGCGTCCGTAGTGGGCGACGAGATAGAGGTAGGCGGAGGCGTGCGCGGCGGCCTCGGCCTGGGTCTTGGGCGGGCTCTCGGCGTAGCAGGTGGTGACGATCGGGAGTCCGGCGGCCGCGGCGGACTCCCGGTGCGTCTCGCACAGGCGAGGGGGCAGTGCATGGATGAGCAGACCGTCCGCTCCCGCCGCGGCGATGTCCCGGGTGACGGCGGCCAGGTCCCGGTGGCCCAGGGAGTACCTCCAATCGGCGAGCAGCGCGATCCGGGTCCGGGTGAGCTGCGGCCGTACGCCTGCGAGGAAGGCGAGGACGTCGTCCAGCCCCACCCCGCCGTGGTCCATCGCCCGGCGCGCCGACCGCCGGACGACCGGCCCGTCGGTGACCGAATCGGGAAAGGGGACGGCCAGTTCCAGGCAGTCCACCCCCTCCTTGTCGAGCATGAGGACCAGGTCCCGCAGGACCGGCAGCGGCGGGTCGCCGGCGTTGAGGAACACCGCGAGTCCCGGGCCCCGGCCCGCAGCGCGGTGTGCGAAGAAGGGCGCGGGGGCCGATGTCGCTCCCGTGGAGGGGAGCGGCCCCGTCCCGGCCGTGACGGTCCCGGTCGTCGTCGTGACCGCCGCAGGCCTACGCACGGGCCACCGCCCGCACGGCCTGCGCCAGGTCGTGAGCGGCGCCGGATCGGACCGCCTCCTCGGCCAGCGAGAACGCGGAGCGCCAGTCCGGGTGGGTGTCAGCGGCCACGGCCAGGGCGGCCGCACCCAGGCAGACCGTGCGGGTGGCCACCGCGCCTGCCGTGCCGGAGAGGACGGACAGGAAGTGGTCGACCGCTCCGGCGGGCTCGGCGGCGGGCCTCAGATCCTCGAAGGAGCCGTCGCCTGGGGTGAGTTCGCCCGGCCGGATGATCCGGCTCCGGGAGTCTTCCCCGTGGACGGTGTTGGTCACGAAGGGCAGCAGTTCGTCCGCGCCACTGTCGTTCGAGGCCAGCCAGATCCGGCGACCGGTCGTGGTCGCGGCGAGTTCACGCAGGGTGTCGAGGGGGGCGTTCGCCGAGACCCCGGTGACCTGGGCGGTCACCGGGAGGTCCGCGAGGAAGGGCCCCAGGGCGTTCAGGAAGCGGCCGAAGGGCTTCATGCTCAGCGGGGCCACGGTCCGTGCCAGCCGCGTCAGCTGTGCCGGGTAGACGAAGGGCCCTGCGAAGGCGATCCCGTACGTGGCGAGGGTGTCCTCGGTCTGGGCGTAGGAGGAGGTGAGACGGACGCCGAGCCGCTCCAGCAGATCGACGGAGCCGAGCGAGCTGGTGTAGGCCCGGGATCCGCTCTTGACGACCTTGACCCCGGTGGCCGCGGCGACGAACGCCGAGGCGGTGGAGATGTTGAAGGTCCTGGGACCGCCCCCGGTGCCGACGACGTTGACGGTGCCGTCCCAACGGGCGGGCACCGTGTTCGCCGTCCGGCGCTCGGCGAGCGAGTCCACCAGGTGGCGCAGGGTCCGGTGGTCGGGGAGCCGGCTGCCCAGAGCGGCCAGCAGGGCGACGGCCTCGGCCCTGTCGAGACTGCCGTCGCCGAGCTGGTCCCACCAGGACCGCCAGGTTTCGCGGCCGACCGGGGCCTGCTGCTTCAGCAGGCCGGTGAGTGCGTCATGCACGGTCGGGCTCCTTCTCATCTCCGTCGGGGATGAATCAGGGATGAAGGGGTGGACGGTGCTACGCGTCCGCCGTGCGGCGGGACTCGGTGATGAAAGCGTCGATCGCCGCGACGCTGCGGAAGTTGTCGGGGTTCAGGTCGGTGTCGCCGATGACGAGCTCGAAGCGGTCCTCGACCCAGGCGATCAGCTTGAGGACCCCCAGGCTGTCGATGACCCCGTCGTTGAGCAGGTCGTGGTCGGTCGAGAGCTCGTCGGCCGCGGTGCCCGGGAGGAACTCGGTGATGATGAAGTTCTTGATGGTGTCGATGTTGCTCATGACGCGATTCCTTCGGCGAGAGGTACGGCGACGGGCGTGGTGGTGGAGGAGCTCGGCTGGTCGAGGTGGTCGAGCGCGTTGCGGTCGACCTTTCCGGTGGCCGTCTTCGGCAACGGCGCGTCGGTGATGGGGAGCCGGTTGGGCACGGCGACCCTGGGCAGACGCCGGGCACAGTGTTTGCGCAGTTCCAGGCCGGTCAGGGCGGAACCGGGGGCGCGCTGGACGCCGGCGACGAGCGTCCTGCCGGCGATCGGGTCGGGCCGGGCGGCGACGCCCGCCTCCAGTACACCGGGGTGTTCCAGCAGGACCCTCTCGATCTCGGCGGTGTTGACGGCGACTCCGCGTACCTTGACCTGGAAGTCGGTACGTCCGGTCAGATGCAGGGTGCCGGCGGCGTCGCGCCGTACGAGGTCGCCGGTGCGGAACCAGCGGCGGTCGTCGAGGCCGAGCGGGTGGGCCGTGAACTTGTCGGCGTGCCGGACGCGGTCGAGATAGCCGAGAGCCTGGAAAGGCGTGGAGACGAAGAGTTCTCCGCTGCCGGGCCCTTCGACGACGATGTTGGTGTCGGGGTCGAGGACGAGGGCCCGCACACCGGGCAGCAGCCGGCCGATGGGTACGGCCGCGAAGGAGGCGGCCCGCGTGTCGACCTCGTGGACGAAGCTGTCGTTGGTCTCGGTGCAGCCGTAGATGTTGTGGACGCGGGCCCCGGGGAACAGGGCGGGCAGGGCGGCGAGGGTCCGGTCGGGGATGGCGTCGCCCGTGAACATCACGTGCTCGACCCCGGGGAAGTTGTCACCGCTCTTGTCCGCCGCGGCCTTCAGGAGCCCGAAGGCCATTGGGACGGCCTGGACGACCTGGACGCCGTGGCGCAGGATCAGGTCGCTCAGGTGGTGGCCGTGGGCGGCCAGCGCCGGGTCGACGAGCACCACGCTCGCGCCGCGGGCGAGGCTGGTCCAGACGTCGAGCAGGCACAGGTCGAAGTTGAGGGGGGCGTAGTTGAGGACGGTACGGCCGGGGCCGATCCCGAAGGCCGGGCCGGCCCACTGGATGAACCGGTCCACGGCGTCCATGCCCAGCGGGACGATCTTCGGCAGGCTGGTGGAGCCGGACGTGGTGAGCATGAAGGCCACGCCGGCGGCCTCCTCCGCCGGCAACGGCTGGGCCGCGACCGCCGCGTTGGGCGCGACCCTGGCGGGCTCCCCGCCGGGTGCGAGGACATGGGTGCAGCCGGCCTGTGCGAAGAGGTCGGCGAGCAGGGTGTCGGTGAGGGCAGGGGACGGGAGCATCACCGGCCGCCGGGCCAGCAAGCAGGCGAGTACGAGCGCCACGGCACCGGGCGACTTGTCGGCCAGGACACCGACCGGCACCCCCGGAGCGAGATCCAGGCACGCGAGCCGCCCGCGTTCCTGCCCGGCGAGCTCGTACAGCTCGCGGTAGCTGGTTTCCGCCGCGTTGAAGACGAGAGCGGTGGCGTCCGGCCGCGTCTTGACCTGCGTGAGGAACCCCCCGATGATGCCGAGCTCTTCGGAGCCGGCGGCCGAGCCCAGGGGCGCACTGCCGGGCATGGGCTCGGTCATCGGGGACCGCCTTCCGCCGGGGCGGCGAACCCGATCCAGCCCGATTTCACGGCCGCGCCCTTCGGCGTCCTGCAGGTGAAACGGACGACGCCGGCTTCGGCGTCGGGCTGGAAGACGATCTCCAGTGGCACGTCGGGAGGCACAGGGGCCGAGAAGCGGCAGCCGAGGCCGCGCACCCTGGAGGAGTCGCCGGCCACGAAGCGGTCCACGGCCTCCTCCACCGCGAGGGCGACGACGCTCATGCCGTGCGCGATGACGGTGTCGAACCCGGACCCGCGGGCCGCCTCCGCGTCAAGGTGGATGGGGTTCAGATCGCCGGAGGCGTGGGCGTACGCACGGATCCAGTCAGTGGTCAGCGTGTGCACCGCGGTCTGCGGTTCGCCGCTCCCCACCGCGGCGGGGGCGGCTGGGCCGCCCGCGACGGTGCCGAACGGCTCCAGCAGGGTCGCGCCCACCAGCAGGGCGGAGATGACCAGTTCCGCGAAAGGGCTCGGGCCGTCCTCGTCGACGAGCTCGACCCCGAGCTCGACCCGCGCGCCGCGCGGCTCCTTGCGGATGCCGAGCACGTCCAGCCGTACGGTCACCTGCTCGGCGGGCCGGACGGGCCGGACGGTGCGGATGCTCTGGCCGAGGTGGACCACGGACACCGGGCCCGGCTCGGGTGCGGTCAGCGCGGCGACGGTTTCCTCGGCCACGGTGTGGGCGAGGACGAAGGCGTGGACGGGAGAGGCCTGGCCCGGCGCAGCATCCGGCAGCCCTCGCCGGGCGGCGCGGCGGAACCCGGTGATCCCGGGCTCGGTGACGGTGACCGTCCGGACCCGGGAGGGGATCGGGGGGACCGAGGGGGGCGACAGGAGCGTCATGCTGGTGTCACCACGAGGGAGGAGTTGTGGCCGCCGAAACCGAACGAGTTCGTGATCGCGGGTCCCGAGCGCACGGCGCGGGGCGCGCCGTGGACGACGTCGATGTCCATTTCTGGCTCCAGCTGTTCATGGTTGGCGGTGGGCGGCACCTCGAGGCTGCGCATGGCCTGCACGGTGGCGATGAGTTCGACGGCCCCGGCGGCGCCGATGAGGTGGCCGATGACCGACTTGGGAGCCGTCACCGGCGGTTGGGAGGGGCCGAAGACCTTGGCGAGAGCGGCGGCCTCGGACCGGTCGTTGTACGGGGTGGAGGTGCCGTGAGCGTTGACGTGCACGATGTCGCCGGGGCCGAGCCCGGCGTCGGCGATGGCGCCGGCCATGGCGGCCGCGGCTCCCGCGCCATCGGGCAGCGGCATGGAGAGGTGGTGGGCGTCGGCGGTGGCCGCGTACCCGGCGACCAGCCCGTACGTCTTCGCACCGCGCGCCCGGGCGTCCTCCAGCCGTTCCATGACGACGAATCCCGCGCCCTCGCCCATCACGAAGCCGTCGCGGTCCTTGTCGAAGGGGCGCGAGGCGTGCTCCGGGTCGTCGTTGCGCAGCGAGACGGCGTTGAGGTTGCCGAATCCGGCCAGGGTGACCGGAGTGAGTGTGTGCTCGCAGCCGCCCGCGATGACGAGGTCGGCGCGGCCGGTCTGGAGCAGCATCAGGGCATGGCCGACGGCGTCGGCGCCGCTGGCGCAGGTGTTGGCGACGGTCAGGGCGGGGCCGGTCCAGCCGAGCCGGATGGCGATCTGTGCGGCGGCCGCGTTGGGCATCGTCATCAGCGGCATCAGCGGGTTGACCTTGGCCGGTCCGCCCTCGGTGAAGTGGGTGGACTCCAAGTCGCTGGTGGCGCGGCCGCCGACGGCATTGCCGACGATGACGGCGGTGCGGCCGGCTTCGGCGGTGGGCGATCCCGCGTCGCGGTGGGCGGTAAGGGCGGCGGCCGTGCCGTAGTGGGCGAAGGGGTCCATCCGGCGGACGTCCTTGGCCGGCACGAGCCCGTCGAGGCCGTCGAGGCCGCGGACCCGGCAGCCGATCCGCACCCGGTGGCGGCTGAGGTCGCAATGGGTGAGTTCGGTGGCGGTGGACCGGCCGGCCCGCAGTGTGTTCCACAGCTCGTCCGGGGTACACCCGCCGGGGGTGACAACGCCCATGCCGGTGATGGCCACGGACGGCTGCGCCGAACTTCCCCTCGGCGATCGAGGCATGTCTACTCCCTGAGGTGTAAGAGGCGTGAAGGGGACCGTCGTGATGGCGCTCAGATGATCCGGCACTCGCGGGCCGACGTGATGAAGGCCTCGGCGGCGAAGTCGATGTCGGCCGTGGTGTGGGCAGCGGTGATGGCGATGCGCAGCCGGGCCAGGTCGTTGGGGACGGCCGGGGTGACCACGGGCAGGCCGATGACACCGTTCTTGCGGCAGACGGTGGCGTAGTCGTAGGCGGCGGTGTCGGATCCGGCGATCACCGGGACGACAGCGGTCTCACTGTCCACGGTGCTCATGCCGGCCTCGTGGAGGACGGAGCGGAAGCGGGCGGACTCGCGCTGGATGAACTCCACGCGGCCCGGCTCGCGCTGGAGGATCCGCAGGGACACCAGGGCGGCGGCGGTCTGGGCGGGACCCAGGGCGGCGGAGAAGAGGAACGGGCGGGCCGCGTACTTGAGGTGGTGGATGAGTTCGGAGGAACCGGCGACCCAGCCGCCCATGGAGGGGATGGCCTTTGACAGGGTGCCGAGCTTGACATCGACCTTCACCTCGTAACCGAAGTGCTCCTCGATGCCCTTGCCGGTGTCGCCGATGACGCCGAGCGCGTGGGCCTCGTCCACCATCAGCAGCGCGTTGTGGGCGTCGCAGACCTTGCGCAGGTCGGGGAGGGGGGCGATGTCGCCGTCCATCGAGTAGACGCTGTCGACGATGACCAGGCGGACGCCGGTGTCGGGGGCGGCGGTGAGGCGCCGCTCCAGGTGGGCGACGTCGTTGTGCCGGAAGCGGGTGACGGTGGCGCCGGAGAGCTTGCAGCCGTCGACGATGCTGGCATGGTCGTACTTGTCGATGAAGACGGTGTCGCCGGGGCCGACGAGGGCGCCGACGGTGCCGACGTTCGCCGCATAGCCGGAACCGAAAACGAGGGCCTGCTCACGGCCGGCGAACTGGGCGACCTCGGCCTCCAGTTCCTCGTGCAGCGGCGTGGAGCCGGCCAGCGCGCGGACCCCGTGGTTGCCGGTGCCGTAGCGGTCGACGGCGGCCTTGGCGGCGGAGACGACGCGCTCGTCCCCGGCCAGGCCGAGGTAGCTGTATCCGGACATCATCAGCAGGCGCCGGCCGTCCTGGTCCGCGTACGCCGAATCGCGCTCGACGGTGTACGCGACGAAGCTGTTCTTCCGGGCGGGCTCGTACTCGAGGGACCGCACCCGGTCACGGAAGTACGACAGCTTCGGTTCGAGGCGGTCCCAGGCAGCGGATGCGGTCACGTACTTCTCCTCGTCGCGAGCGTCCGGCGGATCCGGAACCCCATCGATGACCTGGCGTCCTTTCGGCCGGGCCCTGGTGGAACTCCAATAATGCCCGTCAGGCGCAATAGCGGCGCAAGATCGCTACGAGGCAGGGGTGGCATTGTATTCGGCGGTCGGTCGTCCGCTATCAAGGTTGACATCCGTAGTGAGCACGTACATATCCTCTGGGCGGCACGAGCTAGGGGGAAGCTATGCACGAGCTAGGGGGAAGCTATAGTGATGATCAGGCTCATCGGTCTCGTCATGGTCGAGTCAGATGGGGGACCGCCTCAGCACCTTTCGAGCGCCCAGGCACAGGTGGCGTTCGCACGGCTGCTTGTTGAGCGTCATAACGGAACGGACCGCTACCAATTAGCGGAAACAATATGGCCCGACGGTCTTCCGGACACCTGGGCGTCGGCATTGCGGAGTGTCGTGAGCCGTGTGCGCACATTTGTCACGACTTCGCAAGACCAGCCCGGGGTCACTCCGCTGGTGTCGCAGGGCGGCCGTTACGTCCTGCGGATGCCGCAGGACGCGGTCGTGGACGTGGAGTGCGCGGAAGCCGCGGTGACCGAAGCCGCCGATGCGTTCGCGAACGGTGCGTACGCGGTGGCCCAGCAGCTCGCGGCCGGCGCGGTGACGAACCTGCGCGGTTCGTTCCTTCCCTCGCGCGAGGGCGAGTGGGTCAACACGATGCGTGAACAGCTCGAAGAACTCCGCCTCAGGGCGCTGGAGATCGCGAGCCTGTCCTCGTCCAACCTCGGCATCGAGCACCACGCGCTGCGCTACGCGGAGGAGGCGGTCCGCCGCGCCCCGTTCCGGGAGAGCGCTTACCGCTGCCGGATGACGGCTCACACCCGGGCAGGCAACCGCGCCGAGGCGATCAGGAGCTACCAGCAGCTGCGCGAGGTGCTGGCGGAGGAACTGGGCATCAGCCCGGCGCCCGAGACGGAGGCGGCGTACCTGGAACTGCTGCGGGCCCAGGAACCCCGGCGCGCCCCGCGCCTCTTCACCGCCCTGGAGCCGGTCCTGACGGCGGTCGCCGAAGGCAACCACAGCGCGTCCGCCCACCGCCGGGGCTCCCTGGCCGAGCACAGCCGCGCCACGCACCGCGTACCGGACTCCCCCGGCGCCTGATCCGTCCACACGACGGCTGCCGCCGCTGGCCCGCAGCGGCGGCAGCCGCATGCCCGGCTACCCGCAGCGCCCGGCGCTGTCTCTCGGGTACCCGCGCACACCCCGTCCTTCCGAGGAGGAAGACCATGGTCACGAGACGCCGTGTGCTCGGCGCCATAGCCACGACCGGAGCGGGCCGATGTGGTCATCGACTTCTCCCGCTACCCGGTCGGTACGAAGATCGTCCTGGAGAACACCCTGGGCCCCGGAACGCCGGACCAGGTGGGCAAGGCGCTGCGCATCGACGTCGTGCGGGAGGCCTACGACCCCAGCTTCGTGCCGGATGTGCTGCGCGTGCTGCCGGACATGCCGGAGGCGACGGTCCAGCGGAACATCGTCCTCAGCATGGACGAGGACGGCCGCCCGGAGCCGCGGGGGCTCATCGGCGGCCAGGTGTGGGACGCCCAGCGCATCGACCAGACCATTGCGTACGGCAGCTCGGAGATCTGGACCGTCACGAATGCGAATAAAGTCATCCCGCTCAACTTCCACATGCACCTGGTCCAGTTCCGGGTGTTGGAGCGCAACGGGGTTGCGGCGGGCCCGGCCGAGTCCGGGCTGAAGGACACGGTCCGCCTCTTCCCTGGCGAGACGGTGAAGCTGCATGCCACCTTCGACACCTATAAAGGGACTTATGTCTACCATGGCCACCTCCTGGACCATTCGGCGATGGGAATGATGGGCAACTTCAGAATCCGCTAAGGTCGGTCGAGGATCGACGGGAAGGAGCTCAGCATTCCTGCCAAGCAGCTGATTTGTGAAGTGGTTAGCTCGGTTCCGATTAGTGCCTCCGGTGTTTCGTACGGCCCGATACCGTGGAATGACACGATGGGATGCCTGCACCGAGGGCAAGCAATTTCTCCCACCATCCCAGATGAGGACGTGCCATGAACCGCAATCCGGCCGGTAGCCACCAGCAGTACCCCGGCGGCGGCCCGGGTCCGTACACGGCCCTGTCCGGGTCGGCGACCGCCGGGAGCAGCAAGGTGGCGACCGCCCTCCTCCTGGTCTCGACGATCTTCATAGGCTTGATGGCGGGTCTCTTCTTGGCCTTCGACGTCTCCGTGATGCCGGGTCTGGCGGCGGGCGACCAGCACACGTACGTCACCGCGATGCAGGCCTTCAACAAGGCGATCGACGGCAACGGGCTCTTCGGCATGGTGTTCGTGCTCGCGCTGCTGACGTCCGCGGCCTCGGCGGTCATCGAGTTCCGCAAGGGGCGCCGCGGTGTGGCGGTCTGGGTGGGGGCGGCGGCCGTGGCCTACCTCATCGTCCTGATGATCACCTTCTCCGTGAACATCCCGCTGAACAACGAGCTGGCCGACGCAGGCGACGCGGCCAAGATGACGGACTTCTCGATCGTCGACAAGTTCAAGGGCACCTGGGTCTCCACCAACATCATGCGCACCCTGCTGTGCACCGTTGCCCTGACGGCCCTCTCCCGCGCCCTCGTCCTCTACGGACGTGCCACCCGCTGAAGCCGCTGAACCCCGTGGTACGCAGGAAGTCCCCCGGCCGCCGGGGGACTTCCTGCGTACCACCGGGCGCTCAGCGCATGCTGCCGTGTAGGTACGAGGCCCAGGCCAGGAAACCGACCGAGGCCGTGCACAGCACGGTGCGCCAGACGTTGGCGCGCACCCAGGGACCCTCGAAGGCGCGGCGAACGGCGGCCGGTTCGCTGATGGCCGCGACCGGACCGGCCTTCTCAAGGGCGTTGTTCAGGGGGATGTTCACCTTGTTCGTGATGCCCATCGAGACGGTGTAGCAGACCAGGGCCGCGATCAGTGCAGGCAGCACGTCGCGGCCGTCGGACGGGACGTGCAGGGCCAGGGCCAGGGCGGTGAAGACGAACGCGCCGAGGTAGCCGAGGATGAACCACCCGTTGAGGATGGCCGCGTTGACGCGCTGCATGACCTCGATGACCGTACGGTCGTCGGTGCGTTTCAGACCTGGCATCACGGAGATGGAGAAGCCGTAGAACAGGCCGCTGACCAGGCCCATCGTGACAGTGGCGGCTATGAGTGAGGCCAGGCGCGCGGTTTCCATCGTGTCCCCCTGCTCGTACGTCCTCGGAGGTCCCCGGCCACAGGACCTTCGGGAACAGATCGTGGAATCGTCAAGTCGCCGCGATCATACGGGCGCAGGTGGCCCGGGCCTCCCGTTTCCGGCTCCTTGGACGCACGCGCATGAACCTGAGCTTCGTGGACATGGCGACTCTCGCGGGACTGGACTTGACTGCATTCATGACTCAGAACACGCGGATCACCCTCGTCATCGGCGGTCACGGCAAGACCGGTCGACGTGTCGCCCAGAAGCTCTCCGCCCAGGGCCGTCAGGTCCGGATCGGTTCCCGCACCGGCGAGCCCGCCGTCGACTGGAACGACTCCGCCACCTGGGGGCCTGCGCTGGAGGGCGTCGACCGGGCGTACGTGACCTACCACCCCGACCTTGCCTTCCCGGGGGCCGCGGAGCAGGTCGGCGAGTTTTCCAGGACGGCCGTGGCGAACGGCGTGCGCCGCCTGGTGCTGCTGTCGGGGCGCGGCGAGGAAGCCGCACAGGTCAGCGAGAACAACCTGAAGGCCTCCGGTGCCGACTGGACCATCGTGCGCTCCAGCTGGTTCAACCAGAACTTCTCCGAGAGCTTCTTCCTGGATCCTGTACTGGCCGGCGAGCTCGCCCTGCCGACCGGGGACGCCGTGGAGGCCTTCGTCGACGCCGACGACATCGCCGACGTCGTGGTGGCCGCGCTGACCGACGACAAGCACATCGGGAAGACCTACGAGCTGTCCGGCCCGCGCTTGATCAGCTACAGCGACGCGGTCGCCGAGATCTCGAAGGCCACCGGGCGCGAGATCACGTACATCCCGGTCACGAGTGAGGCGTACCGCGCGGTGCTGCGCGAGAACAACCTCCCTGAGGAGTGGGCCGACCTGTTCACCATGGTCCTGGACGGACGCAACGCGCATCTGGTGCACGGTGTGGAGGAGGCCCTGGGCCGCAAGCCCAAGGACTTCGCGGACTTCGCCCGCGACGCGGCGGCCACCGGAGTCTGGAACGTCTGACGTGACCGGTACGACGAAGGAGTCCGTGACCCTGGTGGCGGCGACGGTGGGCACCGGCCTGATGGCCGGCCTCTACTTCGCGTTCGACATTTCGGTCATGCCGGGTCTGCGTCGCGGCGACGACCAGACCTACGTGACCGCCATGCGCAATATCAACGAGGGGATCGACAACGGCCTGTTCGGCCTGTTCTTCCTGGGCACCTTCCTGGCGACCGGGCTGGCAGCCTCGCAGCAGCAGCGCGGCGGCCGCCCGAACGCGGCGCGCTGGGGCTGGCTGGCCTTCGCACTGTACGGCCTGTCGATGGCCGTGACCGCGATGGTGAACGTCCCCCTCAACAACCAGCTCGCGCGGGTCGGGGCCGACGCCTCGGCGGCCCGCTCCCGCTTCGGCAGCCGCTGGAGCTCCGGCAACCTCGTCCGTACGGTGGCCTGTACGGCGGCCCTGGCCGCGCTGGGCCGCGTACTGACGCTGCACGGCCGGGCGGCAGCGGCATAGCCCCTGCCGCACAACCTGTTCCACCTCCCTCCCGGAACTGCGCCCGCTCTCTCGAAATCCCCCGAAAGAGAGCGGGCGCTTCCCCGTGCTGTTTGGAAGGATGTACGGATGGATTCGCTGACCGGCCTCCTCGAAGCTCCCAAGGCCCGGGGCGCCTTCCTTCTCAAGTCCGTCTTCAACCCGCCCTGGTCACTGCGCGTCGAGGACCGGGCCCCGCTGTCCATCGTGACGATGGTGCACGGCGACGCGTGGCTGATACCCGACCACGGCACACCGATCCTGATCCGCCCGGGCGACATGGCCGTCTTGCGGGGCCCCGAGCCGTACACCGTCGCGGACGCCCTGGACACGCCGGTCCAGATCACCGTCGGCCCGCAGCAGCGGTGCAGCACGTACGAGGGCGAGGACGTCACCGAGCGGATGGCGCTCGGTGTACGCACCTGGGGCGACGGCTTCCAGGACGCCGGATCGGCGGTGATGCTGAGCGGCACCTACCAGACGCCGAGTGAGATCGGCCGCCGGCTGCTGACCGCGCTGCCGGCCATCCTGGTCCGCCCGGCGGAGGCCGCCGACGACACCCTGGTGCCCTTGCTGACCTCGGAGATCTCCAAGAACGAACCGGGCCAGGAGATCGTCCTGGACCGGCTTCTGGACCTGCTGCTGGTTGGCGTCCTGCGCACCTGGCTCGCGGCACCCGACAGCGGGTCCCCGTCCTGGTACCGCGCCCAGAGCGACCCGGTGGTCGGTCTGGCCCTGCGGCTGCTCCACGAGAACCCCGCCCACGGCTGGACCGTCGGGGAACTCGCCGTCAAGACCGGCGTCTCGCGGGCCTCCATGGCCCGCCGCTTCACCGACATCGTGGGCGAGCCGCCGATGGCCTACCTGACCGGCTGGCGCCTGGCCGTCGCGGCCGACCTGCTGCGCGATCGCGACGCCACGATCGCGACGGTGGCCCGCCGGGTGGGCTACAGCTCGTCCTTCGCCCTCTCGACGGCCTTCAAACGCGTCCGCGGCATCAGCCCCCAGGAATTCCGCACGGGCACCACCTCCGCCACCCCGGCCCAGACCCCCCAGCCGCCACGCGCGGTCGTCCTGTCCACGCCCTCGTGATCCTGCCTGCCGTCGACTTTCGACGTCTTCGCAGGCCGGGGTGCGGGCCGCTCAGGCGGGTGATGTGGCTGCACGGCCTGCCCGGGTCAGACCCGGGCAGCCGACCGTGGCGTAGCTGAGGACGAGCGCGGGAGGGCGGGTGGTGTCGGCGAGGGGTAGAAACGTCCCCCGCGGATGAGTAGGGACCGCATCCGGGCGGCGCGTACGACCGAGTCCTCGTCGAGTTCGGTGGGCAGTTCGATGTATGCCTGCAGCCCGCCGTCGCCGCCGAGCAGTTGGGCCCCCGGAAGGTGAAGTGATGTCTGTTGCCGGCCCACCGCGCGGCGCTCGTGGAACTCGGCGCGCAGTGTGCGCTGATGGCGGTCGAGGGCTCCGGTGTCGATGAAGTGTGCGAAGGCGAGCTGTTCAGACCCTGGCCTGTGCCCGGCCGGGCGCAGGCATGCTGACGGCGGAACAGGCATACCTGACCGCCGTGGATCAGGAGCGCACAGACCCTCACGGGACACGCCCGGTGTCCGCACCGCCAGGTCATCGCCGAGGCGGCCGAGGCGCAGTGGCCTGCAGGGGGCGACGGCCACCGGTCCTCCAGACCACGCTGCGGGGAGGTGTGCAGCAGGACCCTGTGGGTTCGCGCGGGCGACACGAAGGGACACGGTCACGACCTGCACGTAGCGATCGCCGGCCCCTCCGACGAGGTCGACGCTCAGGCTCCTCGTTGGCGACAGGTCCTGGAGGACGCTTACACCGCCTTTCGGGCCGACCCTCCTCCCACCCGCGGTTGGACGGCGATCGTAGGCCCGGTGCCCGAGCAGGCGGCATTTGCCCAGCGGCGTGCTCTGATCTGGCCCCAGCTGTTGCGGGAACCGGTGAAGGTCGGGTCGACGATCGTCGTCTCGTGCTCCACATGGGTCACACAAGTCACCCCGCACCCCTTTGACCGCTCCCAACCCTTTCCCGTGGGCTTCTATCCGCTGCATGTGCGTGGCTCGGTCTCCGCGTACTACGCGCCTGGTGGCGTCGAGGCCGCCTGTCACTCCCTGGACCGGCTGTGCCAACTGCTGAACCTGGCCACCGGTCTGTGCTATACCCACTGGGCACTCCGGTGCTCCTCGAAGGCGAGGGCGCCGATGCATTCGCAATCGACTGGTGTGAGCGGATGGGCGGATGGGCCACCTGTTCAGGGAACACCTGCGGATGTACGCCGAGACCGACGCGGCGGCCGTGGCCGGCCCGACGGAGATGAGGGGTGCCGACGACGCGTTCGTCTGGCTGGCACTGCGAGGGGCGAAGCAGTACAACCACTGCTACGCCTGGCCCTACCAGTACGAGCAGATGGGCTGGAGCACGACCTCCAACCTCTCGGTACGAGCGGACGTGTTCTCCGACGTGGGCGGGTTCGACGAGGACCCGCTCACCGTGGTGGGAGGCGAGGACGTCGACCTCGGGGTCCGGATCAGCAAGACGGGCGAACACATCCTCAGCAACCCCGAGGCCCTCGTCCTTCACGCGCGCAGCCCCGACAGCACCGTCCGGTCGGTGGCTGCCAGGGTCTTCGTATGCGGGGCGGCCGACGGCTGGCTCTGTGACCGACACCCGGACACGACGGTGTACTACGCCAATCCGTTCGCGATCACCGTAGGTGCGGCCGCGGTAGGGGCCGCATTCCGCCATCGGTGGCCCGGGGTGGCCCGCGCGGTCGGGCCCGTCACGCTGGGATTCCTCATGGTTCGTGAGGTCGCGAGCCGTCACCAGAAGGGGTCCGGCGTCCGCGGGGTGATCGAGGACGTGGCCTGCTCCTTCGTCGACCTGTGCTTCGACGCGGGCGAGGTCTATGCGGCGGTGCGCCGTCGCAGCCCGGTGAATCTGATCCGGCGATTCGACTACACGCAGCCCCGATGGTTCCGCCGGCGGGCGGCCCGAGCGGGCGATACGCCAAGCAGGCGGCAGGAGATGATGGGCAGTATCCATCGGGGGCCGCGGAAGGAGTCGATCGTGGCTGAGGAAGTGCGGCAGTCACCCGTCCTGCTGCTCACCGGTCCGGCGGCCGCAGGAAAGACCACCCTGGCGGACCGCTGGGCCCGGCAGCAGAGTGAGCCGACGATCCACATCTCCCTTGACGATGCGAGGGACTGGGTGAAGTCCGGGTACGCGAGTCCCGAGGACGGCTGGAACCAGGCGACGGAGAGCCAGCTCGGGCTGGCCCGTCGCAGCATCGCGCTGACCGTGCGAACCTACGCGGCTGCGGGCTATTCCGCGGTGGTCGACGACGTGGTCTTCCCGAACTGGCCTGCGGTGGGGCTGGAACGGTGGACGGAGGAACTCGGGGACCTGCCTGTGTGCCTGGTCGTTCTCCTGCCCGCCTTCGAGGTGCTGGAGTCCCGCAACGCCACGCGGTCCGGCCGTCGGCGGCTTTCCTCGAAGACGCTGGACATCGTCTACCGCGACATGGCGGCCTGGCGGGAGTCCGACGTGCCCGTCCTCGACACCACCGAACTGGACGTTGACCAGGCGGCCCTGAGGCTGAATGACATCTGGGCGGCCTTCCGCTCGGAGCAGGGCTAAACGCTCCCGGTGTGGCCCGCACCGCACCGCGCCGCCGACGGTGCGGGCCACCCGCGCCGTAGGCCGATCGAACCCTCGCCGACGGCCTCGAACGCGGCCGAACGGCATCGCCGAGGACCGCGGGAGGCCGGTCTGTGGGAGCAGATTTGGCCTGGGAACGCCGCCTGCCGTCCGCTGGCGCCAGATCGACGCAGTACGTCCACGACCCGTGCCCCGCCTCCTCCAACAACCGCACGCACCACGCACCCAACTGCTTCCCGTGCCCGTCCTTGCACCCACACCGCCGGTACATCCTGCCCCGCTGCGCACGCTGTCCCATGAGCTTCCCCTTCTCCCGGACTGCCTGGTGAATCTGGGGCAAGAGTGGCTGCTGTGTCGGGTGTGGCGGCAGAGTGCGTTGGGGGGTGGGCGAAGCACTCAGAACCGGATGGCGAGGACACGCTCAAGACGACACGCCGTCCGGAAGATCACTATCCGTATCCAGTGGGTAGTCGACCCTGATCCGTCCGGACCACCTCGTCTGGCCAGAGGCAAAGCACGACGGGCTGCGGCGGTCGGCAGCAGGGTCCTGCTGAAGGGCCAACAGATTGCTGTTACTCGCGGTGACGAAGGCGGCTCCGGGGACCTGGGGGCCATTTGGGGACCAGCTTGGGGCCGCACCTGGTGAGCACCCATGAGCACCCGTGAGCGCCCGTGGGCGCTCACGGACATCTATGTACGAACTTGAACCCGGCTGAGCATCTACCCGGTTTGGGGTCTGCTGGCTCCCGCTGTCCATGGTGAGCCTCAACTCTCTCTTACTTCACTTGAGTTGGGAAAAAAGGCCGAGGCCTCAAGGCCTCGGCTGTCGACACTAGTTGAACCTCATAACTGGAGGGCAAGGGGTCGCAGCTTCGAATCCTGTCGTCCCGACCAGCGTTTTCGCGGATCGTAATCCGCTTTCACCGAAAGGCGGAGGAGGCATTTTTGATGTTTCGTCGGCTGGTGGTCGCAGTGTGGTCCCGCCGTTTCGTCGACGAGGTATTTCGGTGGATCGGGCGGGTCCTGTGCGTGGGGCGGGTGATCGGCCGGGTCGCGTTTCTTGGGGTGGTGTGGCGGCCGTATCTGGCACCGCTGTCGGCTTGGTTGAGGGCGTGGTCGATGGCGTCGGTGGCGCGGTCGGACAGGGCGACCCGGTTCCGGCTGGAGCGGGTCTTGGGGGTGGTGAAGACGAACAGGTTGTTGTCGATGGCGGCCAAGGTCCAGCGGATGTACGCGGAGTGCTTGTCGAGGCCCGGGCCGCCCGCCGCTACGCCGCAGGCGGACGGCCCGGCGGCGGCTCTCAGAATCCCGGCGGACGGCGGAAGCCGCCGATCACCTCCGCGAGGCACCGCACGAACCGGACCGCGGTGCGGTCGTGCAGGTAGGGCGCGATCACCTGGATGCCGACCGGAAGTCCGTCCCGGGTCGCTCCGACGGGCGCCACCGCCGCGGGCAGGTGGTTGACCGCCGACGGTGCCATCCACGTGAGCATCTCGCGGTACGGCCGGTCGGCGCCGTCGACCCGCAGTGTCCGGACCGACCACCCGGGATCGGGGCGCTGGTCGTGGGGGAAGGCGGCCGTGGGGCTCACCGGGCAGAGGAGCACGTCGACGTCGCGGAAGAACTCGGCCCAGCGGCGGCGGGAGTGTTGCCGGCGTTCGTCGAGCGCGTGCCAGTCACGGAAGCTGATCGTCAGGTCCGACGCGAACCCGCCGGCGGCCCCTTCCGCCGTGGCGAGCTCCACGAGCCCGGCATACGACTCGTCCGGCTCGACCAGCCCGCTCTGCGCCATCAGCAGCGGCTGGTAGAGCGCCATCGTCTCTTCGAGCCCGACCGGCCCGCTGCCCTCGACCACGACGGCGCCCTCGGCCCGGACCGCCTCCAGCGTGGCCCGCATGATCGCGGCCAGTTCGCTGTCGACGGGGCAGAACGGGTCGTCGACCCAGGCCGCGACCCGGAAGTCCCGCAGGGTGATCGACCTGGCGGCGGGCAGCTCCAGGCGCCATCCCGGGGCGCGGTCGTGGTCCGCTCCGGCGAGGACGTCGAGGCCCAGGTCGAGGTCGTCGGCGTGCCTGCCGAGCGGGCCGAGTACCGCCATGTCGAAGTCCGCCAGCGTCCCCGGAGCGTGTCCCGAGACGCTCCCGTACCTCGGCACGATCCCGAACGACGGGCGCAGCCCGTACACGCCGCAGAAGTGGGCGGGCACCCGGATCGATCCCGCCGTGTCGCCGCCGAGCTCCAGGCCGGTCAGCCCCGCGGCGATCGCCGCGGCGGACCCGCCGGACGAACCGCCGGGGCCGCGGGTCGGGTCCCACGGATTGTTCGTGGTCCCGTAGACCTCGTTGTAGGTCTGCCAGTCCCGGGCGTCGGCCGGCAGGTTGGACTTGCCGAAGACGACCGCTCCCGCGTTCCTGAGCCGGGCGACCGACTCGGCGTCGCTCGTCGAGACGTGCTGTCCCCAGCGGGGCGAACCCCCGGTGGTCCGCATGCCCGCGACCTCGAGACTGTCCTTGATCGTCACGGGGACGCCGTGCAGGCGGCCGAGCGGCTCGCCACGGGAGACCGCGCGGTCGGCCGCCAGTGCCGCGGTCCTCGCGCCCTCCTCGTCCCGGGCGACGATGGCGTTCACCTTCGGATCGAGCCGCTCCACCCGGGCGAGGTAGTGGTCGAGCAACTCGGTGCTCGACATCTCCTTCGCCGCGATGGCGGCGGCGAGTTGGCCTGCGGAGCGAAATGCCGGATCGGTCATGCGATCTCCAGAAAGGCTGGACCCGCGGCGGTCACATCGCTGCGGCCGACGCACAATCCCAGTTCAGGGCGGGTCCCAAGCCGACCTTAGCGGACGTGGAGGACCATGTCGGGGTGTGGCCTTGCTCACTCCTCGCGAGCGGAGCCGGCCGGGCGGCCGGCTGGCCGGCAACACCTGCCGCTACGAAGACGTTTCCGCCGCGCCCGGCGGCCCTGTCCGGACCCCGGCACGCGACGCCCCGCCCTGGATCCGGTCCTGCCTGCGCGCGCACCACCAGCGGCAGGCCCACCGCGACATCCGCGAACTCGTCCGCGTCGGCCGGCTCACCGTCAAGGGCGAGGCCCAGGGCCGCTGTTGCACCGCCGGCCCGGACCTTCCCGAGGAGATCACGCGCGGAGTCCGCGAACCCCGGCCGCCGCGCGACCCGTACGCGTGGTCGCGCGACGCCACTCACGCGGACTTGCCGCCGACCTGCCAATCCCTCGGGGACATACCGTAGGTGGCGCGGAAGGCGCGGCTGAAGTGGCTGGAGTTGGCGAAGCCCCAGCGCCGGGCGATCCCCGCCACCCCGACCTCCCCGGCCATCGGCCGCAGGAGGTCCCGGCCGCAGCGCTCCAGCCGCTGCGTCCGGATCCACCCGCCGACCGTGACGCCCTCGAGCTGGAAGAGCTTGTGGAGGAAGCGGACCGACATGAAGTTCGCCTCGGCGATCGTGGACGGTGAGAGGTCCGGATCGCGGAGATTCCGCAGGATGTGGTCCTTGACCCGCTCCAACGAGGCGGCGGCCCGTGACTCCTGCGGCCGAGCACGTCCGCCCCGGTCGTCGACGAGCATCGCGAGCAGGTCGAGCGCGGTGGCCGCGGCGCCCGAGGACCTCGTCCAGCCCTTCCGCCTCGTGCGCCATCCGTGAGAGATAGGTCGCCACCAGCGCGGCGCTGCCCTCGGTGCCGCTGAACGTCGTCGCGGTGAGCGCCCGCAGGTCCTTCTCCCGGACGTCCAGTTCCGCGCGGGGGAAGAGGAACGACGTGAAGGCGAACCCCTCCTCGATCTTCTTCCGGAAGGCCCGGGACGTGTCGGTGACGGAGAACTCGCCGGGCCGGACGACCGTCTCCCTCCCGTCCTGTTCCTTGAGCGCGGTGCCGCGCTCCTGGAGGCTGAGGATGAGTGTGGACGAATCGCTGTCGGCGATCATGCGCCTGCTGCGCGTCACCATCTGCGGTCCCGCCTGGACCCTCGATATCCGCACGGAACCCAGCCGGTGGCCGACGATCCTCCCGGGCGTCGGCACCTCCTCCAGGAGGTTCACGGCCATCGGCACGAAGGCGTGGGACACCGCTTCGTGCCAGCACTCCGCCCGGCCGGAGGCGGACAACGACGCGGTGGAGAGAGATGCGGACACCGGGTTCCTCTCGGGTCGATGGGCCATCAGGACACCGGGCCGCGGGTGTCCTGCCCGTCGGACGGCTCGGTGCCGCCGCGGGTGTCGCGCCACCGGCTCGGCGAGATGCCGTACCAGGCGCGGAAGATCCGGCTGAAGTGGGCCGCGTCGGTGAAGCCCCACCGCTGGGCCACGCCGGAGACCGTGCTGTCGCCGCCGTCCCGGCGGGTGAGCTCCTGGGCGGTCGCCTGGAGCCGGCGGCGCTGGATCAGGCGGCTGACGGTGACGCCCTCCCCTTCGAAGAGCTTGTGGAGGGAGCGCACGGAGATGCCGTGCGCGGCCGCGATCGCCTTCGGACCGAGCTCCGGGTCCCGGAGGTGCCGGTCCATGTAGGAGCGGATCTCCCAGATCCGGGTGTAGCGGGAGTCCTCCGCGGTCGGCGCGTCACGGGCGGCCTGCTCGGTGACGAGGGTGGCCACCAGGTCGGTGAAGTTGCAGGCCAGCCGGCCGGCGACGAGCCCGGGGCAGTCCCCGGCCGTCTCGGCGAGGGTCAGCAGGGACTGCGCGACCAGGGCCGTGACCGGCCCGCCGGCGTCGGCCACGGTGGCCGTCGCCCACTCCAAGCCCGCCGACCTGGTCGTCCGCAACGCCAAGGTGTTCACCAACGACCCGCGTCGCCCCCAGGCCACGGCGGTGGCCATCCGGGACGGACTGATCCAGGCGGTCGGTGACGACGCGGACGTCGTGCCGCTGGTCGGCCCCGGCACCCGGGTGGTCGACGCGCTCGGCCGCCGGGCCGTCCCCGGACTCAACGACGCGCACCTGCACGTCATCCGCGGCGGCCTCAACTACGTGATGGAGCCGCGCTGGGACGGCGTCCCGACGCTGCGCGAGGCCCTGGCCATGCTCAAGCTCCAGGCCGAGCGCACCCCACCCGGCCAGTGGGTGCGGGTGGTCGGCGGCTGGTCGGCCGACCAGTTCGCCGAGCGGCGCCTGCCCACCCTGGCCGAGCTCAACGCCGCGGCGCCCGACACCCCCGTCTTCGCGCTGCACCTCTACCAGTCGGCCCTGCTCAACAAGGCCGCGCTGCGCGCCGCGGGCTTCACCCGGGACACCCCCCGACCCGGCCGGCGGCCAGATCGTCCGCGGCCACGACGGCGAACCGACCGGCCTGCTGATCGCCGCCCCCGGCGCCCTGCTGCTCTACTCCACCCTGGCCAAGGCGCCGATGCTGGACGAGGCCGACCGCATCGGCTCCACCCGGCACTTCCTGCGCGAGCTGAACCGCTTCGGCCTCACCTCCGCGATCGACGCCGCCGGGGGCTTCCAGAGCTTCCCCGAGAACTACGGCACCGTCATGGAACTCGCCCGCCGAGGCGAGCTGAGCCTGCGCATCGCCTACCACCTCTTCCCGCAGACCGCCGGGCAGGAGCTGGACGACCTCACCCGCTGGGTCGACACCGTGCGCCCGGGAGAGGGCGACGAGTGGCTGCGCCTCAACGGCGCCGGGGAGAACCTCACCTGGGCCGCCGCCGACTTCGAGAACTTCACCGAGCCGAGGCCGCAACTCGGCGCCTACGAGACGGAGTTCGAGAAGGCCGTCCGCCTGCTCATGGAGAACGGCTGGGGCTTCCGGCTGCACGCCACCTACGACGAGACCATCCGCCGCGACCTCGCCGTCTTCGAGAAGCTCGCCGCCGAAGGCCTCTTCCCGCAGGGCAACCGCTGGCTCTTCGACCATGCCGAGACCGTCAGCCCGGACAGCCTCGACCGCATCGCCGCGCTGGGCGGCGCCGTCTCCGTCCAGAACCGCCTCTCCTTCCAGGGCGAGGCCTTCGTCTCCCGCTACGGCGCCCCGGCCGCCGCCGAGGCGCCGCCGCTGCGCGCGATGCTGGACCGGGGCCTCACCGTCGCGGCGGGCACCGACGCCACCCGGGTCTTCTCCTACAACCCCTGGGTCGCCCTGCACTGGCTGGTCTCCGGCCGGGCCGTCAGCGGACGGCGCCTCGCCGCCGAGCACAACCGGCTCAGCCGCGAGCAGGCCCTGGAGCTCTACACCCTCGGCGGCGCCCGCCTCACCGGCGAGGAGGAGGTCAAGGGGCGTCTGACGGTGGGCAGTTACGCGGACCTCGCGCTGCTCAGCGCCGACTACTTCGCCGTACCCGAGGCCGACATCCCGCACATCGAGGCGGTCCTCACGGTCGTCGGCGGACGCATAGTCCACGCCGCCCAGGAGCACGAGGGCCTGGCGCCCGAGCTGCCCGAGGTGTCGCCGTCCTGGAGCCCGGTAGCCCGCTTCGGCGGCTACCACGCCACCCCGGCCCCCGGCCCGGCCGTCGGCGTCCGCCAGGCCGAGGGCGTGCTGGAGGCCGTGGCGGCCTCCGGCGAGCAGCACGCCTGGCGCGCGGCGCGCGGCCTCGCCCTGCCCGGGCGGCCGCAGGTGCCGCTGGACCCCCGCTTCTTCTGACGGATCGTCAAGTTCTTTGAGGGGGCGCCGCCGGACCGCGGCGGTGCCCCCATCCGCTTTCCCCCTGCCGACCGAGGAAGCGTCGTGACCACGCCCGCAGCCGAATCCCGCACCGCACCCCCACCGCCGGTGCCAGGACCGAAGATCCACGACCGCCACCCGCTCGCACTGGCCCTGTTCGGCCTCACCCTGGTCAGCGGTCTGATCGACGCCGTCAGCTACCTCGGCCTCGGCCACGTCTTCACCGCGAACATGACCGGCAACGTCGTCGTCATCGCCTTCGCCCTCGCCGGAGCACCCGGCTTCTCCGTCACCGGATCACTGACCTCCCTCGTCGCCTTCCTCCTCGGCGCGCTCCTGGCCGGCCGGCCCGCCACTCGACACGCCGGAACCCGGCGCCCCGCACAGCTGCGCACGGTCTTCGTCCTGGAGGCCGCGCTGTACGGCGCGGCGGCCGTCGTCGTCTTCGCCTGGAGCGCGGACGGGCCCGCACAGTACGCCGTGATCGCCCTGCTCGCCCTGGCGATGGGCATCCGCAACGGCACCGTCCGCGGCCTCGGCGTCCCGGACCTCACCACCACCGTGCTCACCCTGACCCTGACCCTGACCCTGACCGGCCTGGCCGCCGACTCCCGTCTCGCCGGCGGCACCGCCCCCCGTCAGCGCAGGAGGATCCTCTCCGTCGCCACCATGCTCGCCGGTGCCGCCCCGGGCGCCGTCCTCGTGCTGCACGGGCAGACCGCCTGGGCCCTGGTCGCCAGCGCCGCCCTGGCCGGCGGCACCCTCCTGCTCTACCGCGAGTGACCGGCGTTCCGTCACCGCCTGCCGCAGTCGGTCCGTCGCAACCTCGGGTCGAAGTTCCGGTGGTTCCGGGCGGCTTGGGAAGGCACCCCGTTCAGCCGGGCCTCGTCGCATTCGCGACGGTCCGGCCCGCGTTCCTCGCGCCACTGTGACCCCCGCGGACTCGCGTGGTCACCGGGACTTCGAATCGCCCTGGCCGATGTCCGGGGCGCAGTTCGAGGCCCTGGCCGCGAAGGTGTCCGGCAAGGACCTCAAGGGCTTCTTCGACGCCTGGGCCCACGGCACGGTGATCCCCCCGAAGGAGTACCTCTACCCCGGCACCCTGGCTCCGCCGGCCGGTGGCTGACGAGCGGTTCCGAAGTGCGGTGTGGGGCAGGCCTCCGGGCCCGGGGCGGGACCGGGCGGTGCGACCGTGGGCGACCAGGTCGTGAGCCGACTGCGGTCTACCGCTCGGTTCTGCGGCGGTTCGCGGCCGTGGGCGACGAGCCGTTACCGTACGTGGCGTTGTGGGTCCAGGCCCGGCCCGGCAGGACCGCGAGCCGGCCCACCTCCACGGCCGGCCTGGCCCTCACCGAACAGCCGTTCCGCTTCGACTTCGCGGGCCCCGGCCTGGCGCGGCTCCCGGAAGCCCTCGCATCGACGGCCCGCCGGGCCGACCACTGAAGGAGACACTTCTTGTTCGCCCCGTACCGCCGTCTTTTCGCCCCCAAGGGGAGCCTCGCGTTCACCCTGTCGGGGTTCTTCGCGCGCCTCGCGCTGTCCATGTACGGCGTGAGCACCGTGATCATGGTCGCCTCCCTGCGCGACTCCTACGCGCTGGCGGGTGCCGTCTCGGGCGTCTCGCTGGCGGCCACGCTGGTGACCGTTCCGCGCATCAGCCGGCTGATCGACCGGTACGGGCAGGCCAGGGTCGCCGTTCCCGCCGCCGCGATCTCGGCGCTCGGGTCCGTCGCCCTGATGCTCTGCGCCCACTACGACACCCCGGCCTGGGCGCTCTTCGCCACCGGCCTCTTCTCCACCGCGCCCAACGCCGGCGGCATGGTGCGGGCGCGCTGGGCGGAGATCTACCGGGACGACGAGCAGTCCCTGCACGTCGCCAACTCCTTCGAGCAGGTGCTGGACGAGATCTGCTTCATCGTCGGCCCCATCCTCACCGTCTTCCTCTGCACCGCGCTGTTCCCCGAGGCGGGGCGGCTGGTGGCCATGGTGCTGACGCTGGGCGGCACGTCGCTGCTCGCGGCCCAGAAGTCCACGGAACCGCCGGTGCAGGAGCCCGACCCGTCGGCTCCGGCGCCGCTGCGCAACCGGGGCCTCCAGGTCATGCTGCTGACGTTCCTCTTCACCGGCACCATCTTCGGTTCCCTGGACCTCGCCTCCGTCGCGTACACCGAGGAGCTGGGGAACGCCTCGGCGGCGGGTGTGGTGATCGCCCTCCAGGCGGCCGGCTCGGCGGTGTCCGGTGTCCTGTTCGGGCTGGTGGTACCGAAGGGCAGGATCACCACGCGGTTCCTGCTCGGCCTGGCCGCCATGGCGGTGCTGATGCTGCCGCTCCAACTGGCCGGGAACCTCTGGTCGCTGTGCCTGCTGATGTTCGTCGCCGGTATGGCGAACACGCCGACCATGGTCACCAGCATGACGATGGTCCAGAAGCTGGTGCCACGCTCGCAGATCAACGAGGGCATGGCGCTGGCCGTGACCAGTCTGCTGGGTGGCATCTCGCTGGGTTCGGCCCTGGCAGGTGTGGCGGTCGACCGCTTCGGCCCGGCCACCGGCTACTGGCTGGCCCCGGGCACGGCCGTGGTGGCCCTGGTCGTCTCGGTGCTCGGTGCCAAGCGGCTCCGGGCCGCCGACACCGCGCCGGAGGACGCGGACGAGAACGCGGAGGAGGACGGCGGCACGGAGAGGACGGCCGGTGGCGTCGTGGTGTCGCCGGCCACCGAGCAGTGACGGGGGCGACGAGGAGGACCGGGTGACCGGTCCTCCTCCGAACCCGACCGGCCGGTGCCGTCGGGCCAGACCAGCCCTTCCTTCAGCGCCGTGATCACGGCGGCCGTCCGGTTGGGCGAGCCGGGCTTCAGCAGAATGGAGCCGACCAGGCGCTTGGCGCCGGGCGTCGAGATGCCGGGCACGCGCGCGATCTGCTTGTTGCTCAGCCCCTTGGCGGGCAGGGCGAGCGTCCCGGTCTCGCGCGGGGTCGGCGACACGGAGCGGGCGCCCTGGCCCACTGCCCGGGCCCCAGGGCGGTCGCCGACCTCGACCGCGACCTGTGACACCACCCGCATCAGAGAGGAACCCCACCCCATGAGCACCACGACCGACATCCTCGTGCTGGGCGGCGCCGGCGTGGACACTGTCGTCCACGTCCCCGAGCTGCCGCTCCCGTACGCCGACAGCTACATGACCGAGCCGGGCATCGTGACCCGCGCGGGGCAGAGCGGCGACTTCGTGGCCCTCGGTGTGACCGCGCTCGGCCTGCGCGCCCACCACGTCGACCTGCTCGGTGACGACCCCGAAGGCGACCTGGTGCGGGCGTTCCACCGCGACCGGGGCATCCCGTTCACGGAGGTCCCCTCCGCCCGGGGCACCAAGCGGGCCGTCAACCTGGTCGGCCCGGACGGGCGGCGGCTCTCGCTGTACGACAACACCCGCTCCCAGGAGAGCGACCGTCTCCCGGACGACACGGTGCGCGCCCTGGCCGCGGCCGGCCGGCACGCCCACGTGGTGATCACCTACCCGTGCGCCCTCGCCATGCCCGCCCTCGTCGAGGCCGGCGTCACCATCTCCACCGACCTGCACGACTGGGACGGCGCCAACCCCTACCACGAGCCCTTCGCGCTCGCCGCGGACCTCGTCTTCCTGTCCACCACCGCCCTGGCCGACCCGGAACGCACCATGCGCGACATCGCGGAGCGCGGCCGGGCCCGGATCGTCGTGGCCACCGCCGGCGCTGAGGGGGCGTACCTGCTGACCGACGGGCAGCTGACGCACGTCCCCGCCGTCACCCCGCCCGCCCCCGTGGTGGACACCAACGGCGCCGGCGACGCCTTCGCCTCCGGTTTCCTGCTCGGCTGGCTCGCCGGCGAGGACGTGCGCCGCTGCGCGCTGTACGGCGCGGTGGCCGGGGCGTACGCGTGCACGGTGCCGTCCACCCGCGCCGATGCCATCGGCCGCGACGAACTGCTGGCCAGGGCCGCCGAGCTGCTGCCGGCCTGGTCCGGGGACACCCGGACCGCGCGACCGGCCGAGTCCGCGAGGGGCGGCGCATGACGCACCCGGTGGCGGACGGGCTCAGGTCCGGCTACGACGTCGTGATCCTCGGCGCCACCCGGGTGCGGGAGGTGCTGCTGCACGCCGGCTGCGTCCTTGGCCTGGCACCCGGACAGCTGGCCCCACTGGCCGTGCACGGCTCCTTCCCCGAGGCGGGCCTGATCGCCAAGCACCTGCTCCTCGCGGCAGACCGCGTCGACCTGCCGACGTACGCGGAGCTCCTCCCGGCGCGGGCCGCGGAGGTGCTGCGCGGTGTCGCCGAGGAGCCGGACGGCGCGGAGGAGCCGGTTCCGCGCGGGCACCTGGACGCTGGACCGTGAGCCTGCTCGGTTGCCAGGACCTGGGCGGCGCGGATCGACCAGGCCACCGCCGAAAGCCTGGTCAAGGCCGTCCTCTCGCTCCCCCCTGGGCAGCGCGCCGGGCTCGCCGAACGCCTGCTCACGCATGAGCTGTCCGACCCGTGGGCGTTGCGTCGGCGCGGCGCACAGCTGCGGGAGGGTTCCGACGCGAGGTAGCGCTGAGTGGATGTGACAGGTACGCTGCGTGTCGCTGGCTGAATGCCATGCGGGCCCGGTTGCCGCTCCGTGGGGGGAGTCGCGTCCGGGCCAGGCCGCCGGCCAGAGGCCCGGTTGAACTCGTGGGGGAGTCTCAGCCGGGCCCGTCGGCCGATTCGTCCGGCGGCCCGGATGGCCGTTCTCGATGCGGCCCATGAGCATTCGCGGACGCCTACGACGAGTACGCCCGACAGGTCCTGAAGTCCGACCCGGGCCAGGGCAAGGTCGCCGGCATCGAGAAGACCTTCACCCGGCTGGAGAAGGCGTCCGCCCGGCTCGACGACGCCTGCAAGGGCTGACCGGCCCCTGACGGCCGGCCCCTGACCGGCGCCCTGGGCGGATACCGTCGCCGTGCGGTACCCGCCCCGGGCGTCACCGGGGCGGGTACCGCACCGCGCGGAACGGACCGTGGGTCAGGCGGCCCCGTCCGCTGCGGGGCGCCCCCGCAGCGCGGCCGCCGCCGCCAGGACCGAGGCGGGGACGGCGACCGCGGCACAGGCCGCCGTCACCGCGGCCATCGTCGCCCACGGCAGTGCCGGCGGGGCCCCGGACCCGACCAGTACGGACAGCGCGGACCAGGTTCCCATCACGTTGAGCGCGGTCACGACCAGGCCCAGGAGCGCGCCCGCCACCACCACGACGGCCGCCTCGACGGCCACCACGTACAGCACCTGGCCGCCGGTGGCCCCGGTCAGCCGCAGCGTCGCCAGATCACGGCGCCGGTCACCGGTGGCCGCGACCGCCGTCCCGGCCAGGGCGATCAGGGAGTAGACCAGGGCCAGCCCCAGCACCACGAAGACGGCCAGCCGGCTCTCCCGCTTGGTCTCCGGCTGCGAGGCCGCGATCCACTCCTCGGCCGTGGCCGACACGGCGCCGTGCGGCCGCACGGCCGCGGCCAGGGCGGCCCCGGTCCGCGCCCGGTCCGCGCCCTGGTCCACCATGACCTCGACCCGGTCGGGACGGGCGCCGGGGGCGTTCGCGGCGGTCACGTACACGCTGTTGCCGCCCGTGCCCCTGCGCATCACGGCGGCGACGGTCAGCGCCACCTTGGCGCCGTCCGCCCGCCAGACGTCGACCTGCCGGCCGACCTCGGTGACCGGCCATTCGTCGTTGACGACGATCGACCGGTCGTCCAGGTCCTTCACCGACCCGGCGATCAGCGGGAGGCTCGACAGCTCGGCGAAGACCGCCGGATCGACGACCCGGCCCTGCTCGGGCACCCGCACCACGCCCTCGTAGAGGTACTCGACCGTGGTGGGCGCCGTGACGGACGTACGGCTGCCCGGCACCGCGGCCGCCCGGACGGCGGCGTCGTCCAGCGTCGTCCCGGACACCGGGGTGACGACGAAGTCCGCGACCGTACGGCTGCGCATCTCGTCCGCCTTGCCCGCGCCGACGGTGTCCGTCGAGCCGAGCAGGGACCCGGCCAGGGCGACACTGACGAGCACCGGGGCGGCGATCGCGGAGGTCCGCCGGACACCGGCGGTCGCGCTCTCGCGCACCAGGATCCCGACCGCGCCCCGGGCGGACGCCAGCGGCCGGGTGACGAGCCGCACCAGCGGTCCGGCGGCCGGCGGGGCCAGCAGGGCGAACGCGCCGATGAGCAGCATCGGCTCGGTGGTGTACGTCTTGCGCTTGAGCGGGCTCGCCGGGTCGGACACCAGCTGCTGGACGAACAGGACCAGCCCGCCGGCCAGCAGCAGTCCGCCGAACACCCACCGTCCGAGCGTCATCACCCGCTTGTCGACGGCCGACTCCCGCAGTACTTCGACGGCGCTGGTGCGGGCCGCCCGGCCCGACGCGGCGAACGCGCCGGTGAGAGCGACCACGAGCCCGATCGCGAAGGCCACGGCGTAGGGCCACACCTGGTCGCCCACCGTGAGCCACGCGGGCGCGAGCCGCTCCCGGGCCATCCAGTCGACCAGGGCGGGGCCGCCCACGCTGCCGATCAGCATCCCGGCCAGCGCGGCGGGGACGGCCACCAGGGCCGCCTCGACGAGGACGGCGACCCGCAGCTGGCGGGGGGTCGCCCCGGCGATGCGGAGCAGACCGAACTCGCGCTGGCGCTGGGCCACCGCGAAGGCGAACGCCGACGCCACGACGAACACGGAGGTGAAGGTGGTGACGGCCGAGGCGGTGCCGAGCATGGCGTTGACCGTGAACACGGCGTCCGCGTCACGGTCCTTGAGTTCCTGCGGTGCGTCGAGGGTGGCCGCCAGCGCGAGCCCCATCGAGGCGGTCAGGCCGACACCGAGTGCGACGGCGAGGAACACACCCACGAAGTGGGCCCAGCGGGCCCGCACCGTGGCCAGGGCGACACTCGGCACGGGATCTCCTCGAGCTCGGTCATCCGCGCGGCGATCTCGTGGGCGGCGGGCCGCAGCAGCTCACCGCTGACCCGGCCGTCGACGAGGAAGACCACCCGGTCCGCCTGGGAGGCGGCCTGGGGGTCGTGCGTCACCATGACGACGGTCTGGCCGTCGTCGTCGACCAGGCCGCGCAGCAGGGCGAGCACCTCGCGGCCGGTGGAGGAGTCCAGGGCGCCGGTCGGCTCGTCGCCGAACAGCACCTCGGGACGGGTGATCAGGGCGCGGGCCAGGGCGACCCGCTGCTGCTGGCCGCCGGACAGCTCGGAGGGCCGGTGGCGGGCGCGGTCGGCGAGGCCGACCCGGCGCAGCGCCTCCTCCACCGCGCCGCGCGCGGGCTTGCGGCCGGCCAGCCGCAGCGGAAGCGCCAGGTTCTGTTCGGCGGTCAGCATCGACATCAGGTTGAACTGCTGGAAGACGAAGCCGATCCGGCTCCGCCGGAGCAGCGTCAGCTCGCCCTCGGACATGCCGGTCAGCTCGGTGCCGCCGAGGGTGATGGAGCCGTCGTCCGGCCGGTCGAGGCCCGCCGCGCACTGCAGGAGGGTGGACTTCCCCGATCCCGAGGGCCCCATGATGGCAGTGAAACTCCCGGCCGGCGGGGCGAGCGAGACCCCGTCGAGTGCTCTGACCGTGTGGTCGCCCGCTCGGTAGGTCTTCGTCACCGACGTCAGCACTACTGCGTCGTTGCTCATAATCCTCTTGTCTCTCGTGGTGTGAGGCGGCGATGGGCCGAGAACGGACGGGGGCGGTGGGAAGCTGCTCAACTCGCTACCGGCAGCGCGGTGTCGACGGGGATCCGGACGGGCAGGGAGCGTGCGTAGCAGAGCACGAGCCGGTGGAGCCGGTACCGCGGAACCCCGTTCGTCCCTCCGGACGGTTCCGTGGGGTCCATGAGCGAGGCGTCGGCCAGCCGCTCCAGCAGGTCCTCGGCCAGGACGACGGGAAGATCCAGGACGGCGGCGGCGGTCGCGGCCGAGAAGGAGCGCTCGCCCAGCGCGGCGCACCGGCGCAGGTCGTCCTCCGCCACGCCGGTCAGCCGCAGCCAGGAGCACAGCGAGCGTGGCATGTCCAGGCCGCCGAAACGCAGTTCGCGCAGCCGGTCGGCCGGCGCGGCGAGCCGGCCGGCCAGCAGTGCCGGCGACCAGTGGGGCGGGCGGCGAGCCGGGCGCCCGCCGTCCGCAGGGCGAGCGGGACGCCGCCGCAGTACGCGACGATCTGCCGGGCGGCCGCCAGGTTCTCGGCGACCCGCCCGACACCCACGGCGGCGGCCAGCAGGGCCAGGCCGTCGTCGTCGCCGAGCGGTTCGACGACGGTGGTGTGCGGGCCGATGGCGGCGGCGAGGTGCGGGTGACCGATCACGAGGACCGCGGGCTCCTCACCGTCGGGCAGGAGCGCGGCGAGCTGCTCGGTGTCGGAGACGTTGTCCAGTACGACCAGCAGCCTGCGTCCGGCGGTACGGGCGCGGTAGCGGCGCACCAGCTCGTCGAGACGGGGGCGGAGCGCCACGGCGGGGGACCTCCCCGCGCCGTACGTCCAGTCGCCGGCCGCGGTCTCCTCGCCGAGGGCGCCCAGCAGCCGGACCAGGACCTCGCGCGGATCCCGGGCGGTGCCGTGCTCGTCCGTGAGGTCCACGTACAGCTGCCCGTCGGGGAAGTGATACCTGCTGGTGTGCGCGGCGCGCAGGGCGGGGCCGTCTTGCCGACCCCGCCCAGGCCGGTGACCAGGCCGCGCCGGACCGGGCTTCCGGGGGCCAACAGGGCCTGCAACGTGGCCAGTTCTCGCTCCCTCCCGACGAACGTGGCGGTGTCCGGGGGCAGTGTCGACGGCGCCACCGGCCCCGCGGGGGCGGGCATGCGAGGGGCGCGGGTGACCGGCTCGGCCGGGGCGGTGTCGAGGGAACCGTCGAGCACGGCCTGGTAGGTCCCGGTGAGTTCGGCACCCGGGTCGACTCCGAGCTCGTCGGCCAGGACATGGCGGCCCTCGTGGAAGACGCGCAAGGCGTCCGCCTGGCGGCCGGACCTGTAGAGAGCGGTCATCAGCTGCGCGCGCATCCGCTCCCGCAGGGGGAAGTCGCTGACGAGGCGGACGAGTTCGGCGGTGAGGTGCTGGTGATGACCCAGCGCGAGGCCGGCCTCCACGCGGTTCTCCAGCGCGGCCGCCCTGACCTCCTCCCAGTGCGACTCCTCCTGCTCGACCAGGAGGTCCGTGGTGTTGGCCAGTGCCGGACCGCGCCACAGGTCGAGCGCCCGGTCCAGCAGGCTCCTCGCCTCCTCGTGGCGGTGTGCCTGGAGCGCGGCGCGGCTCTCGCGTTCCAGTCGCTCGAACTCGACGACGTCGACGAGGCTGTCACCGGTCTCGAAGGCGTATCCGGGCGCCCGCCGGACGATGGCGACCTCGGGTTCGAGGAGTTTGCGCAACCGGGAGACGTACGTGTAGATCTGCGCGTTCATCGTTGTGGGCGGGTAGGCGCCCCACAGCAGCCAACTCAGCCGTGCGTCCGGGACCACCCTTCCGCGAGCGATCAGCAGTGCCGCGAGCAGCGTGCGCATCTTGGTCCCGGACAGCCCGATGGGCTTGCCGTTGCGTCTGGCTTCGACGGGACCGAGCAAGCTGAACTCCATGGTTCCCCCCGTTGGCTGGTGTCTTGTGCACGCCCATGCTGCCGGGGGTGGGTGTCGTCCCGCTTTCGATCGGATTTCGCCGCGGGCGACCGCCGTTGTTCCCGGGTGCAGGGCGCCGGGGTTCACCACCGTCATACATTGGCGCCGGTAACGGGGTTCAAACGGAATCGTCGGGGCGTAGCGCGGCGGAGGAGAGCGCGGCGCGGCGCGCCTGCGGCTCGTGGCGGGCGTACTGCCGGGCGCCGAACTCCTCGCACGCCTCCAACTCGCCGGATTCGGCGCGCTCCTGGAGCCGGCGGGCGATCTGATGGCGGCGCGGAGCACCGCTGCGATACGTGGCCACGCCGGGATCCTATGCGCCCCGGGGCCCGAGCCTGCCGACCCTGCGTCACATCACTGATCAGGGAAGGTAGTCGGGCAGATGGCCGAAGCCGTCGGCCCCCCGAGCGGGTGTGCTCGGGGGGCCGACGGCGTGGGGGCGGGTGGGAGCGGGCGGTCAGCCCTGTTCGCGGTTGATGACGCGCATGCCCCAGAGGCCGAAGATGACGACCAGGCTCAGGGCGGCGAGGGTGCCGGTGGCGGTGGCCTGGGTGGCGTAGTGGCCGGCGGCGATGTCGCGCAGGGCGTCGGCGACGTGGGTGAGCGGGTTGGCGCGGGCCAGGGTGTGCAGCCAGTCCGGGGCGTTCTGCATGGGCAGGAGAAGGCCGGAGAGCAGCATGAGTGGCACCAGGACCATGCTCAGCAGCGGGGCGAAACGGTTCTCCTGCTTGAGGATCAGCGCCAGCCCGTACGAGGAGCAGGCGATCCCGGCGCACAGGACGGCGGACAGCGCCAGGAGCAGCAGCACCGAGGGCACGGAGGCGCGGAAGCCGAAGGCGGTGGCGACGGCGAGCAGGACGGCGCCCTGGATGCCGGTCTGGGCGAGGTCGCCGAGGACGCGGCCGGAGAGCAGTGCGGCCCGGCTGACGGGGGCGACGCGCAGCCGCTCCATGACGCCGGAGCGCAGTTCGGGGGTGATGGAGAAGCCCGCGTAGGCGGCGCCGAACAGGGTGAGCTGCATCAGCATGCCGGGGACGAACCACTGCCAGGCGTCGATGTCCCGGGGGAGGGTGTTCTTCAGCAGGGGGCCGAAGAGCACCAGGTAGACGAGCGGTCCGGAGACGCCGACGAGCAGCTGGGCGGGGCTGCGCACCCAGGGGCGGACGGAGCGGACGAAGATGTGCCCGGTCTGCTGGAAGTAGCGCACCGTCATTCTCCCTGGTCTTCGGCGTCGGGGGTGGCGTCGGCGTCCCGCAGGCTGCGGCCGGTGAGGGTGAGGAAGACGTCGTCGAGGGTGGGCCGCTGGGTCTGCACCTCGTGCACGGCCAGGTCGACCCGGTCGAGTTCGCGCAGCAGCCCCGGCAGGACGGTGGAGCTGAGCGGCACCCGCACCCGCAGCACCTTTCCGTCGACGGCGATCTCGCGGGCGCCGGGCAGCCGGCCGGCGATCTCGGCGGCGGCGGCCGGGTCGTCGGTGGTGAGGGTGATGAGGTCGCCGGAGATCTCGCTCTTGAGCCCGTCGGGAGTGCCCTCGGTGATGATGGTGCCGCCGTCGATGACGAGGATGCGCTCGCACAGCGCGTCGACCTCGTCGAGGTAGTGGGTGGTGAGGAAGACGGTGGTCTCGTGCTCGTCGCGCAGCGACCTGATGTGGTCCCAGAGGTTGCTGCGGCTCTGCGGGTCGAGCGCCGTGGACGGCTCGTCGAGGAAGACGAGCCCGGGCTGGTGCAGGACGCCCATCACGATGTCGAGCCGCCGGCGCTGGCCGCCGGAGAGGGTGGAGACGATCCGCCGCTCCATCCCGGACAGGTCGTAGCGGTCGAGCAGGTCGGTGACCCGGGCCTTGGCGGTGGCGGCGCTCATGCCGTACAGCCGGGCCTGGGTGATCAGTTCGTCGCTAACGCGCTGGTCGGTGCCGGCTCCGTTGCCCTGGCCGACGTAGCCGATGCGGCGGCGCACGCCCGCGGGGTCGGAGAGCAGGTCGCACCCGGCGACCACGGCTTCGCCTGAGGTCGGGCGCAGCAGAGTGGCGAGCATCCGCAGCGTGGTGGTCTTGCCGGCGCCGTTCGGACCCAGGAAGCCGACCAGTTCGCCGTCGGCGACGTCGATACTCACGCCACGGACGGCGGCGACTTCCTGTTTCCCGGAGCGGAACGTTTTGGCAAGGTCTCGTACCTTGATCATCTGCGATGCCTCATCCGGTCGTGCGCAACTGCCTTCGGGCATGGGAACATCACGCCGTACCCATCGGAGAAACGGCATCGGTCCCCGCCGGCGCGCTGCGCTGCGGGGGGTGTGATGACACGCACCACGGTGCGTGCACTGGGACGCTAACGGCCGCCGTTTCGGCCGGACAACCCCTAGACGCCCCAGCGCTGACCGGGGGTTCCTCGACCGCCCCCGGAGTCCGCCCCGGAGTCCGGCTCCGGCACCGGGCGCCGACGACCCGCGCGACGGGGCCCCGTGCCGCCCCGGCCGCGCGCCGAGGCCGTTCGCGGACTGTCTTTCTCCACCCGGGACTAGACCCGGGGGTAGAGGCCGCCGGTGCCGACAAGCCGTAGTGTCGGCGGCACCGAACGTGAACGTGAACGCGTCCACGAACGTGAGCACAGAATGCGAATGCGAATGCGAACGTGAACGCCGACGTGAGCGCGAACGCGAACTTCACCCCGAACCGCCCCCACGAGCTCCTGAAGGGACGAGTACCGTGACCTTGGACACCCGCGGCGGTGTGGACCTCATCAACATCCGTCACCCGATGTCGCCCAGCACGTTCCGCATGGCCTTCTTCCCCCACCTCCTCGACTCCTCGGTGCGGTTGCTCGACCTCGCGGAGCTGCTGCTGCCGACGGTGGAGGTGCTGGCCTTCCAGTACCCCGGCGCGTACGACTTCGACGGCCCGCCGCGGATCGGCGGCACGGCCGAGCTGGCCGACCGGGCGTTCGGCACGCTGATGGCGTGGACGGACCGGCCGCTGGCCCTGTTCGGGCACCGGGTCGGGGCCGACGTGGCCTACGAGGTGGCGAGGCGGCTGGAGCAGGAAGCCGGCGTCGTCCCGGCGACGCTGTTCATCTCGGGCCGCGGCGGCCCCGCCCGCACCGGCCCCGAACTGCGCTGCCCGGTGGTCGCGCTGACCCGGGAACACAGCCCGCGGGCGCTGGTCGAGGACGTCCGGTCCTGGGAGTCCTGCACCACGGGACCGTTCTCGCTGGAGGTCCTGCCCCGGGCGCACGGCGGTCCGGACGGCTACAGCCGGCAGGTCGCCAACCTGGTGCACGACCAGCTCATCTCGGGTGAGAACAAGGGGCTCTAGGGGCGGCTAAGGGTTTCCCGGACGGGTGTGCGCTCCCTAACTTCGTGGGTGGGGACCGTTGACGACGTCCCGGTGGCGAACCGGAGGTCCCCTCAACCGTCCCGGACGACGACGGCACGTATGCCCCGGGCGGCTTCCTGTCCGGTTCGCGGCCGCGCGCGCCGCTCGCCTCCGGGCCCGAGGAAGGAAGCGCCCGACCAGTGACCTCGAAGATCTACGGCCCCGACACGGTGCTGACTCTCCCCGCGTTCGAACAGGAGGCCCTGCGCATCGCCGAGGCCCTCCGCGAGCGCGGTGTCGGCCCAGGCCAGCGTGTGGTGTTCAAGGCGGGGAACTCGGTGGCCTGGCTGGGCACGCTGCTGGGCCTCATGCACGCCGGAGCCTCCATCGTGCTCGTCGACCAGCAGGAGACGGTGGAGGAGACCGCCCGGATCGTCCGGCGGACCGGGGCCAAGGTGGTCCTGGTCGACGAGGACTCCCCGATCGACCCGTCCCACGACCCGATCCACCTCTACGAACTCCTGGTCGCCGCGGCGGGCCGGGAGACCGCCGAGCGCGAACTCGACGTGACGGCCTGGGGCGAGATGCCCGACGGCCTGATCATGTGGACGTCCGGCTCCACCGGCCAGCCCAAGGGCGTCGTCAAGTCGGGCGGGAAGTTCCTGAAGAACCTGGAGCGCAACGCCCGCCAGGTCGGCCACGTGGCGGACGACGTGCTGCTGCCGCTGCTGCCGTTCTCCCACCAGTACGGGCTGTCCATGGTGCTCATCGCCTGGCTCACCCGCAGTTCGCTGGTGGTCGCCCCGTACAAGCGGCTCGACCGCGCGCTGCGGATGGCCGGGGACACCGGGGCGACCGTCATCGACGCCACGCCCGCCAGCTACCGCTCCATCCTCAACCTGATCGGCCGCAAGCCGGCCCTGCGGGCGCACATCGAGCGCAGCCGGATGTTCTGCGTCGGCGCCGCCCCGCTGGACGGCACGCTGGTCGACCGGTACGTCGCCGAGTTCGGGCTGCCGCTGCTGGACAGCTACGGCAGCACCGAGCTGGGCAACATCGCCTTCGCGACCCTGGAGAACCCGGTCGCCACCGGCCGGGTCATGGAGGGCATCGCGCTGCGCGTCGTCGACGAGGACGGCGCCACGGTGCCCGCCGGCCAGGCCGGCGAGATCGAGGTGGACACCCCGGACGGCATGGAGGGCCACCTCGCCGAGGACGGCTCGCTGCTGCCCGCCCCGACCGGCTGGCAGCGCACCGGCGACCTCGGCCACCTGGACGAGCACGGCAACCTCTTCGTGCTCGGCCGCAAGTTCGCCGTGGACCGGATGGGCTACACGCTCTACCCGGAGCTGATCGAGCGCAAGGTGGCGGCCGAGGGCTGCTCGGTGCGGATCGTCCCGCTGCCCGACGAGCGCCGCGGCTCGCAGCTGGTCTTCTTCGTCGAGGACGAGGAGGGCCGGGAGGCGGCGTACTGGCGGGAGGCCGTCCGTGGCATGCTGGCCACCTACGAGCAGCCCGACCGGGTCGTCGTCCTGGACCGCTTCCCGCTCAACCGCAACGGCAAGCCGGACAAGCGGCAGCTGGAGCAGCTGGCACAGGAACAGCGGTAGCGGCCGCGCCCGTACCCGAGACCCCGGAGGTTTCCCCCAGTGAGAATCGCCTGCCTTCAGGCCGCGTCCGGCACGACGGGCGTCCGGCAGTCGTACGAACAGCTGCGGGAGGCGGCACGCCGTGCGGCCGAGGAGGGGGCCGGACTCCTGGTCACCCCCGAGATCTCGGTCGGCGGCTACCCGCTGCTCCCCGGCGTCCGGAACGAGGCCGCCGGGCCGGTGGACGGCCCGCAGTGCGCCGAAGTCTCGGCCATCGCGCGGGAGTTCGGTATCGGGCTGGTCCACGGCTGGCCGGAGACCGACGGGGACGCGCTCTACAACTCGGTCCGCCTGGTGGACGGTCGCGGCGACACCCTCGCGGTGTACCGCAAGACGCACCTGTACGGGCGGGCCGAGCGCGCGCTGTTCACGCCGGGCGACACCGCCGTCGTCCAGGCGTCCTTCGGCGGTCTGACGGTCGGTCTGCTGATCTGCTACGACGTGGAGTTCCCCGAGATGGTCCGGGCGCACGCGCTGGCCGGGACGGAACTGCTGCTGGCGCCCACCGGGCTGATGCGGCCCTGGGAGTTCGTGGCCCGCACCCTGGTGCCGGCCCGGGCCTTCGAGAGCCAGCTCTACATCGCCTACACCAACTGGGCGGGGGAGCACGGGGGTCTGAGCTTCTGCGGGAACACCACGGTGGCCGCGCCGGACGGCACAGCGCTGCACCTGGAGGCGGACGCGGGCCTGCTGTTCGCGGACGTCGACCCGGCGGTGGTGGCCGAGGCGAGGGCCACCACCCCGTACCTGACGGACCGGCGTCCGGAGCTGTACCCGGCCTGATCCGCGCGGGCCGCGGCCACGGGCCGCGGTCATCGAGGGCGGTCACGGAGGGCGGCACCACCCGCACGCGTGGGCGGTGCCGCCCTCCGGCGATCCCGGGCCGAGCGAGGGGGCGCCCCGGGAGTGCGAGAGGCCCGGCCGGGAACCCCGGCCGGGCCTCTTCGCGTACGGTGCGCGTCGCTCAGCGGCGCTTGAACTTGTCGAGGTCGTCCAGGATGCTGCCGCCGGAGCGGTACCGGTCCAGGAGGCCGGCAGCCGGGCTCCGGTTCTGGCCCGGCCGGCCGTCGCCCTGGTTCTGCCCCTGCCCCTGGTCCTGGCCCTGGTCCGGTCCCTGCCGGCCCTGGTCGCCGCGGCCGGTGTACTTGTCCAGCAGGCTGGGCTTCTCCGGCGCGAAGTTGCCGCCCTTGAGCAGGCCGCGGTAGCCGATGACGAGCGCCTCGCCGAGGAAGCCGATGCCGATGGAGAGGTTCATCGGCCGGGCGTCCTCGTGCATGCCCATCTTCTTGGCGAGCAGGCCGTAGAGCGCGGAGGCCACGAAGGCGACGACGATGACCAGGAAGGTCTTCGGCGTGTAGCGCTGGTGCAGGACCTCGTTCTTCTCGA
Source organism: Kitasatospora sp. NPDC036993 (assembly GCF_055607525.1). Classification (NCBI taxonomy): domain Bacteria; kingdom Bacillati; phylum Actinomycetota; class Actinomycetes; order Kitasatosporales; family Streptomycetaceae; genus Kitasatospora; species Kitasatospora sp. NPDC036993. Next base: position 3,712 of record NZ_JBVJRP010000030.1, on the reverse strand, counting down.
AGACGACGACGGTGGAGCCGCGCACCAGGCCGAAGCCCAGGCTGATGACGGAGCCGCCGAGGACCCAGCCGATGTCCGTGCCGTTGAGTTCCTTGACCTCCGCGACGGACCAGATCCCCAGCGCGGTGAGCACCACCGCGGGGCCGAAGAGGTCACGGACGTTGATCGGCTCGCCGATCAGGCGCTTGATGATCAGGGCAACAGCGCCGACGGCGATGATCGCCACGAGTAGCCAGGTGTTCACTGTTTGTGCCCCTTTGTTCCCGGGTCGCCACTCGGCCTTGCCGAACTTAATTTAGCGCACCCGTGCTATAACAACAACATGCCGAAGGTCGTAGCCCCCGAAACCCGCCGTCAGGACGTGGCGCGAGCCGTACTGCGCATCGTCAGCAGGGACGGTCTCGAACACGCCTCACTGCGCAACATCGCCGAGGAGGCCGGCCTCGCGATCGGCTCGGTGCGGCACTACTTCGACAACCAGGCCGACGTGCTGATCTTCGCGATGGAGGAGCTGCGGCGGCGCATCGACACCCGCATCCGCGTCCACGCCGAGAAGCTGCTGGACCCGGACGCCGGCGTCGACCGGCGCGCCGTCACCGAGGCCCTGCTGACCGAACTGCTGCCGCTGGACGGGGCCAGGCGCGAGGAGGCCGTGCTGTGGCTGGCGTTCACCTTCGCGGCCCGCACCCGGCCGGAGTTCAGACCCGGGGCCGCCCTGATGCAGCAGGCGGCCCGCGAACTCGTCTCACGCGTCCTGCACGAGGCCAGGGCCGCCGGCGGCCTCCCCGCGGACGTCGACGTCGAACTGGAGACCGGGCGGCTCGCCGCCCTGCTGGACGGCCTCGCCCTCGGCATGGTCCTGCAACCCGGCGGCATCGAGGCGGACACCGCGCTGCGGATCCTGCGCCTGCACCTGCGCGACCTGACCGCCGGCGGCCGGGATTGAGCCGCGGACGGGCGTCGCGCCGAGGCGGCCGCGACGCTCCGGTCCGCCACCGACGCCCCGTCGCCTCAGAGCCGGTCGAGGCCCTGCCGGAACACGTAGCGGACCGCGTCCGCCCGGTTGCGCGCGTCGATCTTGGCGAACACGTTGTTGATGTGCGTCTTGACCGTCGCCTCCTCGATGAACAGCGCGCCGGCGATCTCCGGATTGCTCAGCCCGTCCGCGATCAGCCGCAGCACGTCCACCTCGCGGTTGGTCAGACCGTCGGGGAAGACCTTCCGGCGGACGCCGCGGGCCTTCGCCCGGCGGACCGCCTCGGTCTCCTGGACCGGAGCCGGCGGCGGGACGGGCGGCGCGGCGGCGAGCGCGGCGGCCAGCCGGCGGGTCACCGTCGGATCGAAGGTCGACTGGCCGTGCGCCGAGTTGCGGATCGCCATGGCGATCTGCTCGCGGTTGGCGTCCTTGGTGAGGTAGCCGCGCGCCCCGGCGCCGAGCGCGGCGGCGATCGACTCGTCGTCGGCGTACGTGGACAACGCCAGCACGGTCACCTCCGGGTGGTCGGCGACGATCCGCGCGGTGGCCTCGGCGCCGCCGCCCCGGGGCATCCGCAGGTCCATCAGGACCACCTGCGGGCGGGTCTCGGCCACCATGCTCACGGCCTCCACGCCGTCCGCGGCGCCGCCCACCACCTCGATGTCGTCCATCAGGTCCAGCAGGGACATCAGTCCCTCGCGGACGATCTGCTGGTCGTCGACGACCAGGACCCGCACCGGGCCGGTCGGTCGTTGCGTCTCGCTCATGTGCGTTCCCCGAGGTCGTACCGTTCGCGTCGCCGTGGTGTACCGCCCGGCCGTGGCCAGGGCGATGTGACGACGCGTCTTCTGTTCTCCTACCCCGGCTTCCCGGGAATCCGCAAACTCCGCCGGAGCGACGGCACCGGCACCCCCGTCCGCGGCGGACGGCCCGCTCACCGGGCCGCGGCCGCGGCCCACCGCACCCTTCCGGAATGGTACGCATGACACCGAAGCCCGACGGCGGCCACTTCATCGACCGCATCGCCCCCGGGTGGCTGGTCGTCCAGTGCCTCGGCACCCTGGCCCTGGCGGTGGCGCTGGGCACCGCGCACGAGGACAGCCCGCGGATCTGGGCCGCCTACACCTTCAGCGCCGTCACCTGGCTCCTGTTCATCGCCCTGGACCGGACCCGCCCGGGCGCCGCCGCCGCGATGCTGGCCGCCAGCGCGCTGGTGCCCTCCCTCGCGGTCGGCGCCGCCCACGACAGCACCGCCGTGATCGTGCTCTGCGTGGTGCTCGGCCGCTTCACCGCGCTCACCGGCCCGCCGGGACAGCTGATGGCCGGTGTGATCATGATCTGCCTCGCGCTGACCTGGATCAGCTGCGCCCTCGCCGGGCGGCCGTTCGGCGCCGTGCTCGGCCACACCCTGCTGGTCCTGCTCCTCACCCTGATCGGCCTGAACCGCCGGCAGTCCCAGCTGCGCGCCGAACAGGCCGAACAGCTGCTGGCGCAGTCCCGGCTGATGCAGCGTGAGCAGGCCCGCGGCGCCGCCCTCGCCGAACGCACCAGGATCGCCCGCGAGATGCACGACGTGCTCGCCCACTCGCTCGGAGCCCTCACCGTCCAGCTCAAGGTCGCCACCGCGCAGATCGAGAAGGGCGACTCGGAGGGGGCGCTCGCCAGGGTCCGGCGGGCGAACCGGCTCGCGGACGAGGGCCTCACCGAGGCCCGTGAAGCGGTGGCCGCGCTGCGCGACGACGTCCCGCCGCTGGACGAGGCGATCGAACAGCTCGCCGCCGAGCACCGGCTCAACCACCCCGGCGAGGTGCGGCTGCTGATCACCGGCCGGGTGCGCGGCCTGGCCCCGGCGGCCGCGGTGTCGCTCGCCCAGGCCACCCGCGAGGCGCTGACCAACGCGGCCAAGCACGCGGTGGGGGAGCGGGTGGAGATCGCGTTGGACTTCGGCCCCGAGGCGGTGCGGCTCAGTGTGGAGAACCGGACCCGCTGCGGGCGCCGGCCGGACGCCGACCACGTCCCCGGCTACGGACTGACCGGGATGCGCGAACGGATCACCCTGGTCGGCGGCACTCTCGTCGCCTCCGCCGAGGACGGCGGCAGGCGCTGGCTGGTGGTCGCCGAGGTGCCCGCCTGACGGACCGGGGCCGGGCGCCCCGGCGGACAGCCGTGACGCCCGGCCGGAGGTACCGGGCCGGGCGTCACGGTCCACAGCGCGGGGCTGTCAGTCCTTGATCTCGCAGATCACGGTACCGGCCGAGATCGAGGCACCGACCTCGACCGAGAAGTCCTTGACGATGCCGGAGCGGTGGGCGGTGATCGGCTGCTCCATCTTCATGGCCTCCAGGACGACGATGAGATCGCCCTCCTCGACCCGCCGCCCGTCCTCGGCGGCGACCTTGACGATGGTGCCCTGCATCGGCGAGGTGAGCGACTCGCCCGAGGCCGCCGCGCCGGCCTTGCGGCCCGCCTGGCGACGCGGCGCCTTGCGGGTGCCGGCCGCGCCGCCCGCGCCGCCGGCCGCCACCGCGCCGAGGGACTCGGGCAGCGAGACCTCCAGGCGCTTGCCGCCGACCTCGACCACCACCGTCCGGCGGACCGGGGCGTCGGTCTCGGCGTCGGCCGCCGGCGCACCGCCGAAGGCCGGGATGGTGTTGTCGAACTCGGTCTCGATCCAGCGGGTGAAGACGGTGAAGGGTTCGTCGTTGCCGTGGACCTCGGGTGCGAAGGCGGGGTCGG
>NZ_JBVJRP010000029.1:0-69837 GCF_055607525.1 Kitasatospora sp. NPDC036993 | reverse complement strand
AAGGAACGGACGCTTCCTTCGGACTGCCTTCCAGCAGGCCCTCCGGGCTTCGTTCTTTCGTGTTTCAAGCTTATCAGATGTTTTCCGCTCCGTTTTCCGGAGTTTCATTCATTCGATCCGCTTTTGCCTTTCGGCGCTCCCGGACTCTATCAGAATCTCTCGGTCCGTTTTCCCCGGTCGTTCTCGAATTCAAATTCGAGTCCGTTTCCGAGGGGCCGTCCCGTGGGGCAACCCGGAGAACATTACGCACCGGGTCGCCCCACGTCAAACCAGCCTCAGCCGGTGTTGAGCGAGCGTCAGACCTCGACCACGACGGGCAGGATCATCGGCCGGCGGCGGTAGTTGTCCGCGACCCACTTGCCGATGGTCCGGCGGACGAGCTGCTGCACCTGGCGGGGGTCCAGCACGCCGTCGCTCGCCGAGCGGTCCAGGGCCTCCTGGAGCTTGGCGACGACCGGAACGAACGCGTTGTCGTCGATGCCGGAACCGCGGGCCTGGATGGTCGGGCGACCGATGATCTTGCCGTTGGTCGAGTCGACCGCGACGAAGACCGAGATGAAGCCCTCCTCGCCGAGGATCCTGCGGTCCTTGAGCGAGGCCTCGGTGATGTCGCCGACCGAGGAGCCGTCCACGTAGACGTAGCCGGCCTGCACCTTGCCGACGATCCGGGCGACGCCCTTCTCCAGGTCGACGCAGACACCGTCCTCGGCGATGACCACGCGGTTGCGCGGCACCCCGGTGGCGATGCCCAGCTCGGCGGCCGCGCGCAGGTGGCGCCACTCGCCGTGGACCGGCATCAGGTTGCGCGGCTTGCAGATGTTGAAGAAGTAGAGCAGCTCGCCGGCCGAGGCGTGGCCGGAGACGTGCACCTTGGCGTTGCCCTTGTGCACGACCTTGGCGCCCCAGCGGGTCAGGCCGTTGATCACCCGGTAGACGGCGTTCTCGTTGCCCGGGATGAGCGAGGAGGCCAGGACGACGGTGTCGCCCTCGACGATGCGGATCTGGTGGTCGCGGTTGGCCATCCGGGACAGCGCGGCCATCGGCTCGCCCTGCGAGCCGGTGCAGATCAGCACGACCTCCTTGTCCGGCAGGTCGTCCAGCTGCTTGACGTCCACGACCATGTTGCCGGGGACCTTCAGGTAGCCGAGGTCGCGGGCGATGCCCATGTTGCGGACCATCGAGCGGCCGACGAAGGCGACCTTGCGCTTGTACTCGTGCGCGGCGTCCAGCACCTGCTGGATGCGGTGCACGTGGCTGGCGAAGGAGGCGACGATGATGCGCTTGTCCGCGTTCGCGAAGACGTTCCGCAGCGCGGCCGAGATGTCCCGCTCGTGCGGGATGAAGCCGGGGACCTCGGCGTTGGTGGAGTCCACCAGCAGCAGGTCCATGCCCTCCTCCGCCAGCTTGGCGAAGGTCGGCAGGTCGGTCAGGCGGCCGTCCAGCGGGAGCTGGTCCATCTTGAAGTCGCCGGTGGCCACGACCATGCCGGCGGGGGTGCGGACCGCCACGGCGAGGGCGTCCGGGATGGAGTGGTTGACCGCGATGAACTCGCAGTCGAAGGGACCGATGCGCTCGCGCTCGCCCTCCTTGACCTCCAGCACGTACGGCCGGATGCGGTGCTCGGCGAGCTTGGCCTCGATGAGGGCCAGGGTCAGCTTGGACCCGATCAGCGGGATGTCCGGGTTCTCCCGCAGGAGGAACGGGACGGCGCCGATGTGGTCCTCGTGCCCGTGGGTCAGGACGATGCCGTCGACCTTGTCGAGACGGTCCCGGATGTAGGTGAAGTCCGGGAGGATCAGGTCCACGCCGGGCTGCTCGTCCTCGGGGAAGAGGACGCCGCAGTCGATGATCAGGATGCGGTCCCCGTACTCGAGGACCGTCATGTTGCGGCCGATCTCGCCGAGGCCGCCGAGCGGGGTGATCCGGAGGGCGCCCTCCTTCAGTGCCGGGGGCGCGCCGAGCTCGGGGTGCGGGTGGCTCAAAAGACTCTCCTCACGACGCACGCCACATGCCCGGGGTCCTCCCCCTGGAGACATATGGCGTGCGTACTCAGTGTCGTTTCCTACTGGGTCTGTGCTCTCGCGCCTTCGGTCCGGTCCAGCGGCGGACCCTGGGAGGTCCGGCGAGCCGGGGCGCGCACGTCCGTGTCTGTCAGAGGTGTACCCCGCCGGCGGCGAGATCCTGCCTCAATCGCGCGATCTCCTCCGGCGTCGCTCCGACCAGCGGCAGCCGCAGCGGGCCGGCCGGCAGGCCCTGGAGTTCCAGCGCCGCCTTGCCGAGAATCACGCCCTGGGTGCGGAACATACCGCTGAACACCGGCAGCAGGCGCTGGTGGATGCTCGTGGCCTTGACCACATCGCCCGCCAGGAAGGCCTCGATCATCGCCCGCAGGTCCCCGGCCACCACGTGCCCGACGACGCTGACCACGCCGACGGCTCCGACGGACAGCAGCGGCAGGTTGAGGATGTCGTCACCGGAGTACCAGGCCAGGTCGGCGCGGGCGATGGCCCAGGCCGCGGCGCCGAGGTCGCCCTTGGCGTCCTTGTTGGCGACGATCCGCGGGTGCTCGCCGAGGCGGACCAGCGTCTCGTGGCTCAGCGCGACCCCGCTGCGGCCCGGGATGTCGTACAGCATGACCGGCAGCCCGGTCGCGTCCGCGACGGCCACGTTGTGCCGGTACAGGCCTTCCTGCGGGGGCTTGCTGTAGTACGGCGTGACGACCAGCAGGCCGTGCGCTCCGGCCGCCTCCGCCTGCCGGGCCAGCTCGACGCTGTGGTGGGTGTCGTTGGTGCCGACGCCGGCCACCACGTGGGCGCGGTCCCCGACCGCCTCGACCACGGCGCGCACCAGCTGGGCCTTCTCGGCGTCGCTGGTGGTCGGGGACTCACCGGTGGTGCCGTTGACGACCAGGCCGTCGTTGCCGGAGTCCACGAGGTGCGTGGCGAGGCGCTGGGCGCCGTCGAGGTCGAGTCCGCCGTCGGCGGTGAACGGGGTGACCATCGCGGTCAGGACCCGGCCGAACGGCGTCTGGGGGGTGGAGGTCGGAGCCATGCGTCCAAAGCTACTCGTAGGCGGTGGGGCGGTACCCATGCCGGTCCGCTGTTCGGACCGGCGCAGCGCGCCGGGGGTGTGGACGTGGGATTCCGGTGCTGCCCGCTCGGGGGTTCGGGCAGCACCGGAATCCGTGTTCACGAATGTAGGGAGCGGCTAGAAAAGCCGCAATCCAGACATGCCAGACACTCTGCCCGGATGCCTGTCGTCCCAGGTCAGGGGGCGACCCGGCCGTGCTTCTCGAAGGCCGCATGGGTGAGCGGCATGAGCCGGGCCCACTGCTCCTCCATCTGCTCGGCGACCATCTCGATCTCGCGCTGCGGGAACGACGGCACCGCCGAGTTCTCCCGCTTGGTGCGCAGGGAGAGGAAGTGCATCAGCGAACGCGAGTTGCAGGTCGCGTACATCGAGGAGAACAGGCCCACCGGCAGCACCGCGCGGGCCACCTCGCGGGCCACCCCGGCGGCCAGCATCTCCTGGTAGCGGACGTAGGACTCGCGGTACGCGGCCTCCATCGCCTCGGTGGTGGTCCTGTGCTGCTCGGGCGTGCCCTCGTAGAACTCGTACTTGCCGGGACGGCCCTGCTGGACCAGCTTTCGCTCCTCGCCCGGGACGTAGAAGACCGGCTGGAGCTCGCGGTAGCGGCCGGACTCCTCGTTGTACGACCAGCCGCTGCGGTGCCGGTGGAACTCCCGGAACACGAAGATCGGCGCGCTGATGAAGAAGGTCATCGAGTTGTGCTCGAACGGCGTGCCGTGCCGGTCGCGCATCAGGAAGTTGATCAGGCCCTTGGACTTCTCCGGGTCCTGCTGGACGGCTTCCAGGGACTGCTCGCCCGCGGTCGAGACCCGGGCCGCCCAGATGACGTCCGAGTCGGCGGCGGCGCTGCGGACCAGCTCCACCGTCACGTCACTGCGGAAGCTGGGGGCCGTCGGTTCGTCGCTCACGCGTTACTCCTTGCGGGTTCGGTGCTGTGCAGCCTGATGGCGTGCTGCATGGTCTTGCGGGCGCGCGGGGTGTCGCCGGCGTCGGCGTAGGCCACGGCGAGGCGGAACCAGACCCGCCAGTCGCCCGGCGTGTCCTCGGCCTCGGTCCGGCGGCGGGCGAACACCGCGTCGGCCGAGGCCCGGTCGATCCGCCCGCCCTTGCTGCGCTTCAGTTCGTCCACCGGCAGGCCGCCCTCGGCCTCCAGCTCGCGGGCCAGCCGCTCGCTGTCCCGGCCGAAGCGGACGGTCTGGCGCAGGAACCAGACGCCGATCACCGGGACCACGAAGGCGCAGACGCCGAGGCCGATGCCGAGCGGCTTGCCGGTGGCGATCAGCTGGACGCCCTCGCCCACGCAGACCAGCGCGACCAGCAGCAGCACGCCGGACAGGGCGAAGAAGCCGGTGCGGGAGGTCATGACGCACTCCTGGAGTTCGGCACGGTCACAGGTCCAGGAAGTGTTCGAGGCCGAAGGTCAGCCCCGGCGTCCCGACGACCCTGCGCGCGCCCAGCAGGATGCCCGGCATGAAGCTGCTGTGGTGCAGCGAGTCGTGCCGGATGGTGAGCGTCTCACCGGTGTCGCCGAACATCACCTGCTGGTGGGCGAGCAGGCCGCGCAGCCGCACCGCGTGCACCGGCACCCCGTCCACGTCGGCGCCGCGCGCGCCGGGCAGGCTGTGGGTGGTCGGGTCCTGCTGCGGCGGCCGGCCCGCCTCGGCCCTGGCCGCGGCGATCAGCTGGGCGGTACGGGTGGCGGTGCCGCTGGGGGCGTCGGCCTTGCGGTCGTGGTGCAGCTCGACCACCTCGACCGACTCGAAGTACCGGGCGGCGATCTGGGAGAACTTCATGCCGAGGATGGCGCCGATGGAGAAGTTCGGCGCGATCAGCAGGCCGAGCTCCGGGGCCTCGTCCAGCCAGCCGCGGACGGTGGCGAGCCGCTCGTCCGTCCAGCCGGTGGTGCCGGTGACCACGTGGATGCCGTGGTGCAGGCAGAAGTCCAGGTTGCCCATCACCGAGTCCGGGTGGGTCAGCTCGACGGCGACCTGCGCGCCGGCCCCGGTCAGCTCCTCCAGCGCGGAGCCGCGGCCGAGGGTGGCGACCAGCTCCAGGTCCGGCGCGGCCTCGACGGCCTTGACCGCCTCGGAGCCGATCCGTCCCCCGGCACCGATCACGGCGACACGCAGCGTCATAGCGAAAGTCCTCTCACCAGCAGTCTCGGTCTCACACCAGCAGATCGGCGAGCCTGGCGGCCCGCTTGTCGTTGACCGGGCCGATCAGCGCCAGCGACGGCCGGTACGCGCCCAGCACATCACGGGCCACCGCGTGGACGTCCTCCAGGGTCACCGACGCGATCCGCTCCAGCATGTCGTCCACCGACAGGTGGTGCCCGTAGCTGAGCTCGGCCTTGCCGATCCGGTTCATCAGCGAGCCGCTGTCCTCCATGCCGAGCACGGTGGAGCCGGAGATCTGGCCGATCGCCCGGTTCAGCTCCTCCTCGGTGATGCCCTCCTCGACCACCTTGGCCAGCTCGGCGCGGCAGATCCGCAGCACCTCCTCGACCCGCTTGGGCTGGCAGCCGGCGTAGATGCCGAACAGGCCACTGTCCGCGTAGGACGAGGAGTACGAGTAGACCGAGTACGCCAGGCCGCGCTTCTCGCGGACCTCCTGGAACAGCCGGGAGCTCATCCCGCCGCCGAGGGCCGCGTTCAGCACGCCCATCGCCCAGCGGCGCTCGTCGTGCCGCGGCACGCCGGGCACGCCCAGCACCAGGTGGGCCTGCTCGGTGGAGCGGTTGAGCACCTCGACCCGGCCGGCCGTACGCAGCGCCTTGACGCCGCGGCGGGCCTCGGCGGGGGTCGCGGTGGAGGCCGCCAGCACCGGCGCGAAGGCCTGCTCGACCTGCTTGACGACCTTGCGGTGGTCGAGGTTGCCGGCCGCCGCGATGACCAGGTGCTCGGGCCGGTAGCGGCGGCGGTAGAAGCCGGCGATCTGGTCCCGGGTGAGCGTCCTGATGGTCTCCTGGGTGCCGAGGATCGGACGGCCCAGCGGGCCGCTGCCGTAGATCACCTTGGCGAACAGGTCGTGCACCACGTCGCCCGGGTCGTCCTCGGCCATCGCCATCTCCTCCAGGATGACGCCGCGCTCGGCCTCCACGTCCTCGGGGCGGATCAGCGAGCCGGTGAGCATGTCGCAGACCACGTCGATGGCCAGCGGCAGGTCGGTGTCCAGGACCCGGGCGTAGTAGCAGGTGTTCTCCTTCGCGGTGAAGGCGTTCATCTCGCCGCCGACCGCGTCCAGGGCCGCCGAGATGTCCAGCGCGCTGCGCCGCTCGGTGCCCTTGAAGAGCAGGTGCTCCAGGTAGTGGGTGGCGCCGTTGAGCTGCGGGGTCTCGTCCCGCGAGCCGACGCCGACCCAGATGCCGAAGGTCGCGGAGCGCACCGTCGGCAGGGTCTCGGTGACGACCCGAAGGCCGCCGGGGAGGACGGTGCGGCGCACCGTGCCGGCGCCGTCGACGCCCTTGAGCAGGGTCCGGGTGGTGCCGGGACGCTGCTTTACCGCCGGGGCCTGCGCCACGGGGGGTACCTCCAGAGGAAACGCACGTGCACGGGGGCACGTACGGACGAACGCGTGGACAACGGGGTGCGGCCCGCACGCCGGGAGGCGTACGGGCCGCGGGAGTCAGCTAGCGGCGCTTCACTCGGAAGCGGCCTCGCCGCCCTCTTCGCCCTCGACGACCGGGATCAGGGAGAGCTTGCCGCGCGGGTCGATCTCGGCGATCTCGACCTGCACCTTGGCGCCGACGCCGAGGACGTCCTCGACGTTCTCCACGCGCTTGCCACCGGCCAGCTTGCGGATCTGCGAGATGTGCAGCAGACCGTCCTTGCCCGGCATCAGCGAGACGAACGCGCCGAAGGTCGTGGTCTTGACCACGGTGCCCAGGTAGCGCTCGCCGACCTCCGGCATGGTCGGGTTGGCGATCTGGTTGATCGTGGTGCGGGCGGCCTCGGCGGCCGGGCCGTCGGCGGCACCGATGTAGATGGTGCCGTCGTCCTCGATCGTGATCTCGGCGCCGGTGTCCTCCTGGATCTGGTTGATCATCTTGCCCTTGGGGCCGATGACCTCACCGATCTTGTCCACCGGGATCTTGATGGTGATGATGCGCGGCGCGTTCGGGGACATCTCGTCGGGCGAGTCGATGGCCTCGTTCATCACGTCGAGGATGTGCAGGCGGGCGTCCTTGGCCTGCTTCAGCGCGGCGGCGAGCACCGACGCCGGGATGCCGTTCAGCTTGGTGTCCAGCTGGAGGGCGGTGATGAAGTTGCGGGTACCGGCGACCTTGAAGTCCATGTCGCCGTACGCGTCCTCGGCGCCGAGGATGTCGGTCAGCGTGACGTAGTGGGTCTCGCCGTCGATCTCCTGGGAGATCAGGCCCATGGCGATGCCGGCGACGGCGGCCTTCAGCGGCACACCGGCGTTCAGCAGCGACATGGTCGACGCGCAGACCGAGCCCATCGAGGTGGAGCCGTTGGAGCTCAGCGCCTCGGAGACCTGGCGGATGGCGTACGGGAACTCCTCGCGGGTCGGCAGCACCGGCAGCAGGGCGCGCTCGGCGAGCGCGCCGTGGCCGATCTCGCGGCGCTTGGGCGAGCCCACGCGGCCGGTCTCACCGACGGAGTACGGCGGGAAGTTGTAGTTGTGCATGTAGCGGCGGCGCGTCTCCGGGGAGAGCGTGTCCAGCTGCTGCTCCATGCGCAGCATGTTCAGCGTGGTGACGCCCAGGATCTGGGTCTCGCCGCGCTCGAACAGGGCCGAGCCGTGCACCCGCGGGATGGCCTCGACCTCGGCGGCCAGGGTGCGGATGTCGGTGACGCCGCGGCCGTCGATGCGGACCTTGTCCGTGATGACGCGCTCGCGGACGACCTTCTTGGTCAGCGCGTTGTAGGCGGCGCTGATCTCCTTCTCGCGGCCCTCGAACTCGGGCAGCAGCTTCTCGGCGGCCAGCGCCTTGACGCGGTCCAGCTCGTTGTTGCGCTCCTGCTTGCCCGCGATGGTCAGGGCCTGCGCGAGCTCGTCCTTGACGGCGGCGGTCAGCGCGGAGAGGACGTCGTCCTGGTAGTCCAGGAAGACCGGGAACTCACCGGTCGGCTTGGCGGCCTGGGCGGCCAGCTGCGCCTGCGCGGCGCACAGGACCTTGATGAACGGCTTCGCGGCCTCCAGGCCGGAGGCGACGATCTCCTCGGTCGGCGCGTCGGCGCCGCCCTCGACCAGCTTGATGGTCTTGTCGGTGGCCTCGGCCTCGACCATCATGATCGCGACGTCGCCGTCCGGCAGGACGCGACCGGCGACGACCATGTCGAAGACGGCCGACTCCAGCTCGCTGTGGGTCGGGAAGGCGACCCACTGGCCGTTGATCAGCGCGACGCGCACGCCACCGATCGGGCCGGAGAACGGCAGGCCCGCCAGCTGGGTGGAGGCGGAGGCGGCGTTGATCGCGACCACGTCGTACAGGTGGTCGGGGTTGAGCGCCATCACGGTGACGACGACCTGGACCTCGTTGCGCAGGCCCTTGACGAAGGACGGGCGCAGCGGGCGGTCGATCAGGCGGCAGGTGAGGATCGCGTCCTCGGAGGGCCGGCCCTCGCGACGGAAGAACGAGCCGGGGATGCGGCCCGCGGCGTACATCCGCTCCTCGACGTCCACGGTCAGCGGGAAGAAGTCGAAGTGCTCCTTCGGCTGCTTGGACGCGCTGGTGGCCGACAGCACCATGGTGTCGTCGTCCAGGTAGGCCACGGCGGAACCGGCGGCCTGACGGGCCAGACGGCCGGTCTCGAAGCGGATGGTACGGGTGCCGTAGGAACCGTTGTCGATCACGGCCTCGGCGTAGAACACGTTCTCTTCCACCTGGAAGATCTCCTCTTTCGTACGTCTCCGGGAGAGCGTCCCCGCGCACTGCCTCGGTGGGCCCATGGCCCTCGTCAGGGAGGGCGGCAGTCGAGCCGGTCTTCGATCGAAGCCTCCGGAGTGTCCCGCTCGGTCTGCGGGGTTCCGACGGCCACTACCGAGGACCGGCGCCTCACGGCTGCCTGGCCGGGGAGGGCGATTCGCGTCTGGACGCTCTCTCGGATGCGGGCGGCTTCCGTTTGAAGCCTTCGTCCCGCGGGGGGTTCGGGTCCTTCTGCCCGGGTGGCGCGCTGGTGCGCCATCACCCGGCATGCCCACAACCCTACGGTGCAATCCTCGGCCACCTGGGGAGGTGCGCGCGAGTTGTTATGTCAGGGCGCCACGGCTCGACAGCCGCGGCATACGCGCGGGGGGCGGCTCCCCGGTGGAGGGGAGCCGCCCCCTGGCGGCGTTCTCAGCGGGCGCCGCCGGCGGCACCGCGGCGGATGCCCAGGCGGTCGACGAGCGTACGGAAACGCTCGATGTCCTTCTTGGCCAGGTACTGGAGCAGGCGGCGACGCTGGCCGACCAGGATCAGCAGGCCACGACGCGAGTGGTGGTCGTGCTTGTGGGCCTTGAGGTGCTCGGTCAGGTCCGAGATGCGGCGGGAGAGCATGGCCACCTGGACCTCGGGGGAGCCGGTGTCGCCCTCCTTCTGGCCGAACTCGGCGATGATCTGCTTCTTGACGTCAGAGGCGAGAGCCACTGCAACTCCTTCGGGGTCTACCGAGCGGTCCTGGTCGACAGCACAGGACTCATCGAGAACTCGGTGTCGTGAGCGCGGCCGGCACGGTGCAGCCCACGGAGGGGATGCGGACACACGGCTGCGCTCGGAGGCCAAGCGTACCAGTGCCGCCCATCCGGCCGTCCGGCGGGCGGCGGGTGGGCGGCAGGCAGGCGACAGGCGGGCGGCGGAGGGCCGGCCGGAGGGTCAGCCGGTGGCGCCGCGGACCAGCCGGTAGATCTCCAGGACGGCGAGCGCGAGCGGGACGAGCGCGATCAGGGTGAGGCTGTCCACCAGGTCCAGGATGCGCCCCCAGAACGGGGAGACCCCGAGCCGCGGCACCACCAGGGCGATCGCGGTGAGCAGCGCGGCGCCGAAGGCGATGGAGGCGGTCAGCCAGATCGTGCGCAGGTCGAGCTCGGTGGTGGAGCCGGCCGCCCGCAGGAAGAACTGCGGGGTGTGCAGGGAGAGCCCGACGATCAGCAGGCACAGGCCGAGCAGGCCGGCCACGGTGAGGCTGAGCACCTGCGCGGTGTAGCGGAACAGCCGGGCGCGCAGCATGGTGGCCAGGCCCAGGGCGAGCGCGAGCAGCTCCGGGAAGGTCTCGTCGGTGAAGCCGAGGACGGCGCAGGCGCCGACCACGACCGCGGCGCAGCCGCCGACCAGGCCGACCAGCACCTCGTGGCCGCGGCGGGCCTGGTGCGCGATCCGCTCGTACTGGACGGCCTCGGCGCGCTCGGCCTCCTCGTCGTAGTCGCGGCTGCGGGTACGGGTCTGGCCCGGGGCGCTGAAGCCGACCGGCAGCCGGGCGAAGCGGGCGGAGAGGCCGGGCAGGAAGCCGATCACGGCGACGGCCGCGACACCGGTGACGGCGGCGATGTGCCCGGCCGGGGTCTGCGGCAGCAGGACGGCGGCGAAGGTGGCGAGCGAGCCGGCGGTGGAGACCAGGGCGGCGGCGACGAACACCGCGTCCCGCTCCGGCAGCAGGCCGGCCAGCAGCACGGAGACCACCAGGACGGCGACGCAGCCGGCCAGGAACTGGAGCCGGCCCGGGCCGTCCCACGGGTGGGCGACGGCGATGACGCCGCTGCCGCCGATCATGGCGTGCGGCAGCGCGCCGAGGCCGAGCGCGACGGCCGCGGGGGCGTCCTGGTAGACCCGGGCGCGCACCCCGGCGAGCGCGGTGAGCACGACGGCGGTGACCCCGGCCAGGACGCCGGGCAGGCCGTGCATGTCGTGGCGCAGGTCGGAGAACCAGAGCGCGAAGCCGAGCAGCGTGAGCAGCACCCCCGCGCCGATCAGGCCGAAGCCGCGCATCAGCTCGGCGGTCCAGAACCGGCGGTCGGCCTCGACGGCGCTGGCGATCGCGTCGGCGACGTCGTCGTAGACGGCCGGCGGGAGCGACTCGGCGAAGGGACGCAGCGCCAGCAGATCGCCGTCGCGGACCTGTTGGGCGGCCAGCGGCAGTCCGCTGTCGAGCACCGTGCCGTCGCGGCGGACCAGGTGGAAGCCGGTGGGGGTGCCGTCGGGCTGGCTCTGGTTGGCCAGCCGCAGCACCTCGGGGTAGACGTCCGCGAGCGGGACGTCCTCGGGCAGGGCGACGTCGATCCGGCGGTCCGGGGCGACGACGGTCACCCGGCAGTAGCCGGTCGCCGCAGCGCTCATGCCCCCACCTCGCCGCGCTCGGCGGGCACCCCGCCCGGTGCGCACCCGACGGCGAGCCCGCTGCGCTCGCTCATGAGTGCCCCCACCTCGATCCTTCGACGCACGTGGCGCTCCCCCTTGTTGACGGTGCCGAGGCACGGCGGCGCTCGGTGTGGCTGTGGAACCGGCCCGGCCGGGCCGCGAGTTGGCGCGGCGTTACCCTACCCGTTCGGTTCGTGCCCGCTGCCGGTGCGTATCGGGCCCCGCCGGGCGGCGCGTACCGGGCCCTGGCGGGCGGTGCGGGGGCGACCGTTAGGATCGGCGCCTGCGCAAAGGTACGGGGGCTGCTGGGTGGGGCGTCCCCGGCCACCGGATTCCCGTACGGACCGTGCGCAATCGCGTGAGGGCTGATGCCGAAGTGATCGATCGACGCCGCGGGGTGGATGACACATGGGTGTGATCACGGTCAAGCGACCGGCCAGGGCGTACCCGCCCACCGTGCCGGACGAGCCGGTGGAGCTGGTGAGCCCGCCCGAGCTTCCCCGGCAGGGCGGCGAGGACTGGCTGATGAGCATCCTGCCGATGCTGGGCATGGGCGGCTCGGCGGTGTTCTTCTTCTCCCCGGGGGCCGCGGCCCCGATGAAGATCATGGGCGGCCTGATGGTCGCCTCGACGCTGGGCATGGTGCTGGCGCAGATCGTCCGGGCCCGCAAGGGCGGCTCGACCGCGATGGCGGACGAGCGGCGCGACTACCTGAAGTACCTCCAGCAGACCCGCCGCCAGGTGCGCCGCACGGCGGAGCGCCAGCGCGGCGCGCTGCTGTTCCTGAACCCGGCGCCGGACCAGCTGTGGTCGATCGTCGAGGACGGCCGGCGGCTGTGGGAACGGCGCACCGGGGACGGCGACTTCGCGCAGATCCGGGTGGGCCTCGGGCCGGTCCAGCTGTCCACCCCGCTGGTGGCGCCGCAGACCGCGCCGATGGACGAGCTGGAGCCGCTGTCGGCGGCCGCGATGCACTCCTTCCTGAAGGCCCACGGCACCCTCCAGGACCTGCCGCTGGCGGTCTCGCTGCGCGCCTTCTACCACATCACGGTGTGCGGGGACCCGGACTCGGTGTACGGCAACGTGCGCGCGATCCTCTCCCAGCTGACCACCCTGCACTCGCCGGACGACCTGATGGTGGCGGTCGCGGCGGCACCCGGCGCGGCCGAGGAGTGGGAGTGGACCAAGTGGCTCCCGCACAACCAGCACCGCAAGGAGGCCGACGGCGCGGGCTCGCGCCGGCTGTTCGCGACCGACCTGGGCGACCTGGAGTACCTGCTCCAGGACGAACTCTCCGGCCGCCAGCGCTTCGTGCGCGAGGTGGCGCCCCCGGCCGACCAGCCGCACCTGGTGGTCGTCATGGACGGCGCCGGGGTGCCGCACGACTCGCTGCTGGCGAGTCCCGAGGGCGTGCAGGGCGTGACGGTCATCGAGGTGGTGCCGGGCGAGGTCGACGAGCCCAGCGGGCACCTGATGGTGACGGTCGGTGCCGACAAGCTGGTGCTGCGCTCGGCCTCCGGCGCGACGTACACCGGCAAGCCCGACCTGCTCTCGGTGTGGCAGTCCGAGGCGCTGGCGCGGCAGTTGGCGCCGTACCGGATCTCGGCCGGCGGCGACGACGAGCCGCTGCTGTCCAACCTCGACTTCACCGACATGATGAGCTCGGGGGACCCGGGCTCCTTCGACGTGGCCCGCAGCTGGCGCCCGCGCGCCCAGCACGAGCGGATGCGGGTGCCGATCGGCATCGGCGCCAACGGCGAGCACGTCTACCTGGACATCAAGGAGGCCGCGCTGGAGGGCATGGGCCCGCACGGCCTGTGCGTGGGCGCGACCGGTTCCGGCAAGTCGGAGCTGCTGCGCACGCTGGTGCTGGCGCTGGCGATGACCCACACCTCGGAGATCCTGAACTTCGTCCTCGCCGACTTCAAGGGCGGTGCGACCTTCTCCGGCATGGCGGACATGCCGCACACCTCCGCGGTGATCACCAACCTGGAGGGCGAACTCACCCTGGTCGACCGCATGCGCGACGCGATCGAGGGCGAGCTGCACCGCCGCCAGGAGCTGCTGCGCTCCGCGGGCAACTACGCCAACATCCACGAGTACGAGCGGGCCCGGGCGGCCGGCGCGGCACTGGACCCGCTGCCCTCGCTGGTGCTGATCATCGACGAGTTCTCCGAACTCCTCGCCGCCAAGCCCGACTTCATCGAGATGTTCATCCAGATCGGCCGGATCGGCCGCTCGCTGGGCGTGCACCTGCTGCTGGCCTCGCAGCGCCTGGAGGAGGGCAAGCTGCGCGGCCTGGACACCTACCTGTCGTACCGGATCGGTCTGCGCACCTTCTCGGCCGCGGAGTCCCGGGCGGCGATCGGCGTGCCGGACGCCTACCACCTGCCGCCGGTGCCCGGTGTCGGCTACCTCAAGTTCGGCGAGGACGTGATGGACCGGTTCAAGGCCGCCTACGTCTCGGGGCCCTACCGGGCGCCGGGGCAGCAGCGGTCGACCGGCGGCCGGCGGATCAACGCGCGCCCGGTGGAGTTCACCGCGGCCTTCGTGGACCTGCCGGACCCGGTGGAGGAGGAGGTCGCGCCGCAGGCCCCGGAGCAGGACGACGCGCTGGTGGACACCGTGCTGGACGTGTTCGTCCAGCGGATGGCCGGCCAGGGCCCGGCCGCGCACCAGGTGTGGCTGCCGCCGCTGGAGGAGGCGCCGAGCATGGACCACCTGCTGCCGCCGCTCCAGGTCGTGCCGGAGCGCGGGCTGACCGCGCCCGGCTACCCGGCGGGCCGGCTGCGGGTGCCGATCGGCATCGTCGACAAGCCGCGCGAGCAGAAGACGGACATCCTGGAGGTCGACTACGCGGGGGCGGCCGGCCACGGCCTGGTCGTGGGCGGCCCGCGCTCGGGCAAGTCGACCGTGGTGCGCACCACGGTGGCCTCGTTCGGCCTCACCCACACGCCGCTGGAGGTGCAGTTCTACCTGCTCGACTTCGGTGCGGGCAGCTTCCAGTCGCTGGCCGGGCTGCCGCACGTCGGCGGGGTGGCCGGGCGCCTGGACGTGGACAAGGTGCGACGGATGGTCTCCGAGGTGCACGGAGTGCTGAACCGGCGCGAGGAGCTGTTCCGGGTCGCCGGGATCGACACCATCGCCACCTACCGGGCCCGCCGGGCGGCCGGCGGGCTGCCGGACGAGGCGTTCGGCGACGTCTTCCTGGTGATCGACGGCTGGAACACCTTCAAGCAGGAGTTCGAGGGCCTGGAGCCGGTGATCGGCGACATCGCCCAGCGCGGCCTCGGCTACGGCGTGCACCTGGTCGTCACCGCGACCCGGTACGCCGAGGTGCGCCCGGCGCTGAAGGACCTGCTCCAGAACCGGACCGAGCTGAAGCTCGGTGACGCGATGGAGTCCGAGGTCGACCGCCGGGTGGCGCAGAACGTCCCGGCGCTGGCCGGGCGCGGCATCACCGCGGAGCGGCTGCACTTCCTGTCCGGCCTGCCGCGTCTGGACGGCTCCTCCTCGGTGGACGACCTCCAGGACGGCGTGGCCGGGCTGGTCGGCGCCGTCGACGGCGCCTGGACCGGCCCGCGCGCCCCGCAGGTGCGGATGCTGCCGGCCGTCCTGGACGGCAACTCGCTGCCGAAGGGCTCCGAGCACCCGGAGCGCGGCGTCGCCTTCGGCGTGGACGAGGCGGAGCTGGCTCCGGCCTTCGTCAACTTCGAGACCGACCCGCTGTTCATCGTCTTCGGCGACACCGAGTCCGGGAAGTCGGCGGTGCTGCGGATGCTGATCAAGCAGATCACCGAGCGGTACACCCCGGACCAGGCGGGCATCGTGGTCGGCGACTACCGGCGCGCGCTGCTCGGCACGGTGCCGCAGGAGTACCTGGTGGAGTACGCGGCCGCGCAGCCGGCCATGGCGGCCATCGTGGACATGCTGCGCGGGGCCTGCTCGCGCCGTCTGCCGGGCCCGGACGTGACCGCCGAGCAGCTGCGCAACCGCAGCTGGTACAGCGGCAAGGACATGTTCGTGATCGTCGACGACTACGAGCTGGTGGCGACGAGCTCGGGCAACCCGCTGGCCCCGCTGGCCGAGTTCCTGCCGTTCGCCCGTGACATCGGCCTGCGGGTGATCGTGGCCCGCAGCGCGGGCGGCGCCGGCCGCTCGCTGTACGAGCCGGTGCTGCAGCGGATGCGCGAGCTGGGCGGGCAGGGCGTGATCCTCTCCGGCAACCGGGACGAGGGCACGCTGCTGGGGACGGTCAAGCCGCAGGCGCTGCCGCCGGGCCGAGGGGTCTACGTGTCACGCAGGGTGACCGGCGGGCAGATGGTCCAGACGGGCTGGCTGCCGGTGGCGTAGCCGCGCCACCCGTCACGGATGGTGATCGAAGGGGCCGGACTCGTGGAGTCCGGCCCCTTCGGCGTCCCGGGTTCCGAAACGTTACCCGGCGATTTCCGGACGGCGGCTGCGGTTCCCGCACCCGGCCCAGGCGTTGCGGGACGCTCCGGGGCCGCCTGGGCCTGTCGCCATCCATTCGGAAGACGACCTTCGAATCACATCCACCCTCTTTTGTTAACCTTCGATTCAATTGGAATGTGGCCAAGGTAACAAGTCGGGCAAAGCTCGCAATGACTGAATGTGATCATCGGATCGTATGTCCGTACCGTTCTTCGCAACGGATTCCGAAGCAGTTCCGACGTTGACGCGATCGATACGCCCAAGGTTCCATGGCGGCCCGGGAGCGACTGGAAACGGACACCGAGCAACCAGCCAGCGGAGGCGATACCGCTCCCACTCCAGGACCGCACAGCCGATCGGAAGCCACATGACCGACACGCTTCGCCCGCCACAGACCGTAGCCGCCCCGGCGGCCGAGGCGGCAGCGCCCCAGCAGCTCAAGCGCTCGATCGGCGTCGTGGGCGGCACACTGCTCACGCTGTCCTGCGTCACACCGGCCTCGACGCTCTTCGTGATCGTGCCGGAGCTGTTCTCCAGCATCGGCAGCGCCACCGCGCTGGCCATCGCGATCGGCACCGTGCTCTGCGTCGCGGTCGCCTTCTGCTACTCCGAACTCGGCACCCTGATCCCCAGCGCCGGCGGCGAGTACGCCATGGTCGGCACCCTGGCCGGCCGGCTGATGGGCTGGCTGGTCTTCGTGCTCTCGCTGATCGTGGTGATGATCGTCCCCTCGGTCATCGCCCTCGGCACCGCCGACTACCTCGCCCCCGTCCTGCACCTGGACAAGGCCATGACCGGCGCCGCCGTGATGCTGGCCGCCACCCTGGCCGGCCTGCTCGACCTGCGCGCCAACGCCTGGATCACCGGCGTCTTCCTGGTGCTGGAGGTCATCGCGGCCGGCGTGGTCTCGGTGCTCGGCTTCGCCCACACCAACAGCGACGCCCCCAGCCTGCTGCACGGCGTGGTCACCGGGGAGGGCGGCGCCACCACCACGGTCAGCGTGGGCGCCATCGTCGGCGCGCTCGGCATCGCCCTGTTCATCACCCAGGGCTTCTCCACCGCGGTCTACCTGTCCGAGGAGCTGGAGAACCCCCGCCGCAACGTCTCGCGCACCGTGCTGTGGACGCTCGGCATCTCCTCGGCCATCATCCTGGTCCCGGTCGTCGCCATCACCATGGGCGCCCCCGACCTCCAGACCCTGGCCGCCGGCGACATCTCCGGCATGGTCACCGCCTGGAGCAACTCCGCGGTCGGCACCTTCATCAGCCTCTGTGTCGCGCTGGCCATCATCAACGCCGGCATCGTCATGGTCATCCAGAACTCCCGGGTGCTGTTCGCCTCCGCCCGCGACAAGGCCTGGCCGGAGCCGGTCAACAAGGCCTTCGGCACCCTCGGCCGGTTCGGCTCGCCGTGGATCGCCACCCTCGCGGTCGGCCTGCCCGGCGCCGCGCTCTGCTTCGTCAAGGGCGAGCTGCTGAGCAACATCACCGGCGTCGCCGTCACCGGGATGTACCTGCTGGTCGCGATCGCCGCGCTGCTCTCCCGCCGCGCCCACCACAAGCACGCCTCCGCCTGGCGGATGCCGCTGTGGCCGGCCGTCCCCGTCGTGCTGATCGTCGTCCTGGTCTACGTGATCACCAAGCTGGACGCCGAGCCCCTGCTGTGGACCGGCGGCATCACCGCCGCCGCCACCCTCTACTGGCTGTTCTACCTGCGCCCCCGGCAGGACACCCGCTGGGTGATCAGCCTCCCCGAGGACCAGCAGGACTGACCCCCACCCCTCCCCCACACGGCGGTGCCCCGGGCCTCCCCCAGCCCGGGGCACCGCCACATCCGCGCGGGAGTTCCGGCGGGCCCCGGCGGGCCTCGGTAGGGCCGGTGGGTCCTGGTGGGGCCGATTCCCGCCGGTCGTCAGTCGGCGGACCTGCGCCGCTGGTCGCGCAGCACCACGCCGCCGCCGATCAGCAGGGCGACCAGCAGGGCGCCGATGCCGAGGACGTACGTCGCGGTGCGGCCGTCGCGGTCGGCCTGGGTCTCGCCGAGGCCCACCGGGCGCGGCACGATCGGCGCGGCGGCGAGCTGCACCGGGGCGTCCGCGGCCGCCGCGAAGGGCGCGTCGTCGGGCGCCTTGGTGACGGCCCTGACCGGGTCCACCACACCCCAGCCGACGAACTCGTCCGGCTCCCGCTGGGTGCGCTGCGCGGTCTGCTCGATCCAGGCCCGCACCTGGGCCGCCTTCCAGCGCGGGTGGGCGCCCCTCAGCAGCGCGGCGAGCCCGGAGACGTACGGGGCGGCGAAGCTGGTGCCGTTGTCCACGCACTGGCCGCTCCCCGGCACGGTGGACAGCATGTCGACACCGGGCGCGGCGACCTTCACGAAGCCGCCGTACTGGGAGAACGGCGCCCGCTCGTTGTTGCGGTCGGAGGCGCCGACGGCCAGCACGGTGGGGAAGGCTCCCGGATAGGTGTCGCCCTCCTTGCCGTCGTTGCCGGTGGAGGCGACCACCACGACGTCCTTCGCCTCGGCGTACTCGACGGCGGCCTTCAGCTCCTGGTAGCCGCCGAAGTGCGCGTCGCCCGCGCCGCGGACGTCCTGGGAGATGTTGATGACCCTGACACCGGGCTGGTCGACCGCCTTCCTGATCGCCGTGACCAGGGTGGAGACGTCGCCGTTGCCGTCGCTGTCGTTCTGCCGGACCGAGAAGATCCGGGCGTCGGGGGCCAGTCCGACGAAGCCCGTCCTGGGGCTGCGGCCGGCGGCGATGATGCCGGCCACCTTGGTGCCGTGGCCGACCGGGTCCTCGATGGACTTGCCCTGGACCGCTTCCTTGGTCTCCCGGTTGACCAGCAGGTTGGGGCCCTCGTCGACCTTGCCGGTCAGCTGCGGGTTGGTGATGTCCACCCCGGTGTCGATGACCGCGACGGTGACGCCCGCGCCGGTGGTCCGCCCGCCCTGCCACAGCTCGTCCAGCAGCAGCCGCTGCAACGACCACGGCACGGTCTGCACGTCGGGCGCGTTCTTGGGGCAGTCGCCGGCCGCGGCCAGTCCGGTCCCGCCGTCGGCGTGCGCCGGAGCGGCGAGCGGGCCGCCCAGCACCGCGAACGCGGCGAGCGCCGCGGCCGCCTTCCGGTACCCGTGTCGGGACACCCTGCCACCCCTCATGTCGTCCACCCGTGCCGCGCGTCGGGGGCGGGCGCCCGGAATCCGGGTACCCGCCCCCTGCCGTTCCTCTGTGGAACCCGAACGTCAGCCCCAGAGCTTGGAGTTGGCGTCCTCGGTCGTCTTGTAGCTCTGCGCGGCCTGGTCCAGCGAGGTCGCGATCTTCGCGCAGGTCTGCTGGAGGTCGTTGGCGCGGGTGTCCCACTGGGTCTGGTGCTGCTGGTAGCCCTGCTGGGCGGCACCCTGCCAGCTGGCGGCGATGCGCGTGACATTCGCCTTGAGGTCGTTCAGCAGGTGGTCGATGCGGCCCGCCGAGGCGCGCACCTCCTCGGCCGCCTGGTGAACGGTCTGGAAGTTGACGAGGATCTGGTCGGACACGTTGTCTCCCTTGACGAGGGCGCGGAGCGCCACGCGGTCAGTGGCGGGCGCTCCGCGGAGCGGTGGATCGGGACAGAACGGCGATCGCCGCGGCCGCGGTGATCAGCGCGAATTCGGTGGTCAGCCCTGGGCCGAGCCGAACATCGCCTTCTGCTCCTCTTCGGTGCTCGCGTAGTGCTTGGTGGTCAGCTCGATCGCGTGCTTGATCGCGGTCAGCGAGTCCTTGAGCTTCGCGATGTCGTCGTTGACCCTGCCCTGCAGAGTCGTGTAGGCCGTGGCCGCCTGGCCCTTCCAGCCGCTGGTGACACCCGAGACCGTGCTGATGAGCTTGTTCCGCTCAGCCTCGATCTTGCCGATGGCCTCTTCGATCTGCTTGGCGAAAGCCAGCATCTCCTGAGCGGTCATCGTGAACTGACCCTGAGCCATGCTCCACCGTCCCCCATGAGACAACATTCTTGCGTGTACGGAGCGCCCGGTGCGGGCCGTCCGTCCCATCACCCGTGTGATGTCCAGCAGCACTGTAGTCGGCACACGCAACTCACCCAACACCGAGCAGGGAGTAGTTACCAGACCATGACACTGAGGCCAATTCGGTTGCCGCGCTTGGCCGGTCAGGCGTTCTGCGGCTGGGCGGCGCTCTTCGCCGTCAACGGCGGGCCCGCCGGAACCAGGTTGGACCACTCCTTCGGTACCGGCAGCGGCTGGACTCCCTGGTAACCCAACCTGGCCTGGTTGCCGCCGGGTTCCTCCGGCTGCTGGGACGGCTGCTGGCCCGGCAGCTGGGACTGCGCCCCCGGGGCCGGGGTGCCCGACGGCGGCGCCGACGGCTTCGGGGTGCCGCTCTGACCGGGCTGCGGCGTGCCGGTGGGGCGCCGGCCGCCGTCCCCGTTGGCCGGGACGGAGTAGCGCAGCCCGGTCTCGGTGATCAGGAAGTCGCTTCCCGAGCCGGCGGTGGAGTGGTCCAGCGAGCGGTAGAACAGCCCGTGACCCGGGGTCACGTACGCGGCCCCGGCTCCGTTGTTGTACGGCGCCGGGTACGAAGTCCCGGCCCAGACGCTGCGCCTGGCCGTGCCGCCGTCCTCGGCGACGCCGTCGAAGGTGCTGCACACGACCATCCGGGCGTCCTGGCGGTCCTGCCAGTTGTTCACCGGGGCACCGGCCTTCAGCGGCCAGTCCGCCGCGGTGTCCGGCAGCCGGACGTCGCCGCCCCACTGGGCGTTGTCGGACGGGGTCATCTCGTCGCTGCGCGGCTTCTTGTCCTGGTCGTACTTGTAGAGCACCTGGAAGGCCGGGTTCTGCCGGATCAGCTCCGCCTGGAACGCGGTGACCAGGTGGAGCTGGTCCTTGCCGACCACGTAGTGGCGGTCCTGGTAGTGCACCAGCCGGCCGACCCTGCGGTCGGCCTGGTTGCTCAGCTCCACCTTGCTGTTGCCGCCCTGGGTGTCGGCGACGCCCTCGACCTTCGGGAAGGTGATCGGGGTTCCGCTCACCAGGGTCTCCAGCCAGTCCCGCTTGACCCGCTGCGGCACCGCGTTGGGCCCGAACACCGCGGTGATCAGCGCCTTGCGCTCCTTCTCGTCCGACTGCGGGGAGCCGATCGGGTGCTTGCGGCCCTGCGCGTCGACCAGGAACACCGCCGCCCCCGCGGCGGCCGGCTGGCCCGGCGCCGGCGCCGCCGACACCTGCTGCTCGTCCGCCTGCTGCACCAGCATCAGCTGGTCGGGGCCGAGCATCCGGTCCTTGGCCGCCAGCGCCGCCGCGTCCGCGCCGGCCACCACGAACACCGCCTGGTTGACGGTCTCCTGCTTGTCGTCCGAACCCGGGCGGTCGCACACCGCCCACTTCATCGGCTTGCTCGCGTTGTCCGTGGTCGGCAACTTGTCCGGCGCGTACGGGATGCCGATCGTCGGCCCGTGGTTGGGGTACCGGTCGAGCACCCCGTCGTCCACCACCACGACCTTGGCGCCCGCGGGCAGCACCAGCCGCGCCGAGGACATGTTGAGCACCTGGTGCAGCCGCCTGGTCCTGCCGTCCGGATCGGTGAGCACCACGTACCTGGTGGTCGACTGCTTGCCCTGGATGACGTTCTTGCCGTCGTCCCACTTCACCGGCGCGCTCGGCTTGAACACCCCCCACAGCCCGAAGCCGGCCACGATCACCACCCCGGCCAGCACACTCGGCAGCACCGCCTTCACCGGACGCGGCGCGTCCTCGTCGCTGCCCCCGCCCGCGGGCAGCAGGAAGGCGCCCACCGTGCGCTTGCGGGCGAAGGTGTACGCGTTCAGCTCGTCCCGGCGCGATGCCATCGTCGTCGTCCCCCTTGTCAGACCTTGCCGGACCCCGTCAGACCGGCCTGCCCCGTGGTCACCCGCCGGGCACGAACCGGCGCGAACCCTCTACGATGCGGCAGCAGACGGTGAGTACGGTACGGGTACGGTCCGCGAACCAGCCAGCCGGGCCGCGGCAACGGATCAGAGAGGGCCACCGGGGGATGCCAAGCCAGACCGCTCCAGGACGCCGCCGCAGCGCGGGCGTCGGGAGGTCGCGCCGGGCCGACCGGGCGCAGCACAGCGCACCGGCGACCGAGGCCGGGACCGCCCCGCCGCAGCCGACCGGCACCGGGGGCGGCGGCGCCGTGCAAGTCCGGGTCAATCCCCGACCCGGGCTCCTCGGCGGCCGGTTGAAGCTCCAGCAGCTCGTCCTGGTCGAGGTCGCGGCGGCCCTGGTCGCGGTCGGCTGGACGATCAGCCGCCCGGTCGCGGCCGGCTTCGGCGCGGTCGCGCTGGTGCTGCTCGTCCTCGCGGTCGTGCCGGTGCGCGGGCGCACCCTCCCGGAACTGCTGCGCGTCAGGGCCGCCCTCAAGTCCCGCCGCAGGAAGGCCAGGACGCTGCTGCCGCCGGCCGGCACCGACCCGGCGCTGGCGCCCGCGCTGGAGCTCGAACCGGGACTGCGCACCTGCACCCACGCCACCGAGGCCGAGTTCGGCGGCCGCCCCGTCCGCCGGGAGACCGGCATGGTCGGCGACGGGACCTTCCTCAGCTCGGTGCTGCTCGTCCAGGCCAAGGACCAGCCGCTGCGCCCGGTGCGCACCGCGCTGCCGCTGCCGCTGGACGTGATCTGCTCGGCGCTCACCGTGGACGACATCACCCTGGAGTCGGTGCAGCTGGTCCAGCACACCCAGCCCGCCCCCGCCCCCCACCTGCCCGAGCAGTCGCTGGCCGCCCGCGCCTACCGCGAACTGCCGGACGGCACCTCCACCCCTGGACTGCGGCTGACCTGGGTCGCGCTGAAGCTCGACCCGGATCGCGCGGCCACCGCCGTCCGGGCCCGCGGCGGCGGCGAGGAGGGCGCCCGCAAGGCCCTGCAGCGGGTCACCGACCAGCTGGCCGGACGGCTCAACAGCGCCGGGTTCAACGCGACCGTGCTGGACGAGCGCGAGCTGATCGCCGCCCTGGCCATCTCCACCTGCGCCAACCCGATCGCGGTGGCGGGCCGGCAGGGCACCGGCAGCGGCGGCGGCACCACCCGCCGCACCCAGGAGGGCAACCGGTTCTGGCGGATCGACGACCGCTGGCACACCACGTACTGGATCTCCCGCTGGCCGCAGCTGAGCCGCCCCGGCGGCGCGCCCGGCCGGGTCGCCGCGCCGGACCTGGTCAACCTGATCACCGGCTCCCCGGCCCTCGCCAGCACCTTCAGCCTGACCGCGGGGCACGGCACCGGCGGCTCGGTGACGGTCAGCGGACACCTGCGGGTGACCGGCCGCAGCGAGAGCGAGGTCGGGCAGGCCGGCCGCCAGGTGGAGACCAGGGCACAGAGCACCGGGCTCGGGCTGGTCCGGCTCGACCTGGAGCAGGCACCCGGCATGCTCGCCACCCTGCCGCTCGGAGGGGCTTCCTGATGGCGTACCAGTCCTATCCCACCCTCGGCCCGCAGCCGGGCGCCGAGCAGCGCCGGACCAGGCCGCGGATCCTGCCAGGCTTCGGGCTGCGCGGCCCCCGCCGGGAGAAGCACGTCCTGGAGGCGGCCGACCTCGCGGCGCTGGCCCTCCCGGTCGGCGACGACGGCGTGGTCATCGGCGTCGACCCGCAGGGGCTGCCCGCGGTGCTCGGCCTGTTCCGCCCGACCTCGTACGACCTGGTGCTGGTCGGCGGCATGTGGACGGCGCAGGTCATCGCGCTGCGGGCGGCCGCGATCGGCGCCCGGGTCGCGGTGGAGACCGCCCGCGCGCAGCTGTGGGGCCCGATGGCCCAGGCGGCCGGCGGCGGCCAGCCGTGTGTGACGGTCCATCAGGTCGGCCGGCTCGGCCCGCAGGGCGCCTCGGTGGCCTCGCCGGTGCTGGTGGTGCGCGACCTCGGTGCCCGACCGCCGCGCAGTCGGCTCTCCGCCGCGCCCTGGCAGACCACCCTGACGCTGCTGCCCTACCTCGGTCCGAACGCCTCCCGGGTGCTGAACGCGGCCGACCTGGTCGGCGTGCAGCGGATCTCGCCGCAGGAGGCGGAGCTGACCGGCCGGGTGCTGTCGCTGCCGCCGGAGGACGTGGCCGCGCTGCCCACCCTCGGTGACGACCTCACCCTGTGGGCGACCCGGATGCGGCGTCAGTACGTCCGGGCCGTGGCCGGACAGGCCGAACAGCAGGTGCTCGGCGGCCCGCGCCGGATGGACTGAGCAGCGGCTCGCCGCACCGGGCGGGCCGGAAGGGAAGCGAAGCCGCCTTCAACGGGGGTTGCCGTACGGCCTAGTCTTTGATGCGGCAACGGCACCGCTGAACAAGCGGCGGCGAACACGAGGGAGCCAGAGTGAGCAGCGATCGGGACGGCGTCTACGTCGGCGACAACGCGGCGGAGGACGACGACGACTGGTCGGACGCGCCTGACTACACTCCCCCGTCCTGGTACGTGCAGACCGAGACCTCGGCGGCACCGGCCGCTGCGGCCGCTGCGGCTGCGGCCCCCGCTGTGCCGGGGGCGCCCGGTGCGGCGGCGCCCGGGCCCGACGCCCCGGTGGCCGCCGCCGTTCCGACGCAGGCTCAGCAGGCCCAGGCCCAGGCCCAGACTCCGGCGGCCGACCAGGCCGCGGCGCCGCTCGCCGTCCCCGCTCCGACGCCCGCACCCGCGCCCGCCGTGCCGGCCCCGCCGGCCCCGCCGGTGCAGGCCGAGGCGCAGCACGTCCCGTTCCCCGCCGCCGCGGTGGCTCCGCCGGTGGCCGAGCAGCCGCAGGCCGCCCCCCCGGCCTGGCCGACTCCGGAGGCCGCGGCGCAGCCGCCCGCCGCCCAGCAGCCCCTGCCGCACCCGTACCCGGCGCCGGTGCCCGCCGCGGCCGCGCCGCCGGTGCACCCCGCCCAGCCCGTCCAGCCCGCCCAGCCGCAGAACTTCGCGCAGCCGCCCGTCCAGCAGGCCCCGCCGCAGCTCCCCCAGGACCCGCAGGGCCCGCCGGCCGGCTGGGACCCGCAGGCCGCGTGGGCCGCCCAGCAGGCCGCCGCAGCACAGCAGGCCGGCCCGGCGCCGCAGCCTGCCCCGGTGCCGCAGCCCGGCCCGGTGGACCCGCGCCAGGGCGGCTGGCCGCAGCCCGCCGCGTACCAGCAGCCGGCCCAGCCGCAGCCCGGCCCGCAGGTCCACCCCGGCCAGCCGCAGCCCGGCCAGCCGCAGCCGGGCCAGCCCTGGCAGCAGCAGCCGCAGGCCCCGCAGCCCAGCGCGTTCCAGCAGGCCGCCGCCCCGCAGCAGACCGCGCACGGCGCGCCGCTCGGTTACACCGCCGCCGTCGAGCTGTCCTCGGACCGGCTGCTGCGCAGCCAGCCCAAGCAGCAGCGCCAGCAGCCGCGCTTCCAGTTCGGCGGCAAGGCGGCGGCGGCCGAGAAGGCCCGCAAGCTGGAGATCATCCGCACCCCGGTGCTGAGCTGCTACCGGATCGCCGTGATCAGCCTCAAGGGCGGCGTCGGCAAGACCACGACCACCACCGCGCTCGGCGCGACCCTGGCCAGCGAGCGCCAGGACAAGGTGATCGCGATCGACGCCAACCCGGACGCCGGCACCCTGGGCCGCCGGGTCAAGCGCCAGACCGGCGCGACCATCCGCGACCTGGTGACGGCCATCCCGCACCTGCGCAGCTACATGGACATCCGTCAGTTCACCTCGCAGGACCTGAACTCGGGCCTGGAGATCCTGGCGAACGACGTCGACCCCGCGGTCTCCACCACCTTCAACGACTCGGACTACCGCCAGGTGATCGACGTGCTGGGCCGCCAGTACCCGATCATCCTGACCGACTCCGGCACCGGCCTGTTGTACAGCGCGATGCGCGGGGTGCTGGACCTGGCCGACCAGCTGATCATCGTCTCCACCCCCAGCGTGGACGGCGCCTCCAGCGCCTCGACCACCCTGGACTGGCTCTCCGCGCACGGCTACGCGGACCTGGTGCAGCGCAGCATCACGGTGGTCTCCGGAGTCCGCGAGACCAGCAAGATGATCAAGGTCGAGGACATCGTCGCGCACTTCCAGACCCGCTGCCGCGGCGTGATCGTGGTGCCGTTCGACGAGAGCCTGGCGGCCGGCGCCGAGGTCAACCTCGACATGATGCGGCCCAAGGTCAGGGAGGCGTACTTCGAGCTGGCCACCCTGGTCGGCGAGGACGTCGCCCGGGCCCAGCAGGCCGCCGCCCAGCAGTCCGGCTGGCAACAGCAGGCCCAGGCCTACCCGCAGCCCTACGCCGACCCGCAGCAGCAGCCCCGGCCCTACCCGCAGCACGCCGGCCTGCCCGCCCCCGGGGCCCCGTGGGCACCGCAGCCCGGCCAGGCCCCGCCGCCCCCGCCCGGGTACGGCTACCCGCAGCAGCCCGCTCCGGGGACGCCCTGGCCGCAGCAGCCGGGCCCCGGCTACGGCTACCCGCCGCAGGCGCCCCAGCAGTGAGACAGCGGAAGGGGGCCCGCCGACACCGGTCGGCGGACCCCCTTCCGTCGTTGCGGGCGCTCAGCCGCCGTCGGTCAGCTCGCGGGCCTGCTTGACGTCGTCGGCCATCCGGTCCAGCAGCGCGTCGATGGAGTCGAACTTCTCCATCCCGCGCAGGTAGGCCAGGAAGTCCACGGCCACGTGCAGCCCGTACAGGTCCAGGCCGACCCGGTCGATGGCGTACGCCTCCACCGTGCGGGCGGTGCCGTCGAAGGTCGGGTTGGTGCCGACCGAGATCGCCGCCGGCATCCGCTCTCCCCGCGTGCCCTCGGGCAGGAGCGGCCCCTCCCCCTCGACGGTCAGCCAGCCCGCGTACACGCCGTCCGCCGGGATCGCGCTGTGCGGCACGGTGTCCACGTTGGCGGTCGGGTAGCCCAGCTCGCGGCCGCGCTGCGCGCCGCGCACCACCACGCCCTCGACCCGGTGCGGGCGGCCCAGCACCTCGTTGGCTCCGGCCATGTCCCCGGTCGCGACCAGCCTGCGGGTCAGGCTGGAGGAGAACGGCTCGCCGTCCCCGGCCGTGCCGCACACCTGGAGGTCGATCACCTCGACCTCGAAGTCGTCCGCCCTGCCCAGCTCGCCGAGCAGCGCGACGTTCCCCGCGGCCCGGTGCCCGAAGCGGAAGTTGGGGCCCTCGATGACGAGCCGCGCGCGCAGCGCGTCCACCAGCACCTGCCGGACGAAGGTCTCCGGGGACTCCTTCGAGAACTCGGTGGTGAACGGCAGCACCAGCACCGCGTCCACGCCCAGCTCCGCGATCAGCTCGGCACGGCGCGAGTGCGGCGCGAGCAGCGGTGGGTGACTGCCCGGGCGGATCACCTCGCGCGGGTGCGGGTCGAAGGTCACCACCACCGAGGGGAGGCCGAGTTCGCGGGCGCGCTCGACCGCCCGCCCGATGATCAGCTGATGTCCACGGTGCACCCCGTCGAACGAGCCGATGGTGACGACGCTGCGTCCCCAGTCACCGGGGATCTCCTCCAGGCCACGCCAGCGCTGCACCTGACCGCTCCTTGTTCCGTACGGTGCGTACCCTCTGTACGCTCAAACGCTCACAACCGAACCCCTATAGCGTGCCATGCGCCTGCCCCGGCTCAGGCACCGGAATACGGGTTGAGCGCACCGACGGCCCCGTCGGCCGACCGGGGCACCGCCCGCTCGGCCTCGGCGGCGGCGCGCTGAGGGGCTCTCCCGGCCCCCGTCAGGACCGGCGTCCGGGCCGTCCGGGGGCCGTCCGCGGCGGTCGGCGCGGCCCCGGACGGCCACCGGGCGAGCAGCCCGGCGAAGGCCGCCGACCGCCCGGCGCAGCGCAGCAGCAGGTCGTCCGCGCCCGGCAGCCCCGGGGTGGCCCTGGCCAGCACCGCCCGGGCCCGGGCCGGGTTCTCGGCCGCGCAGTGCTCGGCGAGCCGCTCCACGGTCGCGGTCAGCACCGCCGGGTCGGTCTCGGTGGCGAGCAGGGTGTCCAGCAGCTCGCAGCGCAGCGCGTCCGCCGCCGGGTCGGCCACCGGGACGGACAGCGCCTCGGCGAACGGCCGCCGGACCGCCGCGCTGCGGGCGGCCAGCGCGGCGCCGAGCAGCGCCCGCAGCTCCAGCCGGTCCGCCGGGCCGACGGCGACGGCACGCGCCAGCCGGCGGCCGAGGTAGTCGACGGCGACCGGGCCGGCCAAAACCGGGTCCGCCCGCAGCAGCCGGGCCGCCAGCTCGGCGCCCCGCCGGACGGCGGCCGGGGCCACCGCGTCGGCGAGCACCCGCAGCGTCTCGGCGGGGGCCCCGCCGGGGGCGGCCGCCCGGTCGGCGAGCGCGGCCAGGACGGGTTCCGGGTCGCTCTCCAGGGCCGGGGCGAGCGCCCGCGGGGTGAGGAGGGCGTCGCCGCCCGCCCTGAGCCGGGCGAGCGCGGCCGGCAGGTACCCGGCCCGGGTCGCCGGATCGCCGGCCAGCAGCGCCAGCGCGGCGCCGTGCAGGCCCGGCTCGTCCTCGCGGGCGAGCAGCGCGAACGCGGTGTGGCGCAGCAGCTCCGCCCCGGCACCGGAGGCGTACGGGGCGGTCCGCAGCGCGTGCACGGCGGCCGCGACGTGCCGTTCGGGCCGCCGGTCGTGGCTCCAGCGGTCCACCGCGCGGCAGAGCGCGGACGGCTCCTCGGCGGCGAGCACGGTGAGCAGCGCGTCCGCCCTCGGGTGCGCGGCGGCGGCCAGGGCGTCGGCCAGCTCGTCCAGCGCGAGCCGGCGGTGGGCGTGCAGCAGGTCGTGGGCGAGGTCGGCGACGGTACGGCCGGGACGGCCCGGCAGGCCGCGCACGTCCTCGAACCAGGCGCACAGCAGCGGGAACACCGTGACCGGGTCGGCGCGCAGCCGCCCGGCCACCACGCCGAGGAAGCGCTGCCCCGGGCCGTCGGCGGCCACCAGGCGGCGCAGCAGGGCGAGTTCGTCCTCGACGGGCAGGCCGAGGCCGGTCCAGAAGGCCGGGCCGAAGCGGCCGAGCCCGGCCGCCGGGAGCGCCGCCGCCCCCACCGGGCCCGCCCGCTCGGCGATCCGGGCCGCCAACTGGTCGAGCAGCGCCCGGTGTTCGGCCGGTTCCGGGCTGGCGGCCAGGCCCGCGGCGAGCAGCCTTGCCGCCCACCAGGCGGGTTCGCTGCCCGGCGGGCGCAGGTCCAGGGCGCGCCAGATCCGGTGCAGCCACGGATCGAGCGCGCCGGCGCCCCACGTCTCGGCGACCCGGCGCAGCGCGGCGGCGACCGGGCCGATCCGGTGCCGGGGGACGGCGCTCGCCCCGGCGTCCCGGCCCTGG
Source organism: Kitasatospora sp. NPDC036993 (assembly GCF_055607525.1). NCBI lineage: Bacteria > Bacillati > Actinomycetota > Actinomycetes > Kitasatosporales > Streptomycetaceae > Kitasatospora > Kitasatospora sp. NPDC036993. Next base: position 40,737 of record NZ_JBVJRP010000029.1, on the reverse strand, counting down.
CCCGCTCCCCCGGCCGGGTCCTCGGGCGGCGGCTCGTCCCCGGGCCACGGCCGCTCGTCCGTGGGCCACGAAGGCTCGTCCGCGGGCCACGGCGGGGTGTCCTCGGCCTCGCCGAGCAGCAGCCGCAGGGCGGCGTCCAGATCCAGGTGCCGGCCCTGCAACCAGTCCGCGAACTCCCCGTGCGCGAAGCGGAATCCGGGACCGGCCGGGACGAACAGCCCCTCGGCGAGCACCGCCGTGGCCCAGCCGCCCTCGACCGGGAACAGCTCCTCGAAGACGGCCCGGTCCAGCCCGCCGCCCGCCTCTCCGCCGAGCATCCGCCGGGCCGCCTCGTGCACCCGCCCGGCCACCGCCGCCGCGAGCCGGCGCTCCCGCCCGTGCCGCGGACCACCCGGCCGCACCGCGCCCCTGCGGTGGGCGCCCGGGCGGCGCGGCCGGCCGTCCTCGGCCAGCCGCCGGGCCACCCGCAGGCAGCGCAGGTCCAGGAAGGCGCCGAACAGCTCGCCCCGGCACAGCGGACCGTCGCGCAGTCCCTGGGCCCACAGCTCCCCGGCCAGCCGGACGGCCAGCGGGTGCCGCGCGTCCTCGGCGGCGGCCGGGTGGCCCGGCGGCAGCCCGTACCGGCGGCGCACCCGCTCGGCCGCCTCGGGGGGCAGCGGGCCGAGCCGCTGACCGGCCAGGCTCGGCCCGCCCGGGCCACGGCCGTCCATCCGTACGGTGGGGGCGCTGCCCAGGTCGCCGTCCGGGTGCGGCTCCTCCGCGCGCCGCGGTCCCGGGCCGCCGCTCCCCCAGTCCTCGGCCGCGAGCCGCTCCCACAGTTCCTCGCCGCAGGCCGTCACCAGCCGGGCCCCGCAGCCGGTCAGCCACTGCCCGGCGCCGCGCAGCCAGCGCGCGTCCACCGGCAGCGGGGCCTCCTCGGGGCCGTCCAGGACCACCAGCAGCGGCCGGCCGGCCGCCGCGCACAGGGCCGCCACCGGCTCCGGCGCGGGCGCCGGGGTGCCGAGTGCGGCCGCCGCGGCGGCCAGCGCCCGTTCCACCGGCTCGGCGAGCGAGCGGTCCCCGGCGCGCAGGTCCGCGCCGCGCAGCCAGAGGGTGGGCAGCGGGTGGGCGGCGGCACCCCGGCGGGCGGCCAGCGCGGCCAGCTCGGTGGTGCGCCCGCTGCCGGGGGCGCCGACCAGCGCGGTGAGGGTCGCGGCGGGCTCGTCCCCGGCCAGGCCGTCCGGCCGGTCCACCCGGTCGGCGGCCAGGTGGGCCACCCGCCCCGGCCCGGCGCCGGCGGCCGCCAGCTGGGCGGCGGTCAGCCGCAGCACCCCGGCCAGGCCGAGCGCCGGCCCGTACCCGGGCACCGCCGCCACGTTGCCCGCCGACAGCCCGGCCGGTGCCTCGGCGCCCCGACTGCCTCCCCCGGCCGCCAGGGCCGCCACGGCCGCCAGCGCCCCACCGGTCCCGGGCCCGCGCACGGCGGGCGAGGCCAGGGCGACCACCGCCCCGCTGCGGGCGTCCAGCACCGGCGAGCCGGCCGGCACCGTGACCCCGCCGACCACCGGCACGTCCAGCAGCAGGACCCCGCCCAGCCGGTGCCCGCGGTACACCGCGCCGGTGATCCCGAGCAGCCCGCAGCGCAGCACGACCACCCGGCCGTCCTCGCCCGCCAGCGCGGGCAGCAGCACCTCGGGCCCGGCCCCGACGGCGGGCGGCGGCAGCGGCGGCACCGACAGTCCGCCGACCGCGTCGGTGCGCAGCAGGGCCAGCCCGTGCTCGGGCAGCGGCAGGACCGCCTCCGGGCCGAGCACCCGGCTCTGCCCGCCGGGGGTGTGCAGGACGACCCGGTCCAGGCCGGCCACGCTCTCGTGCGCGGTCAGGACGCTCCCCTGCGGGCCGGCGACGAACCCCAGGCCGCGCAGCCGCCCGTCGAGGTCGCGGATCCGCAGCAGGTACCGCCCCGGATCGCCCTCCGCACACCCCGGCATCCCGTGTCCTCTCCGCCGCCGCTCGCCCGCTGCTCGCCCGCCGCCGGGAGCCTGCCCGCCGGAGCGGCGGCCCGACCACGCCCGCGCCGCTCACCACCGGCGAACACTTCGCGCGCTCCCTCGTCCGGGTGAAGGGAATCCGGGAACGGGAGAGCCCCCGTCGGGATGACTCCCGACGGGGGCTCGGAACGGCACGGGACCGTCAGCCGACGAAGACCGCGACCGGCTTCGCCTGTCCGCCGTTCTCCTCGACCAGCGCGAGGAAGCGCCCGTCCGGCCCGAACACCGCGATCGGCCCGTCCACACCCATCCCCGGCGCCTTCAGCCGGGCACCGTGCGACAGCTTCTGCGCCGAGGCCTCGTCCAGGTCCCAGCGCGGGAAGGCGGCCGCCGCGGCCTCCCCGATCGGCAGCACCTCCAGACCCTTGGCGGACTCGCCGGTGACCTCGGCCTCCAGCTGCTCCAGGGTGCGCGCCGACTCCACCCCGTACGGCCCGACCCTGGTGCGCCGCAGCGCGGTCAGGTGCCCGCCGACGCCGAGCCCGGCGCCGAGGTCCCTGGCCAGCGCCCGGATGTAGGTGCCGGAGGAGCACTCGACGGTGACGTCCAGGTCGATCACCGGCGTGCCGTCCTCGGCGACCGCCGCGCGCTGCCCGTGCACCGTGAACGAGTGGATCGTGGTCGGCCTGGCCGCGAGCTCGAAGTCCTCGCCCTCGCGCACCCGCGCGTACGAGCGCTTGCCGTCGATCTTGATCGCGCTCACCTTGGACGGCACCTGCAGGATCTCGCCGGTGAGCGCCGCGATCCCGGCGTCGATCGCCTCCCTGGCGACCGCGCCGGCCGCGGTCGAGGAGGTGACCTCGCCCTCGCGGTCGTCGGTGACGGTGGTCTGGCCGAGCCTGATGGTCGCCTCGTAGGTCTTGGCGGTGAGCATCAGGTGGCCGAGCAGCCGGGTGGCCCGCTCGATGCCGATCACCAGCACGCCGGTGGCCATCGGGTCCAGCGTGCCGGCGTGGCCGACCTTCCGCGTCCCGGCCAGCCACCGCAGTTTGGCGACGACCCCGTGCGACGTGATGCCTTCGGGCTTGTCGACGATCACCAGGCCGTCGGGGCCGGTGCCTTTGCGCTTCATCGAGTTCTTCGGGTTCTTTCTCTGAATGACAGGAGGAACGATCAACGTACCGGTCGCAGCGCGCCCCGGAACCGCTCGACCACCGGGGCCACGTCCTCCCGGACGCTGAACCCGGCCGCGAAGACGTGTCCCCCGCCGCCCAGTTCGGCGCAGGCCGCGGCGACGTCCACCGCGCCCTTGGAACGCGAGGAGCCGCGCAGCGTGCCGTCCGGGTCCTGCTTGAGCACCAGCGCCACCTCGGCCTCGGCCGGGCGGCGCAGGATGTCGATCAGCCCCTCGATCTCCTCGACCGTGACGCTGAACAGCGCGAGGTCCTGGTACGGCACCCAGGTCCACACCAGACCCAGCCCACCGGCCGCCTCCGGCTCGTAGACGGCCCGGTCGAGCGCGCCCGCGAGCACCTTGAGGTAGCCGAAGGAGGAGGTGTCCCACAGCTGCCGGGAGATCAGGTCGTGCCGGATGCCGGTGGCCAGCAGCCGGCCGGCCAGTTCGTGGGTGGCGGGCGTGGTGGCCCGGTACTTGAAGGAACCGGTGTCGGTGGCGACACCGGTGTAGAGGCAGGTGGCCAGGTCCCGGTCGAGTTCGACGCCGAGCCGGCGCAGCAGTTCGTCGACCAGCACCGCGGTGGCCGGCGCGGTCGGGTCGATCAGCTGGTGGGTGCCGAAGCCCGGGTTGGAGGCGTGGTGGTCGAACACCACCAGGACGGGCGCGGCGAAGGCCTTGTCGTGCAGCAGGCCGAGCCGGCTCTCCGCGGCCACGTCGAAGCAGAGCACCAGCTCGGGCACGTCCGGCACCCCGGCCGCGGGCACGATCAGCTCCTGCCCCGGCAGGAAGGCCAGCGACTCGGGCACGACCTGCGGGTCGTCGCCGAACGAGACCCGGACCTGCTTGCCGAGCGCGCGCAGCGCCAGTGCGGCGGCCAGCGAGGAGCCCAGCGCGTCGCCGTCCGGGCAGATGTGGCAGATCAGGTCGATCGAACGGGCCCGCCCGATCTCCGCCACCGCCTGCTGCCAGACCAGCTCGAACCCGCTCTCCTCGGCGCGCGGACCGGGGAGCGCCGCGAGGGCACCCTCCACCGTGCTGGTGGAGGGCGCCCCCGTGGTGGTCGAGCCGGCTCGCGGGGCGGCCTGCGCCGGCTCACCCGCCATGACTACTCGTCCTCGTCGTCACGCTCGGACGCCGGGACCCGGTACGGGTCCGCGGCGCCGGCGTAGTCCGCCCCGGCCGCCTGGGTGCGCACCGCGGCGTCGGAGCTGCGGGCCCGGTCGAGCAGGTCGTCGATGTTCCTGGCGTTGTCCGGCAGCGCGTCCGCGACGAAGGTCAGCGTCGGGGTGAAGCGCACCCCGATCTTGCCGACCTCGGAGCGGATCACGCCCTTGGCGCTCTCCAGCGCGGCCGCGGTGGCCTCGCGCTCGGTCTCGTCACCGAAGACGGTGTAGAAGACGGTGGCCTCGCGCAGGTCTCCGGTCACCCTGGTGTCGGTGATGGTCACGAACCCCAGACGGGGGTCCTTGATCCGCCGTTCCAGGGTCTGGGCGACGACCACCTGGATGCGGTCGGCGAGCTTGCGCGCCCTTGCGGTGTCGGTCACTTTGCCTCCTCGTGCAGTGGGCCCGGTACCCGGGTGGACTGCGCACCCGTCGGGGCCCACGCCCCAAAGTACCGGCCCGCGCCCGGCCTTGCGGGCGCTCTCGGTCCTGATCCGTGTGAGAACGGCGACTTCCGCCGGCCGCCTCCACGGTCCTCATTCGTCGTCGTCGTTGTGGTACCTCCTCCTCGCGGAGAGGAGCTGTACCTCGGGGCGGCCGGCGACCAACCGCTCACAGCTGTCCAGGACCTCGGTGACGTACCCGGCGTCGCCGGCCACCACCGCCAGGCCGATCTCGGCCCGCCGGTGCAGGTCCTGGTTCCCGGTCTCGGCAGCGCACACGCTGTACTTGCGCTGCAGTTCGGCCACGATGGGCCGCACGATCGAACGCTTCTCCTTGAGCGAGTGGACGTCGCCCAGCAGCAGGTCGAAGGTGAGTGTTCCCACGAACATGTATGACAGGTCTCGCCGACCTGGAAGGCCTCGGGGGGCAGCCCGGAACCGGGCTGACGTCGCTACGTCTGGACTACCCAGGACCCTACACAGCGAGACCGGGGCCGGTCGACGGAAATACCACCCGTCGACCGGCCCCGGCTGACACCGACTAGGCGCGCGGCTTCTCGCGCATCTCGTAGGTCTCGATGATGTCCTCGACCTTGATGTCGTTGAACGACCCCAGGGTGACACCGGCCTCGAAGCCCTCGCGGACCTCGGTCGCGTCGTCCTTGAAGCGGCGCAGACCCTCGATGGTGAGGCTCTCCGCCACGACCTTGCCGTCGCGCAGCAGGCGGGCCTTGGCGTTGCGGCGGATGATGCCGTCGCGGACCAGGACACCGGCGATGTTGCCGAACTTGGAGGAGCGGAAGACCTCGCGGATCTCCGCGGCGCCGAGGCGCACCTCCTCGTACTCCGGCTTGAGCATGCCCTTGAGGGCGTTCTCGATCTCCTCGATCGCCTGGTAGATGACCGAGTAGTACCGGACGTCCACGCCTTCCTTGTCGGCCGCGGCGCGCGCACGGCCTTCGGCGCGCACGTTGAAGCCGATGATGATGGCGTCCGAGCCCATCGCCAGGTCCACGTCGGACTCGGTGATGGCACCCACACCGCGGTGCAGGACCCGGAGCTCGACCTCCTCGCCCACGTCCAGCTTGACCAGGGCGTCCTCGAGGGCCTCGACCGAACCGGAGACGTCACCCTTGATGATGAGGTTGAGCTGCTCGATGGAGCCGGCGGCGATGGCCTTGTCCAGGTCCTCCAGGGACACCCGGACCCGACGCTGCGCGAAGGCGGCGTTGCGGTCGCGGGCCGAGCGCTTCTCGGCGATCTGACGGGCGGTGCGGTCCTCGTCGACGACGATGAAGCTGTCGCCGGCGCGGGGCACCGAGGTCAGACCGAGCAGCAGCACCGGGCGGGACGGGCCGGCCTCGGCGAGGCTGTTGCCGTTCTCGTCCAGCATCGCGCGGACGCGGCCGTAGGCGTCGCCCACGACGATCGAGTCGCCGACGCGGAGGGTACCGCGCTGCACGAGCACGGTCGCCATGGCGCCACGGCCCTTGTCCAGGTGCGCCTCGATGGCGATACCCTGCGCGTCCTGCTCCGGGTTGGCCCGCAGGTCCAGCGAGGCGTCCGCGGTCAGGACCACGGCCTCCAGCAGCTGGTCGATGTGCAGGCCCTGGCGGGCGGAGATGTCGACGAACATGGTGTCGCCGCCGTACTCCTCGGCCACCAGACCGAACTCGGTCAGCTGACCGCGGACCTTGGTCGGGTCGGCGCCCTCGACGTCGATCTTGTTGACCGCGACCACGATCGGCACACCGGCGGCCTTGGCGTGGTTCAGCGCCTCGATCGTCTGCGGCATGACACCGTCGTTGGCCGCGACCACCAGGATCGCGATGTCGGTGGACTTGGCACCACGGGCACGCATGGCGGAGAACGCCTCGTGACCCGGGGTGTCGAGGAAGGTGATCGGACGCTGATCGCCGTTCACCTCGGTGACGACCTGGTAGGCACCGATGTGCTGGGTGATGCCACCGGCCTCGCCGGCCACCACGTTCGACTTGCGGATGGCGTCCAGCAGGCGGGTCTTACCGTGGTCGACGTGACCCATGACGGTGACGACCGGCGGGCGCGGGGCCAGCTGGTCCTCGTCGCCCTCGTTGGCACCGAAGTCGATGTCGAACGACTCCAGCAGCTCGCGGTCCTCGTCGTCACGGCTGACGATCTCGAGCTGGAAGCCCATCTCGTCGGCCAGCAGCTGCAGCGTCGCGTCGGAGACCGACTGCGTCGCGGTGACCATCTCGCCGAGGTTGAACATGACGGAGACGAGCGCGGCCGGGTTGGCGTTGATCTTCTCCGCGAAGTCCATCAGCGAGGCGCCGCTCGACAGGCGAACGGTCTGGCCGTTGCCGCGAGGCAGCATCACACCGCCGACGGACGGGGCCTGCATGGCCTCGTACTCCTGGCGCTTCGCCCGCTTCGACTTGCGGCCACGAGCCGGGCGACCGCCCGGACCACGACCGAAGGCACCCTGCGTGCCACCACGGGCACCCGGGCCGCCGGGACGACCGCCGAAGCCGCCGGGACGCGGGCCGAAGCCGCCGCCACCGCCGGGGGCACCGCCACCGGGACGCGGACCGCCGAAGCCACCGCCACCGGCCGGGCGCGAGCCCGGACCGGCCGGACGGCCCTGGAAGCCGGGACGGGCACCGCCGCCGCCACCACCCGGACCACCCGGACGGCCGCCGGGGCCACCCGGACCACGGCCACCCGGGCCCGGACGCGGGCCGGCCGGACGCTGCGGCATCATGCCCGGGTTCGGGCGCGGCATGCCGGACGGGCTCGGGCCACCGGGACGCGGCGCGGCCGGACGGGGCATGCCGTCGGGACGCGGACGGTCGCCACCGGGACGCGGGGCACCGGCACCGGGAGCACCGGCGGGACGCGGACGGTCGCCACCCGGACGCGGGGCACCGGCACCGGGAGCACCGGCCGGACGCGGACGGTCGCCACCCGGACGCGGGGCACCGGCACCGGGAGCACCGGCCGGACGCGGACGGTCGCCACCCGGACGCGGACGGTCGCCACCCTGGGCACCACCCGGACGCGGGGCACCACCCTGACCGCCCTGACGGCGGTCGCCGGGGCGGCCCATGCCGGTGGCGCTACCCGAGGTGAACGGGTTGTTGCCCGGACGCGGGCCGGCCGGACGCGGGCCCGGACGGGCACCGCCGGAGGCCTGCGCCGCCGGACGCGGGGCCTGGGTGGCCGGACGCGGGGCGTCACCACCGGCCGGAGCCGGCGAGGAGAACTCGGCCGCGGGCGCGGCCGGGGCCGCCGGAGCCGCCGGAGCGGCGGGACGCGCAGCCGGGCGCGGGCCCGGAGTCGGCGCGCTCTGCCGCGGGGCGGCGGCAGCGGCGGGGGCGGCCGCGGCCGGCGCGGAAGGCGCGGCGGCAGCCGGGGTCGGACGGGGACCAGGGGTCGCGCTGGGGCGCGGACCCGGGGTCGGAGCCCCCGGCTTCGGGGTACCCGAGCCGGCAGCGGGGGAGGGCGCCGCGGTCTTCCGCGGGCCCGGCTTGGCGGATCCACCACCGGTGGGGGCCACACCAAGCGCGTCAGTCAACTTGCGCACGACCGGCGCCTCGATCGTCGAGGACGCCGAACGAACGAACTCGCCGAGCTCGGTGAGCTTGGCCATGACGGCCTTGCTCTCCAAGCCAAGCTCCTTGGCGAGTTCATAAACCCGGACCTTAGCCACTTCACTCCTGTCTATGAGTCCGGGGGTCTCGTCCGCCGGACTGTCGCTACTTCATGGGCGTACTCATCGCGTACTCATCGCGTACTCATCGAGTGCTCATCGCAATCTCGACCTACTTCCACATCGCGAGGTACCTGACTGGTGGCACGGCGCGCGGCGGCCCGCGCGCTGGGCTTGTTGCGGTGGTTCCCCGCCGCGCGAGCGGCGGCTGTCGCGGAAGGCGGCCCGCCTAGGAGGCTCCGCCCGCCCGCTCCCCGATGAACTCGCGGAGCCGCTCCGTGTCGAGCGCGCCCTGGAGCCGGAAGGCCCGGGGGAACGCCCGACGGCGGACCGCGAGGTCGAGGCAGGCCGGATCGGGGTGCACGTGAGCGCCCCGGCCCGGGAGTGCGCCACGGGGATCAGGGACGCACTCGCCCTCGACCGCCGTGACACGCAACAACTGGTGCTTGGCCGCGCGCTTGCGGCAGCCCACGCAGGTGCGTTCCGGGCGTGCTCGGACATGCGTCCGGCCAGACGAAGGCAAGTCTACCCCTCCGAAGGGACATGGCGCCGCCCTGCCGGTCCCGGAGGACCGACGAGGACGCCCACGACGACACTGATCACCGGGCCTGCGATTCCTCGGCCTGGCCCTCGGTGTCCGGCCGGATGTCGATCCGCCAGCCGGTCAGACGCGCGGCCAGGCGGGCGTTCTGGCCCTCCTTGCCGATCGCCAGCGACAGCTGGTAGTCCGGCACGATCACCCGCGCGGAGCGCTGGACGGCGTCCACGATCTCCACACTGGTCACCCGCGCGGGCGACAGGGCGGCGGCCACCATCTCCCTCGGGTCCTCGGACCAGTCGACGATGTCGATCTTCTCGCCGTGCAGCTCGCCCATCACGGCGCGCACCCGGGCGCCCATCGGGCCGATACAGGCGCCCTTGGCGTTCAGGCCCTGGCGGCGCGACCAGACCGCGATCTTGGTCCGGTGGCCGGCCTCGCGGGCGATCGCCGCGATCTCCACGCTGCCGTCCGCGATCTCCGGGACCTCCAGCGCGAACAGCTTCTTCACCAGGCTCGGGTGGGTGCGCGACAGCGTCACCGAAGCCCCGCGCACGCCGCGGCGCACGGCCACCACGTAGCACTTCAGCCGGGTGCCGTGCCGGTAGTCCTCGCCCGGGACCTGCTCCTGCGGCGGCAGGATGGCCTCCAGCTTGCCGATGTCGACCAGCACGTTCTTCGGGTCGTTGCCCTGCTGGACGACACCGGTGACGATGTCGCCCTCCTTGCCCGCGTACTCACCGAAGGTCTGGTCGTCGGCGGCGTCGCGCAGCCGCTGCATCATCACCTGGATGCCGATGCTGGACGCGATCCGGCCGAAGCCGCTCGGGGTGTCGTCGAACTCCTTCGGCTCGACGCCCTCGTCCAGCTCCGCCGGGTCCTCCATCGCCCACACGGTGACGTGGCCGCTCTTGCGGTCCAGGTGCACCCGGGCCCGACGGCGCGAGCCCTCGGTGCGGTGGTACGCGGTGAGGAGGGCCGACTCGATGGACTCGACCAGCAGGTCGAAGGGGATGTTCTTCTCGTTGACCAGCGTGCGCAGGGCACTCATGTCGATGTCCACGGCTACGCCTCCTCGTCTTTCGTCACGTTCGTCATGGTCGTACGGCGTCCGGAATCACTCGGTGCCGTCGTCCCCCTCGTCGATGTCCGCGGCCTCGTCCAGGAGCTCGTCGTCACCCTTGCGGTTGAACTCGACCTGGACGCGCGCCCGGGCCACCTCGGCGTACGCCAGACGGCGCTCCTTCGGGCGGCCACGCCCCTTCACCGGCTGCACCTCGACCAGTGCGCCGTCCTCGTCGGCCTCCAGCACCCGGGCGACGATCTCCCCGCCGTCCGCCAGGTGGATCTTGGCCAGCCGACCCTCGGCGCGCTGCCAGTGCCGGGGCAGGACCAGCGGACGCTCCGCACCCGGCGAGCCGACCTCCAGCAGGTACGCGTCGTCCCCCATCAGGTCCGACCCGTCCAGGGCCTCACCGACCACCCGGCTGAACTCGGCGATGGCGTCCATGTCCACGCCGTCGTCGGTGTCGACGTCGATCTGCACCTGCCGACGGCTGCCCGCCCGGGTGACCCTGACGTCCTCCAGGTCCAGTCCGGCCTGCTCGGCCAGCGGCTCCAGCAACGCTCGCAGCCGGTCGGTGTGGGTGGTGCTCATCCGGGTGGACTCCTCGGCCGCGTCTGCTGTTGTCAGAAGGTCGCTCCGCGCCCCCGGTGCCACACCGGATCACGACAGCTCGGCCCAAAGCCTATCCGGTGAAGCCCCCAACCACCGATTCCGGACCGCCCCCGGCCGCTCGCGCACCACCCACTGCGAGCAAGCTCACACCCGGCACGGCATCCCCGAACCGGACACGGGAACGTGGGGATTCTGTAATCATTCACGCCAACGAGCGGAGGCGGGGAGGCCGTCCTCCCGTACCCACCCGGAGTGACCCCGATGCAGCCGCCCAGCCGACGGACCTTCCTGGCCCTCGGACTGCTCACCACCCTCACCGCCTGCACCGGCGGCTCCACCGACCACCCCGCGGACCCCACCCCGCCCCGCGACCCGGACACCCCCGCCCGCCTCCGCGCGATCGGCGCCGCCGACCTCCTGCTCGGCGCCTACGACGCCCTGCTCACCGCCCCCGGTGCCCAGACCGCCCTGCTCCGGCCCCTGCGCGACGACACCGCCCGGCACCGCGCCGCCCTCGCCCAGGACCTGCCCAGCTCCAGCCCGTCCAGCCCCTCCCCCACCGGCACCCCGGCCGGCGGTACCCCGACCCGCTCCCTCCCCACCCTCGCCGAACTGGCCGCCCTGGAACGCCGGACCGCCGAAGCCCGCCTCGACGGCCTCGCCGAGGTCACGCCGCCCCTCGCCCGCCTGCTCGCCTCCATCGCCGCCTCCAACGCCCTGCACGCCGCGGCCCTCGGCGACCGGACCCCCGTCACCACCCCCGACAACCGCGACGCCTCCGGCCCCACCGCCGCCGTCGCCGCCGTCCCCGCCCTCCAGGCCGCCCTCAGCGCCGAACACGCCGCCGTCTACGGCTACGGCATGGTCGGCGCCCACCTCCCCGACGACCCCCAACGCACCGACGCCCGCACCACCCACGCCGCCCACCAGGCCCAACGTGACGCCTGGCAACGCCTCCTCACCGCCGCCTCCGCCGCCCCCACCCCCGCAGCCGGCGGCTACCAGCTCCCCTTCCCCGTCACCTCCCCCGCGGACGCCACCAAGCTCGCCGTCCACCTCGAAACCCGCCTGACCACCGTCTACGCCGACCTGGCCGGCACCATCTCCGCCCCCTACCGCCACCACGCCGCCACCGCCCTGCGCGAAACCACCCTCCGCGCCCACCACTGGGGCGCCCCCACCACCCCCTTCCCCGGCATCCCCACCTGACCCGGGAACCCAACAGACACCCAGCCCGGCCCGCCCCCTGCCCCCAAGCCCGCCGCCTGCCCCCAAGCCCGCCGCTCTTCCCCACCCACCCACCTGTCCGCACCCACCCACCCCGCCCCTCCCCCTCCCTCCCCGGCGAGAGGGACGCGCCGCGGGCGGGGGCGGCGCAGGGGGTGGCCCGGAGAGGGGCGTGACGGGTGATTTTCAGACTGCCACCGCCGTCGAGCACCGCACCCACGAGAACGGCAGTCCGAAAATCACCCAGCCCCCGGAGCGGCCACCCCCGGAGCCGCCCCCGCCACCCCACCCTCCCGAAAGCCCCCCGACCACACCCCCACCCCCCAAACCCCGACAATGGACCCATGTCGGGAGCCGAACCCACCATCACCGTCCCCCCCTGGCTGACGCACAACGTCACCGCCACCCACCACGACCCCGGCCGCCAATGGCTGGCCACCCTCCCCACCAGGACCGCCACCCACCTCGCCGCCTGGAACCTCACCCCGGAACGGACCCTCGACCCCGGCGGCAGCCTCAGCCTGGTCACCTACGTCCACCGCGACGACCTCTCCCCCGCCGTCCTCAAGGTCGGCCTCCCCACCCCCGAGACCGCCCACGAGGACGCCGCCCTCACCCACTGGGCCGGCCGGGGAGCCGTCCTCCTCCTCGACGCCGCCCCCGCCGAGGGCGTGCTCCTGCTCGAACGCCTCCACGGCGAGATCCCGCTACGCTCCCTCGCCGAGCCCAAGGCCATGCTGGAGGCCACCAGCCTGCTGCACCGCCTCTGGACGGAACTCCCCGAGGGACACCCCTTCCCCACCGTCCCCCAGCGGATCGCCACCGCCGCCCGCCTCGCGGAGCACCCCCACCCCGTCAGCACCGAGGCCCGGCACCTGATCGCCGAGGCCCTGGACACCGCCCGCAACCTGGCCGGCGACGCCGACGAGTCCTTCCTCCTGCACGGCGACTTCCACCACGGCAACGTCCTGGCCGCCGACCGCGCCCCCTGGCTGGCCATCGACCCGCGCCCGCTGGCCGGCGAACGCGCCTACGACCTGGCCCGCCTGGCCCTGGACCGCGCCGACACCCTGATCGGCTCCCCCGGCGCCCCCGCCGCCGTCCGCCGCCGCCTGGGCCGGCTCTCCGAAGCCCTCGAGGTCGACCGGGACCGGCTCCGCGGCTGGACCCTCTTCCGCGCCGTCGACCTGGCCCTCCGCGCCCTCGTCCCGGACCGCCGAGAGGACGCCGAGCTCTACCTTGAGTTCGCCAACTCCCTCTAGCCCGCAGAGATTCGAGCCCCGGCCCCGCGCAGGGGCAGCCGGGCCCCCATCACCGCGTACAGCCGGTCCGTCGCCGGAAACCGCACCGCCCGCGCCAGGTCCCGGTACCCCAGCGCCCGGTACAGCCGCCGCGCCGGCGTCTCCGCGTCGATCGCCGAGAGGATGCTCCGGTCCAGTCCCGACCGCTCGCACAGCGTCCGGATGATCCGCGAGCCGATCCCCTGCCCCTGGAACTCCGGCAGCACGTGCAGCTCGGTGACCGCGAAGACCCCGTCCAGCCAGCCCTCGTGCCCCCCGGTGGTCAGATAGGGCTCGATCACCGTGCTCCACCAGTGCTCCCGCCGGTTGGGCATCCCGTACCCGAACCCGACCAGCCGCCCCCCGCTCACCGCCCCGAGCGCGATCACCCCCGGCTGCTGGGCGTGCCGCCCCACGATGTGCAGCCGTACCGCGACCTCCTCGGGCGTGAGCCCGAACGCCACCGCCTGGACCTCCAGCGCCTGCGGCGCCCAGTCCGCAAGGTCGATGGCCCCGATCGTCACCCCGGTCAGCTGATCCATGCTCCGGACGTTACTACCAGCCGCCCCGCGGCGCGGCCGAAGATCCCAACAACCCCGCACGCGAACCGCTCAGAAGAGAACGCTCATGAACGCCCCGACCTCCCGGAACCCCACCCGCCGGTACGCGGCCCTGGCCCGCAGGTTGAAGTCGTTGACGTACAGCGACACCACCGGCGCCACCTCCCGCAACGCGATGCCCAGGACCGCCGCCATCCCCGTCTCGGAGAGCCCCTGCCCCCGGTGCTCCGGAGCGACCCAGACCCCCTGGATCTGGCAGGCCCCCTCCGTCACCGCCCCGATCTCCGCCTTGAAGACGACCTGCCCGTCCTCCCCGAACCGGGCGAACGACCGTCCGGTGGACACGAGTTCGGCCACCCGGGCCTGGTAGAGGAGCCCGCCGTCCCCCGCCAGCGGCGACACCCCCACCTCCTCGGTGAACATCGCCACGCAGGCCGGCATCAGGGTCTCGACCTCGTCGCGCCGCACCCTCCGCACCAGCGGATCCGGCGCGATCTCCGCCGACGGCACCGAGGTCGCCAACAGCGGCTGGTGCGCCCGCACTTCGCGCGCGGGGCCCCAACTGCGCTCCAGCAGCGCCCAGAAGGCCGCCGTGGCCGCCGCCGGCCCGACGATCGAGGAGCAGCGCCGTCCCTGCCGGCGGGCCCGTTCCGCGAACGCCGCGACCGCCTCGGGACCGGCGTCGACCAGGACCAGGTTCGCTCCGGCGTAGCAGAGCGCGGCCAGCACGCCGTCGCCGTCGTACCAGCCCCAGATCTCCCCGCCGAGCCGCCACGGGTCCAGCCCGACGGCCTCGACCCTGGTCGCGACGAAGGCGTTGGCGACCGGGTCGCGGTGGAGGATCTCCAGGGCGTCCCCGAGGTCGGGCGGCTCCAGCACCCGGGTGGTGGCCAGGGCCCTGGCGGCCTGGAAGGAGCTCGGGAGCATCACACCTCGATCGAGCATCGAGACAGCACCTCACTGAGACGACTCTGGCCGCACCCTACTCCGTGGCCCCACCCGGCTACGGCCGCGGGGCCGTCCGCGAACGGACGGCCCCGCTTCCGGAAAACGCCGCGCGGACCCTCCCGCGCGGTCAGGACAAGCTATGCGGGGCTCACTCGCCCGCGACCACGGTCGGCGCCCCCGACTCGACGCCGGCCGCCTGCATCTGCTCGGCGAGCTTGAGCGCCTCCTCGATCAGGGTCTCGACGATCTTCGACTCGGGAACGGTCTTGATGACCTCGCCCTTGACGAAGATCTGCCCCTTGCCGTTGCCGGAGGCGACCCCGAGGTCGGCCTCCCTGGCCTCGCCGGGACCGTTCACGACGCAGCCCATGACGGCCACCCGCAGCGGCACCTCCATGCCCTCCAGCCCGGCGGTGACCTCCTCAGCGAGCTTGTAGACGTCCACCTGGGCGCGGCCGCAGGACGGGCAGGAGACGATCTCCAGGCCGCGCTCGCGCAGCCCGAGCGACTCCAGGATCTGGTTGCCGACCTTGATCTCCTCGGCCGGCGGGGCCGAGAGCGAGACCCGGATGGTGTCGCCGATGCCCTCGGCCAGCAGCGCGCCGAAGGCGACCGCCGACTTGATGGTGCCCTGGAAGGCCGGACCGGCCTCGGTCACGCCGAGGTGCAGCGGGTAGTCGCACGCGGCGGCGAGCTGGCGGTAGGCGTTGATCATCACGACCGGGTCGTTGTGCTTGACCGAGATCTTGATGTCGCGGAAGTCGTGCTCCTCGAACAGCGAGCACTCCCACAGCGCGGACTCGACCAGCGCCTCCGGGGTGGCCCGGCCGTACTTCTCCATCAGGCGCTTGTCGAGCGAGCCGGCGTTGACGCCGATCCGGATCGGCACGCCCGCGTCCTTGGCGGCCTTGGCGATCTCGCCGACCTTGTCGTCGAAGGCCTTGATGTTCCCCGGGTTCACCCGCACCGCGGCGCAGCCCGCGTCGATCGCCGCGAAGACGTACTTCGGCTGGAAGTGGATGTCCGCGATGACCGGGATCTGCGACTTCCTGGCGATGATCGGCAGCGCGTCGGCGTCGTCCTGGGAGGGCACGGCGACCCGGACGATCTGGCAGCCGGACGCGGTGAGCTGGGCGATCTGCTGGAGCGTGGCGTTGATGTCCGAGGTCACCGTGGTGGTCATCGACTGCACCGAGACCGGGGCGTCGCCGCCGACCGGCACGTTGCCGACCATGATCTGCCGGGAGTAGCGGCGCTTGGCCAGCGGCTTGAGCGGCAGGGACGGAATACCGAGCGAGATCGCGGTCATGTGCGCAGGGTTCCCCGGGGTAGAGGTGTGGTCGACCGCCCGGCCGTGACACGGCCGAGGCCGGGCGCGCTGACGATCGCGCACCCGGCCTCCACGGTACGGCACCGCCACGGCGCCCAGCACACCCGCGGTACCCGAACGCCCTAGCCGATCTTCACCGGGTTCACCAGGTCGGCGACCATCACCAGCAGCGTGAAGCCGATGAAGACGCTGGCCACCACGTACGCCACCGGCATCAGCCTGGCGACGTCGAAGGGCCCCGGGTCGGGCCGCCTGAACACCTGTGCGAACCGACGCCGGACCGCCTCCCAGGCCGCGCCGGCGATGTGCCCGCCGTCCAGCGGGAGCAGCGGCAGCATGTTGAAGAGGAGGAGCGACAGGTTGATGCCGGCCAGCAGGTTCACGAAGACCGCGATCCGCTGGGTGCCGGGGATGTCGAGCGAGAAGACCTCGCCGCTGACCCGGGCGGCGCCGACCATGCCGATCGGCGAGTCCGGGTCGCGCGGGGCGTCGCCGACGACCGCGTTCCACAGCCCGGGGATCTTGCCGGGCAGGGCGATCAGCGACTTCACCCCGTTCTCGGCCATGTCGTACATCCGGTCCACCGACTGCCCGAATCCCAGCTGGACCACACCACTCGCAGGAGTGAATCCAAGGAACCCGGCCTGGACGGTCGCACCCTTGATCGGGATGTTGTTCCCGTCGTACTTCTGGACGTCGTTGACCGCGATGGTCGGGGTGAGGGTGTGCTGCTGACCGTCCCGCTCGACCACCACCGGCACGGTCCTGCCGGCCGACCTGCGGATGTCCTCCTGGAGCTGGTCGTAGCTGCGGATCCGGTCGCCGTCGAAGGAGAGGATCTTGTCCCCCGCCTTCAGCCCGGCCTGGGCGGCCGGGGTCTGCGGGGCGCCCTCCGGGCAGCTGTCGGTGGGCTGGCCCGCCTTGACGACGCACTGGGCGACGGTCTTGACCGTCGGCACGCTCATCTGGACGCCGAAGCCCATCATGACGGTCAGGAAGAGCCCGAACGCCAGGACCAGGTTCATGAACGGCCCGGCGAACATGACGATCATGCGCTTCCACGGCTTGCGGGTGTAGAAGAGCCGGCTCTCGTCACCCTCCTGGATCTCCTCGTAGGAGGCCTCGCGGGCGTCCTCGATCATGGTGCGCCAGGGCGAGCTGCTGCGCTTGGTGATCCTGCCGTCCTCGCCCGGCGGGAACATCCCGATCATCCGGATGTACCCGCCGAACGGGATCGCCTTGATGCCGTACTCGGTCTCGCCCTTGCGGCGTGACCAGAGGGTCGGGCCGAAGCCGACCATGTACTGGGGCACCCGGATGCCGAACAGCTTGGCCGTGGAGAGGTGGCCGAGTTCGTGCCAGGCGATCGAGATCAGCAGCCCGATGACGAAGACCAGGATGCCGACCACCGTCAAAACCGTTGCCACCGCTGGTCCTCCGTCATGCCGCTCCGCTCATCGTCTCGTCCTACCGCAATCGGGGCCGTTCAGTCGACCGTCAGCCGGCCGCCAGCTCGCGGGCCCGGGCGCGCGCCCAGTCCTCCGCGTGCAGGACGTCCTCGACCGTCAGGGAAGTTCCCGCCGCCGGAGCGCCGTCCCGCTGACCGTGCTCGGCCACGACCTTGGCAACAGTGTCCACGATTCCGGTGAAGGCGAGGCGGCCCTTCAGAAACGCCTCCACGCACTCCTCGTTGGCCGCGTTGAAGACCGCCGGGTTGGTGCCGCCCAGGGTGCCCACCTCGCGGGCCAGCTCGACCGCGGGGAAGGCCTCGTCGTCCAGCGGGAAGAACTCCCAGGTGGCCGCCTTGGTCCAGTCGCAGCCGGGGGCGGCGTCCGGCACCCGGTCCGGCCAGCCGATCCCCAGCGCGATCGGCATCCGCATGTCCGGCGGACTGGCCTGCGCCAGGGTCGACCCGTCGGTGAACTCCACCATCGAGTGCACCACCGACTGCGGATGCACCACGACCTCGATCCGGTCGAAGGGCACGTCGTACAGCAGGTGCGCCTCGATCACCTCCAGGCCCTTGTTCACCAGGGTGGCGGAGTTGATCGTGACGACCGGGCCCATCGCCCAGGTCGGGTGCGCCAGCGCCTCCTGCGGGGTCACCCCGGCCAGCTGCTCCCTGCTCCTGGTGCGGAACGGGCCGCCGCTCGCGGTCACCACCAGCTTGCGGACCTCGGCCCTGGTCCCGCCCGCCAGCGCCTGGAACAGCGCGGCGTGCTCGGAGTCCACCGGCACGATCTGGCCCGGCTTCGCCACCGCCTTCACCAGCGGACCGCCGACGATCAGCGACTCCTTGTTGGCCAGCACCAGCACCCGGCCCGCCTCCAGCGCGGCCAGCGTCGGCCGCAGGCCGATCGAACCGGTGATGCCGTTCAGCACCGAGTGGCACTCCATCGCGGCCAGCTCGGTCGCCGCGTCCGGGCCCACCAGCACGGCCGGCAGCGGACGGCCCGCCGCCTCGGCGGCCAGCGCCTCGCGCAGCGCCGGCCCGGCCGCCGGGTCCGCCACCGCCACGGTGTGCACGCCCAGCCGCAGCGCCTGCTCGGCCAGCAGCTCCACCCGGCCGCCCGCCGCCGACAGGGCGACCACCCGGAAGCGGTCCGGGTTGCGGAGCACCACGTCGATGGCCTGGGTGCCGATCGAACCGGTCGAGCCCAGGATCACCAGCTCCCGGGGGCCGGAGGGGTCCGCCACGGTGGGCGTGAAACGCAGCTGCGGGTGAGCGAGCGAAGTCATGCGCCCATTGTGTCCTGTCCGCGGCACCGCACCCGACCCCCACGGGCCGCCCCGCCCCTCCCGGGCTACCGTCGGAACCATGCGTACCGTCATCGCCGGGGGCCACGGACAGATCGCGCTCCGGCTGGAACGGCTGCTCGCCGCACGCGGCGAACGCCCCGCCGGGATCATCCGCCGCCCCGAACAGGCCCAGGACCTCGCCGACGCCGGCGCCGAACCGCTGCTGCTCGACCTGGAGGCCGCCACCGCGCCGCAGCTCGCCGCACTGCTCACCGGGGCCGACGCGGTGGTCTTCGCCGCCGGCGCCGGCCCCGGTAGCGGCGCCGCCCGCAAGAACACCGTCGACCGGGACGCCGCCGTGCTGCTGGCCGACGCCGCCGAACTCGCCGGCGTCCGCCGCTACCTGATGGTCTCGGCGATGGCCGCCGACGCCGACGCCCACCACCCCGCCGACCAGGTCTTCGAGACCTACCTGCGGGCCAAGGGCGCCGCCGACGACGCCGTTCGGGCCCGCACCGCGCTGGACTGGACGGTGCTGCGCCCCGGACGGCTCACCGACGGCCCCGGCACCGGCCTGGTCCGGCTGGCCCCCTCGGTCGACCGCGGCGCGGTGGACCGGGCCGACGTCGCCGCCGTCCTGGCCGCCCTGCTGCACGAGCCCGCCACCGCCGGGCTGACCCTGGAACTGGTCGCCGGGAACGCCACCGTCGAGGAGGCGGTCGCCGCGGCCGCCGGACACGACGGCTGAGCACCGGACGGCCCCGGGAACGCGAGGAGGGCCCGGTTCGGTGAACCGGGCCCTCCCGCTACGGCACTGCTGCGGCACTGCCACGACTACGGCACTGCCACGACGCCGATCAGAGGTCGAGGCCGGTCAGGACCATGACCTTCTCGACGGTGTAGTCGTCCATCGCGTACTTGACGCCCTCACGGCCGACACCGGAGTCCTTGACGCCGCCGTACGGCATCTGGTCGGCGCGGTAGGACGGCGCGTCGCCGATGATCACACCGCCGACCTCCAGCTCCCGGTGGGCGCGGAAGGCGGTCTGGAGGTCGTGGGTGAACACGCCCGCCTGAAGGCCGAACGCCGAGTCGTTGACGGCCGCGAAGGCCTCGTCCACGCCGTCCACCCGGTGCAGCGACAGCACCGGGCCGAACACCTCGGCCTTGGCCAGGATGGCGTCGCCGGGCAGGTCGGCCAGCACGGTCGGGGCGTAGGTCGCGCCCTCGCGGGTGCCGCCGGTGAGCACCTTGGCGCCCTTGGCGACCGCGTCCTCGACCCAGGACTCGACGCGCTTCGCGGCGTTCTCGTCGATCAGCGGGCCGACGTCGGTCGCGTCGTCACCCGGGTCACCGGTGACCTGCGCCCTGACCTTGGCGACGACCTTCTCCGCCAGCGCGTCGTACACCGACGCGTCGGCGATCACCCGCTGCACCGAGATGCAGGACTGGCCACCCTGGTAGTTGGCGAACATCGCGATCCGGGTGGCCGCCCAGTCCAGGTCGGCCTCCGAGGACCAGTCGGCGAGCACCACGGCCGCGGCGTTGCCGCCGAGCTCCAGGGTGCAGTGCTTGCGCGGCACCGAGTCCATGATCTGGTAGCCGACCTTGTCCGAACCGGTGAAGGAGATCACCGGCAGGCGCTCGTCCTGCACCAGGGCCGGCATCCGGTCGTTCGGCACGGTCAGGATCGACCAGGAGCCGGCCGGCAGGTCGGTCTCGGCCAGGATCTCGCCCAGCACCATCGCCGACAGCGGGGTCGACGGGGCCGGCTTCAGGATGATCGGAGCGCCGACCGCGATCGCCGGGGCGACCTTGTGGGCGACCAGGTTCAGCGGGAAGTTGAACGGGGCGATCCCCAGCACGACACCGCGCGGGAAGCGGCGCACCACCGCGAAGCGGCCCACGCCGCCCGGGTCGGTGTCCAGCCGCATGGTCTCGCCGTTGGTGCGGCGGGCCTCCTCGGAGGCCCAGCGGAAGACCGACACCGCGCGGCCGATCTCACCGCGGGCCCACTTGATCGGCTTGCCGTTCTCGGCGCTGACCAGCTGGGCCAGCTCCTCGGTGCGCTCGGTCAGCCGCTTGGCCACGTGGTCCAGGGCGGCGGCACGCTGGTGCGCCGGGGTGGCGGCGAACACCGGCAGCGCGGCGACGGCGGCGTCGAGCGCCTCCTCGACCTGGGCCTCGGTCGGGATGCTCACCTTGCCGACCAGACGGCCGTCCCAGCTGTTGTGCACCTCGAAGTCGGCGTCACCGCTCGCCCGGCGGCCGGCGAGCCAGAATTCGTACGTGGTGGTCACCGTGGTACCGGCCCTCTCCTCGTCTGTCCTACGGCCCACGGACGTGGGACCCGGTTTTGAGGGTAGGGGCGGCGGCGCGCCAGCCGGATTGGCCGACTCGGAGCGTTCGACCCCGGGGCCACTCCACCGCGTCCTACCGGCGGGGCGTCCGCGTCACGCCGGGGCCCCGAGGACGCCTCAGGGGCCTACTCCTCGCCGGAGCGGAGCGCCAGCCACAGCTCCATCCGCACGTCCGTGTCGTCCAGCGAGCGGCCCAGCAGCTCCTCGACCCGGCGCATCCGGTAGCGCAGCGTGTGCCGGTGCACGCCCAGGTCCGCCGCGGCCGCGTCCCACTGGCCGTGCCGGGACAACCACGCCCGCAGCGAGGCCACCAGGTCCCCGCGGGCCGTCCGGTCGTGATCCCGCAGCGGCCGCAGCAGCCCCTCCGCGAAGGCCGTCACCGCGTCCTCGCCGAGCAGCGGCAGCAGCGACCCCGCGCCGACCTCCTCGTGGTCCACCGACCTGCGGCCACCACGCAGCGCCACCGCCAGCGCCCGCTCGGCCTGCGCGTGCGCCGTCCCTGCCTCCTCCAGCGCGGCCGGCGCCGACACCCCCAGCGACAGGCCCTCGTGCTCCTCCACCGCCCCCAGGCAGGCCCGGTGCACCGCGCCGTTGTCCAGCGCCAGCACCATCAGCCGCGGCCCGTGCGCCCCGTCCTCCCGCGCCACCAACAGCTTCTCGCCCACCCGGGCACCCGCCTGCTCGGCCCGGTCGCCCAGTTCCCCGAGCGACTCGGCGGAATCCGCGTTCGCCGCACCGACCCCGGCCACCAGGACCCGTATCGTCCCCTCGGGCATTCCCCCGAACAGCCCCACCGCCACCTGGCGGGCCGTCGCCACCTCACCGGCCAGCACCATCCGCAGCAGCGCCGCGCCCATCCGCTCCTCGGCCTGCCGCAGCTCCCGCGAACGCTCCAGGGTGAGGGTCAGCAGCGCCACCGCCGCGTTCAGCACGTACCGCTCGGTCGGCGTGATCCGGTCCTCGGTCCCCACCGCCAGGAAGCCCCGGGCCCGCCGGTCCGCCCCCAGCGACTGGACCACCACGTAGTCCTCGTCCGCCGTGTCTATCCCCGGCGCGCGCCCCTGCAGCGCCGCACTCGACGGCGCCGGCCGCCGACGCAGCCGGTCCACCTCCGCCGCCAGCCGCCCGGCCCGGCGCGCCGCCCAGTCCGGAGCCACCACCGACAGCGCGCCCGACCCGTCGTACAGCGCCGCCCAGCCCCCCAGCCGGGCCGCCAGCCGACGCACCACCGCCGTCGTGCCGTCCTTGCCGAGCGCCGCCCTGGTCAGCTCCTCCTGCGCCTCGAAGCTGGTCGTCACCGCCTCGTACTGCTCCGCGGCCAGCGCCGCCGACACCACCTTGCTGATCGCGATGAACGGCGTCGGCTCCGGCACCCGCAGCAGCAGCAGCCCGCGCTGCGCCGCCGCGTCCACCAGCGGCTGCGGCACCTCGGTGTGCGACAGCCCCACCCCGAGCCCCAGCCCCACCACCCCGGCATCGGCAAGCCGGTGCACGTACGCCTGCAACCGCGCCGCCGTACGGCCCAGCTTGATACCGGTGGTGAGCAGCAGCTCGCCACCCTCCAGGAACGGCGTCGGATCGTCCAGCTCACTGGTGTGCACCCAGCGGACCGGCCGCTCCAGGTGATCCGCACCGGCGAGGACCGTCAGATGGAGCGACGTGTTGCGGACGACGGAGGCGAGTGTGGGGGGCATGGCACCTTCGGGGGATCGACCTGACCGCGCCGTTGCGGCCGGGCGAGGAGAGGGACACGGGACCGATGAGGGTCTCTCCCCTTCATTATGGACGCTCCGGACAACCCGCACTGCCGAATCCACCTCGAAGGCGACTTCCCCCGCCGCCCCGCCGTCACCCCCGCAGATCCACCAGCAACGGCGGCACCTGCTCCCCCGACACCGCCGTCAACGACACCACCGCGTGCCCGGCCGGCAACGCGTGCGCCAGATCCGACGGCGACCACCGCAGCCGCTCCACGTCCCGCGTCGTCACCGACTCCGTCTGCGCCGCCGTCCCCGACAACGCCTTCCGCCCGACCCGCCCGGCCCGCCTGATCACACCACCGGAGGTGTCGGGGGTGTGGGTGACCTCCGTCTCGTGAACAACGTGCGTGCCCCACGCTTCGGAGAAGAACTTCCCGTCCCAGGGAGCGATTCCGGGGAAGACCATCCGGCAGCCGACCGCGCCGAACAAGGGGGTCCTCAGCGATTCAGGCAGATCCATCAAGGTGCGGAGCAACAGCACCGCACCTGCATTGGCACCTCGCATCCGCTGAAGGCCACGAACGGTATTCGCGTCCAGGGCAGCGGAAGCGTCGTCCACCACGAGCCCCGCGAACAGCGAACGATCCTCACGGGCAGCCGCTGCCACGACGAACTGCCCCACCACGAGACGGGAGAGAATCCGGGCGGCCTCCGGGTGGCTTCGCTCCGGCAGCTTCACCCGCACCCTCAGCGGATGGTCGAGTGCCCGCATGGCGAAGGGCAAACGGCCCGTACCGTCCGTGGCGAAGGCTCCCGCGAATGCCGGGCGGTCGAGCAGTGCCAAGCGATCCGCAAGGAGGATCCCCGGATCATCGGCGCGCTCCAGCTGTCGCTGCCGATAGTCTAGGTCCCGCTCGTAGACCGACAGTCGGCCAGTTGCACGAAGTACCTTGACGAGCGCTTCCATCACGTCCGGCTCACCGCAGAGCAAGGCCCGCAACTCGCGGACTCCCGGGTAGCGCCCGTAAGCGGTGTTGAACGGTCCGACGACCTGTTGGAGCGTCGTCCGGGCGCTCTCCGCACGCGCAATCAGCTCGTCCGGCAGTAGCGCGTCCGCGAGCCGGGCGGCCGCTTCGTCCGGATCCTGCGTCGCGCCGTAGAGGTCAAGCCCGTAGACCGAACCCGGCTCGCCTGGTGCGATCACCACGTCGTACCAGCCGTCTGGGCCGAGGTCCGCGTCCGCTGCTCCGACCACCACGACACACGCGGTCCCGGCCAACGTCTGGAGGCACAGGGACTCCGTGACAGGACGGGCGAGTCGAACCGTCTTGCCGGTTCCTGCAGGACCGACAGCCAGCAACGAGGTCCCAAGGACGGCCGGATCCAAGGCGAATCCAGTCGACCGGTGGCCGTGCGGGTTCTTCAACACATCCTGTGTCGTGCCGAGCCTCACCTGTTGCAGCAGCAGGTCATGCCACGCACCCCTGGTCGACAGGTCACGGGCCCCCGAGGGATGCGAGAAGGCTGCGGCGCCCCGCGCGAGCACCTGATCGACGAAAGCAGGAAGGAAGACGGCATCTGCCTGAGCGGACTCCCACGCCCGCTGGATCCGGACGTAGTCGACGTCACTGGCATTCGCACGGTCCAGCGCCTCGGCCGCCGTCGACGCCCCGCCCGATCGTTGGGCAAACCACGGGTCGGCGACGAGCGACGGAGCAGATTGGGCAGTCGGCTTGGCTGGGGCGGGCCCCTCGTGAGTGATGGCCCGGGCGAGAACCGGAGCGACGTTCTTCCGCCACCCGGAACGCGTGAGGAATCGGCGGCCGACCTCGCGCCACCGCCCGGTGCGCCAGAACACCGCCGCGGCACAACTGACGGTGATCAGGTTGATGAGGACCTGGACGGTGTTGAACTGCTCCGGTGAAGTCCCGGCGAACCATCCCAGGAGCCCGGCCACCCACACGAGCACGAACGTGCCGATGTAGTAGGTCGCGACAGTGGCGACGAGATTCAGGACCGCACGCCACAACAGCTGCCCAGTGGGGACCTTCGCTTCCTCCGCTTCGGTGGGATCGGTCCACTTGTAACCCTGACGAAAAATCCCTGGCGCCGCCTCCGCGCGCGGGATCGCCGCCCAGGCCGCGAGGTCGAAGGGGCCGTTCGCGGCCGTGCCGGGCCGTTGGTGGGGCAGGGGGGTCGGGGGTCTGGTGCCGGTGCGCTCGCCGTGGTGGTGTGCCCCGCCCTGTGCCATGTACGGCCCCGCTCCCTCGCCCGCCCGGCCCGACCGCCGTCGGTGCCGCCATACCCGTGCCGCCGTACCGGCGACACGCCCGCGCTCAGGGTAGTGGAGCGCGGCCTGCGGGTAGTCGCACCACCCGCGCTGGCCGTGCCGGACAAGTCGGAGGGCGCACTGCTACCGAGTGGCGCGTGCCCGGGTGGGGAGGGCGGCCGTAGCCTGCGAAGCACCGAGCCGAGAAGTCTGGAGAAACCCCATGAGCGCCGCAACGCCGCTCCCGCAGGAGCGCCGCCTGGTCACCGCGATCCCCGGTCCGAAGTCGCAGGAGCTGCACGCCCGCAAGCTGGGTGCGGTGGCGGCCGGTGTCGGCACCACCCTGCCGGTGTACGTGTCCCGTGCCAACGGCGGCGTGCTGGAGGACGTGGACGGCAACTCGCTGATCGACTTCGGTTCCGGCATCGCCGTGACCAACGTCGGCAACAGCGCCGAGGCCGTGGTGGCCCGGACGACCGAGCAGCTGGGCAACTTCACCCACACGTGCTTCATGGTGACCCCGTACGAGGGCTACGTGGCCGTCGCGGAGCAGCTGAACGAGCTGACCCCGGGTGACCACGAGAAGCGCACCGCGCTGTTCAACTCGGGCTCCGAGGCCGTCGAGAACGCGGTGAAGATCGCCCGCGCCTACACCAAGCGCCAGGCCGTCGTGGTGTTCGACCACGGCTACCACGGCCGCACCAACCTCACCCTGGCGCTGACGGCGAAGAACATGCCGTACAAGCAGGGCTTCGGTCCGTTCGCCCCCGAGGTCTACCGGGTGCCGGTCGCCTACCCGTACCGCTGGCTGACCGGTGCGGAGAACGCCGCCGCCGAGGCCGCCGCCCAGGCGATCGACACCATCAACAAGCAGATCGGCGCCGAGAACGTCGCCGCGATCATCATCGAGCCGATCCAGGGCGAGGGCGGCTTCATCGAGCCGGCCAAGGGCTTCCTGCCGGCCATCGTGGAGTTCGCGAAGGCGAACGGCATCGTGTTCGTCGCGGACGAGATCCAGACCGGTTTCTGCCGCACCGGCCAGTGGTTCGCCTGTGAGGACGAGGGCATCGTCCCGGACCTGATCACCACCGCCAAGGGCATCGCCGGCGGCCTGCCGCTGTCCGCGCTGACCGGCCGCGCCGAGATGATGGACGCCGCGCAGACCGGTGGCCTGGGCGGCACCTACGGTGGCAACCCGGTGGCCTGTGCCGCCGCGCTGGGCGCCATCGAGACCATGAAGGAGCAGGACCTCAACGGCAAGGCGCAGCGGATCGGCGAGATCATGCTGGGCCGCCTGCGGGCCCTGCAGGAGAAGCACGCCCACTCCGAGCGGGTCTGCATCGGTGAGGTCCGCGGCCGCGGCGCGATGATCGCCGTCGAGCTGGTGAAGCCGGGCGGCAAGGAGCCCGACGCGGAGGCCACCGCGGCCATCGCCAAGGCCTGCCACGCCGAGGGCCTGGTCGTGCTGACCGCCGGCACCTACGGCAACGTGCTGCGCTTCCTGCCGCCGCTGGTCATGCCGGAGCACCTGCTGAACGAGGGCCTGGACATCCTGGAGGGTGCGTTCGCCGCTCTCTGAGCGGTGCCGCCCGTCAGGTCGTGAACCCCCTTCCGGAGGGTTGTCCGGACAGCACTGAACGGCCCGTGGGGACCTCTGGTCCGCACGGGCCGTTCGGTTTCCGGGCACGCCGGGCGAGCGGTCCCGGCATGGTCGACGGGGCGCCCGCGAGGCCGCCCGGCGCAGGGTGAAGATGATGTGCGGAATCACTGAAGGCACTCGGCGTGGAAGGGCTGTTGACGTAGTGTCATCGCAGATGGACAGCGAGCCCCAGCCATTGGCGAGGCCGTCCGCGGGGCCCCCTCCGGGGCCGGTTCCGCGGGTGCCGCGCGAGGACGACCAGGCCGGCCCGGAAGGGGCGGCGCACACCGAAGGCCGATCGACCGACCGTCCGACCCACACCCCCCGGGGCGCACGGAACGGCGATCATCAGAGCCGCCCCGGAGCTCTCCCCCCTGCTCCGGGGCGGCTGTCCGCCGTCCTGGGCCGGGCGGCGCGCTCGGTGGCCGTGCCGGTGGTGGCGGCGGTGCTGTTGCTGGTGGTGTCCTGGCAGGTCGCGGCGGACGGGCCACTGCTCGGCGTGGACCGTTCGGTCCGCCACGCGGTCCGCGCCGCCCACCGGGGTTCTCCTGACGCGCTGCCCGACCGCCTCGGCCACCTCCTGTCGGACCTGGGCAGCAGCGTCCCTGCGGTCCCGGTGCTGCTGCTGGCCGGCGCGCTGGCCGCCTGGCGGGGGCGCCGGACCGGGGCCGGACGCTGGTGGCTGCCCCTGCCGGTGGCGGCGCTGACGGCGGCGCTGATCCCCCTGCTGGTGGTCCCGGCGAAGTCGGCCTTCGCCCGGCCGGGCCCGCTCGGGGAGCCGCTGACGGCCGGCCAGTGGGGCTGGTACCCCTCCGGGCACACCGCGACCGCGGCGATCTCGTACGGGGTGGCGGCGCTGCTGCTGGCCCGGGTGGCGGGGCCGCGTGCGGTCCGGGGGCTGACGGCGGCCGCGGTGCTGCTGTCGCTCGGGGTGGGCGCGGGGCTGGTGTGGAGCGACTTCCACTGGCTGCTGGACGTCGTGGCGAGCTGGTGCCTGGCCGTCCTGGTGCTGTGGGCGCTCACCCGGTGGCTGCCCCGGCCCGGGGCCGGGAGCCGTCAGGCCTCGGGGTCCTCGTTGCGGTGAACCATGCCGGGCTCGCCGTTGTCCCGGTGCCACTCGATGACGAGTTCGTCGCGGGCGCCGAAGCGGACCAGGTGGCGGCCGACGACGTCCTCCAGGCCGGGGAGGTTCTCGCGCTCGCCCTCGACGGTGAGCAGCAGGGCGTCCGGCTGCGCCTCCAGGGTGGCGGTGCCGGCGCCGAAGACGAGCGTGCCGCGGCCGGTCTCGTCGGAGTAGGTGGCCTCGATCTTGCGCCCCATGTGGGCGGTGAGCTGCTTGGCGTAGCGGCCGGGGCGGTCGGTGGTGACGCGGGCTTCGGAGCGGGGCATGGGCCCTCCAGGATCGGGGAGGGGAACTTAGGGTCCCCTCACTAGAGGCAACGCTAACCCAGATACTGAGCTAGGCTCAACATATTTCCGCGATCGCCGTCCGCCACCGGCCGCGGGCCCCGGACCGGCCGCTACCCTGGGGCGGACGCCAGCCGAGGAGACCGCCGATGACCACCACGCCGACCGACGGACCGGCGGACCCCTCCCCCGGCCCCCGACCCGGCACCCCGGGCGGCGCCGCCGAGCTGGCCGACGCGATGACCAGGGCGATCAAGCGGATCCGCCGCCAGACCGGCTGGCGGCTGGAGCCGTACGGCATCACCCCCGGCCAGGCCAGGGCCCTGCGCATGCTCGCCCACGTGCCCGGCTGCGAGACGCCCGGCCGGGCGATGCGGCTGAGCGACCTCGCCGACCAACTGCACATCGCCCCCCGCTCGGCCACCACCGTGGTCGACGCGCTGGAGGAGGCCGGCCTGGTCGAACGCAGCCCCGACCCGGCCGACCGGCGGGCGGTGCGGATCCTGCTGACCGAGGCCGGACGGGCGGCGGTGGAACGGATCGGGCAGGTCAGGGACGAGGTCGCGCAGGAGTACTTCGGCGAGGTCAGCCCCGCCGACGAGGAGGTGCTGCTGCGGGTGCTGCGCTCCGCCGAGGCCCGTTTCCTCGCAGCCGGGCCGCCGAGGCGGTACTAGCCAGGGCGTTTCCCGGCCGCCCCCCCGGACGGAGCGCGGTGAAGCCGGCCTGCCCCTGGAGCACCAGGGAGGAGAGCCCGGCCGGCATCCCGACGTGCGTGCCGAGGAAGAACAGCCCGAACTTGACCGCCCCGAGGGCCACGCCGACCACCACGACCCAGCGCCGGGCCACCCAGGGCGGGCCGACGAGGAAGACCGCCGGAACCGAGCCGCCGGGTGTTCGCGCTCTGGCGCTCCCGGGCCTCCCGGCGGCCGGCCATCACCGCGGCGCCGGTCTCGATGCCGGAGGGCTGGGGGGCGACTGCCGGCCTGAGCGCCGGCCCCGCCCAAGCAGCGGGGTGTCCGGTTCGAGGGGCACGGCATCCGGTTCGGCGACCGACGGGCCGGTACCCGCCTCAGCCGGGCCTCAGCCGGCCAAGC
The DNA here is from genome assembly GCF_055607525.1 of Kitasatospora sp. NPDC036993. NCBI lineage: Bacteria > Bacillati > Actinomycetota > Actinomycetes > Kitasatosporales > Streptomycetaceae > Kitasatospora > Kitasatospora sp. NPDC036993. Next base: position 11,524 of record NZ_JBVJRP010000029.1, on the reverse strand, counting down.
CGATCACCAGCCACATGAAGCCGACCCCGGCCACGGTGCACAGCAGGGTGCTGCGCGAGGGGTGCGGGCTGTGCGCCTCCGGGAGGATGTCGGAGGTCGCCAGGTAGAGCAGGAAGCCGGAGAAGAAGCCCAGGTAGAGACCGAGCAGGTGCCCCGGGATGGTGAACGCCAGGGTGATCGCCGCGCCGGACACCGGGGCCACGGCGTCCGCCGCGAGCAGGGTCAGCGCCCGCCGCCGGTTGTTCCCGTACAGCCGGGTGATCGTGTACGTGTTGAAGCCGTCGGCGAAGTCGTGCGCGACCACCGCGATGGCCACCACCGTGCCGACCGTGGTGCCGGCCTGGAAGGCCGCGCCGATCGCGAATCCGTCCATCACGCTGTGCCCGACCAGGGCCAGCGCGGCAGTCAGCCCGATGCCCTGGCGCCCGGCCTCGTGCGCGTGCCCGTCGTGGTGGCCGTGGGAGTGCGCGGCGTACTCGCCCTCGTGGCCGCGGTGGATGGCGACCGCGCGCTCGACCACGTGGATGGCGAGGAAGCCGGCCGCGAACATCAGCAGGGCCTGCGGCACGCCGTGCACCTCGCCCGGCGCCTGGTGGATCGCCTCGGGCAGCAGGTCGAAGGCGACCACGCCGAGCATCAGTCCGGCGGCGAAGCCGAGCACCAGGTGGCGGCGGTCGCGGGTGCGCTGGGCGACGAAACCGCCGACCAGGGTCATCAGGAACGCCGCGGCGGCGACCAGTACCGCGGTCATCGGGCCGGCTCCACCGCGGGTCCGGCCGGCCGGCCGGGGCCGTCGTGTGGTCCGCCGAACGCTCTGCCCATTCCTCTCCCCCTGGGGTTCGCCCGTGGCCGGGACGACCGCCGACCGTACCGGACGCCCGTACGGCGGTGATCACCCGGGGTGCCGGGGCCCGGCCGGGAGCCGTTCCCCCAGCCTCGGTCCGGGGGTGCCGGGCCGCCCGCCGGATGGGCCGTCGGTGTGAGGCTTCCGGCGGGGCTCCCGGCGGACCGGCCGACCGGAGCCGGGGTGGTCAGCAGCCGGTGGCGAGCGGCAGCCCGAGGTGGGTGCCGGCGAGTTCGCGGACGCCGTCGCCGTCGATCAGGTGGAGGTGCCGGTGGCTCGCCTCGGCGGTGAGGTCCAGCACCTCGTCGGTGAAGCTTCCGGTGGTCAGCCGCAGGCCGCGCTCGGCGGACTCCTCGCCGACCGCCTCGGCCAGGGTCTCGATCTGCTCCGTGCCGATCGGCACGGTGTCCCGGGAGGCCCAGACCACCCAGCGGCCGGGCAGCGAGCTGCCGGGCGCGCCCTCGCCGGTGGCGACCAGCCCGGCCGGGCCGCGCAGCCGGACGCTCCACTGCGCGATGCCGCCCCGGGTCAGCAGGTCGCGCACCAGCTGGGCGAACTCGTTGGCGGACAGGTCGGAGGCGGCCGGCACGGTGGCCCCGGCCTGGGCGGCCGGCTGGATCCCGGCCCACGCGTACGGGTTCGGGGTGACGGCCGCACCGAGCTGGCGCAGCCGCACCAGGGCCTCGTCCTGCTCCGCGTCGGCGTAGACGCCCTCGTCGTCGCGCTCCTCGTACGGGGTGCCCGGCGGCAGCAGCCGGGTGCGGGCCAGCGCGTCGCGGTCGGCGTCCACGCTGACCAGGCAGAGCGGCTCGGTCATGGCCGGATCGCGCAGCCAGCCGTTGAGGACGACGCCGGCGAGTATCTCGTCGGTGTCGACGGCGTCGGCGGCCTGGAGGGCGCGCAGGGCGAGCCGGGCGACCAGCCGCAGGTAGTCGGTGGCCCGGTCCGCGGGCGGGCGCGGCACCGGGAGGATGTCGCCGTCCGGGGCGAGCCGGTAGCCGGTGAGCGAGGGCACCAGGCCGAGCGGCGGCAGGTCGAGGTCCAGCACGGCGGTGCGGGTGAGCGGGCGGAACACCGCCCGGCAGGGGGCGGGCAGGTCCTGGGTGGCGGTCTCGGCGGCGGCCAGCGCCCGTTCCAGCAGCGACTCGACGGCGGCCAGCTCGGCCAGCCGGTAGGCCCGCCGGCACTCCTCCAGGCTCTCGTTGTACTCGCGCACGGCGCGGGCCCTGGCCTCCTCGGCCGCCTCGTGGGCGCGCCGGGACTCGTCGGCGGCCGGGCTGCCGGCCTCGGCCCTGCGGGTGCGCCACTCCCGCAGGGCGCGCTGGTGGGTGAGTCTGGCCTGGGCCAGTTCCCGCTGGTAGCCGGAGTCGAGCAGCCGGCGGGACGGGCCGCTGTCCGGATCGGCCGCGGGCGGCTCGGCGGGGGCGAAGTCCTCCCAACGGGGCTCCTGCCGGTCGTCGGTGCCGGGGGCGTCGGCCGGGTAGGGGCGGGGCTGGTAGTGGCGCAGCTGGCTCTCGAAGTCCATGGCCGAGACGGGCAGCGCGGCCCGCCGCAGCAGGTCGGTCAGCCGGTCGTGCTCGGCCTGCACGGCGAGCGTGCGGTGGTGGGTCAGGGCGGCGGCCCTGGCGTGTGCCGCCACCGCCTCGTCCGGGTCGGCCTCGCCGGGGCCGGGGTGGCCTGCGCCCTGCTCGGCGGGGCCGGGGCTGACCTGGTCCCGGTCGGCGGCGGCGCGGTCGGCAGGGCCGTCCCCCGCACCGCCGGGGCCGGGCCCGGGGTCGGACGGGACGTCACCGGACGGGCCGCCACCGGCCGTCCCGCCGCCGGGGCGGCCGGTGGCGGGACCGTCCGGCTCCCGGTCCTCCTCTGCGCCGAGGTCACGGAATACCGAGGCGAGGAAGCCCGGTCGGGGGAACTGGACGGTGGCGGTTCCGTCGGACTGGCCGTCTGCTGAGTACTGCATCGGTCGTCGTTCCCCCATGCTCGTCCGGCGCCTGCCAGAGGCGGTCGGCGAACCCGTGGACCCGCCCCTGCCGGACATTGTCCCCCGAACGGGCGCAGCGGTCAGCCAAGCCGCTCAGTTGGTGCGGGTGTTGGTCAGGTGCAGTCCGATGTAGCCGACGTAGATCCGGCCGCTGCCGGAGCAGTCGTCCAGGTAGTGCAGCCGTGGCGCGGTGCGACCGCCGCCGATCCGCAGGTGCGCGCCCATGAACGCGCGCCGCGAGGAGTCGACGCATTCCGGCACCGGCAGCATCCGCTCGCGCTTCCACTTGGTGTGGCTGAACACCGTCCGGGACTCCCCGCGCACCGCCTTGCGCGGCGGGAAGCCATGGCAGCCCTCGGGGGTGCGCTCGCACCACTGCTTGAAGTCCCCGCCCGCCGCGCCGCGCACGGCCGCCTCGGCGTACTCCTGAAGGGCGGTCAGACCGTCCCAGGCGAGCCGGGCCCAGCCGGCGCCGGCGCACTGGAGATCGTCCAGGGCGAGCGCGTTCTTCTGGTCGCCGGTGAAGGTCACCAGTGGGAACTCCTCCAGTCTGGCCATCAGCTCGGTGAAGGTCTCGGGCGTGCCACGGCGGTCGGCGGGCCGGGCGGCGGAGTGCGGGCCGACGGCCGGCCCGGTGACCGGCGTGAGGCAGTGGCGGCTGGTCAGGCCCCGGGCCCCGGAGCGGAGGCGGCCCTCCCTGACGTCCCGGCCGTCGCGGCCCTCCCGGCCCTGGCCCCGCTCGCGGTGGTCCCTGCGCTCCAGGCGCAGGGTGTGCCGGACCCGTGCCAGCTCGTCGGCCCTGGCCTGCTGCTCGGCGCGGTCCTGCTGCTCCTCGCGGGCGACCGCGGCCAGGTCGGCGCCCTGGCGGGGGGCGGCCAGGTCGGCGGGCAGGTCAGCGGTCCGCGCAAGGGCCTGCTCGGCGGCCCGCTCCGTGGCCGGACGGAGCTGCGGCGGCGGGACACGCAGCACCGGGACGGCCGCCAGCGGAGCCGGCAGCGGCTGGTCCGCGGCGAGGCGGCGCGGCTCGCGGGCGAGCAGCCCGGCGGCGCGACGCAGGTCCTCCTCTATTCGGCCCCGGGCGAGCACCGGATGCCGGGCGCTGTCCTGCCGGGAGGCCGGGTCGACCTCGGGCAGGAAGGTGCGCACCGCTCCGCCGTAGACGGTGTGGTACTCCAGTGCGACGTTGAACCCGGTGCGGGCGCCGGGGTCCAGCACGCAGACGGTGGCGAGGCCGGGCAGCTGCTGGCAGAGCGGGCCGACCACGTCCTGCACCCAGCGGTCGAGCGGGAGGTTCACCGGGACGCTGGCGACCACGGTGGGCAGCCTGCGCTCGGGATCGCACAGCTCGTCGATCAGGGCGTCGACCTCGTCGGCCGTGATCACCCGGGGTGCGGAGTGGACGGCTGCCGGGCCGTCGGTGGCGTCGAGCAGCGGGAGGAGCGAACGGGCGAGTTCGGGCACCGGCACCCGGCAGGGGGTGCGCACACCGCTGCCGGTGCTGTGCGTCTCGGCCTCCAGCCGGACCCAGGTCGCGCCGTCGGACCCGGTGGCCACAGTGAGGGTGAGCTGCTGGGTGCCGTGCGGAGCCGGGGTGCGCAGGCGGCGGCGGTCGTAGCGGCCGGCGCCCGGGCCGTCGCGCAGCGGGCCCCGGTCCCGGTCGAGCAGGACGCGCTCGCCCAGGCGGAGCCGCTCGGTGGCGGGGTCCGGTGCGGCGCTCTGCCCGACGGGGGCGTACGGGGCCGGTGGGGGCTCCTCGTAGCCCTCCTGCTTCAGCCAGGAGGCGAGCTGCTCGTCGGCCAGGGCGACGGCCTCGGCGTGCGCGAGGGCCGTGGTGACCGTCATCCGGTAGGGCGTCGCGAGGCCGCGGGGGCCTGGCAGCTCGGGGCCGGCGTGCGAGCGCACGCGGTTCGGGGCGGCGCGGTTCGCGATCGGGTGGTTCGAGGCCTGATGGTTGGAAGTCGGGCGGTCCGGGGCCGAGTGGTTCGAGGTCGGGTGGAGCGCGAACTGGGGAGTCGAGGTCGAACGGCCTGAGGTCATGCGCATACCTCCGTGGTGCGGGGTGGGGTCCTGTGTCCTCCATCGACGGTTTCGTCCGGTTCTGCCGGAACCTTGCCCAGGAAACGCCACGGCCCGGAGCGGAAGTTCCAACTCCGGGCTACGACACTACGTTCGAGTGAATCTGCTCAAGCGGTCTTCCGCGTGCCGCGGACGCTGGGTTACGGGAAACAGCCTGTCACGGGCCGTCCGAGCGGGGCGCCCGGACCGTCCCAGGAGCCCCCGCGCCGCCGCCCGCCGGTGCGGTCAGACCGGCACCTCGACGTAGGTGCGGCCGGCCGGGACGGCCACCGCGGTGCCGCCGGTCGCCTCCGCCAGCCAGACGTGGAAGTCCGCCGTGTCCGGCTCCGGCACGCCCACCTCGATCCGCACCCCGGTGGCCTCGTAGGCCAGGTCGCTCACCGTGTACCCGGCCGCCCGCAGGTCGTTCTCCACCCGCCCGGCCCGGACGTGGTCCACCGTCACCGCGAGCAGCGCGACCGGCCGACGCTCCAGCAGGCCGATCTCGTCCACGGCCTCCGACACCGCGCTGCCGTACGCCCGCACCAGGCCGCCCGCGCCGAGCTTGATCCCGCCGAAGTACCGGGTGACCACGGCGGCGGTGTCGGTCAGGCCCCGTCGGCGCAGCACCTCCAGCATCGGCACCCCGGCCGTGCCGCCGGGCTCGCCGTCGTCGCTCGAACGCTCGCGGCGCTGGTCGTCACCGACCACGAAGGCGGTGCAGTTGTGCCGGGCGTCCCAGTACTGCTTGCGGATGGCGGCGATGAAGGCCTGTGCCTCCTCCTCGTCGGCGACCCGGCCGAGGTGACAGATGAACCGGGACTTCTTGATCTCGATCTCGTGGCTGCCGGCCCGCCGGATGGTCAGGTACGGCCTGGCGGTGGGCTCCGGCGTGGCGGACATGGTGCGGCGGTCCTCCCGAGGACGGCGACGGCTGGCGGCGCGCACCCGGGGCGCCGGGGCGGCACCGCCAGCCTAGTTGGCACGCGGCGGGGGGAGCGGCGACCGGGGGCCGCCCCCGTCCCGGGACCCGGGGCTCTGAGGTCACGGGTCCGCGGGCAGGGGCGCCGGGGGCCAGGACGCTGCGGCCAGGACGCTGCGACTGGGAGGCTGCGACTGGGAGGCTGCGACTGGGAGGCTGCGGCCGGGGCGCCGGGGCTGGCCGGCCGTGGGTCAGCGGCCGGCCAGCGCGTTCAGCCGCTCGCGGTCCAGGCCGGTCAGCGCGGTGACCTCGGCGGGGTCGACGGCGCCGCAGTCCAGGCCGCGCAGCAGGTAGCCGCTCAGCGCCCGGGCGGTGGCCGGCTCGTCCATCACGTCGCCACCCGCCTCGGCGACGTACGCGGCCAGCCTGGCGGCGGCCGCCGCCAGGCCCTCGCGGTAGAAGGAGTAGACCGCGGCGTAGCGGGTCGGCAGGTGTGCCGGGTGCATGTCCCAGCCCTGGTGGTAGGCGCGGGCCAGCGAGCGGCGGACCAGGCCGTGATGGAGCTTCCAGGCGGCGTGCACCTGTTCGGTGGACCCGGCGGGGATGACGTTGGTCGAGCCGTCGGAGAGCCGTACCCCGGTGCCCGCGGCCGCCACCTGCATGACCGCCTTGGCGTGGTCGGCGACCGGGTGGTCCAAGCTCTGGTGGGCCGCGCTGACGCCGCAGGCGGCGCTGTAGTCGAAGGTCCCGTAGTGCAGGCCGGTGGCGCGGCCCTCGGCGGCCTCGATCATCCGGGCCACGGTGGCCCTGCCGTCCGGGCCGAGGATCGCCTGGGTGGTCTCGATCTGGATCTCGAAGCCGATCCGGCCGGCGGGCAGCCCGGCCCGGCCCTCGAAGTCCTCCAGCAGCCGGACCAGCGCGGTGACCTGTTCGGCGTAGGCCACCTTGGGCAGGGTCAGGACCAGGCCGTCCGGCAGCCCGCCGTGCGCCAGCAGGGTGGCCAGGAACAGCTCCAGGGTGCGGATGCCGCGAGCCCGGACGGAGGCCTCCAGGCACTTGATCCGGATGCCGAGGTACGGCGGCGCGCCACCCCCGGCCACGGCGGCGGCGACCAGTTCGGCGGCGCGCACCGCGGCCGCGTCCTCCTCGGCGTCGGGGCGGGGGCCGTAGCCGTCCTCGAAGTCGATCCGCAGGTCCTCGATCGGCTCGCGCTCCAGCTTGGCGCGGACCCGGGCGTGCACGTCGGCCAGCAGTTCGTCGTCGGGGACGCCGAGGGCGCGGGCCAGCTCGGCGGGGGTGGCGGCGTGGCGGTCGAGGGCTTCCAGGGCCCGGCGGCCCCACTCCCGCACGGTGTCGGCGCCGAAGGCGTCGGCCGGGACGTAGACGGTGTGCACCGGCTGCCTGGTCGCGGGCTCGCCCGGGTAACGGCGTGCCAGATCGGCGTCGACCGGGGCGAGCAGTGCCTCCACGGCGGCACGGGTCGCGGTGGAGAAGGAGGCCCCGTCCACGGGCCCGGTTCCGTCGGCCTCGCCCCTTGTCATCCGCACTCCTCCGTGCCGAACCAGCACTTCAACAGTTTGTTGACGCGAAGGTAGCCCCGGCGGGATCGGGCGTCAACGGGCACCCGGGCCCCGGATGCTGACGGCCTGCGGTCAGTCCCTTCCAGCGGCAACGTAGCGGTCGCGCAGCTCCGGGTAGAGCTCGGCGACCTCCTTCGGATGCACCGAACCGTCCTGACCCTTCCCGGTGACGCCGTACTCCCGGGTCAGCCAGTCGGCAAGACGCTGGGGGTCGGGCTGGTGGCCGTGGCTGTCCATGTACGAGACGAGCGCCTCGTAGGCGAGGTCCGGGTCGAGGCGCCCGAGCGTCTGGGGGGACGCCTGGTCCTCGGCGCGGACGGGCGGCTCCATCGGGACCGGCTGCTCCGACGGGTGTGCCAGCTCGGGCTGTTCGGCCCGCTGCTGGTGGCCGGCCGGGTCCGCGGGGGCGGTCTCCTCGGCGATCGGGCGCGGGGGCTTGAACCAGGGCGAGGCCTGGCCGGGCACCCGTCCGCCGGGAGCGGCGTCGGCCGGGTGGCCGGTGGTGCGGACCGGGCGCTCGGTCCAGACGTTCAGCTCCTCGCCGCGCGGCTGCGGGGCGGCCTCCGCCGACGCGTCCGGTTCCTGGGCGGCGCGCAGGCGCACGGCGGCCAGCTTCGCGAGCATAGGTGCGGCGACCTCGGCCGACAGCGGAGCGACGGCCGCGGGCACCTGGGCCGGTTCCTGTTCGGACTGGGCCTGCTCCGGCTGGGCTTGTTGGACCTGCTGGGCCTGCCCCGGCTGGATCTGTTGAGCCTGCTGGGCGGTCTGCGCCGCCTGCTGCGGCTGCTGCGGCTGCTGGGACTGCTCCGGGTGCGCCACCACCGGGGTGGGGGCGATGGCCGCGGCGGTGTGGTTCTCCTGGAGGCCGGTTCCCTGCGCCTCCTTCTCCGCCAGGCCTTCCTTGGCCTCGCGCTCATGTCCCTCGTCGTCCAGCCGGTCGAGCAGCGCCGGATCGAGCGGCACGCCGAACTTGGCGAGCTTGAGCGGCAGCAGCGCCTGGATCGGCGCCGAGCGACGCCAGCCACGGCCGTACCGGAAGCGCAGCTGCGCCCGGTAGACCAGGCGGTTCTGCTCCAGCCGGATGACCTCGTCGTAGGAACGGAGCTCCCAGAGCTTCATCCGCCGCCAGAGCCGGAAGGTCGGCACCGGGGAGAGGATCCAACGCATCACCCGGACCGACTCCATGTGGCGGTCCGCCGTGATCGCCGCGATCCGGCCGACCGCGTGCCGCGAGGCCTCGACCACGACGACGAAGAGCAGCGGGATGACGGCGTGCATGCCCATGCCGAGCGGATCGCCCCAGGAGGCGGCCGCGTTGAAGGCGATGGTGGCGACGGTCAGCAGCCACGCGGTCTGCCGCAGCATCGGGAAGGGGATGCGCAGCCAGGTCAGCACCAGGTCGAGCGCGAGGAGCACGACGATGCCCGCGTCCACGCCGATCGGGAAGGCGTAGGAGAAGGCGCCGAAACCTTTCTCCTGGGCCAGATCGCGCACCGCGGTGTAGGAGCCCGCGAAGCCGATACCCGAGATGATGCAGGCGCCGGCCGCGACCATGCCGAGCAGGCCCCGGTGGGCTTTGGTGAGCGTTGGGCGTGCCATGACGTCTATCAACCCCTGGATGGTCGGCTGCTGCCGTACGCTGCCTCGGCTGCCGGGTACCGCTGATCGGGCCGCCGGACGGTTGAGCAACCTCCGGGCTCGGCCCATCGGAGTTTACTCGTACACCTGTTTAAGCGTTCCCACAGCCTGGGGTGTCACAGGGCGATGGCCCGACGGCGGCCCCCGGCACCGCGCGGACCTGCGTCGGAGGCCGGCCGGGTCGTCAGCCGGTCTGCCCCGCGGTGCCGTTGAGGTAGGTCAGTACGGCCAGCACCCGCCGGTTGGCGTCCTCGTCGGGGGCGAGTTCGAGCTTGGTGAAGATGTTGGCGATGTGCTTGGCCACCGCACCGTCGCTCACCGAGAGCCGGGCGCCGATCGCCGAGTTGGAACAGCCCTCGGCCATCAGCTCCAGCACCTCGCGCTCGCGTGGGGACAGCCTCAGCAGCGGGCCGGGCCGGCGCGAGGTGGTCTGCATCAGCTTGGCGATCACGTCCGGGTCCATCGCCGTCCCACCCGCCGCCACCCGACGGACCGCGTCGATGAACTGTCCGGCGTTGAACACCCGGTCCTTCAGCAGGTAACCGATCCCTCCGGTGCCGTCGGCCAGCAACTCCCGTGCGTAGAGCTGCTGGACGTGCTGCGACAGCACCAGCACCGGCAGGCCATGGATCTCCCGGCGTGCCTTGAGCGCGGCCTGCAGGCCCTCGTCGGTCAGCGTCGGAGGCAGCCGGACGTCCACCACAGCCACGTCCGGGCGGTGGGTCAGCAGTGCCTCCAGCAGCTCGGGACCCGTCTCCACCGCCGCGGCGATGGTGAAGCCGTGCGCTTCCAGCAGCCGGATCAGGCCTTCGCGAAGGAGGTAGAGGTCCTCGGCGAGGACAACTCGCACGGCAACTCCAAGGTGATGGTGGTGGGTCCGCCCGACGTGCTGTCGATGGAGAGGACACCGTCGAAGGTACCCAATCGCTTCTCGATCCCGCGCAGTCCGGTCCCCCGTGAGGGATCCGCCACCCCCACGCCGTCGTCCGTCACCGTGACCCGCAGGAAGCCGGCCCGGTAGAGGATGTCCACCCACACCTGCTCCGCCCCCGAGTGCTTGGCTGCGTTGGCCAGCAGTTCGCAGATGCTGAAGTACACGGTGGCCTCGACCGGTGCCGCCGGCCGGTCCGGCAGGCTCACGAAGACCTCGGTCGGCAGCGCGCTGTCCAGCGCCAACGCCCGGACCGCGTCGCCGAGTCCGCGCTCGGCGAGCACCGGCGGGTGGATGCCGCGCACCAGGTCCCGCAGTTCCTGGAGGGCCCGGGCCGAGGACTGACGCGCCTCGGCGAGGAGCTCCCGGGCAGCGTCCTGGTCGGAGTCCATCAGGTGCTCGATGGTGCCCAGCGTCATCCCGATCGCGACCAGCCGCGCCTGTGCACCGTCGTGCAGGTCCCGCTCGATCCGCCGCAGCTCGGCCGCCTGGCTGCCCGCCGCGTCCGCCCGCGTCTCGGTCAACTCGGCCACCCGCCTGGTCAGCTGGGCGTTCGTCGCGCGGCCGTCCTGGTCCAGCACGCGGCGGGCCGCCTCGGCGTACGCCCTGACCGCCAGTGGGGCCCCGAGTATCCCGACGACGATCATGGTGGCCCCGAGCACGAGGCTCGCCAGGATGGACAGCTCGCGGCCGCTCAGGAAACCGAAGTCGGTCATGGGGACCGCGCCGGTCAGGGTGTAGGCGAGGCCCAGCCCGAGCAGAACCGCGACCGGGCCCACCAGGACCACGGCGAGGACCGGGTTCACCACCAGCCAGACCAGCTCGGCGCGGGTGGTCCGGTCCCGCAGGCCCCAGTGGACCGCCTGCGCGTACTTCGCCACCGTCCGCGAGCGGTGGTAGGTGTAGCCCGTCCACCAGTGCCCGCGACCGTCCAGCTCCAGCTCCGGCCGGGGCTCGTAGGTGGCCGGCAGCCGTATGCCGAACCAGCGTTCCACCTGCCCCCGGGTACGGGCGGCGACGCTGTGGACGAGGGAGGCGGCCACCACGGAACCGACGACCGCCGCCGCCAGCAGCGCGGCCAGGATCTCCGGGACGTAACCCTGGAGGGTCTGGGCCGTCATCACGCCCGAGACGACCGCGGCCATCACCGGCAACACGAACCCCGGCACTGCGGCGAGCAACACCACGACCAGCCGCGTCAGGCCCTCACCGCCGGCCACGAAGGCGGACCGGGCCTGCGCACGTACGGAGACGCCGCTCGTACGACTCACTGTTGTCACGGGAAGCTCCTGATGCCGGTACCGATCGTCCTCCATCAGTGTTCACGAACCACCCGCCACCCACACTGGCCATGGCACCCCAATCCCGGGGTAGACCTAGGACCACCTGCTGGTGGACAGAGTGACACCATCGAGTGAGATGATCCTAAAATGCAAAGAACCCCCATCCGGGATTCCCGGATGGGGGTTCTTCAGAATAATTGTTCGGCGGCGTCCTACTCTCCCACAGGGTCCCCCCTGCAGTACCATCGGCGCTGTAAGGCTTAGCTTCCGGGTTCGGAATGTAACCGGGC
>NZ_JBVJRP010000028.1:0-71987 GCF_055607525.1 Kitasatospora sp. NPDC036993 | reverse complement strand
CGCCGACGGCCGCATCGTCGACGAACTCCACCACCCCACCGCCGACACCGTCCTGGACCGCATGCGCCGCTTCGACGCCAAGGGCCGCACCAGCTGAGTCCCTGCCCCGAAACGCCACCCGTCCCCGAGTACTCCCAGGACTGACACCTCCCCATGTTCCGCACCGCACTGCGCAATGTGCTCGCCCACAAGGGCCGACTGCTGATGACGGTACTGGCCGTCATGCTCGGCACCGCCTTCGTGGCCGGCACCCTGGTCTTCTCCGACACCGTCGGCAACGCGCTCAGGACCCAGAACTCCAAGAGCTACTCCGACATCGCCGTCACGGTCAGCGACCAGGAGGCCGCCGGCAGCACCTTCGGCGGCCACCGCGGCCAAGCCGGCAACGGCCCGACCCTCACCGAGGAGACCAGGCAGAAGGTCGCCGCGCTGCCGGGCACCGCCGAAGTCCGCGGCGTGGTCAGCGGCTTCGCCGGCATCGCCGACAAGAAGGGCGCGCTGATCGGCAACGGCTTCTCCACCACCGGCACCAACTTCGTGCCGGGCGCCGACGGCACCGACCCGCGCTACCCGCTGGTCGAGGGCCGCGGCCCGAAGGACGCCACCGAGATCGCGCTGGACGCCAAGACCGCCGACAAGGGCGGCTACAAGGTCGGCGACACCGTCCGGGTCGCGGTCAACGGCCCGGTGATGCAGCTCAAGCTCACCGGCACCGTGCGCACCAACGACCCGCGCGTGATGGCCGGCGGCTCGCTGGCCGCCTTCGACACCGCCACCGCCCAGCAGCTCTACCTCACCCCGGGGCGCTTCGCCGAACTGGACGTCAGGGCCGAGCCGGGCACCGACGACGCCGCGCTGCTCACCGCCGTCAAGCAGACCGTCCCGCAGGGCGACACGATCGAGGCGAAGACCGGCCGCGAGCTCGCCGACGAGCAGGACCGGATGATCAAGCAGGGCACCAAGTTCCTGAGCACCTTCCTGCTGGCCTTCGCGGGCATCGCGCTGTTCGTCGGCGTCTTCATCATCGCCAACACCTTCACCATGCTGGTCGCCCAGCGGACGAAGGAGCTGGCCCTGCTGCGCGCCGTCGGCGCCACCCGCCGCCAGATCACCCGCTCGGTGCTGATCGAGGCGCTGCTGATCGGCCTGACCGCGTCGGTGTCCGGTCTGCTGGCCGGCATCGGGATCGCCGTCGGGCTCAAGTCCCTGCTCAACGGCCCGATGGAGGCCAACCTGCCGGACGGCCCGCTGATCGTCGCCCCGGGCACCGTGATCGCCGCGATCGCGGTCGGCGTCCTGGTGACCGTCCTGGCCGCCTGGCTGCCCGCCCGCCGCGCCTCCCGGATCGCCCCGGTGGCCGCGATGAGCTCGGCCGAGCAGCCCGCCACCCACAAGGGCCTGGTGGTCCGCAACACCATCGGCCTGCTGTTCTCGCTGGCCGGCGCCGCCGCGCTGGCGGCCGGTGTGGGCGGCAAGGAGGTCAAGCTGGTCGGCCTCGGCGCCGGTTCGCTGCTGATCGGCGTGTTCGTGCTGACCCCGCTGCTGTCCAAGCCGCTGATCGCGCTGCTCGCCCCGCTGCTGCGGGCCGTGTACGGCACCCCGGGCAAGCTGGCCCAGGAGAACGCGGTCCGCAACCCGCGCCGCACCGCCGCCACTGCCTCTGCGCTGACCATCGGCGTCACCCTGATCACCTCGCTGACGGTGATCGGCGCCTCCGTCAACCAGGCCGTGGACAAGGCCACCGCGACCGACCTCAAGGCCGACTACACGGTCGCGATGCAGAACTTCTCGTCGCTCTCCCCCGAGGTCGCCGCCCAGCTCGCCAAGGCGCCCGGCGTCACCGCGATCAGTGCGGAGCGCGGTGTCCCGGTCGACATCGGCCAGGACCGGGAGGACAGCGAGTGGCTGACCGCGGTGGACGCCGCGACCATCGACCAGCTGGCCACCATCAAGATCAAGGAGGGCTCCGCGGACGCCCTCAAGCAGGGCAAGCTGCTGGTCAGTTCGGGCCGCGCCGAGAAGGCCGGCTACAAGGTCGGCGACACCCTCGCCGTCACCTACCCGGACGGCGCCAAGGGCTCGCTGACCGTCGGCGGCATCCTGGAGGCCAACAGCGCACTGGCCAACGTCGTCGCCCCCGAGGCCGTCGTCGGCCCGCACGCGCTGCCCGGCTCCGGTCTGGACAAGGTCCTGGTCAAGGGTGCCGACGGCGCGACCGAGAAGCTGAAGCAGGCGCTGCGCGACGCGACCGGCGGCAACCCGCTGATCGCGGTCAAGGGCGAGAAGGAGATCAAGGCGGAGAGCCGCCAGATGATCACCGGGATCCTGAACATGATGTACGGCCTGCTCGGCATGTCCGTGGTCATCGCGGTGCTCGGCGTGGTCAACACCATGGCGATGTCGGTGTTCGAGCGCCGCCGGGAGATCGGCATGCTGCGGGCGATCGGCCTGGACCGGCTCGGCATCCGCCGGATGATCCGGCTGGAGTCGCTGCTGATCGCACTGTTCGGCGGGCTGGTGGGTGTCGGCCTCGGCATCCTGGTCGCCTGGGCGGGCGTGCGCACGCTGGCGGACAGCCTCAAGGGCATCAGCACCGTCGTCCCGCCGGTGCAGATCGTCTCCTTCCTGCTCGCGGCCGCCGTGATCGGCCTGCTGGCCGCGCTCTGGCCGGCCCACCGGGCGGCGAAGCTGGACATCCTGGACTCGATCAAGAGCCAGTAGCGGTCCGGGAGTACGGAACACGGAGCCCCCGGGGCGGTTCGCAGGAACCGCCCCGGGGGCTCCGGCGCGTCACGGGTCGGCGGCGGCACGGGCCTCTCCGCGGCGGCACCGGCCGGGCGGCGTCAGCCGAACAGCACCTTCTCGCCGTTCGGCTGCAGGGTCCCGGTGGTCAGCCCGGCGGCGGAGACCAGCAGCTCGCCGACCGGCCTGCCGTCGGTGCCGAGCACCTCGGCGGTGACCGGCGCGGTCTCGTCCGGCGCGGTGACCTGGAGGCCGGTGAGCACGTGGCAGCCGGTGTCCGACTTCTCGCAGGCGCTCCACCTGAGGCCCGCGTAGCCGGACTTGCCGGGCTTCAGGGTCACCAGCACCGGCGGCCCCGGGTGCGCCTCGCGGCCGGCCGCGAGCGGGTCCGCGCTGTTGTCGGCGCGCAGGCCGCCGAAGCCCGGGTACCCGTAGAGGGTGCAGTTGCGGCCGCTCGTGTTCCTGATCGTCACCATCGCCGAGCCCACGCCCTTGACCTGCACGGTGGCGCTGATCTCGTCGCCCTTGCAGCGCGATCCGGCCGCCTGGCCGGCCATCGGGTCGGCGGGGACGCCGGCCCCGGTCGCGTTCGCCTTCGGGTCCCCCGGTTTGTCGTCGGTGTACTTCACGTCGTCGCACCCGGTCAGCAGTACGGTCGCGGCGAGGGCGACTGCGGCTAATCCGGCGGGCCTGCGAACGGTCATGGTCCCCCCATGGGTGGGTCGGTCGAGGGCAAGGAGCTGTCACTCCTGGTACGAAGATCGTGGCAGAACGGTTCCACTGGGGCACGTGTTCGCCCGAGGTGACCGCTTTCCGTACCTTCCTGTCCGGTTTCCCGCCAAGACGGCCTCATTCATACGAAACCGCCCCGCCCGGCGAGTGCCGGGCGGGGCGGTGACGGCGGAACCGGTCGGTCAGGCGGCCGGCTCGGCGGTGACGAACCGCCGGGTCAGGCGGCCGGCTTGGCGGCCACCGGCTGGGCGGGCTTGGCCCGGCCGCCGCCGATGAGGTTGAAGAACACGGCCAGCGTGGGCACCAGGTAGAGCAGCCAGACCACGATCTGGAGCACCGTCGGGTCCGGCTGGAAGTTGAACACGCCCTTCAGCAGGGTGCCGTACCAGCTGTCCTTCGGGATGGTGCTGGAGATGTCGAAGGCCACGGTGTGCAGACCGGGCAGCCAGCCGGCCTCCTGGAGGTCGTGCACGCCGTAGGCGAGGACGCCGGCCGCGACCACGACCAGCATCGCGCCGGTCCAGGTGAAGAACTTGGCCAGGTTGATCTTCAGCGCGCCCCGGTAGAACAGCCAGCCGAGCACCACCGAGGTGAGCAGGCCGAGCGCGGCGCCGACCAGCGGGTTCCAGCCGTCCTCGGTGGCCTGCACGGCCGTCCAGATGAACAGCGCGGTCTCCAGGCCCTCGCGGCCGACGGCCAGGAAGGCGGTGACCACCAGCGCGGTGGTGCCCATCGCGATCGCCGCGTCCAGCTTGCCGTGCAGCTCGGTCTTCAGGTGCCGGGCGGTGCGCCGCATCCAGAAGACCATCCAGGTCACCAGACCGACCGAGATGATCGACAGCGTGCCGCCGAGCGCCTCCTGGGCCTCGAAGGTGAGCTGCGAGGAGCCGAACTGGAGGACCGCGCCGAAGACCATGGAGAGCCCCACGGCCGAGGCGACGCCGATCCACACCGGCGGCAGCTTGTCCTTGCGGCCGGTCTTGACCAGGTAGGCGATCAGGATGCAGACGACCAGGCTGGCTTCGAGGCCTTCGCGCAGGCCGATCAGGTAGTTGCCGAACACGCGGGCTCCTGGGTGGGGGTCGAGAGGTGGTACGGGGGGAGGGGGAGGGGTCAGCCGAAGAGGGCCTGGCCCCACCACTCCCCCGGCTTGCGCACGCCCGCCGGGCAGGCGAAGTGCGCGGAACCGACGTGCTGGATGTACTCGTTGAGCTTGTCGCTCGCCGCGAGCTTCTGCTGGAGCGGGACGAAGGCCTTGCGGGTGTCGCGCTGGTAGGCGAGGAAGAACAGCCCCGCGTCCAGGCGGCCGAGGCCGTCGGTGCCGTCGGTGAAGGAGAAGCCGCGGCGCAGGATCATCAGGCCGCTGTTGGCGTCCGGGTGGGCGAGCGCGACGTGCGAGTCCGCGGGCATCGCCTTGAGGTCGGGGTCGTCGTGCTCCTTGACCTTGCCGTACGGGGCGCCCTCGCCCTTGGTACGGCCGAAGGTGTCCTCCTGGTCCTTGAGCGAGGCGCGGTCCCAGGTCTCGACGTGCATCCGGATCCGCCGGGCGACCAGGTAGGAGCCGCCGGTCATCCACTCCGGGCCGTCGCCGGGGGCGGCCCAGACGTGGTCGGACAGCTTCCCGGTGTCGGTGCCCGCGATGTTGTGGGTGCCGTCCTTGAACCCCATCAGGTTGCGCGGGGTCTGCTGGTCCGGAGTGGTCGAGGAGGTCTTGCCGAAACCGAGCTGCGACCAGCGGATGTTGACGGTCCCCATGCCGATCCGGGCCAGGTTGCGGATCGCGTGCACGGCGACCTGCGGGTCGTCGGCGCAGGCCTGGACGCAGAGGTCGCCGCCGCTGCGGGCGGGGTCGAGCTTGTCGCCCTTGAAGTTCGGCAGGTCGATCAGGGCCTCGGGGCGCTTGGCCTGGAGGCCGAAGCGGTCGACCGTGGTTCCGTCCGGGCCGGACTTCTCGAACAGGCTCGGCCCGAAACCGATGGTCAGGGTGAGCCTGGAGGCGGGCAGGCCGAGGGCCTCGCCGGTGTCGTCCGGCGGCGCCTCCGCCGAGCCGGGCACGGCGCCGGTGCCGACCTCGCGGCCGCCGGTCATCGCGGCGGCCGCCTTGGTCCACTCCTTGAGCAGCTTGACCAGGGACTCCCTGGTGGCCTTCTCGGAGACGTCGAAGGCGGCGAAGTGCAGCCGGTCCTGGACGGGCGTGGAGACGCCCGCCTGGTGCTCACCGTAGAACGGCACCTCGGCGCCGACCTGGGCGGCGGCCGGGACGGCGTCGTCCTGCCGGGTGGCCGCGGCGACCGAGCCGACGGCGGCGGCGCCGAGCGCGACGCCCGCGCCGGCCCAGCCGATGACGGCGCGCCGGCTGACCGTGCTCCTGGTCGTGGTGGCGTCGGTGGCGGCCGGCGTCCCGTTCTGCTGCTCGTTCCCCGTGTCCATCGGTGGGCGGGCCCTTCTGCTGTGCCGGACTGCGCCGCGGCGCTCGTGCCGGACTTCTCTGCGCTGACCCACGACGGCCGTGGCGCCCGGATCGCGGGCCGCCACGGCGTCGGTGGGGTGTGGAGGGTGGTGCTTGGGGGCGCCTTACTTGACGACCACGGCGGCGGCCAGCTTCGACAGCGGCTCGCCCAGCGAGTTGACCGCGTCGGAGAAGGCCTTGCGCTCGGCCTCGGTGACCTTGTCGTAGGAGGTGAAGGTGCCGTCGGCCTGCTTGTACTTGGCCAGCAGCGCGTTGATGGCGGCGAACTCGGAGTCGAGCGTCCTGGCCAGCTCCGGGTCCTTCTCGGAGGCGACCGGCTTCAGCAGCTCGTAGGCCTTCTGCGCACCCTCGACGTTGGCCTGGAAGTCGGCCAGGTCGGTGTGGCTGTAGCGGTCCTCCTCACCGGTGATCTTGTTGGTGGCGACCTCGTCCAGCAGCTCCTTGGCGCCGTTGGCCATGCTGGTCGCGGTGATCTCGGCCTCGGGGATCTTCTTCTGCCAGTCCTTGAGGTCGGTGACCAGCTGGTCGGCGAGCTTCTTCTCGTCGTCGCCGATCTTCGCGTCGGCCCAGAGCGACTTCTCCAGCTTGTGCCAGCCGGTCCACTCCTGGCCCTGCTCCAGCTTGTCCTCGCGGGTGTCCGTCTTCGGGTCGACGTCGCCGAAGCTCTCGGCGACCGGCTCGGTGCGCTCCCAGCCGGTGCGCGAGGGCGCGTACAGCGACTTGGCCTTCTCCACGTCGCCGGCCTTGATCGCGGCGGCGAACGCCTCGACGGCCGGGATGGTGGCGTCGGCCTGCTCCTGGGCGTACTTCCGGTAGGCGTCGACGGCGGCGGTCAGCCGCGGGTCGGCGGCCGCGGCGCTGCCGCCCGCATCGGTGACCGTGATCTTCTGGCGGATGCCGTCGCCGACCATGCCGGGCTTGCAGGCGACCTCGTACGAGCCGGCCTTGATCTCGGCGTTGATGCTGGCCTTGGTGCCGGGGCCGATGTTCTCGCGCTCGGTGATGATCTTGTCGCCGTCGCCGTAGACGTAGACCTCGGTGGTCTTGGAGCCCTTGTTGCTGATGTCCAGCACGACGTGGCCGGCCGGGAAGCTGGTCTTGGAGACCTCGCAGGCGGTGTCGGTCGCGTTCACCTTGACCGCGTCCGAGGCGGCCTTGTCGTCCTTCTTGGCCGAGCAGCCGGCCAGGGCTGCGGTCGCCACGGCGAGGGTGAGCAGCGCGGCTGCGGTGGAACGGCGACGGGCGGACATGCGGGCTCCAACGGAAAAGGGCATGGGAGTGCCTGGGCAGGGCGGCCGGCCGGGGACCAGCAGACCATTTTTAGCTAAGGCATACCTTACGTACGGACGAATTGACGTCCATACCCACCCCCGAACCATTACCTTTCCGTTGCCTTCCCCGCATGCGGTTCACCATGCCCGGCGAGGGGGGCGTAACCTCCCCTCGCCGGACGGGAGCCTTACCTGCCGGGCGTCCGGCGGGCGGCCGCGCGGGCCGTCCAGCGGCCCTCGTGCCGGCTGATCCTGATCGGGTGGCCGAAGGTCTCGCTGATCAGCTCCGTGGTCATCACCGCGTCCACCGGGCCGGCCGCCACGCACTCGCCGCCACGCAGCAGCAGGGCGTGGGTGGTGCTCTCCGGCAGCTCCTCCAGGTGGTGGGTGACCAGCACGCTGGCCAGCTCCGGGTGCTGGTGGCGCAGCAGGTCCAGGCTGTCCAGCAGCAGTTCGCGGGCGGTCAGGTCGAGCCCGGTGGCGGGCTCGTCGAGCAGCAGCAGCCGCGGGCTGGGCATCAGGGCCCTGGCGATCAGGGCCCGGCCGCGCTCGCCCTGGGACAGGGTGGTCCACGCGGCCCCGGCCATCGCGCCCATGCCGAGCGTCTCGATCAGCTGCTCGGCCCGCTCCACCGCCTCCGGGTCGGGCTTGCGGTGGAACTCCGGCTCGATGGTGTTGGTGTGCCCGGTGAGCACCACCTCGCGCACGGTCAGCGGCGAGCGCAGCGGGTGGCGCGGGTTGACGTGCCCGAGGTGGGCGCGCAGCTCGCGGATGTCCACCCGGCCGAGCCGGCGGCCGAGCACGTCCACCTCGCCCCGGGTGGGGTGGGAGACCGCGCCGAGCAGCGCGAGCAGCGTCGACTTGCCCGCGCCGTTGGGGCCGAGCAGCGCCCAGTGCTCGCCGGGCCTGATCTCCAGGGTGATCCCGCGCAGCAGGTGCCGGCCGTCGCGCACGACGTCCACGTCCCGGGTGCGCAGCAGCGGCCCGTCGAAGTCGGGGGCGGACGAGTTCATGGCGAGGCTCCGATCGCGGCGGCGGGGCAGGGGGTTCTGGCGGGGCGCCGCACCGGACGGGCCGGCGCCGTCCGTCCGCGTGCAGAGTACAACCGTCGGCCCGGGCCGGGCCCGGCTGTCCGAGGGCTGGACGCGCCAGAACCCTGTTGCCCGGCGGGAGTTGGGGGGAGGATCGTGCCTCCGAGGGGAATCCGGGGCAATCCCCGGGATCCGGGGGAAGCGGTGGCGAGGGGGAGACGAGGATGACCGAGGAGCGGGCCGGCACCCTGCACGCACTGGTCGAACTACAGGCCCGACGGGCGCCGGAGGCGGTGGCCGTGCGTTGCGGCGACCGGGAGCTGACGTACGGGGAGCTGGACTCCAGGGCCGGGCGGCTGGCCGCCGTGCTGGCGGAGCGGGGCCTGGCCCCCGGCGGCCGGGCGGCGGTCGCGCTGGGCCGCGGCACCGAGGTGTACGTGGCGCTGCTGGCCGTGCTGAAGGCGGGTGCGGCGTTCGTGCCGCTGGAGCCGAGCGCGCCGGACGCACTGCTGCGGCACGTGCTGGCGGACGCCGCACCGGACCTGGTGGTGACCGAGCAGCGCCACCGCTCCCGGCTGGGCGACGCCGGCCCTGCGCCGCTGGTCTGCGTCGACGCCCACTCCCCCGCCGAGGCCCCGTTCGAGCCGCCCGAGGTCTCCCCGGCCGACCTCGCCTGCGTCTTCTACACCGCGGGCTCCACCGGCCGGGCCAACGGCGCACTGATCGAGCACCGCAACCTGCTGGCCGCCTACCGGGGCTGGCACGCGGTGTACGGGCTCACCGAGGCGGACCGGATCCTGCAGACCGCGAGCCTGGAGTTCGACGTCTTCACCGCCGACTGGGTCCGCGCGCTGGGCAGCGGCGCCACCCTGGTCGTCACCCCGTTCAACCTCACCCTGGACCGCAAGGCCGACCTCGGCGCGCTGCCCGCCCTGATCGCCGCCGAGCGGATCACCGTCCTGGAGCTGAACGTCCGCACCGCGCGCCGGCTGACCGCCCTGCTGAGCGCCGGCGGCACGAGCGGCACCGACGGCGGCGCCCTGCCCGGGGTGCGGCTGCTCACCGTCGGCGCCGAGAAGTGGTACCTGGACGAACAGGTGGCCCTCAAGCGCCTGCTCGGCGAGCGGACCAGGGTGCTGAACGTCTACGGCCTGGCCGAGGCCACCGTGGACAGCACCTGGTACGAGGCCGGGGACCCGGGCGTCACCGGGGGCGCCGAGAAGGTCTCGCTGGTCGGCCGCCCCTTCCCCGGCACCCGGGTGTACGTGCTGGGGGCCGACGGCAGGCCGCTGCCGCCCGGACGGCTCGGCGAGATCGCGATCGGCGGCACCGGCCTGGCCCGCGGCTACCTGAACCGGCCCTCGGACACCGCCCGGCGCTTCGTCCGGGCCGGCTTCGACCCGGACGGACGGGTGCTGCGCACCGGCGACCTCGGGCGGCTGCGGCCCGACGGCGAGCTGGAGTTCGCCGCCCGGGTGGCGACGGTGGTCGGGCCGCTCGGCTCCCGGCCGGCGGCCTCGGTGGCGAGCAGGGTCCGGGCGGCGGTCCTGGCCGAGGGCGTGCTGCGCGGCCACCCGGCGGTCCGGGAGGCGGTCGTGGTCGAGGTCGAGCCGCGGGAGGGCAGACGGCGGCTGGTCGGCTACGCGGTGACCGATCCCGGCGCGGACGGGGCGGACGGCTGGTCGCTCTCCCAGTACCTGCGGAGCCGGCTCCAGGGCCGATCGGTGCCGGACGCCGTCGTCCCGGTGCCCGAACTGCCACGTACCCGGGCGGGCAAGCTGGACCGGGCGGCGCTGCCGCTGCCCGCCCCGCCGGGGCACGACACCCGCCGCAGCGGTGGTGGCGGCAAGTTCGGGGGTGCCGGGGGCGAGGACGCGCCGCTGGGCTGCGGGGTGGCGCTGGTGGTGGCGTTCGGGGCACTCTTCGCCCTGCTGACCACCGACGCCTTCTTCCCCGGCTCGACCGACCTCTCCGCCGTGCCGCACGGCTACCGCGCCGGGTTCCGGCTGCTCTACCTGTGCGAGGACCTGGCGTTCGGCGCCGGGCTGGCCTTCCTCTCCTTCGGCCTCCCCCCGCTGCTGCGCCAGGGCCGCCCGCTCTGGCTGTCGCTGCCCACCCACCTCGCGGTGGGCTGGCTGCTCCTCAACTGGTGGCCGCAGGACAACCTCTACCGGCTCACCTCGGCGACCGACTGGCCGCGCGAGACGGCGATGGTGTTCGCCTTCAACGTCTCACTGATGCTGGCGGCACTGGTCGTGGTGGTCTTCCTGCTGTGCAAGCCGCGCTCCGAAGAACGGAAATGACGACAAGTCAGCGAAGCGCGTCGAACATCCCGGCCAGCGCGTGGTGGGCCGCCGCGACCAGGGCCTCGGCCGCGTCCAGCGCCTCGGCGTCGCGCCCGGCCAGGGCGAGGCCGACGGTGGGCTCCGGCTCGCGTCCCGCGGTCGGGATCAGCGGCAGCAGGGTGACGCCGAGCCGGGCGCAGCGCGGCCGCAGCCGCTCCAGGTGGTCGTACAGCGCCGCCTGGTCGAGCCGGGCGCCGAGCGGCATCGCGTCCAGGGTGCGGACCAGGTGGCCGGGGCCGCGCACCGCGTCGAGGCGGGCACGCAGCATGAAGGCGACGGCGGGCCCGGTGAGCCGCAGGTTGGTCTCGGTGGGGGCGAGCCGGCGCTGCCGGTCGGTGACGAAGTCGACGTCGTACCAGCCCCGGTAGCCCTCGGCGGCGAGCCGCTCCCCCACCGCGAGGACGAACCGGCGGGCCGGTTCCGCGGCACCCCGCGGCACCGCCCCGGGGCCGACGGTGACGCCCCGGTAGCGGGTGCCGGCCACCTCCATGGCGCCCGCGCCGACCGGGTGGACGGTGCCGTCCGGGGCGATCAGGGCGTCGTAGGTGAGGTCGCGCAGCCGGGCGGCCGGGCCCGGGTCGACGTACTCCTCCAGCAGCAACCCGCCCTCGGCGGGCAGGACTTCGGCGCGCACCAGGCGGCGCAGCAGCGCCCCGCCGCCGCCCGCGGCGAACAGGTCGGCGGGCTCGACGACGACGGTGCCGTAGCCGCCGACGCCGTACGGGCTCTTCAGGACGGTGGTCCGCCCCCGGACGGCGCGGGCGGTCAGCCGGCGGGCGGCGGCGCGGCGGCCGTCCGGGCGCTCCTGTCGTGGCAGCCGGATGCCGGGGTGCTCGGGGGCGAGGGCGGCGAACAGCTCGTGGGAGGCCGCCTTGGACTCGTAGCGGCGCACGGCGGCGAGCTCCGGCCCCTCGCCCTGGGCGGCGGTGCGGCCCCACCGCACCACCGGGCGGCCGGAGTCCGCGATCCCGGCCGCGAGGGCGGGGCGGGCGGCGAGGGCCTCGGACAGCGGCCGGTCCGGCGCCAGGCCGGCGTGCAGTTCGACCGGGCCCCAGGCCAACTCCCCGGCCAGCCAGTCGGTCCACTCCGGCCCGAGTTCGGCGGGCAGCACCAGCAGGGCCGGTTCTGGGCTGTAGCAGGCGGCCAGGCAGGCGTAGTGGTGGGCCTGCCGCAGCCGCCGCGACCGCTGGGCCGGGCCGGTGCCGGGCGGGAGGAACTGCGCGTCGAAGTCCGCGACGTCGCCCACGTGGACCGCCGCCCGGCCGCCGGTCCAGGCCCCCACCCAATCGTCCATGGGGCGGAATCCTAGGGCGTGCGTCAGAGCGCCGACAGGCCCGCGTCGGTGGCGCGCAGGCCGCAGGCGTCGAGGTAGAGGGGGCGCAGGTGCGGCTCGAAGTCGACGTGCAGCCAGGTGCAGCCGGCCGCGCGGGCGCCGTCGGCGGCCTCGGCGACCAGCCGGGTGGCGACGCCCCGGCGGCGGGTGTCCGGGGAGACCACGGTGTCGAGCAGGAAGGCGTGGGCGCCGCCGTCCCAGGCCAGGTTGACGAAGCCGACCAGGGCTCCGTCGGCGGTGCGGCGGGCGGTGACCCAGCCGAGGCTGTGCCGTTCCAGGCGGGCCCGCCAGGGGGTGGGTTCGGCGGGCGGGTCTCCCGCGCCGCCGAAGCCCTCGGTGTGCAGGGCGTCGAGTTCGGGGTCGGTGAGCGGGCCGCGCCAGCGGTAGTCGATCGTCACGACGGCACTGTAGAGGGCTTGTTAACTTCCGATCATTTCTTTATTGACAAGGACACAACTTGGCAAAGTTATGACCTTCCCTCTAGCTCAGTCTGACTGACCCCCGTCAATCTCGGTCGCAACTCCTTTCCCTGCACAGCTACCCCCACTGGAGTCAGCGTGACCCCCACCCTCTCCTCCCGCCGTGCCCGCGTGGCCGGAGCCGTCGCGATCGTCGCCGCCCTCGCCGGCGCCACCGTCCCGGCCGCCACCGCCTCCGCCGCCCCCGGCATGCGCGAGGCCGCGATATCCCAGGCCCGCGCCAACGTCACCCACAACGCCGGGGTGTTCGGCTTCGGCGCCGACCAGGCCCTCGTGGTCAAGGACGTCGTCCTCGACGCCGACGGCGCCTCGCACGTGCGCTTCGACCGCACCTTCCAGGGCCTGCCGGTGGTCGGCGGCGACCTCGTCGTCCACCAGGACGCCAAGGGCAGGCTCAAGGACTCCTCCCGCGCGGCCGCCCACGACGCCGCCGTGAAGTCGACCGTCCCCAAGGTGACCCCGCAGTCCGGCGCGGCCGGCGCGCTCGCCGCCGCCCCGGGCGTCAAGGACGCCGTCAGCACCCCCGAGCTGGTCGTCTGGGCCGCCGACGGCACGCCCCGCCTCGCCTGGCGCACCACCGTCGAGGGCAGCGGCGAGCACGGCGAACCGGCCGGCAGGGTGGTCGTCACCGACGCCACCACGGGCGAGCAGATCGAGGCCTACGACGCCGAGCACCAGGCCGCCGGCACCGGGAACTCCGAGTACACCGGCAGGATCACCATCGACACCACCGCCAAGTCCGGCGGCGGCTACACCCTGACCGACCCGGTCCGCGGACACATCACCAAGGACGCCAACAACGCCTCCTCGACCGCGCTCAAGGCCTCCTCGGGCACCCCGTTCACCAGCACCACCAACGTCTGGGGCGACGGGAGGAAGTTCTCCACCGACCGCTCCACCGCCGCCGTCGACGCCCACGCCAACACCGCCTGGACGTACGACTACTACAAGAACGTCCACGGCCGCAGCGGCATCAAGAACGACGGCAAGGGCGCCACCGTCTTCGTCCACGTCGGCACGAACTGGGACAACGCCCAGTGGTCCGACAGCTGCTTCTGCATGATGACCGGCGACGGCGACGGCACCACCGACCCGGAGCAGGTGGACCTGGACACCATGGGCCACGAGATGACCCACGGCGTCACCAGCGCCACCGCCAACCTGCGCTACAGCGGCGAGTCCGGCGGCCTCAACGAGTCCACCAGCGACATCTTCGGCACCATGGTCGAGTGGTACGCCAACAACGCGGTGGACACCGGCGACTACCTGTTCAGCGACCAGTCCACCCCGCCGTGGCTGCGCCGCTTCGACAAGCCCTCGCTGGACGGCCGCTCGGCCGACTGCTGGAGCAGCGGCGTCGGCAAGCTCGACGTGCACTTCTCCTCGGGCGTCGGCAACCACTGGTTCTACCTGGCCAGTGAGGGCAGCGGCAGCAAGACCGTCAACGGCGTCACCTACAACAGCCCCACCTGCAACGGCTCCACGGTGGCCGGCATCGGCAACGCCAAGGTCGCCAGGATCTGGTACCGCGCGCTGACCGTCTACATGACCTCCACCACCACCTACAAGGGCGCCCGCACCGCCTCGCTGAACGCGGCCCGCGACCTGTACGGCGCCGGCAGCACCGAGTACAACGCGGTCGCGGCGGCCTGGAGCGGGGTCAACGTCAGCTGATTGCGGCGCGACCGGGCGTCCGCTCCGGGCCCGGGAAGCCCGCGGCTTCCGCGAGCCGTCCCCGCCGCACCCTGCGGCGGGGACGGCTCCCGGCCGTGCGGCGGCTCTTCGCATCATTGGCGGTCAGGCCGGTGAGTGGCGATCATGACCGCTATGACTTCCGCGAGCACCGCAACCGCGACCGTAGCCGCAACCGTGACCGTGGGCGCAACCGTGACCGCCGCCGCCTCCGGCACCTGGCGGCTCGGTGACCGCACCGTCCACCGGATCGGCTTCGGCACCATGCGCCTGCCGCAGACCGGCCCCGCACTCGTCCCGCACGCCGTCCCGCGCGACCGCGAGCGGGCCCTGCGGGTGCTGCGCCGCGCGGTCGAACTGGGCGTCGACCACATCGACACCGCGGCCTTCTACTTCTCCCCGCTGCGCTCCGCCAACGAGCTGATCAACCGGGCCCTCGCGCCGTACTCCGACGACCTGGTGATCGCCACCAAGGTCGGCCCCGGCCGCGGCGTCGACGGCGCGTGGGCCGAGCACGCCCGCACGCCCGGGCAGCTGCGCGCCCAGGTCGAACAGAACCTGCGCCAGCTCGGCCGCGACCACCTCGACCTGGTGAACCTGCGCGTCCTCGGCACCGACTCGGTCGCCGAACGCTTCGGCGCGCTCGCCGAGTTGCGCCAGGCCGGGCTGATCCGCCGGCTGGGCCTGTCCAACGTCCACCCGCACCAGCTCGCCGAGGCGCAGGCCATCGCGCCCGTGGTCTGCGTGCAGAACCCGTACGGCATCGGCGCCTCGCCGGCCCAGGACGAGGTGCTGCGGATCTGCGGGGAGCAGGGCATCGCCTTCGTCCCCTTCTACGCGATCGCCGGCGCCGGCCGGGAGGGCGGCGCCGGCGACGCCGAGCCGGCCCAGGTCCGGACGGTGGCCGAGGCGCGCGGGGTGAGCACCGCACAGGTACGGCTGGCCTGGACGCTGCACCGCGGCCCGCACGTGCTGGCCATCCCCGGCACCGGCGACGTGACGCACCTGGAGGACAACATCGCCGCCGGGGCGCTGCGGCTGTCGGCGGAGGAGCTGGCGCTGCTGGACGAGGCCCACACGGGCTGAACCGGAACCGGGACGGGCCCGCCGCGCGTCGCTGGGGGACGACGTGATCACCGTCCACCGTGAGGAGCCCCCGAGCATGACCGACCGCGCCACCCGCTACCTCTACCTGGCCCGCCACGGCGAGGCCGCGTCCGAAGGCGACGGCAGCGGGCTCACCGCCACCGGGCGCCGGCAGGCCGCCCTGCTGGGCCGGCGGCTGGCCGGCCGCCCGGTGTCGGTGCTGCACCACGGCCCGCTGCCCCGGGCCGCCGAGACCGCGCGGCTGGTCGTGGAGCAGCTGGACGGCGTGCGGCCGGCGGTGTGCGAGGAGGCCGGGGACTTCGTCCCGTACGTCCCGCAGCGGAGCGAACTGCCGGAGGACTGCGCCGAGTTCCTGCTGAACCGTCTCGCGGGCACCACGGCGCGGGAACGGACGGAGGGCGCGCTGCTGGCGCAGCGGGCCGTCGAGCGGTTCACCGGCCCGGTGCCAGGCGGCGAGGAGCGGCACGAACTGGTCGTCACCCACGCGTTCCTGGTCGGCTGGCTGGTGCGCCACGCCCTGGACGCCCCGGCCTGGCGCTGGCTCGGCGTCAACGCCGCCAACGCGGCGCTGACCGTGCTGCGCTACACGCCGGGCCGGCCGCCCGCCGTCCTGCTGGTGAACGACCAGGGCCACCTGCCCGAGGAGCTGCACTGGACCGGCTTCCCGCCCCAACTGCGCTGCTGACAGGGGGCGGAGGGGCCGTCGACAGGAATCTGACGACCGGTCTACCATCGCCGCATGGGAGTCAAGGGCGAGCAGACCCGGGCCCGGCTGATCGCCGGAACCAGGGAACTGATCGAGGCGCAGGGCTACTCCGGGACGGGCCTCAACCGGATCGTGGCCGCGACCGGCGCCCCGCGCGGCTCGCTCTACTTCCACTTCCCCGGCGGCAAGGACCAGTTGGTGGCAGCGGCGCTCACCCAGGCCGGCCAGGAGGTCGAGGCACTGCTCGCCGCCCTGGCGGCCGGCGGCGCCGACACCGCCGCCCTCGCCGAGCGGCTGATCGAGGCCTTCGCCGAACGCCTGGAGCTCTCCGGCTACACCAGCGGCTGCCCGATCGCCACCGTCGCCCTGGAGGTGGCGGGCACCAACGAGTCCCTGCGGACGGTCTGCGCCGAGCTGTACGCGGGCTGGCAACGGGTCCTGGCCGTCCGGCTGGAGGGCGAGGGCTTCGGCCCGGCGAAGGCCGAGGCCGCCGCCGGCCAGGCACTCGCCCTGCTGGAGGGCGCCGCCCTGCTCGCCTCCGTCCGCCGCAGCCGCGAACCACTGGACCACGCCCGCCACGCCGTCCGCCACCTGCTCGGCGGCTGACCGCACCCGCACGGGGGCCACCCCCGGAGCCTCACCGAGGCCGCTGTCAGCCGAGGGCCTTCCGCGCCTCCTGCGATCCGGCGTGGGCAGTGTTCAACGCGCGGTCCCCGAGCACCCCCAGCCTGTGCGGATCGAGGTTCGCGCGGGAGGCCTCGGACCACCGGTTGAGCAGGTCGACGGTCTGGCGCTGGAGTTGGACGACGCCGCTCGTGTCCTCCGGATCCACCCTGGCGAGGCACGCGGCCGCCAGATGGCCGGCCGGGTCGGCCGAGTAGTCCGGCGGCGGGTCGCCCTCCGAGGCGCGCAAGCGACTCAACGCCTCGCTCTGCCACTCACGTCGGGAGTCGGCGCCGCGCCCGCGCAGCACGTCGTCGGCGATCGCGTCGAAGGCTCCGGCGGGCATGGCGGCACGCCCCACCTGGTTCTCGATCTCGGCATCGGGCGGGTTCGGCCCGACCGCGGCGAAGCCTGCGGCGGCCCGCCGCAGGTCGGCGGTGCGCAGCAGGGCGTAGGCGGTCGGATCCTCCGAGAGACCGCGCAATGCCCGGACCAACTCCCCCCGGTCGACGGAGAAGTGGACCCCCTGCCCGTCCTGCCGGGCACCGTCGCTCGACCCCGCGTGCGTCGTGTCGCCCGCGTCGACCAGGGACAGGACGGCGTGGGTGTCGGAGGCGTAGTCCGCGAGGGCTTCGGCCAGCGGACGGCGGACATCCGGGTGAACGTGGTGGTCCTTGCGATCCGCGAGCGCGAGGACGACGCCTCGCATGGCGCGGGCCTGCTCCACGGTGTGGACGCCGGGCCGGTCGCCCGTGGTGGCCCCGCGCAGTCGGCCGGCCAGGTCGCCGCACGGAAGGTCGGAACGCCAGTCGGAGGCGAGCACCGTACGGATGCGCTCGTCGCCGCGCAGACCGGCGCAGTCACGGTCGGGGTCGTCGCGCCCGAACGTCCACCAGAGGCCCACGCCGACCGCGGCCACCACCAGGGCGGTGAGGACGGCGGCGGCGCGGCGGGAAGTGCCCACGACCGGCATCAGGCGTTGCCCCTGCCGAGGTAGCGGCCTGCGACGTCGCTGCTGCGGTTGCGGGTGTTCAGGACGTCGTCCTGAAGGCCGTTGATCATGTGGTCCTCCGGGTTCACGCCCCGGTCCCGGGCCCAGATGCCGACCAGGTCGGACATCTCCTTGGTGCCGTCCAGGTAGGTGTCCGAGATCTTGGCATTGGCCTCGGCGTTGTTCTGGTCCTTCTCGTTCAAGCTGACCTCGTAGGTCCAGGTGTCGACCAGGCGCTGGGCAGCGTCGCCGACCCCGGGGATCGGGGTAATGGGACCGCCGATCGTGTGGTAGAGGATTTTGGCCTTCCAGTCGGCCTCGGCGTTCTTGTCGTCGCGCATGTCCATCGCCGCGTCGGCGCGGATGGCATCGTAGACGCCGAGCGCGGCCGCACCCTTTCCCATCACGTCCTTCACCGCGTCACGGTCGGGGTTGGGCCCGAGGCCCGCAAGGTCCTGGGCGATCTGCCCGGTCTCCGCCTTGTGCAGCGCGCCATAGGCGGCCGGGTCGTCCGAGAGCCCGCGCATGACCCGGACCAGGCTGTCCTGGCCAACGGCCATGCGTACGGTGTCACCGTCCTTCCACACCGAGTCGTGCCCGGTGTGGGCGCCGTAGACGTCGTTGCGTCCGTTGAGCAGCTCGTGGGTGTCCCCGACGTAGTCGGCGAGAGCGTTGGCGAGCGGCTGGCGCAGCGTGTCCTTGATCTTGTCGCCGCCTTGGCCCTCGTCCAGGGTGAGGATCGTGTCGTGCATGACCCTGGCCTGCGCCTCGGTGTGTTTGCCGTCGTGGGCGCTGCCGGCCGGTTCACCGGTGGAGGCCGCCTCGATCGCGGCGGCGAGGCCGCTCTGCGCGAGCGGGTCCGGCATCTTGATCGTGGTGTAACCGGTCAGGTAGCCCTCCGGCCAGTGCCGTTCCTTCATCAGGTAGTTCAGGCGCTTGTTCGCACCGTCCGCGCCCGGGTCCAGGTACGCCGTCGCAGCCTCGGGTTGACGGCTCATCACGGACAGGACATTGTCCAGCGGGTCGGCGCCGAGCGCGCTGCCGGTGTGGTTGGCCTTGAAGCTCCACTTGCCCGAGTGCTTCTTTTCGCTGGCCGTGATGTCGTCGGCGAGGTCCGTGAGAAAGGGCGTGGAGTATTTCGCGTTGCCCTTGGTCATCATGGTCGTGAGGATCTGGTAGCCGTACACCGGTTCGGTGTTGGAGCCGAAGTTCTTCTCCCCGGCCCCGTTCATGCCCTCGCGCCACTTCTTGTAGAAGTCGCTGCCCGGGTCCTGGGTGGCGGAGGCCAGTGCCCTGGTCAGGTCGGTCCGCAGCCCCGGGTAGGAGGACTTCTTCCCGCCGTCCTTACCCGGGTCGTCGAGCTGCTGCGCGAGCTTCAGCATGCCGTCGGGACCGAGTTTGTCCAGCAGGGGCTGCGAGAACTGCGGGCTGTCGGCGTTCGCCTTCATCAGGTTTGCCAACTGTTCCCGCTCCTCCGGGCTGAGGCTGTCGAGCCTGGTGACGAGCGCGACCGCGCGCTGCGCGTCGGCAGCGTCACCACCGCCAACCGCCTGCCCGTTGAAGGTGTTGTCCTGGCTGCCGGCCTTTGACGCACTGCGCAGGGCGGTCGCGGCCCGCATGTCGGCGTCGCCGGCCGCCTGCAGACCGGCTTCGATGGCCTTGGTCCACTTGGCCGCGGCCTCGTTGTAGGCGTCCCGGGTCTCGCGGTCGTGACGCAGCGCGTCCAGGGTCGCCTTGTCCATCGTGCTGGTGTCCAGGACGGCGACGCCGGTGCCGGTCACCTTGAAGCCGGCCTTGACGGCGCCCTCGGCGGCGGCGCGGACCTGCTTCTGGGCGGCCTCGAAGTCCGACTTCGCGTCATCGAGCAGTGAGGCCACGGCGTTCGCCTCGACCTGGGCGGCGGTGATCTGCCCCTTGGTGGCGATCAGCTGGAAGTTCGCCATGCTGGCGGTGCCGCCCGTCCACAGCCCGTTGCGGGTCACGGACAGCACCTTCTGGTCGAAGTCGGACTCCACTGTGTGGAACTTCTGGGCCATCTCGCGCCATTTGGCCGCCGCCATGGCGAGCGTGCCGGGGTTCGCCTTGAGAACGTCCTCGTATCCCAGCACGACTCACTTCCCGTTCATTGCGTCGGCGATGGAGAAGTTGGTGCTGTGGTAGTTCAAGTTGGTCTGCTCCATCGCCGCGCTGTTCTGGTTCAACCTCGCCGTCAACTCGGCCACCTGCTTGTGCCACTCGGCGAGAGCAGCCCGCAGCGCCCCCGCTGTGTCCCAGCCGCTGTGCGCCGTCGTGGCTGCGTTGGTCGACTCGTCGGCAACCGCGCCGACGGTCGGGTTGTTCAGAGCCATCCCGTTCAAAGCCGCCACCGCGCCGGTCATGGCCTGACTGCTCAAGCTGAACTGCCCGTTCGCCGCAGGCGTACTCACGTCCGACTCCCCCTTGCCCATGCATTCACACGGCGCCGGCTGCGGAAGGCTCGGCCTGGCCCAGGCCTTTCCGGTCCGCGCACTTCTCAATAGCGCCCACGACCGGCCGAGGAAGCGGCCACCCTCTGTCATACACATCCGACGCCGACGCACTATTGGCCTGATCATACTAAGAGTGACCGACCGTGACACGGCCAGAGTGCATGGCAGCAGCCCCGAAGCCGCATGCACATGATGATGAACGTTCCCTCCTCCGCGACGGCCCCCACCTGGGCATTTGATGCCGCCCGGTCAAGTTTGTGACGCTGGGTCAGACAGTTCGCCGCGACACCGCTGGGGGAAACCGTGGATGAGGCGCTGACGATCCGGGTGGACGACGCCGACGACCGGGGCGCCCTCGCCTCCCTGCTGTCCTGGCTGCGGGCCGAGGCCGGGCCGTACGGGCGCGTCGGGACGGTCGGCGCGCCACCGCCGCCCGGCACGCTGGGCACCGTCGCGGACGTGCTCACCGTCGCGGTCGGCGCCGGCGGGACCGCCTCCGGCCTGACCAGCGCCCGGTCCTCGTGGCCGGCTATCCCACGTCGGGGAAGACCAATGCGGTGGCGGTCGGCGACGAACCCGCGTCCCTGCTCGGCGCGACCGACGGGACGGACGTCATGCGCTGGCACCCCGCCCCCGCCTCGGTGCTCACCGACACGGGTGCGTTCGGCGTTTTCACCGAGGACGGCCGCGTCCTGGCCTGGGAGTCCGATACCGATTATCCAGCCGATCGGACGCTCCGGCTGTGGCGGACGAGCGGGGCCTACTCCGCACACCCGGCGGGCACTCTGACGGTTGCGAACGGCGGGGTCGTCCACGCGGTCAGCGACCACGCCCTGCTCGCGTTCAGCGACGTCGGGCTGCCACAGCTGTGGGACCTCGCCGACCCCCGCCACCCCCGCGCTGCCCCGCCGATCGACGTGGGCGGCCGATCCGTGCCCAGGACCATCCGGCTCTGGGACCTGAACGACCCCCAGCACCCCGCCCACGGCGAACTGCCCAAGGCCGTCGTCCACGATCTCGCGGTCGGCCACGACGGGCGGACCCTCGCGGTGGCGACCGACAAGGCCATCGAGCTCTGGGAGATCGCCGACATCCACCACCCGGTCAAGGTCAGGTCCCTCGCGGTCGAACGGCACTACACGGTCGCGTTCAGCCGCGACGACCGGCTGCTCGTCAGCGTGTCCGGGACGGTCCGGAAGTCCGACCCCGACCTGGGGCAGGTCCACCTGTGGCAGGTCGGGAATCCGCGAACCGCGGACAGGCTCGGCACCTTCACCGTTCCTCGCTCGGTCGCACACGTGGGATTCGACCCCGACGGAAGCAGCCTGCTCGTCAACGACGTGACCGCCGACGGCGTGAAGAGCCGCGTCTACCTCGTCGACACCGACATCGACCGGATCACCCGGCGGCTGTGCGCGGCCGTGGGCGGCACCATCACCCGCGAGCAGTGGGAGCAGTACCTGCCCGGCACGCCCTACCAGCCACCGTGCCGCTGACCCTCACCCTCCTCGTCCCGTTCGAAGAGCAGCAGCGACCAGTGCACCCCGCCCCTCCCGTGCAGGTCGGGGCGGGTGGCGCGGTGGCGCAGGCGCAGGCCGTGGCCGGCGGCGAGGGCGATGGTGGGCTCGGGCGGGAGGTCGAACATGTGGCGGCCGGGCGGGACGGGCCCGTGCCGCAGGGTGAGGGCGAGGCGGCCGGCGGGAGCGAGCAGGCGGGTGAGGGCGGCCATGGCGGGCGGACGCTCGTCGGGGGCGAGGTGCATCCAGACGGCGGTGAGCAGCACGAGGTCGTAGCGCTCGCCCTCGGCGGCCAGCAGCGGGAGTCCCGGCAGGGCGTCGGCGACCCAGCGGACGCCCGTGCCGGCGTGCAACCGCTCGCCGGCGGCGCGCAGTTCGGGGGTCGGCTCGACGGCGACCACCCGGTGGCCGAGGGCGGCCAGGGCGGCCGCGTCGCGGCCGGTGCCGGCGCCGACGTCGAGGACGGCGGCGGGCGGCGAAGGGTAGTGGTGGAGCAGCTCGCGGTGCACCTCGGCGAAGGTCACGCCCTCGTACTGGACGACGAGTCGTGCGGCCTCCTCGCCGTAGCCGGCGGTGCCGGCCGGGCAGCTCGGGGCGTTCACCGCGGCTCCCGGACGAGCACCGCGCCGCCGGCCGAGGCCGGCGCTGACGAGCAGGTGTCCACGGCCTGGCCGGGCAGGCGGCACCAGAAGTGATCCACATTCACCCGCTCAGCGTAACGAACGCACCGCCCGCGCGAAGGAGGTCACCGCCGGCCGGACCGGCTCAGGCTTCGCCGGGGTGCCAGCTGGGCCACTCCCAGGGGTGGTCGGCCCAGTGGACCCGCTGCGGATCGTGCGGGTCGAGGCCGGGGAAGAGCTGGTGGACGCGTGGCTCGAACTCCTCCCGTTCGAGCGGCTCCCAGTCATGGCCCTCGAAGTGGACCAGGCGGTAGCGGTTGTCGGCGCCGAACTCGGCCACCTCGACCAGGGGTGTGGACGTGCTGTTGGTCTCCATGCCCCCCAGCATGTGCGGCGGTGGCAATCAACGCCTGTCCAAACCCCTCTTCCGGGTCATGTCCCGGCGTCGGTGCGCTCGTTGAGCACGGAAACGTTCGAGGGGGGTCGCCGGGGGGCCGCTGGAAGGACGAGCACATGACTGGGCAGCCCACCGGAGGGCAGTGGCAGTGGCCGCAGAACGCTTGGCAGCCCCCGCCGGTTCCCCTGCACACCCCGCCCTTCGCGCCTCCGCCGCCGAGGCGTCTCTCGCGCAGGGCCTGGACGGCCGCGATGGTCGGGACGGGCGCCGCGCTGGCCTCCGTCCTGGTGATGTGCGGGCCCGGGTCGGGTGACGAGACGCAGTTGACGGCACTGCCGGACGTCTCGCCCTCGGCCTCGGCCACGGATCCGGAGACGCCCCTGCTGCCGGTCACCCCGTCGCCCGCGACGCCCGCGCCCTCGCCGCTGCCGGCGCCCACCCCGGGGGCGGCGGTCCCGGCGGCCGGCCTGGGCGTGATGGCGGCCACGCCCACGGTCCACGCCTCGGCCCCGGCCTCGGCCGTCGCCGACGCCCAGCACGCCACCACGAGCCCGCGGCCCAAGCCCGCGCACAGCCCGCACACGGCCGCGCCGCCCCGCGTCCCGTCGGCCGCGCCCGCCCCGACGGGTTCCGGGACGGACGCGGCGGGGTCGGGCGGCGGCCGGGGCGGCATCTGCGACCAGGCCGAGCGGGCGGGCAGGTGGCCGGCCGGGTCCGAGCAGTCCCGGCTCTGCCACAGCGTCTACGGCTGAGCCACCGCCGAAGCGCCGGGGGCCGACGAGGCGCCGGGGCCGGCCTCGGCACCCGGGGTGCCGGGGGCGACCGGCGCGCCCTCGGGCCCGGGCGTCCCCAGCAGCCCCTTGTCCAGCCTGGGCGCCAGCACCCGCGCCAGGGTGTCGGTGATGTGCCCGGTGTCCCGGTACAGCACCACGCCCTCCAGCACCGCGGGGCAGGACGCCCCGGCGCCGGGGCAGAGCAGCGGACCGAGGTCCAGGGTCCGCACCCCGTACCGGGCCGCCAGCCCGCCGTCCAGCACCGGGTCGGGCTCGAAGGCGGTGTCACGCGGGAAGGCGCAGGCGTCCGAGCGCCCGTCGGAGGCGGCCAGGCAGGTCGGGATGTCCTTGCCGGGCATCGGGGTGTCGCCGAGGTAGGCGAGCGGGGCGCCGAGCGCGGTGAGCCGGTCGAACGTGCGGGTCCAGCCCTCGGCGCGCTCCTCCTGGCTGCCGTAACGGTTGAGGCCCGCCATCAGGACCAGCCGCGGCTTGGGCCCCGAGGTCAGCCGGGTGAGGGTGTTCTCGCGCCAGCGGTCGCACTCCTCGAAGGTGCGGCCGAGCACGTTGTTGCGCACGGTGAGGGTGGCCAGCGGGCAGCCGGGCTTGACCAGGACCTCCAGAGCCCAGTGCCGCTGCTCGGCGAGCGCGAGGGCGGAGGAGATCCACTGCCCGGCGTGCGAGTCGCCGAGCAGCACGATCCGGTCGGGGCTGTCCTCGGCGCCGAACAGGCAGCGCGGGCTGCTGTCGGCGTTGAGCGGGATCTCGCAGCCCTTGCCGGGCGGGAAGTCCTCCCTGGCCCGGGCGAGCGAGGGCGTCAGGGCGAGCACCCGGGTGCCGGGGGCGAGCAGGCCGGGGCCGTCGGGGGCCCCGGCGGGGGCCGCCAGGGTGCCGGAGGCCGGGTCGCCGAGGGCCCGTACGGTGCCGCCGCCGAGGGTGAGCGCGGCGATCAGCGGGATGACCAGGGCGCTGGCGCCGACCGCGAGCCCGCGCCGGGGCGCCGGGCTGCTGCCGTACCGCAGCGGCTGCTCGACCAGCCGCATGGTGAGCCAGGCGGGCAGCGCGCTGGCGGCGGTGAGCGCGAGCAGCGTGGTCCAGGGCAGCGTGCCGTACCGGGCCTGGGCGATGGTCAGCACCGGCCAGTGCCAGAGGTACCAGGCGTACGAGAGCCGTCCGGCGGCGCGCAGCGGGCGGGTGGCGAGCAGCCGTCCGGCGTCGGCGGCGCCGAGGGAGCCCTGTCCGGCGAGCAGCACGGCGGCGGTGCCGAGGACGGGCAGCAGCGCGGCGGCGCCGGGGAACGGCGTGCTGCGGTCGTACAGGACGACCGGTGCGAGCACGGCCGCGAGGCCCAGCCAGCCGGTCAACCGCAGCGTCCACAGCACCGGGCGCCGCTCGGTGCGGGAGGCGAGCGCCGCGCCGGCCAGCGCCGCGCAGGCCCCGGCCGCGAACTCCCAGAGCCGGCTGCCGGTGGAGAAGTAGGCGAGCGGCGCGGAGGTGGCGGTCCAGCGCAGGCACAGGACCAGCGAGACGCCGCCGACGGCCACCGTGGCGAGGGTGATCGCCAGCGTGCGGCGGCGCCCGTGCAGGTAGCGGGCGAGGCCGAGCAGCAGGACGCCCCAGAGCAGGTAGAACTGGTTCTCCACGCCCAGCGACCAGAAGTGCTGCAGCGGGCTGGGGTCGCGTTCGGCGGCCAGGTAGTCGGTCTGCTGGCCGACGAAGCGCCAGTTGGCGAACTGGCCGGCGGAGGCGATCAGGTCGCGGGCGAGGTCGGTGCCGCGCAGCGGGTCGAGCAGCGCGCCGCCGGCGACGGCGGTGGCGACCAGCACGGTGGCCGCGGCGGGCAGGATGCGCCGGGCCCGGCGGGCGGCGAAGTCCCACAGGCCGAGCGGCCGGCCGACCAGCATGCCGGTGATCAGGAAGCCGGAGATGACGAAGAAGACGTCGACGCCGACGAAGCCGCCGGTCAGACCGGGGACGGCGGAGTGGAACGCGAGGACGGAGAGCACGGCGACGCCGCGCAGCCCCTCGATGTCGGGGCGGAAGGCGGTGCGCCGGCGGGGCTGCCCGCTCTCGGCGACGGCGGCCCGCTGCGGGACGGCGGGGTCCCGGTCCACCCGGACGACGCCGGGCAGCAGCAGTTCGGCGGAGCCGAAGGCCGGTGTGTCCGGTACGGCGGCGGTGGACGAGGCGGCGGAGGACGGGACGGCAGCGGATGAGGCGGCAGCGGATGAGGCGGAGGACGAAGGTGGTACGGCCGTTGACACGGCGGTGCTCCTTGCAGGGCTGGCAGCGGTTGTCGGGGCCGCCGGGCCGATGGGGCGGCCTGGCGGTGTCCGCGCCGGTGGGGCGACGCGCAAGGAAACGCGGCGATCGACAGGGATCGGAGAGAGCGGAGGGGGAAGCGGACGCGACGGCGCGTCAGCCAGTCGGACGGTGCGTCAGAAGATCAGCGGATCGGCCCAGCCGGAGGCCAGCAGCCCGCACAGCAGCAGCACGGCGGTGACGGCGACGGCCTCGGCCCGGCCGAACCCGAGGTCGGAACGGCCCCGTGCGGGTGCGGCGACCTCACCGACGGCGGCGCCCTTGCCGCCCTTCGTGCCGTTCACCAGCGGCCACAGTTCCCGGATCAGCGGGATGATGGTGTACGCGGTGAGCCCGAGCAGCAGGGTGAGCGCCCAGTACGGCTGCCAGCCGTACAGCACCGCGGCCCGGACCAGTCCGGCGATGCCGGCGAGGACGACGAAACCGAGCCAGCCGACCCCGATCCGGGCGACGGCGCGGGCGAGCGAACTGCCGCCGGAGACGGCGCCGGTGGGCACCCAGTCGGCGGAGCGGCGGCGCAGCGCGTGGGCGATGGCGACCACGTGGCAGAGCCCGCCGAGGAGTTGCACCCGGGTGACCTCGAAGCGCCAGCGGGTGCGGGACATCGCGGGCAGCAGCACCAGGGAGACCCAGATCGGCGGCAGGAACGGCAGCACCTGCCAGGGCTGGATCTCCTCGGGCCGGAAGAACAGCATGATCAGGGCGGGCAGCGGCACGGCGAAGACGTTCACCGCGCTGGTGACGTAGCCGAGGATGCCGTTCCAGAAGCAGAGCCGGGCGGACTTGGGCAGCGGTCCCTTGCGGAAGTCCGGGTCGCGGACCAGGGCCAGGGAGCCGAGGCACCAGCGGTACTGCTGGCTGATGAAGGCGGGCAGGCCGGTGGGCGACATGCCCTTGGCGACCAGCGCGGGGACGTAGCGGGTGGACCATCCGGCGCGGGCGAGGGCGAGCCCCGTGTAGAGGTCCTCGCTGTGGTCGATCTCGGCGAAGCCGCCGATCCGCTTCAGCGCGGCACGGCGGTAGAGCGCGTTGGTGCCGCAGCAGACGGTGCCGTCCTGGGCGTCCCTGGAGGGCTGGATCCAGCGGTAGAAGATCTCCTGGGTGGCTCCCGCGGCGCGTTCGAGCCAGGACATGTCGGCGTCCGTGTCGAAGCACTGCGGGCTCTGCACGATGCCGACCTCGGGGTTGTCGAGGTAGGGCACCAGGTGGTGCAGGAAGTCGGGGCGGGGGCAGAAGTCCGCGTCCAGGACGGCGATGATCTCGCCGGTGCCCTCGGCCAGGCCGTGGTTGAGGTTGCCGGCCTTCTTGAAGCGGCCCCGGTCGGGGCGGGCGTGGTACCGGAAGCCGTAGGACTCCGCGAGTTCGCGCACCTCGGGGCGGCCGGCGTCGTCGAGCACCAGGACGGTCAGCTCACCGGGCCACCGGACGGCCGCGGTGTACCGGTAGGCGTTGTCCAGGACGGCCAGCGGTTCGCCGGCGGTCGGCAGCAGCAGGTCCACGCTCGGGGCGCGGGCCGGGCTCCAGGCGCGCATCAGCAGGTCGTGCGAGTCACGGGTGAAGCGCCGGGCGCGCTGGCCGTCGGTGAGCGAGAGCAGCCAGGTGGCCGCGTTGAGCACGGTGAGCACCAGGAACGGCCAGAGCAGCGGCTTGCTGAGGGCGAACAGGCCGAGCGTGGCGGTGGCTCCCGCGTAGGAGAGGGTGGCGCAGAGCAGCACCCAGCGGCGCTGCGGGCCGAAGTACCAGTAGAGCTCCTCGTCGTCGGGCGGGCTGGGCAGTCGGTGGTCGTCGGGCTCCTCGGGTGTCCGGCGCGGACCGGTGTCGGGTGCGGACATGGCGGTGCCATGGAGAACGGGCATGCGGAAATGGCCCCCCTGGGCAGCGGACGGAACGTGGCCGTTCGCGCTCAGCTTCTCACATTGGCCTAGACCAATCATGAACGAGGTATGACATCTCCGCATCGCCCCAGCTCAGCGACTTGACGGCATGTCACCTGCGGAAACCCGGTCGAGCGAGGCTGAACCGAACCCCGAGGGCGGGCCGTTTCAGATGCCCGCAAGGCCCCCGTCACAGCCGTCAACTCCCGTACACCGGCGTCCGTTCTGTCACACTGCCTTCAACTCCTTGACGAGGTGGGCGAACCGGAGGTCCGGCCGCAGCGGGATGCCGAAGCGCTCGTCGCCGTACGGGAACGGGCTGAACTCGCCGGTGCGCCGGAAGCCGCGCCGCTCGTACCAGGCGATCAGGTCGGCGCGCTGCTCGATCACCGTCATCTCCATCGCGCCGACGCCCCACTCCTCGGCCGCCAGCCGCTCCGCCTCGGCCAGCACGGCGCGGCCGATCCCGCCGCCCTGGAGCCCGGGGCGCACCGAGAACATGCCGAAGTAGGCCAGCCCGCCGCGCCGTTCGAGCTGGCAGCAGGCGAGTAGTTCGCCGTCCCGCTCGGCCAGCAGCACCAGGCCCTCGGGGTGGCTCACGGCCTCCGTGACGGCCTCCGGGTTGGTGCGTCGGCCGTCCAGCAGGTGCGCCTCGGTGGTCCACCCGGCCCGGCTGGACTCGCCCCGGTAGGCGGACTCGACCAGCGCGACCAGCGCCGGGACGTCGGCGGGGGTGGCGGGGCGGAACGCGGGCTCCCCGACGGGCCGGGCGGGGTCGGTGGCGGTCTCGGTCATGGCTGCTGCTCTCCTCAGGTGCGGGGGCCGCCCGTGGTGGCCGGCCCGCGGGCATCGTGCCACAGCGTGCCGGGCACGCCCGGGTCCGCCCCGGCCCGGCCCGGCCGCCGGCTCGCGCCCCGCGCCACCGGCAAGACCGGCAACGCCGGTTGCCGGTCATGGCGATCCGGCCCATGTGACGTGCGTTCACGATGTGAACAAAGATGCCTGGCGGTGATGCCAGGTACATGGCTACTCTGCGGTACGGCCGGTCAGTCCCCGGCCGTACCGGGTCATTTCGACCTTCCCCTCGCACGGAACCAGAGGAGTGCTCATGCCCCGCTCTTCCCGCTCCGCCCGCACCACAGGCACCACAGGCACCGCCCGCACCGTCCGCGCGGCCCGTCGCCGCCTGCCCGCACTGGCCGCCCTCACCGCCGCGGCCGCCCTCACCGCCGGCCTGGCCACCCCCGCCCACGCGGCCGAGCCCGCCCCCGTCGCCCCCGTCGCCGAGGGCCGCCCCGGCTTCCACCCCGAGCAGGACTTCGCCGGCTCCACCGTCGCCGCCCGCGAGGGCCGCACCGCCGCCGCACCCTTCGCCTCCCTCGCCGCCACCCAGACCCCCGGACTGGACGTCTCCGGCTACCAGGGCAACGTCAACTGGTCCTCGGTGTCCGCCAACGGCGGCAGGTTCGCCTACGTCAAGGCCACCGAGGGCACCGGCTACACCAACCCGTACTTCGCCCAGCAGTACAACGGCTCGTACAACTCCGGCCTGGTCCGCGGCGCCTACCACTTCGCGCTGCCGAACTCCTCCTCCGGCGCCACCCAGGCCAACTACTTCGTCAGCCACGGCGGCGGCTGGTCCGCCGACGGCAAGACCCTGCCGCCTGCGCTGGACATCGAGTACAACCCCTACGGCGCCACCTGCTACGGCCTCAGCCAGAGCGCCATGGTCAGCTGGATCCGCGACTTCAGCAACACCGTGCACGCGCGCACCGGCCGCTACCCCACCATCTACACCACCACCAACTGGTGGACCCAGTGCACCGGGAACAACGCCGGCTTCGGCGCCACCAACCCGCTCTGGATAGCCCGCTACGCCTCCTCCGTCGGCACCCTGCCGAACGGCTGGGGCTACCAGACCTTCTGGCAGTTCGCCGACGCCGGCACCTTCCCCGGCGACCAGAACTACTTCAACGGCGCGGCCGACCGCCTCCGCGCCCTCGCCCTGGGCTGACCCGCCGGCCGTCGGGCCCCGCCCCCGAGCCGGGGCCCGACGGGTGCGCGGCCGCGGGTCACAGGGCCTTGAGCCCGTCCAGCAACCGCTGGCCGCCGGGGGTGCCGAGGCCGGTGCACGCGTCCCAGCCCCTCCCGGCGAAGTACGCGCCGTTGCTGCCCTTGGTGACGTCCCTGACCACTCACCCCGACTATCGAGGTCACGTGATCGGGCGAAGCATGGAGTCGTACTGGGGCGAGTCAGGGTACGGCTGCATCGTGCCCATCCAGGTGTAACCCCATCGCTCGTAGAGCGCCCGAACCCGGGGGTGGTCCTTCTCCACCAGCAGATGGGAACGGTCCTCAGGCCTGTGCGACAGCAGTTCCTCGTGCAGGGTGCGCGAAATGCCCGTGCCGCGCCACGGTACCCGGACCATCACCTCGCACAAGGCAAAAGTCCGACTGTCGGTCTCCTCCAGCAGGTCGGCCGGCACCGGGGTGATGAGCCCGCCCCAGCGATACGCCGCCGTTCGACCGAAGCCGTAGGCATATCCGACCACCGAGCCGTCGACCTCGCCGAGCGCGCATCCCCAGCGCGGCCCGGCGGCATGGCGGTGAAGACGTTCGGTGAACCGTTCGACACGGAAGAACGGATCGGCAACGGCCTCCTCGGCATACACCTCCGTGTACACCTCGATCAGTTGCCCCTCAATGGTGGGCAAGTCGTCGGCGGTGTGGTAGCTGACGGTCAGGGTGGCGGCCACGGTGTTCTGCTCCTTACGCGGTGGTCAGGACGTCGTAGCGTTCCACGAAGGCAGCCGTCACTGGTAGACCGAGGTTGGCCGCCTTCTCCCGGAACTCACCGAGCCGCGTGGCCCAACGGGGACAGTTCACCGAGGGATAGAGGGCGAGCGCCTGGTCCGCCGTGTCGACGGCCCGCTCCGGCTCGTTGGCTGCCAGGTAGCACTCGGCGAGATGCACAGTCTTGGCAAAGCGGTTCCGGCGGAAACCGGGGGCGAGCAACCGCATGCCCTGCTCCTCCTGGTCGGCCGCCTTATCGGCCTGACCCAGGTCCATGTGCGCCATGGCAGCAGCGCCAAGAAGCTCCCCTGGGCCGACGAAGGCCAGCCATGCCGACGGCGTCGTACCAGTGGCCCTGTCCAGGGAAACCTCGGCCCGCGCCAGGGCACCCGCACACCGGACGCTTTCTCCCGAAGCCGCGTAGCCGAGAGCGAGCCGGCCGTGCAGCAACGCGCTGAGGCGGTGGTCACGGCCGTTACGGGTGGCGTCGAGTGCCGCTCGGGCGATGGTGACGGTCTCCGTTGCCCGGCCGAGCTCCCAGCTCTGGCGAGACATGTAGGCCCAGATGCGGGCCTGGAGCATGCGGTCGCCGGCCAACAGGGAGGCACGCAAGCCTGCGTCGAAGTTCTGGCCCGCACGGGTGTGGTCGCCGGTATCGAAGGCGAACCAGCCCGCACTGGCGTGCAGTTCGCCGATCACTTGATAGAGCGCTGACTCGACGCGCGGCCCGTACACGCACCGGCCCATCGCATCCTCGATCTGCGTGACCGCCTCCTCGGCGATGTCGGCGAGCTGCTCGCCGCCGTACGCGTCGTCCACCGCGTGGAGTTCGTCGATACTCCCTCGGATGCGCTCGACATCGGCCATTCCTATGCGTCCCGATGTCGGCAACGGTGCGAACGCGAATCCGATGAGGTTTCCGGTAGCAGCGATCATGAACTGGCGACGGAGCACGTGATTCTCCTGAGGGTCGGCAGATGTCTCTCCCCGCAGCGCAGATCGAGGCTGGAGGGCAGCGAGCCGGCGAGCCCTCACACCCGAAAGAGTGAACCCAAGCTGATCCGCAGGCAGGTTGAAGACGTCCGTCAACGCCACAAGGTAGTGCATCTGTGGCAGCTCGGTCTCACCGGACAGCCACCGCCGGACCTGTCGGCCCGAGGCATTCCCAGGCTGCCCGAACCGTCGTTCCTCAGCAGCGTTAACGTCTCGCGCGAGGTCATTCGCGGACAGGCTGTGCGCGAGCATCAGCCCCCGAAGGACTTGGTTTGGGCGGTCGGCGGCCATGAGAGCTCCTCAGTCCGGTGGGGTGACGCTACCGCCATTCGCTCCGCCGTCAACCCTCAGGAAATGTCCGGAGGGCGTGAACGCGGCTACCTGCGAAACGTCCTATCCGCATCCGAACGACGAGCGTTGACTGAATGTCAGTTACCAATGGCCCGAGGCGAGGATCACCGAGGGCGCTGCGGTGGCTTGATCACACACCGACGCTGCCGGAGACCGGTAGCTCCTCAGAACGGAGACCTCGATGAGCGACGGCAACAGCAACCACGGCGACGACAGCGGCAACCAGCACGAGAACGACGGCGAGAGCAGCAGCAACGAGTAGCACGCGGAGACCCTCCCGGGCCCCAACCCCTTCTTGACAGACCCCCGCCCCATGGCCGTTGCAGGAAGCATGGCGGCTCTGGAAGCGGGTTGCACCACCCTGCATGACTGCTCGCTCGCGCCCGGGTGAGCAGGGCCAACCCGATTGGAGAGGCACGTGAGCACCGCCACCATCCAGCCCGGTGACCCGGAGGTCGCCACCCTGACCCGTCGCCTGGACCACTCCGTCCCGGACGGCAAGTTCACCTCGATGAGCGTCGCGGCCTGACCGCAGT
This sequence comes from Kitasatospora sp. NPDC036993, assembly GCF_055607525.1. Classification (NCBI taxonomy): domain Bacteria; kingdom Bacillati; phylum Actinomycetota; class Actinomycetes; order Kitasatosporales; family Streptomycetaceae; genus Kitasatospora; species Kitasatospora sp. NPDC036993. The sequence goes on along the minus strand of NZ_JBVJRP010000028.1, from coordinate 39,784 downwards.
CTCCGACTGATGCCGGTCAGTTGACGGCATGGGCGGGTCGGCCGGCGATCATCCGGACCGACCCGCCACCCGGCGTCGCACCCCCCACCCCGATCAAGGAGAGTCCGCATTGCAGACCGCCATCGCCACCCACGTCCCCACCGGCTCCTTCTTCGACCTCGACCGGAAGGACCCGGACCTGGTCCGTCTGCGCGAAGTGGGCGCGGAGAGCGCTCTGCCGTTCGCGTTGATGGAGCGCCTGTTGAAGTCGGGCACCCCCTACGCGGAGCACGCCCGCTCCCTGCGCAGCGACTCCGTGACCGTGGCCGGCGCGCAGTTCGACTGGTTCGACGCCGGCCTCCCCAGCGAGATCGCCGACGAGATCAACCTGAGCGGCTACGAGATCGTCCCGCACACCGACGAGCGTCGCGTGGCGCTGACCCAGGCTCTGGACCATCTGTCGCTGGTCCATCCCGAGGGGTTCGCCCGCGTTCGCGCATTCGTCCGGCGGCTGCTGTGGGTGGGCCTGAAGCCCGGGGTCCGCGCGTCCTCGCTGACCAGCTCCAGCGACCCGGCGCTCCCGTACGTCATCGTGTTCTCCGAGAAGGCCCGGCACCACATCCCACCGAACACCGTCAGTGAGCAGCCGTCCCATCTCTTCCTGGCGGAGAACATCCTGCACGAGGGAACCCACCAGTCGGTCAGCTTCCACATCCTCCAGCAGCAGGTCTTCGCCGACGGTTATTCGTCCCAGGCTTCCCCGAAGATCGAGATCAGGTGGCGGGCCGGTCAGGGGGAGGACCGCAACCTGTTCTGGGAGATCGACCGGTCCTTCCACGCCACCGTCGTGTACAACCAGCTGCTGCGGTTCCGCCGGGTCGAATTGGCCCGGGACGACCTGACCGCCGACGAGCGCGCAGGCTTCCAGGCCGCTTACGACGAGGGCCTGCCGGCCGTCCGCTACCTCATGCGCGAACTCGAACTCCTGGGTGAGCACTTCACCCCGCACGGCGTGGACCTGCTGGCGGGCCTGCGCCAGCAGACCGACCAGCTGTAGCGCCCCGCTGAGCAGAACCGAACGACGGAGACTGACGTGCTTGGGCACCTCATCACTCACGACGACAACCTGCGGATGGTCCCCACCGACCGGAATGAGCTGACCTTCGCGGTCGGCCGGCTCCGCGAGGAACTGCAGGGCCTGCCCGAGGGGAGCGACCCCGCGCGTACTCGGGTCCTGACCCGGTGGATCGGCATCGGCCAGATGTGCCAGGGCCACCACGAGGACGCCCGTACGTTCCTGCGGCAGTCGCTCGACCTGGCCGCAGCGATCGGCAACACCGGGGCCGTCGTCGCCACCGGCCTCAACCTGGCCGACGCGCACCGCTACGCCGGTGACGCGCAGACCGCGGACGCGCTCTACCACAGCGCGCTGAACACCGCACGAAGCCAGCACCCGGAACTCGTCGACTACGCACTCCAGCACACCGGCAAGCACCTCATGGAGCGCGGCGACCTCACGGGTGCCCAGGCCCACCTCCAGGAAGCGATGCGGCTGCGGATCGCCAAGGGGGACACCGAGCTGGTCGAGTCCACGCAGGCCGCACTCGACCGGGTCGAAATGCTGATCGGCCGGGCCGACGCCTCGGCGGCAGACGGCACGGTGCCACGCCGGTGGAGCGGCCGGTGGACCTCATGGCTCCAGTCCCACACCACGGCCCAGACGCCGGCCCGGTGGGCAGGGGACTTCCCCGCACTCCGGGAGGCGGTTCGCGGGCTCGCCGCACACCAGCGCGTACACCCTCGCCACCTGCGCCATCTGCGCGACCAGTCGTTCCCCGCCGAGCTGATCGCCGCCATGGCCGAGGAGGCCGAGAAGGCCGTAACCGCTGACGGCTACCTCCACAACGGCAAGTGGAACGCGGCCGTCGGGGACGCCGCGAACAGTTTCGCCGGACAGGTCGATCTCGCCGCAGTCGTAGCGGGTCCACCGGCCTGGACGTCGAACAGCCCCACACCGCCGTCTACATCGCGTACCGGGAGGAAGGCCAGTTCCTCGACTTCCACCTGGACGAGACCGACTTCGGCGAGGCCAACCTGATCCTGTGCCTCAAGCACGAGTGCCCCGCCGAGTCGCCCACGGCCAGCACGACCGTCTTCATCAACGCCGACGGCTACTTCGAATGCGACCTCACCACTGGTGACTGCGTCGTCTTCGACGGCGCGTTCACACCGCACGGCCGGACTCCCCTCACCGCCGGAGAGAGCATCACACTCATCAGCTTCGGCTTCCGCGCGCGCGACCTGGCACCACGCACACTCACGAACCTCCCATCGGCCCCGTGAGACCCCCGTCCCGAGAACAGGAAGGCAGGACCACGTAGCCGTGGCATCGGATCAGCTGTACGCCCCCTCGATCGGGTCGATCGCGTGGGGAGACGGGCGGGTCGGCGTCGTGCACAACACCGGACGCGGCCTCACCACCCTGCGCCAGGCCGACACCCCCGACACCGTGTGGAAGTGCCCGGTGACCGCGCTGAAGCGCCCCACCGGCGAGGACGTACGGACCGTGCGGACCCTGGGCGCGGACGTCGTCCTGCCCCGCAAGGACGGCTGACCCCCAGACTCCCCGTTCCGGCAGACAGCACGAAGCCCGCCGGAAACGGGGCACCAGCCCCGGCGCGGAACGGTTCGAACACAGTGCCCCACCCCAGGGCGCCCCCGGAACAGCCCCCCAGGGACGGCGCGCCGGTCCCCGCCAGATGTTCTGACAAGACCACCGGGGGGCCTCCTCCGTCGGCACCCTGCCGAACGGCTGGGGCTACCAGACCTTCTGGCAGTTCGCCGACGCCGGCACCTTCCCCGGCGACCAGAACTACTTCAACGGCGCGGCCGACCGCCTCCGCGCCCTCGCCCTGGGCTGACCCGCCGGCCGTCGGGCCCCGCCCCCGAGCCGGGGCCCGACGGGTGCGCGGCCGCAGGTCACAGGGCCTTGAGCCCGTCCAGCAACCGCTGGCCGCCGGGGGTGCCGAGGCCGGTGCACGCGTCCCAGCCCTTCCCGGCGAAGTACGCGCCGTTGCTGCCCTTGGTGACGTCCCGCAGCACGCCCGTCGCCAGCTTCGCGTACAGCAGCGGGTTCAGGAAGCCGACCTGGGCCGCGCCGGGCAGGCCCTGGTTGACCCTGGCCAGCAACGCGGACCACATCGGCGCGGCGGCGCTGGTGCCGCCGGTCACGAGGACGTGCTCGCCGTCGATGCTCGGGACGACCACGCCGGTGCTGCCGGCCGCGAGCGCGGCCACGTCCGGCACGCCCCGGCCCTGCGCGTGCGGCGGGTTGGCCGACGGGGGCACCTCGGCGCCGTCCTGGAAGGGCGGCACCGGGAACAGCTTGCTGATGCCGCCACCGGTCCGGTTGCCCGCACCGTCGTCCCAGACGGTCTCGCTGACCACCTGCCCCTGATCCACCACCAGGCGGGTGCCGCCGACGCCGAGCACGTGCGGGCTGGAGGCGGGGAAGTCGGCGTGGGCGCGCTCGTCGAGCGCCTGGTCCTTCGAGCCGTCGTCGCCCGAGGCGCAGCAGATGCTGATGAACTTCTCGGCCGCGTTGGCGAAGGCCGCGTCGGCGCTGGCGATCGCCCCGGGGGTCCACACGGTGCGGCCCTCCTCGGCGTTGCCGTAGCTGCAGGAGATCACCGAGGGCCGGTTGACCGTGTCGGTCACGATCCGGTGAATCACGTCCACCCAGCCCTGCTCGGTGAACTTGCTGAAGTAGACGACGATCTTCGCCTTGGGCGCGAGGGAGCCGACCACCGCGAGGTCGAGCATGATCTCACCGGTGCTGTCGAGCCGCAGCGGTCCCCCGTCGTCCCGGCCCGGGTCGTTGCCGGTGGATCCGACGTTCGGGATCACCACGTTGGTGATGTCCGGCATGGGCCGGCCGAGGGCGGCGAAGTAGGTGCGCAGCGCGTCGGCCGAGTAGCCGCCGGAGGGGACGCCGGGATCCGTCTCGCCGTTGAACGCGAGGACGGCGACGCACTGTCCGCTGCCGTCGGTTCCGGCGGGGTAGGCGTACGGGGTCTCCAGGTCGGTCGGGAGGAAGACTCCGGCCGGCAGCCCCGGCACGGCCTCGGCGATCGGCAGCGAGAGGTCCGTGAAGGCCTGGCGGATCAGCAGGTTGGCGCCGATCGGCCGGTTGTCCAGGCCGAAGACGCCGGTGACGATGCCGCTCAGCCCGGCGGGGACGTTGACCGCGCCTTCGCGGCCGCGGTAGATCCGGGGGTTGTCGTCGGCGTCCCGGTAGCGGTAGCGGGCCAGGGTGACCCGGAAGGCGTTCGAGACGTCCTCGGTGGTGCCGGTCAGCTGGACGCTGCGGGCCAGCGGGTTCTCGTGGGAGACGGCGAGGTGGTGATCGCCGGCGAACGCCTCGACCGCCTTGAGGTCGGTGTCGCGCCACCGGTGGACGGCGGCGTACGCGTCGTCGTCGGGGGCGGTGCGGCGGGTCGGTGGCTGCATCGCGAGTTCGTAGACGTCGGGACGCGGGGGCGCGTCGGGGTCGCGCCGCAGGTAGACGGTGACGGTCAGGGGTGCCCGTGGGTCGGCCGGTCCGATGACCCGCGCTCCGCCCAGCGGAACGCGGGAGCTGTCCGGCAGCGCCACGTAGTGGTTGGTCGACATGATCGCTCCAGCGGTCGGGTCAGCGCCGGGAGCCTCGCGACTCTTGGTCGTGTGCTTTCGACTGTCCGCGTACGGCACACGCTTATGTCGTACACGTACAGCGTCCTCCCGGCCCCCCGTGGCGTCAAGGGGCGTCAGGGGGCATCGAAGGGTGCCGCCCCCGGCCGGGACCGGAGGCGGCACGGGGCCGTACGGGCTCAGCCCTCGATGCGGTGCCGGCTCCAGAAGGAGGTCAGGTCCACGGTGGTGGCGGCCTGGGCCGCGGCCTTGAACTCCGCGGTGGTGGAGATGCCGTACCAGTGCGCCTGCGCGTAGGTCCGCAGCAGCGTGGTCATCGCGGTGTCGCCGATCGTCCGTCGCAGGTCGTGCAGGGCGCACTTGCCGTAGCCGTAGACGACCGTGGAGTAGCGGGAGGAGTTGGCGTCCCAGTACGCCATCGAGTTGGTGATCTTCTCGGCCGGGGAGGCCCAGGAGACGCTGTTCCAGCAGCCGTTGCCGGTCTTGCCGAGGGCGAGGTCGGTGGCGTAGTCGGTGAAGGCCTCGTCCAGCCAGGGGCCGTTGTACTCGTCGTCGCCCACGATGCCGTACCACCACTGGTGGCCGATCTCGTGGGTGAGCGCCGTGTTGCTGACCAGGTCGAGGACGAATCCCGGGTACTCCATACCGCCGAACCAGAAGTTGTTGTCGATCACCGCGTCCAGCTCGCCGTACGGGTAGGCCCCGAAGCGCTGGGCGTGGGCGTCGACCGCCGAGGTCGCGGTGGAGAGCATCGACGCGGAGTCGGCCGCGCTGATCCCGGCCACCGAGTAGACGTTCACCTTCACCCCGGCCGCGGAGGTGCCGGAGATCCTGGTGAACGGTCCGGCGCCCCAGGCGAATTCGCGCACCTTGCTCGCGGTCGCCTTGGTGACGGTCCGGCCGGCCGCGCCGGGGGTGTCCACCGAGGTGCCGGTCGCGGGCACCAGCAGGCCGGTCGGGTGGTCCAGGGTGACGGCGAAGTCCGAGGCCACCGCGTAGAAGGACTCGCCGTTGTTGGTGTACGGGTCGAGGTGCCAGCCGGCCGCGTCCCGTATCGCCAGGACGGGCAGGGCGTTGCCGAGGAAGTTGTACGCGCCGTCGTGGCCGAAGCGGTCCGCGCCGCTCGGCACGGTGATGCCGAGGTCGAAGCCGACGGTGCCGCTCTGGCCCTGCGCGAGCGGAGCCGGCAGGGTGATCTTCAGCGCGGTGCAGTTCACCGTGAGCGGGGAGGCGGTGCCGCCGGTCACGTTGGTCACCGTGACCGGGGTGCCGGGGCAGCTGCCGTGGGCGTTGTCCCACAGCCGCAGGTACACCTCGTTCAGCGGGGTGGGCGAGGCGTTGGCGAAGGTCACGCTCTCGTGTCCGGTCCAACTGCCGCCGGAGGCGTCGCTGGTGAGGCTTACGGTGTAGGCCGGCGCGGCCGGGGTGCGGGTCGGGTCGCCGGGCTGGGGCGGGGTGCCGCCGCCGGAGGCGTCCAGGGTGACGTCGTCCAGCACGAAGCTGGTCTGGAGGCCGGCGTCCTCGACGCCGGTGAAGGCGAGCGTCACGGTCTGGCCCGCGAAGGCGGACACGTCGACGGTCTTGTGCACGTACCCGGCCTGGGCGTCCAGGTTGGAGTAGCCGGCCACGGTGGTGGAGCCGAGCCTGACGGACAGCTTGTCGTAGGCGGTGCTGCCGGTCGTCTCGGCGGTGTCGACGTGCAGCCAGAACCCGAGCGTCGCGGCGCCGCATCCGGCCGGGAGGGTGACGGACTGCGAGAGCGTGTCGGTGTGGCTGGAGCCGTAACCGTCGAGCCAGGCGTAGGAGCTGCCGGAGTGCGCGCTCTGGCCGCCGTCGGCGGTGATCGCGCCGCTGGGCGCCGTCCAGGGCGAACCGCCGGACTCGAAACCGCCGTTGGCCACCACCTGGGCGGGTGTGCAGTCCGCGGCGCTCGCCACAGCGGGGGTGGCGAGCGCCGCGAGGCCGGTCGCCGCGAACAGGGCGGCGCCGGTCAGGGCAGGCAGGATTCTTCTCATCGGAGCCTCTCGTGGGGAGCGGGCCGGGAGCAGCAGCGTGACAGCAAACCCGCACCTTTGAAAGGCTCATGACATGTGACGCGTACGCCTCATCCGCGGACCGGATCGCCGGTCGGCCACCTCACCTGATGGCCGCCCCGGCGCCCCGGCGCCCCGCCGGCTCACCGGATGACCGGCAGCACCGCCTCCGCGCCGCGCCCGGTCGCCGCCTCGATGAAGGCCACCGGGTCGGCGACCTCCGCCAGCAGCGCACGGGTGAAGGACAGCGCCCCCTCCGCGGGCGGCGGGCCGCCGACGGCCGCGATCAGGTCGAGCAGGTGGACGGTCGCCTCCATCAGCGCCACCTCGCCGAGCGCACCGACCGTCACGCTCCCGAGCAGCGGGTGCGCCACCGTGGCGTCCGGCGACAGGTCGGCCAGACCGGCCAGCGCCGCCGGACCCTCGACACCGAACCGGGCGATCAGCACGGCGGGCCCGGTCTCCCCCGCCGACTGCGTCGCCGCCTCGGCGATCTGCCCGGCGGCGGTGTGGGCGAGGCCGCCCGGCCGGTTGTAGGCCCGCAGGATGCCGGCCCCGGTGGCCACCTCGGCCGGCCCGTCGACGACCGCCCCGCGCAGCCCCGTGAACATCTCCGGCACCGGCGCCACGTGCGCGTACAGCGCCCGGACGGTCCACCCGGGCAGCCGGGTCGGCCTGTCCCACTCCTCGACGCCCAGACCCGCACCCCGCTCCGCCCAGGAGGTCCAGGCCTCCGCCAACAGCTCGCGCACCCGGTCGTTCTGACTGCTCATCGGCTCTCCTCACGGGGACGGTGTCCGGACGGCCCACGCTACCCGGCGCCCCTGGAATGCCGGTTGCCACCCCCGCCCCGGGGCACAGCCCTGGTCGCCGTCCTCGCCGTCCGTCTGCCCCTCGACTGAAGCCCCGCCCGACTGCACACCGCGTTCGACCGGTCCGTCCCCGTCACCACACCCACCGTCCCGCGTACGACCCCAACCCCCAACGCCCGACGGCGGATCGAGCCCGCCACGCCACCCCCGCCACCGGCCGTCGCCGCCCGTTTCGGTCACTCACCGCAGCCGACCCCGCCATCCCGGTCGCCGCCCTCACGGCCCGACCCGCCGCCCGACCGGTCGACTGACCAGCGGAATCAACGAATCCACAGACAGCACCCGCTCACCCGGCTACGTCCGATTCATACCTTGTATCCTGGTTCTGTATCCGCTGAGTGACATCATCCGCCGATTGACATCCGCCGAAGACCCAGCCCGGCAGCGGGCCCCGCACCGCGGCAGATCCGCCGAGCCGCTCCCCGACCGGCTCGGACCCGACCAGCCCGGGCACGGCCGCCGACGCTGCCACCGACCCGGAGGAGTGCGGACATGGCCGAGCAGGACCCCCCCGAGAAGCGGGGCCGGCTGAGCCGCCCGCTGGTGCTGGGCGCCGCCGTGGCCCTGGTCGACCGCGAGGGCCTGGCCGCGCTGACCATGCGCAGGCTCGCGGCCGACCTCGGCGTGGAGTCGATGGCCCTGTACCGGTACACCCCGGGCAAGGAGGCCCTGATCGACGGCCTGGTCGAGGCCTACTTCGACGAGATCAACACCCGGCTGCGGACCGGCAGCAGCACCGGCCGCGGCCCCGGCGGGGTGGACTGGCGCGCCGAACTGCGTCGGATCGCCCAGGCGTTCGCCGCCACCGCGCACGCCCACCCGGAGATCCTGCCGCTGGTCGCGACCCGCCCGCTGGCCGTCCCGGTGGTCCGCCGCCCGGCCTCGGTGCTCGAACTCACCGAGCACATCCTCGCCGTGCTCGGCCGGGCCGGCTTCGACGACGCGGGCTCGCTGACCGTCTACCGCACCTTCGTCGCCTGGAACCTCGGCTGTCTGCTGGTGGACAAGCGTCAGGTGGTCGACAACCCGGAGGAGCCGGACCCGGCCCTGCGGCTCGGCCTGCACCTGCTGCCCGCCGCCGACTACCCGCGGCTGCGCGCCCTGGTGCCCCGGTTCGCCGACTTCGACGACGACGCCGAGATGCTGCGCGGCCTGGACAGCCTGCTCGACGGGATGCCCAAGCCACCCCTTGACGACTTCTACGGCGACGACGCATCCTGAGGATACGAGGTACACGTCGGACATATACCCTCCAATCGGCGCCGCCCGGGGAGCCGCCGGACACCGCTCCGGCCCCGCTCCGACGGCACCCGGAAGAAGACCGCCATGTCCGCCGTTCCGTACGACCCGCATGACCCGCACGACGACATCCTGCGCCTGCGCGTCACCGCCAAGGACCCGCAGACCCTGCGCGCACTGCTGCGCGACACCCGATCCGACACCGGCGGACGCCCGCACGTCGAGGCGGACGGCCGCATCGGCATCGACGTCTACGCCACGGCCGCCCAGGTGCCCGCCCTCGAACGCGAGGGCGTCACGGTCACCAGGACCGGCAACGCCAGTGAGGCCGGGCGCGCCGCCCAGGCCGAGGTCGGCGGCGGCGACCGGTTCGCCCCCGCCGACGCCGTCCCGCACGGCCTCGCCGCCAAGCTCACCGGCTGACCCGGGAGGCCCGTCATGCCGTACCTGAACATCACCGAGGTCGAGTCCGCCGTCACCAGCCTGGCCGCCGCCTTCCCCGGTTCCACCCAGCTCATCACCCTGCCCGAGCGCTCCTTCGAGGGCCGCACCGCCCACGCCCTGAGGATCAGCACACCCGCGCCGGCCCCCAAGGACTGCGTGCTGATGATCGGCGGCGTGCACGCCCGTGAGTGGGGCAGCTGCGAGGTGCTCGTCCACTTCGCCGCCGACCTCCTGGAGGCCCAGCGCGACGGCACCGGCCTCGGCTACGGCGGCACCACCTTCACCGCCGACCAGGTCGACGCGCTGCTGCACCGGCTGGACCTGGTGGTCTACCCGCTGGTCAACCCCGACGGGCGGCTCTACAGCCAGACCGTCCGGTCGATGTGGCGCAAGAACCGCAACCCGGCCAACGCCGGCGGCAGCCCGAACCCGTCCTGCGTCGGTGTCGACCTCAACCGCAACTACGACTTCCTCTTCGACTTCGCCACGGCCTTCGACCCGGCCGCGAACCCCCAGGTGTCGGCCGACCCGTGCGATCCGCAGGTCTACGCGGGCCCGAGCGCGTTCTCCGAGCCGGAGACCCGCAACGTCCGCTGGCTGCTCGACCAGTGCCCGCGGACCAGGTGGTTCGTCGACGTCCACAGCTACGCGCAGGACATGCTCTACAACTGGGGCGACGACGACAACCAGTCGGTCGACCCGGACATGAACTTCCGCAACTCCCAGTACGACGGCAGACGCGGCCTGCCCGGCGACCTCGCGTACTCCGAGTACATCCCCAAGGGCGACGAGGACACCGCCAAGCTGCTCGCCGAGGCGTTCTGCCAGGGCGTCAGCGGCGTACGCGGTGTGCCGTACAAGCCGATGACCGGCTTCCACCTGTACCCGACCAGCGGGACCAGCGACGACTACGTCTACACCCGCCACTTCACCGACCCCGACCACCGGGGCAAGGTGCTCGGCTTCACGGTCGAGTGGGGCAACGACGCGGTCCCGTCGCCCAACCCCTTCCACCCGCCGTGGGCGGAGATGGAGAAGATCGTCCTCGACGTGGACGCCGGGCTGGTGCAGTTCTGCCTGGCCGCCACCTGAGACCCCGCGCCACCGTCGAGACCCCCGGAGACCCCTGGAGACCCCCGAAGCCACAGTGCCCGACAGCACGGCGCCCGCCACGACCGTTCGTGGCGGGCGCGGTGGCCCGTGTGCCCAGGCGACCCGTGCGCTCAGGCGGCCCGGTGGAAGAAGAACGGGTCGATGGACGGCGCGACCTTGGTCACGCCGTCCGTGCTGAGCAGTTGACGGGTGGTGAAGTTGGCGTTGCGCTGGTAGGTCACGCCCACCGGGAAGTTGGCCCGGTCGGGCGTGTTGTTGCCGGCGAAGATCCCGTAGAAGTCCTTCCCGACCGTGACCATCCGGATGTAGTCACCGAGGTACGGCAGCTGCGCGCCCGCCGGCGGGACGTCCCCCGGGGCCTGGTGCAGCACGTGGCTCTCCGTGGTCCCGAATCCGTCGGCGGTCAGCTCCAGCACCGTCGACCACTGGTTGTGGACCAACCGCTGGTAGACCAGTCCGACCAGGCCGTCGGAGTTGACCGCCAGCGACGGGTTCTTGCCGTTGACCACGTCCGGGCGGGCCGCGGACCAGGTCTGCCCGCGGTCCGCCGAGTGGCGGCTGTGCAGCACGTAGTCGGTGGGGGCGGTCCCGCCGAGGTTGTCGCAGTAGGCGATCCAGACACTGTTGGAGTCCGTCGGGTCCACGGCGACGGACAGGTCGGCACCGGTGCGCTCCTGGCCCAGCGTCCGCTGGCGCGGGTTGAACCGGGCCTTCCGGCCGGTGACCGCGCGCTGGCCGACCTCGCTGTCGGCCGAGTCGAGGAGGTCCTCGAAGGGGTTCGGTCCGATGCCGCCCTTGTCGTCGCGGGTCACCACGACGTCGAAGGTGATCACGGACCCCGCACCGGTGGCGGTGATGCTCATGAACGCGACGTAGACCGTGCCGTCCGGGTGCGCGGCGATCCGCACCGGCGGCCCGTCGAAGAGCGTGCCGGCCCGCCGGTCGAGCAGCACGGGCGCGAAGCCGGCCGGTGCGGGCCCCGTGCCCGCGTCGTGCGAGACGTCCACGGTGGCGGTGCCGCCCTGCCGCGCGACGTCGTTGTTGCCGATGTACACCCGGTCGGTGCTGCTGCCGTTCACCGTGGCGGTGGTGGCGACCACCCAGGGCTGGTCCTCCCCGCTCCGGTCGACGAGCACGGCCATCGGCGCGGTCGAGGTGATGACCGGCGCGCGCAGGATCTGGAGGTCGCCGGTCACGCCGTTGAGGATGCCCGTGTAGAGGCGGCCTCCCTTCGCGCCGAAACCGACGCTGATGTCCCCGGTGCCGAGGTCCCCGTTGCCGGGGACGACGCTGTTCAGCACCCAGGTGTCCCCGCCGTCCGTCGAGACGTAGACCGGGGCGAGCGGTCCGTTCATCGGGTCGGCGGTGAAGGCGGTCGCGACCAGTTCGTCCGGGTTCTCCGGGTTGACCGCGAGGTTGGGCTCGCTGTCCAGCCCCACGTCGCCGCTCTGCGCCCTGGGGGTGATGTCGACGACCTTGATGGTGGGCATCCGGCTCACCTCCGTTCCCTCAGCACGGCGAGCTTCTGCGCCGGCTGGTAGTCGTCGGGGTGGAGCAGCGTGTACGGGGCCTGCGCGGCCAGGTCGCCCCCGGCCGCGTGCAGCAGCCACAGGCCCAGCTGCCCGGGCACCGGTTTCGGCGACCGGCGCCAGCGGACGTCCCCGCTGCTCGGGTAGAGGACGGTGATCCGTCCGGGGGCGGCGGCGCCGGACTCGACGAGCGAGACGTCGAGCGTGGCCCGCCACCAGTGCGGGGCGTGCTCGGAGTGGTCGGGCAGGCCGAGGTCCTCCAGGCCGACCACGGTGCCGAGGACGACGGCGTCCGCCTCGCCCGCGTGCGCGGCCAGGTCCTGGTCGCGGATCTTCCGCTGCACCGAGGAGAACGGCAGCTCGTCGGCCGTGGTGGCGGCCATCGAGACGTGCGGCCGGACGGCCTCGGCCGGCAGCCGGCCGACTTCGGCGACGCCCAGGCCCTCGCCGTAGACCAGGCCCTGGGTGAAGAAGGCCGCCGCGTCGCCGACCTTCAACAGGTCGGCGTCGGGAGCCAGTTGGACGGTGACCTCGCTGCCGCCGAGTTGCCGGAAGGCCTCCGGCGCGTGCAGCACCTGGTCCACCCGGACCACGGTCGTCCGTTCGTTCCTGGCGTTGGCCGGGAAGGCGGCGAGCGAGGTGCCGCCGACCCGGGTGACCGTGCCCAGGAAGCTCAGCGGGGCCCGCCGGACGAGATCGGTGAGCTCCTCGCCCTTGACGGGCGTGGTGTCCGTCATGACGATCCTCCTCTCCGTTCACCGCACGGCGCGGACCGAGGACGGGTGCGCCCGGCGCCACTCGATCCGCGCGCCGAGCAGGCAGGCGGCGGTGACGGCGGCCGCCAGCGCGACCACGAGCCACTCCGCCGCGCCGCTGCCGGCGTCCGGGTCGACGCCGAGGAGCGTCTCGATCCACTGCGGCCACACCAGGGTGAGCAGGAACAGCAGTCCGGACAGCCCGCCGAGGGCGGTCTCCAGCCAGAAGCGGGGCCGGACCTGATGCGATTGCCGGAAGGGCATCACTGCGCCTCCCTCTCTCCAACCGCCCGGGCCGCGCCACGGCGCGGCGCGCGCCGTCCCGTGCCGCCGCACGGTGGCGGCGGCACGACCCGGCCGGGCCGGCCCGGGTCGGGGGGTTGGTCCCGTCGGCGCCGCCGGTCGGGGGCGTGGTCGCCGCGGGAGGTGATCTGCTTCGATCCGCAGCGTCGGAGCTGCGGTGGGAGTGCGCCGGGAGGGGTCCGCGGTGTCACCCTGCGTGCCGGTCCCTGTGCGCTGTACGCCTACGAGGCACACGTACTTCGTATACGAGTCTGCTCGCACTCCGTGAGCAGGTCAAGGGCGGGCCCGGAACTTCTCCGACCCGCCCCGGGGACGCCCGGGCGGTCAGGCCCGGCAACGCCCGCGGTCAGGCCCGGGCGCCGAGCATCCGCAGGACCAACTCGCCGTAACGGCGCCCGAGTTCCTCCGGCGCCTCGGTGGAGTTGCCGGTGTACCAGCGGGAGACGTCGATGCCCAGCGAGGTGACCGCGCGGGCCGCCGTCCGCACCTCCGCCACCTGGAACTCGCCGACCGCCACCCCCGCCCCGATCAGCGCGCTGACCTCGCGCTCGATGTCCAGCCGCAGCGCCGCGACCACGGCGTAGGCGTCCTCGGGCAGCGCGTGCAGCTCGTAGTTGACCACCCGGCCGACCGTCCTGGCCCTGGCGTGCCAGGCGGTGAACTCCTCCACCAGCCGCCGCATCCGCTCGGCCGGACCGCCCGGCCCCGCGGCCGCGCCCCGGACCAGGGCCAGCGTGGCGGCGTGCCCGGCCCGGCTGATCTCGGCGAGCAGCGCGGCCTTCGACTGGTAGTGGATGTACAGCGCCGCCGGGCTCATCCCCGCCGCGGTGGCGATGTCCCGGGTCGTGGTGGCGTGGAAGCCGCGCTCCGCGAACGACTCGACCGCGGCCTGGAGCAGCCGGTACGCCGCTTCGGGGCGCGCGTCGGCGCCGGGCAGGGTCGGCCAGAGGTCGGCGAGCGGGGTGCTGGTCATGGCGTCATCCTCCCAGAGAACTCGTACAGGCATTCCCGCCGACCACCCCACGGACCGGGCAGGCGTTCGGCAGGCTGTTGACAGGCTCCCGCACCGACAGCATGCTGAGCAAGCGCTTAGTCAGGGACTGGCAGGGATCCTCGCACGAAAGGCAGGACGCTCCGTGGTGCACTCCTTCAAGGACCGGGTGGCCGTCGTCACCGGGTCGAGCCGGGGCATCGGCCTCGGCATCGCGCGCGAGCTGGTCGACCGCGGGGCCAGGGTCTGCCTCACCGCCCGCAACCCGGAGCCGCTGGCCGAGGCCGTCCGCGACCTGGGCGGCCCGGACAACGCCATCGCCGTCGCGGGCAGGGCCGACGACCCGGCGCACCAGGAGGAGGCCGTCGCCCGCACCCTGGAGGCCTTCGGCCGGCTGGACCACCTGGTCAACAACACCGGCATCAACCCGGTGTACGGCCCGGTCCTCGACACCGACGAGGCCTCCGCCGCCAAGATCCTCGCCGTCAACGTGCTGGCCCCGCTCGCCTGGACCCGCCGCGTGCACGCCGCCTGGATGGCCGGGCACGGCGGCTCGATCGTCAACGTCGCCTCCGTCGCGGGCATCCGCTCCTCGCCCGGGATCGGCATGTACGGCGTCAGCAAGGCCGCCCTGATCCGCCTCACCACCGAACTCGCCGCCGAACTGGGCCCCCAGGGCATCCGGGTCAACGCGGTCGCGCCCGCCGTCGTCAAGACCAGGTTCGCCGAGGCCCTGTACGAGGGCCGCGAGGAGAAGGTCGCCAGGGCCTACCCGCTGGGCCGCCTCGGCGTCCCCGAGGACGTCGCCGGCGCCGTCGCCTTCCTGCTCTCCCCGGACGCCGGCTGGATCACCGGCCAGACCCTGGTCCTGGACGGCGGGGTCACCCTCGGCGGTGGGCTGTGACCACCGGGGCGTTCGACGGCCGGGGCGTGGTGGTGACCGGCGGCGGGCGGGGCATCGGCGCCGCGCTGGCCCGGGCCTTCACCGCGGCCGGCGCCCGGGTGGCGGTCAACGACCTGGACGCCGCGGCGGCCCACGCCGTCTCCGGGCAGTGCGGCGGCACCGCACTGCCCGGGGACGCCGCCTCCGCCGAGGGCCTGGCCGAGCTGGTCCGGCGGGCCCGCGCCGAACTCGGCGAGATCGACGTCTGGTGCGCCAACGCGGGCGTCGCCCCGGCGGCCGGGGCCGACGCGCCCGCCGCGGCCTGGGCGGACGCCTGGGAGGTCAACGTGATGGCCCACGTCCGGGCCGCCGACCTGCTGCTCCCCCGCTGGCTGGAGCGCGGTGAGGGCCGCTTCCTGGCCACCGTCTCCGCCGCCGGGCTGCTCACCATGCTCGGCTCCGCCCCTTACGCCGTCACCAAGCACGGCGCGCTGGCCTTCGCCGAGTGGCTCTCCGCGACCTACCGCCACCGGGGCGTCCGGGTGCACGCGCTCTGCCCCCAGGGCGTGCGCACCGACCTGCTCGCCTCCACCGGTGCGGTCGGCGAGGCGCTGCTGGCCCCCACCGCACTGGACCCGGCGGACGTCGCCGAGGCCGCGCTGAACGGCATCCTCGCGGAGCGGTTCCTGCTCCTGCCGCACCCCGAGGTCGCCGACTACTACCGCGTCCGGGCCACCGACCCGGACCGCTGGATCGCCGGGATGAACCGGCTCCAGCAGGGACTGGAGAGGAGCGAGGTGCTGTGAGGGCCTGGCAGGTGGAGGAACTCGGCGAGCCCGCCGAGGTGATGCGGCTGGCCGAGGACGTCGCCCGGCCGGTGCCCGGCCCGGGGCAGCTGCTGGTCAGGGTCCGGGCGGCGGCCGTGAACTTCCCGGACGCGCTGATGGTGCGCGGGCAGTACCAGGTCCGCCCGCCGCTGCCGTTCACGCCCGGCGTGGAGCTGTGCGGCGAGGTGGCGGACGGCGCCCGGCGCGGCGAGCGGCTGATCGGCAACCCGGTGCTGCCGCACGGTGCCTTCGCCGAGTACGCGCTGCTGGACGCCGCCGCCGCGTTCCCCGCGCCCGAGGCGCTGGACGACGCCGAGGCGGCCGCCCTGCACGTCGGCTACCAGACCGCCTGGTTCGCGCTGCACCGCCGGGCCCGGCTGCGGGCCGGCGAGACCCTGCTGGTGCACGCGGCGGCCGGCGGCACCGGCAGCGCGGCGGTCCAGCTCGGCCGGGCCGCCGGGGCCCGGGTGATCGCCGTGGTCGGCGGGCCCGCGAAGGCGGAGACGGCCAGGGCGCTCGGCGCCGACCTGGTGGTGGACCGCAGGGTGCGGGACTTCGTCGCCGCCGTCAAGGAGGCCACCGACGGACGCGGCGCGGACGTGGTCTTCGACCCGGTCGGCGGCGACGCCTACACCGGCTCCACCAAGTGCGTCGCCTTCGAGGGCCGGATCGTGGTGGTCGGCTTCGCCGCCGGGCAGATCCCCGCCCCGGCGCTCAACCACGCCCTGGTGAAGAACTACTCGATCCTGGGCCTGCACTGGGGGCTCTACAACACCCACGACCCGCGCGCCGTCAGCACCGCCCACGACGAACTCACCGAGCTGGCCCGCCAGGGCATCGTCCGTCCGCTGGTGAGCGCCCGGGTGCCGCTGGCGGCCGCCTCGGACGCCGTCCTGCGCGTCGCCACCGGGCGCAGCACCGGCCGGATCGCCGTCCTCGGCGACTGACGCGCGCCGGGGCCGCGGGTGATCGGTGGGCGGCCGGTGACCGGCGGGTGGGCGGTGGGCGGGTGGGCGGCGGGTGGCCGGTGGCGGGTGGCCGGTGGCGGGTGGCCGGTGGCCGGTGGGCGCGGGGCTCACCGCCCCTGGGCGATGACCTCCAGGGCCGGGCGCGGCTCGCGGCCGAGCAGTGCCGCGAGGTCGCCCGGCCCGCCCGGCCCGGCGAGGAAGCCGTGGGCGATCGCCGAGTAGGTGCCCACCAGCATCGGCACCTGGAAGTCCAGCGCGTCCGAGGCCGCCACCGCCGCCCTGGCCGCCGTGAGCCGGCCCGGCCGGTACTCGGCGCCGAGCGCCTCGGCCAGGTCCGCGCCGCCCAGCGCCCGCTCCCCCACCAGCTCGTAGGTCCGCCCCGCGTGCCCCTCGGGTGCCAGGGCGACGTTCACCGCCGCCTCGGCGAGGTCGGCCCGCGCCACCGCCGCGAGCCCGCCGTCCCCGAGCGGGGCGCTGATCACCCCGGTCGGGCCCGGCGCCGCGATCGCGCCCAGGAACTCGGCGTACAGGCCGTTGCGCAGCACCGTCCAGCGCAGGGTGGCGGACGCGCGCAGCCGGCGCTCGGTCCAGCGGTGGGCGAGGGCGTACGGCAGGTGGTCGCCGTCGCCGGACAGGCTGGTGTACACGACGTGCCGTACGCCCGCCGCCTCCGCCGCCTCGATCGCGACACCGTGCCGGGCGGTCACCACGTCGTCCTCGGCGGCGCCGGCCGAGATCAGCAGCAGGGTCCGCACGCCGGCGAACGCCTCGGCCAGCGTCTCGGGCCGGTCGAAGTCCACCAGCCGGGCCGGCACGCCGTCCGGCACCCGCTCCGGCGTGCGCGAGCCGGCCACGACCCCGTCCCGTCCGGCGAGCCGCTCCAGCACGAGCGCGCCCAGACCTCCGTTGACACCGGTGACGAGCAGCATGGGGTTCCTCCGGGGTTGATCGTTCGTCGGCACCGCGATCGGCGCCACGACCATCCTCGGTAGCCTGGCCGTCCGGCGTAAGGAGGCACTTTCATGTCAGCAGGGCACACCGCGGTAACCACCCCCCGCCCGGTGGTCTGGTGCGAGGACGGCGTGGACTGCGGGATCCGCGACCTGCTGGACCGGCTGGGCGACAAGTGGTCCGTGCTGACCGTCGTCGAACTCGCCCAGGGCGTAAGGCGGTTCCGCGAGCTTCAGCGCGCCCTGCCGGGCATCTCGCAGCGGATGCTGACCCTCACCGTACGCCGGCTGGAACGGGACGGAGTCGTCTCGCGGACCGTCCACCCGACCGTCCCCCCGCAGGTGGAGTACGAGCTGACCCCACTCGGACACAGCCTGACCCACCTGGTGCGGGCGATGACGGACTGGTCGTACGACCACCACGACGCGATCGTCTCCTCCCGCCGGCGCTGGGACGAGGCCAACCCCGGCTCGGAGATCCGCTGATTCCTTCCACGGCCGCGGGCTTCGAGGCGAGGCCGCCGCAGTTCGGCAGAAAGGAGGACGCGCCCCCACCGCGGCTACCGCTCGTACGCCATCTCCGGGAAGCGCGCCGAGGGCCCGTCCAGCAGGTGGTCGTCCTGGCCGCGCAGCCAGCGGTCGAAGAAGGACGCGACGTAGGAGCGGGTGGCGAGTTCGGCGCGGCCGGGGCGGATGTCGCCGACGTCCCTGCGCAGCCGCTCCGCGTCGAGCACGCCCTGCCGGGCGAGCTGGGGCAGCAGCGGCTGGGCGTCGGTGTACGAGCCGTGGCGGGAGCCGGTGAGGGTGACGTCGGCGTGCCAGCCGGTGCTGTGCTGCCACAGGGCGTTCCAGCCGGGCTGGTCGCGGTAGCTGCCGGAGTCCTCGCCGCCGGTGCCCATCAGCAGGAACGGCCGGTTCAGGCCGTCCTCGGCGACGCTGGGCAGGGCGACGCCGGTGTGGCCGTCCGGGCCGGGGAAGTGCAGCTGGCCGTCCATGTTGACGCCCGCCGTGATCCGCGGGTCGTCGTGCATGGTCTGGAGCGCGGTGAAGCCGCCCGCCGACTGGCCGACCATGCCGATCCGGGTGAGGTCGAGGGCCGCGTCCAGCCCGGCGGGCAGGCCCGGCCGGTCGGCCAGGCCGCCGAGCCGGTCCAGCACGAAGCGGGTGTCGGCGACCCGGGTGTCCATCGCCTTGCGGAGCACCGCGCCGATGTCCAGGCCGGGCTGCCCGAGCATGCCGGGAAGCACCGAGGTGGCCAGGTCGCCGTCGGGGAAGGCGACTTCGGAGGCCTCGTAGGTGTGGTCGACGGTGACCACCACGTAGCCGCGCGAGGCGAGGTCCTCGACCAGGGCCGTCCCCCAGGTGCGCGGGTCGCCGAGGCCGGGCGAGTACAGCACCACCGGGCGCGGGCCGCCGGGCAGCGCCGGGGCGTCCCGGCGGGCGTGGGTGCGGATCGCCGACCAGTCGGTGCGGCCGGGAGCGGTGCCGTAGTTGAGCAGGCCGACGCCGTCCGGGCCGTCGAAGTGCCGGCCGGCGGCGGGCTCCATGTACGGGGCGCGGTCGGCTCCGGCGGCCGGGTGGGAGGTCGGGTACCAGAGGCTGATCATCAGCTCGCGCCGCCGACCGGGCTGCCACGGGTCCTCCCGTCCGGGGTCGGTGAGGTGCAGGGCGGTCGTCCCGATCGGGTACGGCCCGCTGGGCTCCGGCAGCCAGGCCCGCGCCTGCCGCCCGGTGCCGGCCTCCGGTGGCGCGAGCGCGCCCGCCGCGGCTGTCCCCACCGTGCCCGCCACCGCCGCCACCGCGGTCGCCGCCAGCACCACCGCCGCGACGGCCCGTCCCGCAATGCCCATGATGTTCCTCCGTGTTCCGATCGGTCGAACACGGAGGACACTAGGGTCGGGGACGGGCCGCGGCCGTCATACCAGGGGGCCGACCGGTCCCTGAGTACCCGGGTGTCACACCCTTACGGGACGGTGCGGGTGACGGCGCGTCAGCCCGGCCCCGGTCAGCCCCGCCCGAGCGCCTCGACGAACTCGACCGCCTCCAGGAGGATCGGCCTCATGCGGTCCGGCAGTTCGATGGCCTCGGTGCCGGGCATGGGGACGACGCGCGGGTCGTCGGGGAGCGCTTTGAGGCCCTTGACGACGATGCTCGCCGTGTCCAGGTCGACCCAGACCATGGCCGGCCCCCCGAGCGGGTCGGCGCCGATGAAGTGCAGTCGCCTGGAAGCAAACTTCCGCAGACGTCCCGCCCGGGTCAAGGGGGCGGATCCGCCCCGTGCGGTCTAGCGGTACCTCCTGAGTTCCCGCCGGGCCAGCGAGCGCTTGTGCACCTCGTCCGGGCCGTCGGCCAGCCGCAGGGTGCGGTTGCCGGCCCAGAGCTGGGCGAGCGGGGTGTCCTGGCTGACGCCGGCCGCGCCGTGCGCCTGGACGGCCTTGTCCAGGATCCACTCGACGGTGCGCGGGGTGGCGATCTTGATCGCCTGGATCTCGGTGTGGGCGCCCCGGTTGCCGACGGTGTCCATCAGCCAGGCGGTCTTCAGCACCAGCAGCCGCAGCTGCTCGATCCGCACCCGGGACTCGGCGATCCAGTCCTGCACCACGCCCTGTTCGGCGAGCGGCTTCCCGAACGCGACCCGCTCGGTGGCCCGGCGGCACATCAGCTCCAGCGCCCGCTCGGCGATGCCGATGGCCCGCATGCAGTGGTGGATGCGGCCGGGGCCGAGCCGGGCCTGGGCGATGGCGAAGCCGGCGCCCTCCTCCCCGATAAGGTTCCCCGCCGGGACCCGGACGTCCTCGAACAGCACCTCGGCGTGGCCGCCGTGGTCGGCGTCGTCGTACCCGAAGACCGTCATGCCGCGCCGGACGGTCACGCCCGGGGTGTCGCGCGGGACGAGCACCATGCTCTGTTGCCGGTGCGGCTCGGCGGCCGGGTCGGTCTTGCCCATCACGATGAGGATCCGGCAGTCGGGGTTCATCGCCCCGGTGATGTACCACTTGCGGCCGTTGACGACGTACTCGTCGCCGTCCCGTTCGATCCGGGTGGCGATGTTGGTGGCGTCCGAGGAGGCGACCTCGGGCTCGGTCATCGCGAACGCGGAGCGGATCCCGCCGTCCAGCAGCGGCCGCAGCCAGCGCTCGCGCTGCTCGGCGCTGCCGAACTGGGCGAGCAGCTCCATGTTGCCGGTGTCGGGGGCGGCGCAGTTGAGCGCGGGCGGGGCCAACTGGATGCTGCGGCCGGTGATCTCGGCGAGCGGCGCGTACTGGAGGTTGGTCAGACCGGCACCTGACTCACCGGGCAGGCCGCGCTGGTCCACGAAGAACAGGTTCCAGAGGCTCTGCTTGCGGGCCTCGGCCTGGAGGTCGGCGACGACCGGCGGGACGGCCCAGCGGTCCCGGGCCGGGTCGGCGAGCTGGGCGGCGAGGACGGGCTCGGCCGGGTACACGTGCTCGTCCATGAAGGCGAGCAGCTGCTCGCGGAGTTCGTTCGTCCTGGCGTCGTAGGCGAAGTCCATCGGTCTCAGTTCTCCTTGAGGGTGCTCAGGCCGTGCCGGGCGAGGATCGGGGCCATCTCGCCCGCGCGGTCGAATCCGGCGCCGAGGGTGCGGCCCTGCCGGAAGCGGAAGTGGATGCCCTCGGCGACGGCGGCGAGCTTGAAGGAGGCGAAGGCGACGTACCAGTCGAGGTCCTCCGCCCGGCGGCCGGTCGCCCGGGCGTAGGAGGCGACGATCTCGTCGGGCTTCGGGAAGCCGGGGGCGGTCATCGCGGAGGGGATGATGCCGCCGCCGACACCGGCGAGTTCGGTGTACATCACCAGGAGGCCGACGTCGGTGAGCGGGTCGCCGAGGGTGGACATCTCCCAGTCCAGGACGGCGGTGATGCCGTCGCCCTCGTCCACCAGGACGTTGTCGAGGCGGTAGTCGCCGTGCACGAGCGCGGGCGCGGGCGAGACGGGCAGCCGCCGGCCGAGCAGGTCGTGCAGCCGGTCCAGGTCCGGCAGGTCGCGGCTGCGGGAGGCGGCGAGCTGCTTGGACCAGCGGCGCAGCTGGCGCTCCAGGTAGCCCTCGGGGCGCCCGAAGTCGGCGAGGCCCACCTCGGCGGGATCGATCCGGTGCAGGGCCGCCAGGGTGTCGACCAGCCTGCTCCCGAGCGCGTGCACCCGCTGCTCACCGAGGGCGGCCAGCGGGGCGGCGTCCCGGTGCGCGGTGCCGGGGACGTACTCCATGAGGTACCAGGGCGCGCCGAGGGTGTCGGTGCCCGGGTCGAGCAGCAGCGTGCGGGGCACGGGCACCCCGGTGCCGCGCAGCGCGGTCATCACGCGGTACTCGCGCCCCATGTCGTGCGCGGTGGCCAGGACGTGCCCGAGCGGCGGCCGGCGCAGCACCCACCGGGAGGCGCCGTCGCCGAGGACGTACGTCAGGTTCGAGCGGCCCCCTTCGATCAGGTCGGCCCGCAGCGGCCCCTGGGCCAGACCGGGCAGCTCACGCTCCAGACGGGAACGGAGACGAGCCAGGTCCACACCCGGAGGGGAGGCAGGGGTCTCGGACATCGGGCGGCTCCTCGGTCTCTTCTCGTTGACTAAGCGCTTGCTTAGCATTCAGCCGCCGAAGGCCCCTGTCAATGCCACGGGCCCCCGTGGCGCGACCGGCGGGGCGGTCGACAACGAGTGCGGGGCTGCGCCTTCGACCGCACAGCCCCGCCTCCGCCTCCCGCCAGGTTGCCGCTCCACCACCGGCATGCCATGTCGCCGAAGGGCCGGACACCCGAAGACGCTTCCCTGCAATGTAGGCAGAACCAGCGCTTCGCGGAGGCCACTTGGGCGCCGGAAGGCCCCGCGAACCACGATGCGCAGGCCTTCAGCCCGCCTCCGCGGCCCGCCGCCGCAGCCCCCGGAGCAGCAGGTCGATCAGTCGGCGCGGGTCGTAGCCGGGATCGCTGTCGCGCCCGATGCAGAGGTTGCCGATGCCGCGCATCAGCTCGTACGCCTGCGTGCCGGGTTCGATCTCGCCGGCGTCGACGGCGGCGTCGAGCAGTCGGGTGCAGACGGGCACCAGGCGGTCGACGAAGTAGGCGTGCAGCGCGTCGAAGCCGCTGTCCGACTGCACCGCGTTGGCGAGTCCGTGCTTGGTGACCAGGAAGTCGACGAAGAGGTCGACCCACTGCCGCAGGGCCGCGAGCGGGGAGTCGGCGTCGGCCAGCAGGGTCGGGCCGGCCTCGGCGCAGGCCTCGACCTGGTGGCGGTAGACGGCCACGACGAGGTCCGCTCGGGTCGGGAAGTGGCGGTAGATCGTCCCGACGCCGACGCCGGCCGTCGCCGCGATGGTACGGATCGGCGCGTCGACGCCGGAGGCGGCGAACACCTCGGCGGCGGCTGCGAGGAGCGCCTGCTGGTTGCGCAGCGCGTCGGCCCGCTTGCCTCGGACCGGGGCCGGGGCCGGCGTCCGCGTCCGCGTCTGCGTCTGCGCGGACCGGTCTGCTGTGGACACCACGATCTCCGTCCGGGCGGTGATTGACTAAGCGGAACGGCGTTCCGTATCGTATCTGGAACAAGGTTCCGCTTTGAGTCTAGTCGAGCGGGGTCCTCCCATCCGCCTCCCCCGCCGCCTGCCGCACCAACCCGGCAGCCGCGGGAAGGGAAAGGCACCTCATGGACACCTCACCCCACACCGCTGGCACCGTCAGCGAGCCCGCCCCCGTCCTCTCGGTCGCCCCGGTGGTCCTGCCGGCTCCCGGCCGCGCCGTGGACCTGCACCTACGGGTCTCCGCCCCGGTGACCGGAGGCGACCTGCCGATCGTCCTGCTCTCCCACGGCCAGGGGCCCTCGAACCACCTCTCCTCCCTGAACGGCTACGCCCCGCTCGCCGATCACTGGGCGGCGCACGGCTTCGCCGTCGTTCAGCCCACCCACCTGAGCTCCGGAACACTGCGCCTGGATCCCGGTACCCCTGGCGCGCCGCTGTACTGGCGATCGCGGGCCGAGGACATGACGCGGATCCTGGACCGCCTCGACCTGATCGAGGCCGCCGTCCCGCAGCTCCTGGGACGCCTGGACCGGAGCAGGGTGGCGGTGGCCGGGCACTCCATGGGCGGCCACACCGCGAGCCTGCTGCTGGGCGCCCGCCTCACCGACCCCGACGACGGCACGGAGGCGGACCTCGCCGACCCCCGCATCACGGCGGGCGTGCTGCTCGCCGCGCCCGGCCGAGGGGGCGACGCCCTCACCCGGTCCACCGCCGAGCGCCACCCGTTCCTCCTGACCACGGACTTCTCCCGGATGACGACGCCCGCCCTCGTGGTCGCCGGCGACCAGGACCTCTCCCCCCACCTGACGGTGCGCGGCGCGGCCTGGCACACCGACCCGTACGCCCTCTCCCCCAGCGCCAAGTCCCTGCTCACGCTGTTCGGCGCGGAGCACGGTCTCGGCGGGATCTCCGGATACGACGCCGCCGAGACCACGGACGAGCACCCCGGGCGGGTCGCCGTGGTCCAGCGGCTCACCTGGGCGTACCTGCGTAGCCGGCTCCGCCCCGGGGATCCCGCCTGGGGCGCGGAGTGCGCACTGCTCGCGGCCGGACCCGACCCGCTCGGGCGGGTCGAGTCCAAGTAGTGCCGGGCGCCACGCGCCGCAGTCCCGGGCGCCACGCGCCACCCTCACCCCCCTCACCCCCCTCGAACCGTCATGGAGGAACACAGCCATGCAGTACCGCACCCTGGGCCGTACCGGCGTACAGGTCAGCTCCCTCGCACTCGGCGCGATGAACTTCGGCAGGATCGGGCGGACCAGCCAGGACGAGGCCACCGCCATCGTCGACGCCGCCCTGGCCGCCGGGATCAACCTGATCGACACGGCCGACGTGTACGGCGGCGGCGACTCGGAGGAGATGGTCGGCAAGGCCATCGCCGGCCGCCGCGACGACATCGTGCTGGCCACCAAGGCCGGTCTGCCGACGGGCGAGGAGCGCAACCACCGGGGCGCCTCGCGCCGTCGACTGGTCACGGCGCTGGACGGCAGCCTGCGCCGCCTCGGCGTCGACCACGTCGACCTCTACCAGATCCACCGCTGGGACCCGAGCACCGGCGACGAGGAGACCCTGTCCGCCCTGACCGACCTGCAACGCGCGGGCAAGATCCGCTACTTCGGCTCCTCCACCTTCCCCGCGTACCGCATCGTGCAGGGCCAGTGGGCCGCCCGCGAGCACCACCTGGGCCGCTACGTCACCGAGCAGCCCGGCTACTCGATCCTCCAGCGCGGCATCGAGGCCGACGTGCTGCCCGTGACGGAGGAGTACGGCCTCGGCGTGCTGGCGTGGAGCCCGCTCGCCTCGGGCTGGCTGTCGGGCGCGATCCGCGCGGGCCGGGAGATCACCA
This sequence comes from Kitasatospora sp. NPDC036993, assembly GCF_055607525.1. NCBI lineage: Bacteria > Bacillati > Actinomycetota > Actinomycetes > Kitasatosporales > Streptomycetaceae > Kitasatospora > Kitasatospora sp. NPDC036993. Next base: position 14,842 of record NZ_JBVJRP010000028.1, on the reverse strand, counting down.
CCAACCGCTCGACGTTCATGCCGCAGCGCTTCGACACCACCGTGCCGGCCAACCGGGCCAGGCTCGACGCGGTCGAGCAGCTGGCCACGGTCGCCGAGGACGCCGGCCTGACGATGATCCAGCTCGCGCTCGGATTCGTCACCGCGCACCCCGCCGTGACCAGCGCCCTCATCGGCCCCCGCACCCCGGACCACCTGCACGCCCAACTCGCCGCCGCCGACACCGTGCTCACGCCCGACGTGCTGGACGCGATCGACGCCGTCGTCGCCCCCGGCGTCGACCTCGCGGCACACGAGAAGAACGACACCCCGCCCGCCCTCCTCGACCCGTCCCGGCGCCGCCGCTGACGGGTCGCCGGCTGCGTCGGGACGACCGGCGGGCACCCGGCGGACCTCCCATTTGTGACGGCAATCACTGCAACCAAATCCCGTGCCACATAAGCGAGTTGCTCAAATCCACCCACCTGTCGTGGTTACACCGGCCATCCCTCGACAGGGGTCGATCAATAGTGTTCTGATGATCACATTCATTGATCACCTTCCGAACATCACCTGATCGAACATCAGAGAAATGGGGTCTCGTGCGGACTGCTCGCGGCACTGCCGTCCTGCTGGCGATGGGGGTCCTCGGGGCCTCCGCCCTGGCCACGGGATGCTCCGGCACACCGAGCAGACCCGCGGCCACCGCCACCGCCACCGGCCCCACCCCGGCCGCCACCACGCCGAGCACTCCGTCCGAGACACCCGCCCCGCCACCGCCCGTTCCCACCCCCACCTGGGACGGCCAGGTCAGGATCCTCGGCGACGGCTCCACCTCCGACACCGGCCCGCAGCCCAAACAGCCCACGCCCGAGCGGCTGAAACCCGGCGAGAAACCGCCCCAGTTCGTCGTCTTCTCCTGGGACGGCGCCCTGGAGGGCGACGATCGCCTGTTCTCCCGCTTCCGCAAACTCGGCACCGAGAACAACGCCCAGATGACCTTCTTCCTGAGCGGCCTCTACACCCTCCCCAAGTCCAAGAGCACCCTCTACCACCCACCCCAGCACAACCCCGGCGCCGCCTCCATCGACTACGCCACCGACCCCCACATCAAGGACACCCTGGAGCAGCTGCGCCTGGCCTGGCAGGACGGAAACGAGATCGGCACCCACTTCAACGGGCACTTCTGCAACGCCAAGGGCGGCGGCGACTGGAGCACCGAGGAGTGGAAGAGCGAACTCGACCAGGCGATCTCCTTCGTCACCAACTGGAAGACCAACACCGGATTCAAGGACCTCCCGCCACTCCCCTTCGACTACACCAAGGAACTGGTCGGCGGCCGCGCCCCCTGCCTGGAGGGCCAGAAGAACCTGCTCCCCGCCGAAAAGGCGACGGGCTTCCGCTACGACGCCAGCTCCCCGGGCGAGTTCCAGGTCTGGCCCGTCAAGAAGGAGGGCATCTGGAACTTCCCGCTCCAGATGCTCCCGTACTCGGGCAAGTCCACCCAGAGCCTCTCGATGGACTTCAACTTCCTGGCCAACCAGTCCGGGAACAGCACCAACGGCGACCCCAAGAAGTACGACACCTGGGAGAAGGAGACCCGCGACAGCTACCTCGCCGGCTTCGAACGCGTCTACAACGGCAGCCGCGCCCCGCTCTTCATCGGCAACCACTTCGAGGACTGGAACGGCGGCATCTACATGCAGGCCATCGAGGACGTGATGAAGAGCGTGTGCAAGCGCGACGGCGTCCGCTGCGTCTCCTTCCGCCAGGTCGCCGACTGGCTCGACGTCCAGGACCCCAAGGTGCTCGACAAGCTGCGCCAGCTCGACCCCGCCCAACCGGCCGACTGGTCCCGCCTGACGAAGTGACCGGAGCGCCACCCCTCGGCGGCCGGGGTCCCGCGCCATGGCGCGGGACCCGGGCCGCCGTCCGGATCGGGCTGCCGCCTTCGGTCACGTGGCATGATGCACAGGCACTTTGACACCTCGACAACTCCCACAGGGCAACGCCTGGACGCTGATGCGTCGGCTCGCGCAAAGAAATGGCAAAGCCGCCGCATCACCCCAGGTCGCAAAGGGTCCTCCCCGCACCCGCGCGGGTCAGCCGAAGTCGGCGGAGGATCCGGCACCCTCGAAGGGGTCCTCCCCGGCACCCGCGGGGGTCAGCCGATCGGCGGCAAGGGCGGCGGGGCCTACGAGCGGTCCTCCCCGCACCCGCGCGGGTCAGCCGGCGGCGAGGTAGGCCTGACGCGCCGCGTCCACGTCTCCGCCCGCCGCGGAGCCCCCATCATCGCCCGGTCGGCGGCCACGACGACAGCGTGCAGCGGCAGTGCAGTGGGCATGCCCTCATCGTACGGCCGAGGTCGGACAACGCAGGTCAGGGACGCCGAGCGCGGGCGCGCAACGGCCAGGTCACTAGGCTGCCCGACATGTTGCGCTCCGTGGTGTTCGACATCGGCGAGACCCTCACCAGCGATACCAGGTACTGGGGTGACTGGGCCCGCTGGCTCGGCGTCCCCACACACACCATGTCGGCTCTGGTCGGCTCGGTGCTGGCTCAGGGCCGCGACAACGCGGACGCGATTCGGATCGTGCGGCCGGGCGTGGATGTCGCGGCGGAGTGGCGGGCCCGGCAGGCGGCCGGTCAGGGCGACCGACTGGACGAGACGGACCTCTACCCGGACGTACGCCCCGCCCTGTCTTGGCTGCGTGAGGCAGGTCTGTGGGTGGGCATCGCGGGCAACCAGAACGCGGCCGTGTCCAGCCTCCTGCGCGACCTCGATCTGCCGGCGGACTCCATCGCCACCTCGGCCGAGTGGGGCGTCGCGAAGCCGGCAGCCCGCTTCTTCGAGCGGGTGATCAGGTGGGCGCCGGGCGAGCCGAACGAGATCGTGTACGTCGGCGACCACCCGGTGAACGACATCACCCCGGCCCGGGCGGCCGGCCTGCGAACCGTGCACCTTCGCCGCGGCCCGATCGGGCTGACCACCACAGCGCCGGACGCGGACTGGACGGTTGGCTCGCTGACCGAGCTGGCAGATCTGCTCGTCAGCCGGTAGCGGGATCGCCCCGATGGTGTGCACCGTCGGGGCGATCCCGCACGGCGCCGTGCTGGCACCGGTACCGTTCCGAGCGCGACCACGGAAACGGAGCCACCCGATGCCCGGAACCACTGTTGTAGCGCTCGGCCAGCAGATCGAAACCGCCCGGCACGCGGCCACATTGACGCGCCGACAGGTCTGCGCTGCTTCGGGGGTGAGCATCAGCATGCTCCGCAAGGTCGAGAACGGCGAACGTCGGCCCTCCGACGCCGTCCTGGAAGCGCTGGCCCGGGCGGTGCGGACGTCCCCGGAGGATCTGCTGGACGGGCCTCGCCGCACCGACAGCCGGGTACACCAAGCCATCCCGGCTCTGCGCCAGGTCATCGCGGCTTACGACCTGCCGGCGGACGGTCCGGTACGGCCGCTCCGCCTCCTCGCGGCCGACGTCGAAACCGCCGTCGAGAACCGAGTGGAGGCCCGGTACGCGCATCTCGTCGAACAGATGCCGATCCTGCTGGAGGAGCTGTTCCGCGCGGCTGACCAGGCTCGTGGGCGGGAGCAGGAGGAAGTCGCCCGGCTTCTGGCGCTGGCAGTGCGGTCGGCGGACGCGGTGGCTTACAAGTACGGGTACCACGACCTCAGCGGCCGCTTGGTGGAGTTGATGCGGTGGGCGTCCGGGTCCGCCGGAGACCCGGCGCTTGACGCGGCCGCTGCGTACGTTCGTACGGAAACCCACTTCGCCGCCGGTCATCTTGCCGCCGGCCTCCGGTCGCTGCGGACTGCGGTCGACAGGATGCCCGCTCCGTCCTCGGAGCGGCTGGCCGCGGCAGCGGCTGCTCTGCACATGCGGGCCGCGGTGGTGGCCGGCCGGATGCGGCAGGCCGACGACGCCCGGCTCCATCTGCGGGAGGCCGAGGTCCTGGCCGGCCGAGTGCCGGAACGGTTGTACGACGGCACTGCGGTGGGGCTGGACTCCCTGGAGGTCCACCGGCTGGCGGTAGCGGTGGAGCTCGGGGAACCGGGGGATCTCCAGGAGGCGGCGGATGCCGCGGCACGGTGGGCCCCGCCCCGGGATCTCCCCGCCGAGCGTCGCTCGCACTACTACATCGACCTCGGGCGGGCCCAGGTACGGCTCGGCCGCCCGCAGCACGCTGTCGAGAGCCTGCTGGTCGCCCGGCAGATCGCACCGCAGCACGTCCGCGAGCACGGGCAGGTGCGGACCGAGCTGGCAACGATGGTCCGGCTGACCCGGGGACGCGACGCCCGGGTGATGGCGCTCGCCCGGTGGGCTCGGGCCGTGTAGGTGTCACAGGTTGTGGCACTTCCGGGGGGAGCGGGCGGGGATCGTAACCGGTGTGACGGCAACACTGAACTCACTCACCGTGGATCCGGCCGTGATCAGCCCGGCGAGGCTCCGTGGAGAGGCATGCGTGACGTGCGGCTCGCCTGAGCTGCCGCTGGTCCCGGCCGGCCACGTTCATACCCCGACCGGCCCCGGCACGGCACCGCTCGGCTGGGCTGTGGTCGCGCACCCGGGCTGCCGGCCCGAGGAGCGTGCCGAATGAGTCTTACTGGCCCTCTCACGGTGTCGATCGACGGGCACCTCGTTCCCGTGACGCTGCCGCCTCGTGAGGCCCTGGAGACACTGCGGCAGGCGGTGTGCGCACTGCCGATCAGCGGATACGAGCGGCAGGCGATGCGGCGACTGTTGGACAGCTCCGGCGCCGACCTGGAGTACCGGATGAACGGCGACGAGACCACCGACTGGCCCGTGTCCCTGGATGACGGCACCCTCGCGATCGTGCGCGTGTCGTACGGCGACCGGCTGACCTGCCGGCAGCGTGTGGCGGCCCGCTACGATCCCCGCCGGGCGGAGCGCCGGGGCGGCCGGCCCGAGGAATGGGTCGTGTGGGACCTGGAACGCGACGTCGCGGCCGCGCAGAGGCTGGGCTCCGAGTCCGCCGCCCGCGAGTGGATCCGCCGACAGGTCCAGCTCGCGAACTACCAGTCGGGTCCCGCGTCCGAGGCTGCCCGGTGACCGGCCCCAGGGGCATCTCGGGGATCACCGCGTTCGGTTCCCTGTCGGGGGTGCTCCCCCGCTCCGTCGTCGCCCCGCTACTGCCGGGGTGTCTCGGTCTCCTCCGCCTCCTCGTCCACCACCACCTCGTCCGGCGGCGGCATCAGCGGCTGTCTCAGCCCACGGTTCGGGCCTCGGGTGCCGCGTGCGCGTTGGGCGCGCCAACGGCCCTGGTCGCTCGGGTCGACGGTTCCGCTCATCAAGTCCTCCTCGTGTCGGCCGAGTCCATCATCGTGGCTCGCACTCGGGCGGGCACATGTCCGGGTCGCGCCGGCCGTGTCGTGATGGCCGGCGGCCGCCTCGGGCTCCCGGGCTCCGGCCACGATCCCCTCGACAGGACCGGTCGGCAGTCCGGAGTACCGGCGGTCAAGGGCCGCGTCCGGCGGCTCCAGCGCCCCCCGCACCGTCCGGCACGGGAGCTTGCCCCGCACGTGAGAGGGTCGGGAACGCACCTGGTACGCACGTGAGGAGACCTGTCGTGAAGTGGGAGACGTTCGGACGCCGGCAGGTCTACGGCAGCCCCTGGGTCGAGGTGTGGCTGGACGAGGTCGAGGTCCCGGGCATCGGCCGGATCGACCACCACGTCGTCCGCTACCCCCGCGCGTCGACCTCCGCCGTCGTCACCGACGACCAGGGCCGGTTCCTCCTCCTCCACCGGCACCGGTTCATCACCGGGCGGTGGGGCTGGGAGGTCCCGGCCGGATGGGCCGAGCCCGGCGAGGACCCGGCGGCGGCGGTCGCCCGCGAGGTGGAGGAGGAGACCGGCTGGCGCCCGGGCCGCGTCGAGCTGCTGACCGAGTACGACGCCATGGCCGGGATCTCGGACGCGCACTTCCGCGCCTACCACGTCACCGGCTGCACCCGGACCGGAGAGCCCGAGGACGTGTCCGAGTCGACCCGGGTGGAGTGGCTGACCGAGGCCGAGGTGGTCGAGCTGCTGGTCGGCGGCCAGATCGCGGACGGGCCTTCGCACGCCGCGCTCTCCTACTACCTGGGCCCGTACCGGCTGAGCCGTCGCGCCTGAACCCTCGGTGCACATCCGCTACGTCACCCATGTAGCCCACGGTGGAACGGGTGTTGTTCGACCGTCCGACCCCGATCGGGTTCGGCTACACGACCAAACCGGCGCGTCCGCGAGCGGGAGCGGTCGCTGGGCGACAACGCCCCACTCCGGCAAGGCCGTCCGCCACCCGCTGTTGCGCTCGGGCATCGCCGTCACGATGCCCGAGCGCCCGGACCGGGTTCTACGAACTCACAGACCGGCCCGAAGTGCTCAGCAGCTCAGGTTGTTGCCGGGCACGGTGCCGATCAGCTGGGTGAAGCGCTGGTAGGCGTTGATCCGGCTCTGCACCTGCGCCGGGTTGCCGCCGTTGCACTCCAGGGAGCCGTTGATGCTGCGGATGGTCTCGCCGAAGCCGTAGCCGTTGACGATCGCGTTGTGCGGGGTCATGGTGCCAGGGCCGTTCTGGGTGTTCCAGTACCAGAGGGCGGTCTTCCAGGCGACGGCCGGGTCGGTCTGCACCAGGTTGGGGTTGTGCAGCAGGTCGATGCCGAGGGCGTCGCCGGCCGCCTTGTAGTTGAAGTTCCAGCTCAGCTGGATCGGGCCGCGCCCGTAGTACGCGGACTGGCCGGCCGGGCAGCCGTACGACTGCGAACTGTCGCAGTAGTGGGGGTAGTTGGCGGTGTTCTGCTCGACCACGTAGACCAGTGCGCCGGTCTCGTGGTTGACGTTGGCCAGGAAGGCCGCGGCCTCCTGCTTGCGGACGGTGTCGCTGCCGGTGGCCGCGAAGGCGGGGTAGGCGGCGAGGGCGTCGATCAGGCCCTGGTAGGTGTAGAAGGGGTTCCGGTTCGGGAACATCTGGTCGAACTGGGCCTGGCTGACGGGGAATGCGCCCGGCTTCGGCGTGCTGGTGGACGTCGGCGTGACGGTCGACGTCGGGGTCGGGGTCGTCGTCGGGCCGGTGCCGCAGCCGCCCTGGTCGGACCAGACGCCGGAACCGCCGGTGCTGGGCGGCTCGTTCTGGGTCCACCACTTGGCGAGCCAGTTGTGGCCGTTGTAGGAGACGGCGGCGCCGCCGGTGTAGACGGCCGAGGAGTTCCAGGGCCCGGCGCAGACGGCGGCGCTGGCGTTGGCCGCGGGCAGCAGCAGGACCACCGCCAGTGCCGTGGCGACGGCGGAGAGCAGTGCGAGCAGGCGTTTCGTGGACACTTGATCACCCCTTGTGCGGTGTGGGGCCGCACGGTCGTGGAGGTAGGGACGTCGGGGCAGGGGAGCCGAGCCCCGCGGGTGGGGGCACGTCGTGGGGGACGGGCCGACCGGGGTGCGGGCCGGTGCGGGGCTGCCCCAGACTCAAGCGGAGTGGTCTATACCTGTCAAGGGGTTACGGGGAAAAGAGGCACCCCGCGGAACGGTCGCGGCCTGCTCGGCGGTGTCCTCGGGTCCACCGTGCCGCCCTCGCGCCACCCTCGCGCCGCCCTCGTGCCGCCCTCCGCGGCATGGTCAGGCCCCTTCGTCCGGAAGGACGGACGGGAAGACGGGCGGACGAGCCCCCGACCCCGCCTCGCCCAGGTCCGGGCGGCCACCCCGCCCGGACCGGACACGTAGGTGCCCCGGACCGTCACATCGGGTCGGACGCCCCCGATCGGGCCGGCCCGGCGAGGCGGGTGCGCCGCATGGTGCGCCGCAGGACGCCGGCGGCGGTGGCGGCGGCCAGGAAGCCGAGGACCACGGCGCTGTTGCGCAGCAGGTCGTGGGCGTCGATCGGGATGTTGCGGTAGAGGGGCGGAGCGGCCATGGCCGTCCAGGGCAGGACGGCCAGCGCGACTCCGGCGGTCTGTAGGCGGTCGCTGTCCGGGCTGCCGAGGTGCAGGAGGTAGGCGAGGGCCATGACGAGCGCCGGCCAGGCCGTGGAGGCGTCGAGCGCGATCTGCTGGAGCGGCGGGAAGACGACGTCGGCGTGGTTCTCGGGCCAGGTGCCCAGCCACAGGGTCGCGATACCGCTCATCGGCAGGGCGACGGCGACCGCCGAGGCCACGGCCCGGGCGCGGTTCCGCGCCGAGAAGTCGACGGCGTCGGGCGGCGCGAGCAGCACCAGGGCGCCCATCGCGGCCCAGAGGTCGAGCAGGTCCGCGGACGGGCCGAACGCCGCCCCCGGACGGAGCTGGGACGCCACGACGGCGACCAGGACGAGGACCCGGGCCGCGTTCCAGCGGCCGAGGAGGGCGCCCAGCAGGGCGAGGCCCCAGGGGGCGCCCACCGCGGCCGAGACCACTCCCGTACGGGAACTGTGGAGAAACAGCCCGGTCAGCAGGTGGACCGCGCCCAGGGCGGCTCCGCCGGCGAGCAGGAACGGCGCGGCACCGGCGAGTACCCGGCCCGCAGGGTCGCGGGAGCTGAGCCGGGTACGCAGCCGCAGGGCGTGTGCGGCGAGGACGGACCACTCGCGCAGGGCGGTGCGGCGATCGGCGTGCCGGACGGACTCCGCGAGGACGGCCGCGATCTCCTCACCGTGCGCGGCACGGTACCCGGCCGGGTAGAGGCCGCGCAGGGGAAGCCGGCGCAGCAGCCCGGCAGCGGGCAGGTGCGAGTCGGTCATGCCGTCCCCCCGTTCGTCCGCAGCGCCGGGCGGAGGCCGCCGAGGGCGAGCCGGCGCTCGGCCTCGACCGCGCCGGCGCGCAGCCGTCGCGTCTCCTCGGCCAGGACGCCCCGGCCCTGTTCGGTCAGGGCGAAGCTGCGGCGCAGGCGTCCGTTCACGACCTCCTCGTGGTCGACCTGGATGAGTCCTTGCTGGAGCAGGCGGTCCAGCGCCGTGTAGAGGGTGCCGGTGAGCATCTTGGTCCGGCCTTCGGTGATCGCCAGGACTTCCTGGAGGATCGCGTATCCGTGCCGGGGCTCGTCGGCCAGCGCGGTGAGCACGAGCCTTGTCGGCTCCTGTAGTTGAGGATGTGCCATGGCGTGACCATAGATCAATCATTGAGATATATCGATGGTTGAGCTATTGCGGTGGCAGAGGCGGTTCGGTAGCGGTGACGGCGGGGATGACCGCTCAGCGAGCCATCGGGCTCAGGACTCGCCGGGCTTGACCGTCCGGGCCTCAACTACCGCGCCCCGGAGCCGAACCAGCACCTTCCCGGCCCCTGGTTGGGGCGGCCTTCGCCGGGGCGGTCGGGCTGCTTGCCGTCCCAGGTAGACCTCGTCGGCGGGAGTCGATTACGTTCGGGTGATCACCGACGCCCTGGTCCGGGGCACCGAGGAGCCGTCGACGCACCCTTCCGATTCACGGCACGCCGCGCGTGTGGCTGCCTACGGGGCCGTCGCCACCCGCCTGTCCCTGCTGAGCGACCGGCGACTCGGCGAGGTCGTGGCGTCCGCTCCTCCGGTCGGATCCGGCATCGGCGGCAGGTGGCCGCGAGCTGGTCCAGGGAGCCGAAGTACCAGGAGCAGTGCGCCAGGACCACGTGGTCGAACCCGCCGTTGGGGAAGGTGACCGCCTCGTCGAGGACGTCCAGGCCGAGGCGGAAGTCGATGCGGGAGCCCAACGGGGTCGCCTTGAGGTGTTTCGCCGACTGTCCCAGGGTGACCGGGGCACCGTACGAGGGATCGGCGATGTCGACGGCGACCACCCGGCCCCGCGGACCGACGGCCTCGGCAAGGACGGCCGTGGTGTCGCCCTGTCCGCAGCCGACCTCCAGGACCGACGCTCCGGCCGGGATGTCCCAGCCGGAGACGAGTGCGGCCCGGTAGCGGGTCTGGGCCGGCTGGAATCCGGGGGACACGTCGGCGGTGGCCATGGCGGCCGCGATCGAGGGTGCCTTCGCTGTCAGTTCGGTCGCGTTCACGGGATCCTTCCGGTACTGCCGGGCCGTCCGTGGAACGGTACTGGCTAGGCGCCGCAGCCGATACCGCCGGAGCCTTGGTACCGGCGCCGTCGCATCGCGCGCTTCACTCTCAGCGACGGCTCCCCGGCCGGGGAGCAGGTGCGGGCGTGCTTCGGACCGGACGGTTCGAGGAGGCCATCGCGCCGTACGGGCGGCAGCGGCCGGCCGAACACGTGCTGAGTGTGAGTGTCCAGTCCCGCCCGACACGGCGGTACACGGCCCGGAACCGTGACGGAGGCGCGGAGGCTCACCAGGTCATCGCTAGGCTGTGAGTGATCGGCCGTGCTCGAAAGGCCGTGACGGAACAGTGCTGTCGAGCCCGCGTCCGACGCGGGGCCCCACGGCCTGGGCGAGGGGGTGCGCGGTGTATCCGTTGGGGCTTGGTGTGGTGTCGTGGTGGTGGCTCGCGATCCTGGCGACGGCGGTGTTCTGGGCGGTCCTGGTGCCGGGAATGCCCACCCCCACGCACCGGATCAGCATGGCGCTGGCGCCGGCCGCGATGGCGGTCTTCGGGGTCGGCAGCCACTACGCGAAGCACATGGACACGGCCGCGGTGCTCGCCATGTACTCGTTCGCGGTGGTGTCCTTCCCGGTGGGAATGATCGGCCACCGCAGGAAGTTCGCGCAGAACCTGACGGAGGCGCAGCGGAGGGGCGAGTCGGAGGAGAACACCTGGCCTCCCGCCATGATGGCGCAGGTCTTCGTGTCCCTTGCCGTATGCGGAGCCGCGGCGATCTGGGCTACCCGGTAGGCGGTTCGGTCCGCTGTCCGCCCGGTCGGACCCTGGTCGGGGTCATCGGCACGGTCATCTACCTGCGGGCCGCACCCCGGGTCCTGTCCGAGAACGGTTCCGCGGCGACGGTGACGGCCGCCCGCTGACCCCCGCGGCCAACGACCTGGCCGCGGCAGTGCGGGGCGGGGTACGGCGACCGTCCGGCGGTCCGGGACGGCTGTTGGGCCGGGTACCAGGTGGAACGGCGGGCAACACGACGGCGGCAGGCCTGGCCGGGTGCGCCGCCTGGCCGTCTCCCGTCTGCGGACCCGGCGCGGAACGACCCCGATCACCGGTCAGGGGCCTTGTCGGACGTCGCCGCGTTGCCCGTACGGCTTACTCCTCGTCGGTCAGGGCCTTGGTGCGTCCGATTCCGGAACGTCCGCCCACGCTGAACCAGCCCACAGGGCCCAGGGTGTGCAGGCCGGCCTGGCGGTGCCAGGGGTCAGGGCGCCCCTCCGTCCGACCGCACACCGTCAGACCCGGTGGAGCCGCGACAGCCGACCGGCCCGGCGCAGGGGCGTAGGCGTAGGCGTACACGACGTTGACGGCGGGCCGGCGGCGGGCCCGAGGTCGGGCAGGGCCGTGACGCAGCGGCGCCCTCACCGGGTCACGTCGCCTCAGGGCCGCACCCGGTGACCGGGCAACCGTGTGCCGCCGCCGGCGATGAGGGCCGGGGCCGGGGAGCGGAGTACCGGGTCGGGGCCGGAGTGGGAACCCGGTCCTCGTTCCGACGGGTGACGCCCGGCGACGGGTGCGCTTCGTAGTCTCGGGGGCGTGACCGGGCAGTTCGTCCGCCGGGCGGCTCACCCGGAACGGGCCGCCGTCACCTCCGACTCCCCTTTCCCGTGCCGCCCTCGTGGCGCCGCTTTCCAAGGAGCCTGCGCATGGCCGATCGTCACTTCCCTCGCCGCCACCGTGATACCACCGCTTCCACTGGCGACCGTCCAGCCACCGGTGCGGCCGCCGCGACGTGGCCGGGTGAACTGTCTGGTGGCGGTCGTGCGTCGACCGGAACGGGTCCCTCCGCGCGGGGCGGGACGGAGCCCCGGTGGGGCCGGCAGGAGGCAGCGATGGCCGACATCGGCGGTGCTGGCCTGTCCCGGCGGCGGGTGCTGACGGCGGGCGCGCTGGCCGGGGCGACGCTCCTGGGCACCGGCCTGTCGGGGGGCAAGGCCTCGGCCGCGTCCGCCCCGGCGATCTTCTACTCGCCGCACCAGGACGACGAGGTGCTGGGCCTGGCCGGGTCGATCCTGGAGCACAAGGCGGCCGGACGGCCCGTGTACCTGGTGCTGGTGACACAGGGCGAGAACGACGGGCTGGCGAGGATCATGAACGAGAAGGACGCGGAGGGCAAGAAGATGGAGTGCGAGCTGCGCAAGAAGAACCTCTGCGCGGCCCACGGCCCCCACGGACTGAACTGGCCGACCGACGGTGTCAGCATGGTCGTGCCCTCCCGGACCGCGGAGTTCATGGCCTCGGCCGCCGTCCTCGGCGTCGACAAGGTGATCAACCTGAAGGTCCCCGATTCCCCGTACGGAGGAGTCGACGCCTTCGCCCAGTTCACCAAGACGGTCAAGTCGAAGATCGCGTCCATCGCGGCGCAGTACCCGGGTGCTTCGCACAAGTTCACCGCGGGCTGGCTGGAGGTCACCGACACCCACAAGGCGATCACCGACGCGGCCGTGCAGCTGGCGCGCGAGGGCAAGCTCTCCGACGTGCGCTTCAACTTCGTCTACGCCTACGACCAACCGCTCGCCTCCCGTGCCAACGGCGCCGCCTACGTGCTGAACATCCCCTCGGCCCACATGGACACCAAGCGCGACGCCATCTACTGCTACAACACCTGGAACCCGTCCCGGAACCTCTACGCGCTCGGCTACCACAGCGTCCCGGCCAAGATGGAGAGCGCGCACAGCGACCCGCACGAGTACGTCTTCGCCCTCCCCAACTCCTCGTACAAGTACGGGCAGATCACCGTGGGACGTCCGGACTGGTCCTGACGGGCCGCCGACGGCCTCGGCGGAGACCTGTTCTCCCTGCGCGACAACCGACTGGAGCGGGGCGTTACCCGGGATGCGGCCTTCGGGGACGCATCCCGGGGCGGCCGGATCTACCAGGTGATCAGTGCGTAACCGGGGCCGCCGGGAGCGCCGCTCCGGCCGCTCCGGCCGCTCCGGCCGCTCTGGCCAGCGGCGCCGGGTTCGTTGTCCGCGCCGCAGGGGGGTGTCGCCCAGGCCGCCGTTGCCGCCCTGGCCGCCGCCTCCTCCCGCGCCGCCGACGCCCCAGAGGTGCACGACGAGCCGGCCCACCCCCGCCGGCACCGTGAACGTACCCCTTGTGGTGAACGCCTGCTCACCAGTGGCCCGCACCGTCCCCGCGCCCACGGCAGCCGCACTCTGCGCCGGGCCCAGCGGGCCGCCGAGAACACCCCAGCCCAACGCGAACACACCCGGCACCGCCACCACCCGCCGACACCGCCGGCCCACCCCCACCACACCACGACCACGCTCGAACACCGGGCCTCCTCCAGGTAGCCGGCCCCCGCCCGACCGTCACTCCGAGGCTGCCCGTGCCGTTCGTACCCCACCCCTCCGCTACTGCCCTCTCGACACGTGCGAAGGCGCGGCCCGGCGCGCGGCCGACAGGGCACGCCGGTACTCATGGACAGGAGGTGTCTCCCGAACCAGCCTGCCCGCGAAACGAATCCGACGGTGCGCCGGCCACGATGCCGGCGTACCGAACGCCGAACGCGCGGAGGCTGGCACCTCCTGGGCGACCGCATCCCGCGCCTCCTGACGCACCGCCCGGGGTGACCCAGCCGTGCCCGTCGAGTCAAGGGCACGGGACGGCAGGGGCCGAGGCCCCGGTGCACCACATCAGCAAGCCGATGCCCGGGCGGCCCGCATCGCCCCTGCGCAAGGGCCACGTCTATGGCACCCTGCTGATCAACATGGAGACCCGTCGTCCCGTCGCCCCGTCGACCTGCTGCCCGACCGCGAGGCCGCCACCCTCGCCCGCTGGCTGACCGAACACCCCGGCGTCGAGGTCATCTGCCGCGACCGCGCCACCGCCTACGCCGAAGGCGCCCGCCTCGGCGCACCGAACGCGGTCCAAGTCGCTGACCGCTGGCACCTGTTCCACAACCTCACCGAAGCTGTGGAGCGCTGCGTCACCCGACACTCCCGCCAACTGCGCGAACCCGACCACGTCCCCACCCCCGAGGAATCCGCGGCGGCCCTCGCCAAACTGGAGAAGATCACCCAGGCGGCGAAGACGGGTAGGGGCGCCCACCGATACGCAGACCGCACCCGCGAGCGGCACCAGGCCATCCACGCGCTGCTCGACCAGGGCCTGTCCCGGCGGGAGATCAGCCGCCGGCTGGACCTGGCTCGCGGCACAGTACGCAGGTTCGCCCACGCCGGCATCCCCGAGGAACTCGTGGTCGGCAAGTGGCAGGGCCGCACCAGCGTTCTGGACGACTACAAGCCCTACCTCCACCAGCGGTGGCAGGAAGGCTGCACCACGGCGAAGACACTCTTCGAGGAGATCAAGGCCACCGGCAACACCGGCGGCCTGACGGTCCTGCGAGACTACCTGCGGCCCCTACGATCCGGCGCCGAACCGCAGGCCGCTCCCCCCGGACGCCACCAGCTGGTCGACTGGATCGGCAACGTGAAATCCACCGACCTGCCCGAGTTGGTGTCGTTCGTGAACGGGATCGGTTCTGATCTCGGAGCGGTGGTGGCGGGGTTGAGTCTGCCGTTCAGTTCGGGAGCGGTGGAGGGGCAGGTGAACCGGATCAAGATGGTGAAGCGCCAGATGTTCGGCCGCGCCGGCCTGGACCTCCTGCGCAAGCGAGTACTCCTCGCAGCGTGACCGGTATCCTCTCTCGGCACGGTCGGTGACGGCAGCATGTCAGCACGGAAAGTGATCCAGAACCCGAATTCAGCCGTTGCCGACAAACAGGGGATGAGCCCGGGGAATCGTGTGGACACCTCAGCCCATGTGCGGGTAGCGGTAGTCCGTCGGCGGGACGAAGGTCTCCTTGACCGAGCGGGTGGAGGTCCAGCGCGCCAGGTTCTGCTTGGCGC
>NZ_JBVJRP010000027.1:32640-78869 GCF_055607525.1 Kitasatospora sp. NPDC036993 | reverse complement strand
TGGGGTCTGGGTCGGGTGGCGGCGCTGGAACTGCCGGATGTGTGGGGTGGGTTGGTCGATCTTCCGTCGGTGGTGGACGAGCGGGCCGGGCGCCGGTTGGTGGCCGTGCTCGGTGGTCTCGGCGGTGCGGAGGATCAGGTCGCGGTGCGTTCCTCGGGCGTGTACGGCCGCAGGTTCGTGCACGCGCCGCAGCCGGCGGGTCGTGGTGGTGTGTGGACGCCGTCCGGCACGGTGCTGGTGACCGGTGGTCTGGGTGCGCTGGGTGCGTCGGTGGCCCGTTGGCTGGCCGAACGCGGCACGCCGCACCTGGTGTTGACCGGCCGGCGCGGCGGCGAGACGCCGGGTGCCGCCGAGCTGGTGGCCGAACTGACCGGCCTCGGCGCCCGGGTGACGGTCGCCGCGTGCGACGTGGCGGACCGCGACGAGGTGGCCGCGTTGCTGGCGGGGATTCCCGCCGAGCTGCCGCTGACCGGTGTCGTGCACACCGCCGGTGTGGTGGACGACGGCATGCTGGACTCGCAGTCTCCCGAGCGCTTCGAGACCGTCTTCGCGGGCAAGGTCGGCGGTCTGCTGCATCTGGACGAGCTGACCGCCGGTCTGGGCCTGGACCTGTTCGTGGTGTTCTCCTCGCTGGCGGGCACCCTGGGCAGTGCCGGGCAGGGCAACTACGCCGCCGCCAACGCCTTCCTGGACGCCTGGATCCAGCAGCGCCGCGACCGCGGCCTCGCCGGACTCTCGATCGCCTGGGGCGCCTGGGCACAGGACGGCCTCGCCACCGGCGAGGTGGTCGTCGAGCGGCTGCGGCGCGGCGGCGTGGTGCCGATGGACCCGGAGTCGGCGGTCCAGGCCCTGGCCAGGGCCGTCGACCAGGACGAGACCGACGTCAGCGTCGCCGACATCGACTGGCCGCAGTTCCTCGGCGGCTTCACCGGCTCCCGTCCGAGCGCCCTGCTCGCGGACCTTCCGGAAGCCGCCGCACGGCCCGCGGCCGCCGGGGCCGACGCCGCCGCGCCGGTGCGCTCCGAGCTGGCCTCGGCGCCGGCCGGACAGCGCCGCCAGTTGCTGCTCGACATCGTCCGGGCCCAGGCCGCGTCCGTGCTCGGCCACGCCTCGGCCGACGCGGTGGCGCCCGCCAGGGCCTTCCGGGAACTGGGCTTCGACTCGCTGACCGCCGTCGAACTGCGCAACCGGATCAGCGCCGAGACGACCCTGCGGCTGCCGACGACGCTCGTGTTCGACCACCCGACGCCGACCCGGCTCGCCGACCACCTGCTCGGCCTGATGCTCGGCGACGACACCCTGCTGACCGAGACGATGCTGACCGAGGCGATGACTCCCGCCCCGGCCGGGACCGACGAGCCGGTCGTGATCGTCGGCATGAGCTGCCGCTTCCCCGGCGACGTCGGCACGCCCGCCGAGCTGTGGCAGCTGCTGGCCGACGGCGTGGACGGCGTCGGTCCGTTCCCGACCGACCGCGGCTGGGACCTCGACCGTGACGCCGGGGCGTACGCGCCGGAGGGCGGTTTCCTGCGGCACGCGACCGACTTCGACGCGAGCCTGTTCGGCATCTCGCCGCGCGAGGCGCTGGCGATGGACCCCCAGCAGCGGCTGCTGCTGGAGGCGTCCTGGGAGGCCTTCGAATCGGCGGGCACCGATCCGCTGTCCGTCCACGGGGCCCCCGTCGGCGTCTTCGTCGGCACCAACGGCCAGGACTACGGCACCCTGCTCGCCGCCTCGGACGAGGAGGTCGAGGGGCACGTGCTGACCGGCAACGCCGCGTCGGTGCTCTCCGGCCGGGTGGCGTACGCGTTCGGGCTCGAAGGCCCGGCGATGACGGTGGACACCGCCTGCTCCTCCTCGCTGGTCGCCCTGCACCTGGCGGCTCAGGCGCTGCGCCGCGGCGAGTGCGAACTGGCGCTGGCCGGCGGTGTCACCGTGATGTCCACCAACACCGCCTTCGCCGAGTTCGCCCGGCAGGGCGGGCTGGCCGCCGACGGCCGCTGCAAGGCCTTCTCGGCCGAGGCGGACGGCACCGGCTGGTCGGAGGGCGTCGGTGTGCTGGTGCTGGAACGGCTCTCGGACGCGCAGCGGCTCGGGCACCGGGTGCTGGCGGTGGTGCGGGGTTCGGCGGTGAACCAGGACGGTGCGTCGAACGGTCTGACGGCGCCGAACGGGCCTTCGCAGGAGCGGGTGATCCGGCAGGCGCTGGCGAGTGCCGGGCTGTCGGCCGCCGAGGTGGACGCGGTGGAGGCGCACGGCACGGGCACCAAGCTGGGTGACCCGATCGAGGCGCAGGCGCTGCTGGCGACGTACGGCCGGGAGCGGGCGGGCGAGCCGCTCTGGCTGGGTTCGATCAAGTCGAACATCGGCCACACCCAGGCCGCCGCCGGTGTCGCTGGTGTGATCAAGATGGTGCAGGCCATGCACCACGGCGTGCTCCCGGCCACCCTGCACGCGGACCGGCGGACCTCGGAGGTGGACTGGTCGGCGGGCGCGGTGGAGCTGCTGAGCGAGTCCCGCCCGTGGCCGGAGCTGGACCGGCCGCGCCGGGCCGGCGTCTCGTCCTTCGGGATCAGCGGCACCAACGCCCACGTGATCCTGGAGGCCGCGCCGGCGGTGGCGGCCGAGGAGCCGGTGGCCGTCGAGAGTGTGCTGCCGTGGCCGGTGTCGGGGCGGTCGGCCGCCGCACTGGCGGCGCAGGCCGGCCGGCTGGCCGAATCCCTGGCGGGTGAGCCGCGGTTCGGAGCGGTGGAGGTGGCCAGGGCGCTGGTCTCCCGGGCCGCCCTGGACCACCGCGCGGTGGTGTTCGGCGGTGACCGGGCGGCCCTGCTGGACGGCCTGGCCGCGCTGGCGGCGGGCGAGCCGTCGGCCCAGGTGGTCCCGGGCGTCACGGCGGAGGGGCGGACGGCGTTCCTGTTCACCGGTCAGGGCGCGCAGCGGACCGGTATGGGACGCGGGTTGTACGAGGCGTTCCCGGTGTTCGCCGAGGCCTTCGACGCGGTCTGCGCGGAGTTCGACCTGCTGCTGGACCGTCCGGTGAAGGACGTGGTGTTCGAGGGCGCCGAGGATCTGGACCGTACGGTGTGGACCCAGGCCGGGCTGTTCGCGGTCGAGGTCGCCTCGTACCGGATGCTCGAATCCCGGGGCGTGACAGCGGACTTCCTGCTCGGGCACTCGATCGGTGAGATCGCGGCGGCGCACGTCGCGGGGGTGTTCTCGCTGGCCGACGCGTGCGCGCTGGTGGCGGCGCGCGGTCGGCTGATGCAGGCGCTGCCGGGCGGCGGCGCGATGCTCGCCGTACAGGCCGCCGAGGCCGAGGTGCGCGCGGAGATCGGCGACCGCCTCGACGTCGCGGCCGTCAACGGGCCGACCTCGCTGGTGGTTTCGGGCCCCGCCGAGGTGGTGGACGAGTTCGCCGTCCGCTGGAAGGCCGAGGGCCGCAAGACCAGCCGGCTGACCGTCTCGCACGCCTTCCACTCGGCGCTGATGGAGCCGATGCTCGCCGAATTCGCCGCCGTCCTGGCCGAGTTGACCTTCAACGAGCCGGTCGTTCCGATCGTCTCCAACCTGACCGGCTCGACGGCCACGGCCGGCCTGCTCACCACCCCCGACTACTGGGTCCGCCAGGTTCGCGAGGCCGTCCGCTTCGCCGACGGCGTCGAGACCCTGCACAGCGAGGGTGTCACCCGCTTCGTGGAACTCGGTCCGGACGGTGTGCTGACGGCGCTGGCGGGCCGGATCCTCCCTGACGCGGTCTGCGCGCCGCTGCTGCGCAAGGACCGGGACGACCGCGAGACGGCGCTGCGGGCGCTCGCCACGCTGTGGACGGCCGGGGCGGAGATCGACTGGTCCGGGCTGCTGCCCGCCGGCCGTCCGGCCCCGCTGCCGACGTACGCCTTCCAGCGGGACCGCTACTGGCCGAGGGTGGTGCCCGGCGCGGCCGCCGTCACCGACCCGGACGAGGCCCGCTTCTGGCAGGCCGTGGAGAGCCAGGACCTCGGCGAACTCGCCGCCGCCCTGGACATCGCCCAGGCCCCCGAGGAGTTGGGCTCCGTGCTGCCGGTGCTGTCCTCGTGGCGGCAGCGGCGCCGGGTGGATTCGGTGGTGGACTCCTGGCGGTACCGGGTGGTGTGGAAGCCGCTGGCGGCTTCGGCGGACGGGCGGTTGTCCGGTCGCTGGCTGCTGGTGACGGGTGCGGGTGCGCCGTTGGAGGGTGTCGAGGCGGCGCTGGTCGCGGCCGGGGCCGAGGTCGTGCCGCTGGCCGTGGACGGTGCCGGCCGGGAGGAACTCGCGCTCCGGATCGGCGCATTGGCCGCCGAGGGTGAGCTGTCGGGCGTGGTCTCGTCGGCTTCCGGTGAGGAGTCGCACGTCGAGGGCTCGCTGGTCCCTGCCGGGGTGGCCGCCACGCTGACCCTGCTGCACGCCCTCACCGACGCGGGCGTCCGCGCCAAGGTGTGGACGGTGACGGCCGGTGCGGTCTCGACCGGTCGCGCGGACCGGCCGGCCGACCCGGCGCAGGCGCAGGTGTGGGGTCTGGGTCGGGTGGCGGCGCTGGAACTGCCGGATGTGTGGGGTGGGTTGGTCGATCTTCCGTCGGTGGTGGACGAGCGGGCCGGGCGCCGCCTGGCGGCTGTGCTCGGCGGTGCAGAGGATCAGGTCGCGGTGCGTTCCTCGGGCGTGTACGGCCGCAGGTTCGTGCACGCGCCGCAGCCGGCGGGTCGTGGTGGTGTGTGGACGCCGTCCGGCACGGTGCTGGTGACCGGTGGTCTGGGTGCGTTGGGTGCGTCGGTGGCCCGTTGGCTGGCCGAACGCGGCACGCCGCACCTGGTGTTGACCGGCCGGCGGGGCGGCGAGACGCCGGGCGTGGACGCCTTGGTCGCGGAGCTGACCGCGCTGGGCGCCCGGGTGACGGTCGCCGCGTGCGACGTGGCGGACCGCGACGAGGTGGCCGCGTTGCTGGCGGGGATTCCCGCCGAGCTGCCGCTGACCGGTGTCGTGCACACCGCCGGTGTGGTGGACGACGGTGTGCTGGACTCGCAGTCTTCCGAGCGCTTCGAGACCGTCTTCGCGGGCAAGGTCGGCGGTCTGCTGCATCTGGACGAGCTGACCGCCGGTCTGGGCCTGGACCTGTTCGTGGTGTTCTCCTCGCTGGCGGGCACCCTGGGCAGTGCCGGGCAGGGCAACTACGCCGCCGCCAACGCCTTCCTGGACGCCTGGATCCAGCAGCGCCGCGACCGCGGCCTCGCCGGACTCTCGATCGCCTGGGGCGCCTGGGCGGAACAGGGCATGGCCACCGAGCAGGTGGTGGCCGACCGGGTCCGGCGCGCCGGACTGACGCCGATGGACGCGCGGTTGGCGATGGAGGCGATGGCCAGGGCCGTCGACCACGGCGAGGACTTCGTGGCGATCGCCGACGTCGACTGGGCACGGATGCTGCCCGCCTTCGCCGGCGCCAGGACCAGCCCGCTGCTGGCCGAACTGCCCGAAGCGGGCCGGGCCGGGCAGGCCGATCACGCCGGGGCCCAACCGGTCGGAACGCAGGGGCCGGCCGGAGTGCGGGCGCTCGCGGAACTGCCCGCCGCCCAGCGCGACCGGGCCCTGCTGGACCTGATCCGCGCCTGCGCGGCGGCGGTGCTGGGGCATGCGTCGAGCGCGAGCGTCGAACCGGGCCGGGCCTTCCGCGACATCGGCTTCGACTCGCTGACCGCGGTGGCCTTCCGCAACCTGATCGGTGCCCGCACCGGCCTCCAGCTGCCGGCCACCCTGGTCTTCGACCACCCGACGCCGATCGCCCTGGGCGAGTTCCTGCTCGCCGAGCTGTACGGTTCGGCCGACCCGGCGCCGGCGCCGGACACCGCGGCCCTCGCCGCCGAGGACGAGCCGATCGCGATCGTCGGCATGGCCTGCCGGTTCCCCGGCGGTGCCCGGACGCCGGAGGCCCTGTGGTCGCTGCTCTCCGGCGACGGGGACGCGATGACCGGCTTCCCCGCCGACCGCGGCTGGGACCTGGCCGGCCGGTCGGGCTCGTACGCGGCCGTCGGCGGCTTCCTCGACGGCGCCGCGGAGTTCGACGCGACGCTGTTCGGCATCTCGCCGCGCGAGGCGCTGGCGATGGACCCCCAGCAGCGCCTGCTGCTGGAGACGGTCTGGGAGACCTTCGAGTCCGCCGGCCTGGACCCGAGGTCCGCGCGGGGCCGGTCGGTGGGCGTCTTCGCCGGCACCAACGGCCAGGACTACCCGACGCTGCTCGCCGCCTCGGCGGACAAGGTCGAGGGCCACGTCGCCACCGGCAACGCGGCGGCGGTGCTCTCCGGCCGCGTCGCGTACGCCTTCGGGCTGGAAGGCCCGGCGCTGACCGTCGACACGGCCTGCTCGGCCTCGCTGGTCGCCCTGCACCTGGCGGCCCAGGCACTGCGCCGCGGCGAGTGCGAACTGGCGCTGGCCGGCGGTGTCACCGTGATGTCCACGCCGGGGGTGTTCAGCGAGTTCGACCGCCAGGGCGGCCTGGCCGCCGACGGCCGCTGCAAGGCCTTCGCGGCCGGCGCGGACGGGACGGGCTGGGGCGAGGGCGTCGGCGTCCTGCTGGTCGAGCGGCTGTCGGACGCGCGCCGCAACGGGCACCGGGTGCTCGCGGTGGTCCGGGGCAGCGCGGTCAACCAGGACGGCGCCTCCAACGGCCTCACCGCACCGAACGGCCCCGCCCAGCAGCGGGTGATCCGGCAGGCGCTCGCCAACGCCGGGCTGTCCGCCGGCGAGGTGGACGCCGTGGAGGCGCACGGCACGGGCACCACCCTGGGCGACCCGATCGAGGCCCAGGCGCTGCTGGCGACGTACGGCCGGGAGCGGGCGGGCGAGCCGCTCTGGCTCGGCTCGATCAAGTCCAACATCGGCCACACCCAGGCCGCCGCCGGTGTCGCGGGCGTGATCAAGATGGTCCTGGCGATGCGGCACGGCGTGCTGCCGGCCACCCTGCACGTCGGCGAGCCGTCGCCGCAGGTCGACTGGTCGGCGGGCGCGGTGGAACTGCTCACCGAGTCCCGCCCGTGGCCCGAGACGGACCGTCCGCGCCGGGCCGGCGTCTCGTCCTTCGGGATCAGCGGCACCAACGCCCACATCATCCTGGAGTCCGCCCCGGCCGCGGACCCGGCGCAGGCCCCGGCCGCCGTGCCGCCGGGCGGGCTGCCGTGGCTGCTCTCCGCGCAGAGCCCCGAGTCGCTGCGGGCCCAGGCGGACCGGCTCACCGCGCACCTGGACGCCGCGCCCGGCCACGACCCGGTGGACGCCGCCTGGTCGCTGGCCACCGGACGGGCCGGGCTGGCGCACCGCGCCGTCGTGCTCGGCGGCGACCGGGACGCGCTGCGCTCCGGCGCCGGGGCGCTCGCCGCGGAGGCCTTCTCGCCGGCCGTGGTCACCGGCACCGTACGGGAGGGCCGGGTGGCCTTCCTGTTCACCGGCCAGGGCGCCCAGCGGACCGGCA
Source organism: Kitasatospora sp. NPDC036993 (assembly GCF_055607525.1). Classification (NCBI taxonomy): domain Bacteria; kingdom Bacillati; phylum Actinomycetota; class Actinomycetes; order Kitasatosporales; family Streptomycetaceae; genus Kitasatospora; species Kitasatospora sp. NPDC036993. Next base: position 71,392 of record NZ_JBVJRP010000027.1, on the reverse strand, counting down.
TGGGCCACGAACTGTACGAGGCGCAGCCGGTGTTCGCCGAGGCCTTCGACGAGGTCTGCGCCGAGTTCGACCTGCTGCTGGACCGTCCGGTGAAGGACGTGGTGTTCGACGGCGCCGAGGATCTGGACCGTACGGTGTGGGCGCAGGCCGGGCTGTTCGCGGTCGAGGTCGCCTCGTACCGGTTGCTGGAATCCTGGGGTGTGGTACCGGAGTTCCTGCTCGGGCACTCGATCGGTGAGATCGCGGCGGCGCACGTCGCGGGGGTGTTCTCGCTGGCCGACGCGTGCGCGCTGGTGGCGGCGCGGGGCCGGCTGATGCAGGCGCTGCCCGAGGGCGGGGCGATGCTCGCCGTGCAGGCCACCGAGGCCGAGGTCATGGCGGCGCTGGAGGGCCGCCTCGATGTGGCCGCCGTCAACGGGCCTTCCTCGGTGGTGGTTTCGGGCCCGGCGGAGGTGGTGGACGAGTTCGCCGAGCGCTGGAAGGCCGAGGGCCGCAAGACCAGTCGGCTGACCGTCTCGCACGCCTTCCACTCGGCGCTGATGGAGCCGATGCTCGCCGAATTCGCTGCTGTCCTGGCCGAGTTGACCTTCAACGAGCCGGTCGTTCCGATCGTCTCCAACCTGACCGGCACGACGGCCGGGCCAGGGCTGCTCACCACCCCCGACTACTGGCTGCGCCAGGTCCGCGAGGCCGTCCGCTTCGCCGACGGCGTCGAGACCCTGCACCGCGAGGGTGTCACCCGCTTCGTGGAGCTCGGCCCGGACGGCGTGCTGTGCGCGATGGCCCAGCAGTCCGTCTCCGAGGCCGTGTTCGCCCCCGTGATGCGGCGCGACCGCGACGAGGCCGAGACCGCGCTGCACGCGCTGGCCCGGCTCTGGACGGCCGGCGCCGAGGTGGACTGGCCGGCGGTCCTGCCGCGCGGCCGGCGGGTGGACCTGCCGACCTACGCCTTCCACCACGAGCGGTTCTGGCCGACCCCGGCGCCCGCGCCGGCGCCGTCCGGGGACGCCGTGGAGTCCCGCTTCTGGGAGGCCGTCGAGCGCGAGGACCTGGACGAGCTGGCGGGCACCCTGCGCCTCGGCGAGCACGCCCGGGTGCTGGGCGAGATCCTGCCCGCGCTCTCCTCCTGGCGCAGGCTGCGCCGCCAGGACTCGGTGCTGGACAACTGGCGCTACCAGGTCACCTGGAAGCCCGTGCCGGTCGCCGAGCCCGAACTGGACGGCAGCTGGCTGGTGGTCGTCCTCGACGGTGCGGACCCGGAGCTCGCCGAGGGCGTGCGCACGGCGATCCGCTCCGCCGGAGCGGGCACCGTCGACCTCGCGCTGGACCCGGCGGACCTCGACCGGGCCGCGCTCGCGGCCCGGATCCTGGACGCGGTCGAGGGCGTGCCCGACGTCGTCGGCACGGTGCTGCTGGCCGCGCCCGACGGTGCGCCCGACGGCCCCGCCGCCGTGTCGCCGGCCGTGGCGGCCGCTCTGGTGACGGTGCAGGCGCTCGGCGACGCCAACCTGAAGACCCCGCTGTGGACGCTCACCAGGGGCGCCGTCAGGACCGGCCCCGGCGAGGTGCTCGCCGACCCGGCCCAGGCGCAGGTCTGGGGCCTCGGCCGGGTCGCCGCGCTGGAGCACCCGCAGCGCTGGGGCGGCCTGGTCGACCTCCCGGAGAGCCTGGACGCGGCGTCCGGCCGGACGCTGGCCGGGGTGCTGGGCGGCACCCCGGGCGAGGACCAGGTCGCGGTGCGCGGCACCGGCGCGGCCCTCGTCCGGCGCCTCGTCCGGGTCGACGCCACCGACGGCGCGCCGGAGCCCACCTGGGCCCCGGCCGGCCCCGGCACGGTGCTGGTGACCGGCGGCACCGGCGCGCTGGGCGCGGTGGTCGCCCGCTGGCTCGCCGGGTCCGGCGTCACCAGGCTGCTGCTGACCGGCCGGCGGGGACCGGCGGCGCCCGGCGCCGCCGAGCTGGTCGCCGAACTCGCCGGGCTGGGCGCCGAGGCGACCGTCGTGGCCTGCGACGCCGCCGACCGGGAGCAACTGGCGGCGGTGCTGGCGGAGATCCCGTCGGACGCCCCGCTGACCGGCGTGGTGCACGCGGCCGGGGTGCTGGACGACGGCACCCTCGACTCCCTCACCCCGGAGCGGCTGGAGACCGTCCTGGCGGCGAAGGCGGCCGGCCTGGTCCACCTGGACGAGCTGACCGGGGACCTGGACTTCTTCGTGGCCTTCTCCTCGCTGGCCGGCACCGTCGGCAGCGCCGGGCAGGGCAACTACGCCGCGGCGAACGCCTTCCTGGACGCCTGGATGGAACACCGGCACGACCGGGGCCTGCCCGGGGTGTCGGTGGCCTGGGGCCCGTGGGCGCGGGAAGGCATGGCCACCAGCCAGGTGGTCACGGAGCGGCTGCGCCGCCACGGCGTCCCGGCGATGGACCCGCGCTCGGCGGTCCGGGCCCTGGCCAGGGCGATCGGCGAGGACCGGCCCCACCTGGTGGTCGCGGACATCGACTGGCCCACCTTCGCGCCCCGGTTCGCCGGGACGCGGCCGAACCCGCTGATGCGCGACCTGGCGGAGTTCGCGGCGCTGGTCCCGCTGGTCCCCGGCGCCGTCACCCCGGACGGTGCCGCCGGGCTGCGCCAGGAGCTGGCCGCGCTGCCAGCCCCGCAGCGGCAGCGGATGCTGCTCGACCTGATCCGCGCCCGCGCCGCCGCGGTCCTCGGCCGCGGCAGCGCCGAAGCCGTCGCGCCGGACCAGGCGTTCCGGGAGATGGGGTTCGACTCGCTGATCGCGGTGGAGTTCCGCAACCTGCTGCACCACGAGACCGGCCTCAGCCTGCCGGCCACGCTGGTGTTCGACCACCCGACGCCCACCGCGCTCGGCACCCACCTCGGCGGCCTGCTGCTGCCGGAGGAGGCCGACCGGCCGGCCGGCCTCGCGGCGGACCTGGACCGGCTGGAGGCCAGGCTGCTGCGGTTCGACGCCGACGAGCGCGAGCGGGCGGACGTCGCCGCCCGGCTCCAGGGCCTGCTGGCCCACCTGGCCGGGGCGGACGGGACGCAACCGCAGGACGCGCTGGACGACGCCAGTGCGGACGAGGTCTTCGACCTCATCCGGAAGGAATTCGGGGGCCCGGCTTGATCGGCGTCGAGGCACCACTCGTGAAGGGGAAGACCCATGGCGGATGACCAGAAGCTGCTCGACCATCTGAAGTGGGTGACGACCGAACTTCGCCAGGCGCACCGCCGGATCCGCACCATCGAGGACCGCGCGCAGGAGCCGATCGCGATCGTCGGCATGGGCTGCCGCTTCCCCGGCGGCGTCCGGACGCCCGCCGACCTGTGGCGGCTGGTGGCCGAACGCACCGACGCGGTCGGCGACTTCCCCGTCAACCGGGGCTGGGCCGAGGACGAGGACGAGGACTACGCCCGGCAGGGCGGCTTCATCCACGACGCCGACGAGTTCGACGCCGCGCTCTTCGGCATCAGCCCGCGCGAGGCCACCGCCATGGACCCGCAGCAGCGGCTGCTGCTGGAGGCCTCCTGGGAGGCCTTCGAGGCGGCGGGCCTGAACCCGCGCGCGCTGCGCGGCAGCCGCACCGGCGTGTTCACGGGCACCAACGGCCAGGACTACGGGCTGGTCGCGCTCGCCTCCCCGGAGGGCCTGGAGGGGCACATCGCGACCGGCACCACCGCCAGTGTGATGTCGGGCCGGCTCTCGTACGTGTTCGGCCTGGAGGGCCCGGCGGTCACCGTGGACACCGCCTGCTCCTCCTCGCTGGTGGCCATGCACTGGGCGGCCCAGGCGCTGCGCTCCGGCGAGTGCGACCTGGCCCTCGCGGGCGGCGCCACCGTGATGTCCACCCCCGGCGGGTACGCCTCCTTCAACCGGCAGGGCGGGCTGGCCTCCGACGGCCGCTGCAAGGCCTTCGCGGCCGGCGCGGACGGAACGGGTTGGGGCGAGGGCGTCGGCGTGCTGGTGCTGGAGCGGCTCTCCGACGCCCAGCGGCTCGGGCACGACGTGCTGGCGGTGGTGCGGGGTTCGGCGGTGAACCAGGACGGCGCCTCCAACGGTCTGACGGCGCCCAACGGGCCCTCGCAGGAGCGGGTGATCCGGCAGGCGCTGGCGAGCGCCCGGCTGGAGGCCGCCGAGGTCGACGCGGTGGAGGCGCACGGCACGGGGACCAGCCTCGGCGACCCGATCGAGGTGCAGGCGCTGCTGGCGACGTACGGGCAGGAGCGGGCGGGCGAGCCGCTCTGGCTGGGCTCGGTCAAGTCGAACATCGGCCACACCCAGGCGGCGGCCGGTGTCGCGGGCGTGATCAAGATGGTGCAGGCGATGCGGGAGGGCGTGCTGCCGGCCACCCTGCACGTCGACGAGCCGACCCCGCACGTGGACTGGTCGGCGGGCGCGGTGGAGGTGCTGGCCGAGGCCAGGCCGTGGCCGGAGCTGGACCGGCCGCGCCGGGTGGGCGTGTCGTCCTTCGGGATCAGCGGCACCAACGCCCACGTCATCCTGGAGTCCGCGCCGGAGACGGCTCCCGAGGAGCCTTCGGCGGTGCCGGTGCCGGTGCCGGGCCCGCTGACGGGGTCGGTGCCGTGGCCGGTGTCGGGGCGGACGGCCGAGGCGCTGTCGGCGCAGGCCGGGCGACTGGCCGAATTCCTTCGTGGTGAGCGGGAGTTCGCTCTGGCGGACGTGGCCGCGACGCTGCTCTCCCGGGCCGGGCTGGAACACCGTGCGGTGGTGCTCGGCTCCGATCGGGACGGCCTGGTGGAGGGCCTGGCGGCGGTGGCCGAGGGGCGCCCCGCGGCCGGTGTGGTGTCGGGCACCGTGACCGGGGGCCGGACGGCGTTCCTGTTCACGGGGCAGGGTGCGCAGCGGGCCGGGATGGGCCGGGGTCTGTACGAGGCGTTCCCGGTGTTCGCGGCGGCCTTCGACGAGGTCTGTGCGCGGTTCGACCTGGGCAGGCCGCTCAAGGACGTGGTGTTCGAGGGCGCCGAGGACCTGGACCGGACGATGTGGGCCCAGGCCGGGCTGTTCGCCGTCGAGGTCGCTTCGTACCGTTTGCTCGAATCCTGGGGCGTGGTACCGGAGTTCCTGCTCGGGCACTCGATCGGGGAGATCGCGGCGGCGCACGTCGCGGGGGTGTTCTCGCTGGCCGACGCGTGCGCGCTGGTCGCGGCGCGGGGCCGGCTGATGCAGGCGCTGCCGGAGGGCGGCGCGATGCTCGCCGTGCAGGCCGCCGAGGCCGAGGTGCGCGAGGCGATCGGTGAGCGGCTGGACGTCGCGGCCGTCAACGGGCCTTCCTCGGTGGTGGTTTCGGGCCCCGCCGAGGTGGTGGAGGAGTTCGCCGCCCGCTGGAAGGCCGAGGGCCGCAAGACCAGCCGGCTGACCGTCTCGCACGCCTTCCACTCGGCGCTGATGGAGCCGATGCTCGCCGAATTCGCCGCAGTCCTGGAGCAGTTGACCTTCGCCGAGCCGCAGATCCCGCTGGTCTCCAACCTGACCGGCGAACCCTCCGCGCCCGGGATGCTCACCACCCCGGACTACTGGCTGCGCCAGGTCCGCGAGGCCGTCCGCTTCGCCGACGGCGTCGACACCCTGGGCCGTCAGGGCGTCACCCGCTACGTCGAACTCGGCCCGGACGCCGTGCTGGCCGGTCTGGCCGGACAGTCGGCCGCCGACGGGACCTTCGCCCCGCTGATGCGCCGCGAGCGGGACGAGGCCGAGACCGCCCTGACCGCCCTGGCCGTCCTCTGGACCACCGGCGCCGAACCCGACTGGTCCCGGGCCGTCACCGCCGGCCGCCGGACCGAGCTGCCGACCTACGCCTTCCAGCGCGAGCGCTACTGGCCGAAGCCCACCGCCGGCTCCGGCGACGTACGGGCCCTCGGCCAGATCGGCGCCCGGCACCCGCTGCTGGGCGCCGTCATCGCCCTGAACGGCGGGGGAGTGGTGCTGACCGGCCGGCTGAGCCTGGCCACGCACCCCTGGCTCGCCGACCACGCCGTCCTGGACACCGTGCTGGTGCCCGGCACCGCCCTGGTGGAGCTCTCGCTGCGGGCGGGCCGGGAGGCCGGCTGCGAGGTGCTGCGGGAGCTGGTGATCCAGTCGCCGCTGGTGCTGCCCCAACAGGGCGGCGTCGCCGTCCAGGTGAGCGTCGGAACGGCCGACGAGGCGGGGGACCGCACCGTGGAGGTGCTGTCGCGCGCCGAGGCGGAGGACGCCGAGTGGGTGTGCCACGCCGTCGGGGTGCTCGCTCCGGCGGGCGCGCCCGCCGCACCCGCCACGCCCGCCGCCTGGCCGCCCGCCGGTGCCGAGCCCGTCGACCTCACCGGCTTCTACGAGCGGCTGACCGCCGTCGGCTACGGCTACGGCCCGGCCTTCCAGGGCTTGCGGGCGGCCTGGACGGCCGGCGACAGCGTCCACGCCGAGGTCGTCCTCCCCGAGGCGGCCGCGGGCCAGGCCGAGGCGTTCGGCCTGCACCCCGCGCTGCTGGACGCGGCCCTGCACGCGGTGGGCTTCTCCGCCGCCACCGACGAACACCGCGCCGCCCGGCTCCCGTTCGCCTGGACGGGCGTCCGGCTGCACGCGGCCGGCGCGTCCGCGCTGCGGGTGACCCTGACCGTGACCGCCGACGGCATGGCGCTGGGCGTCGCGGACGGCACCGGGGCCCCGGTGATGACCATCGACTCCCTCGTGCTGCGCGAGGTCGAGGCCGCCCAGCTGGGCCCGGCCGTCGACCCCGCCGTCGCCAGGTCGCTGTTCGAACTCGGCTGGACCCCGGTGACGGCGCCGGACGGCACCGTCGAGCCGTCCGCCCTGGCCCTGCTCGGCCCGGACCTCCGGTCGCTCGACGCGCCCCGGTTCCCCGGCCTGGCCGAGCTGCTCACCGCGCTCGACGGCGGGCGGCCCGCGCCGCGGCTCGTCGTGCTGCCCGTCCCCGGCACCGCCACCGCCACCGGCACCGGCACCGACGCCGCCGCCGACCTGCCCGGCCGGGTGCGGGAGACGGCCGGCCGGGTCCTGGCGGACCTCCAGGCCTGGCTGGCCGAGGACCGGCTGACGGACAGCAGGCTGGCGGTCGTGACGCGTGGCGCCGTCGCCGTCGGGCAGGGGCCCGTCGACCCGGTCGCCGCGGCCGTCCGGGGCCTGGTCCGCTCCGCGCAGACCGAGAACCCCGACCGGATCGTGCTGGTCGACCTGGAGCATGACGGCCCGGACGGCGACGGCCCGGGCGACTGGTGCCGGATCGCCGTCCACGGCGACGAGCCGGTCCTGGCCGTCCGTGCCGGCGTGCTCCTCGCCGCCCGGCTCGGCCGGCCCTCGGACGCGCTCGCCGTGCCGCCGGGGCGGGACGCCTGGCGGCTGGACACCCTCGGCCCCGGGACGCTGGAGAACCTCGCCCTGGTCGCCGCCCCGGACGCCGACCGGCCGCTCGGCCCCGGCGAGGTGCGGGTCGCCGTCCGCGCCGCCGGCGTGAACTTCCGGGACGTCCTGATCGCGCTCGGCATGTACCCGGAGCGCGCGCCGATGGGCGCCGAGGCGGCCGGCGTGGTGCTGGAGACCGGCCCCGGTGTCGAGGACCTCGCCCCCGGCGACCGGGTGTTCGGCTTCTTCTCCGGCGGCATCGCCGCCACCGCGGTCACCGTCCGCGACCTGCTGGCCCGCATCCCGGACGGCTGGACCTTCGCCCGGTCCGCCGCCGTCCCGCTGGTGTTCGCGACCGCCTACTACGGGCTGCGCGACCTGGCCGACGCCCGGCCGGGCGAGTCCGTGCTGATCCACGCCGCGGCCGGCGGCGTCGGCATGGCCGCCGTCCAGCTCGCCCGCCACCTGGGCCTGGAGGTGTACGGCACCGCCGGCCCCGGCAAGTGGGACGTGCTGCGCGGCCAGGGCCTCGGCGACACGCACATCGCCTCCTCCCGGGACCTGGACTTCGAGGAACGGTTCCGGGAGAGCACCGGCGGGCGCGGCGTCGACGTGGTGCTCAACGCGCTGGCCGGCGAGTTCGTGGACGCCTCGCTGCGGCTGCTCGCCCCCGGCGGGCGGTTCCTGGAGATGGGCAAGGCCGACGTCCGCGACACCGTCGGGCGCGACGACGTCACCTACCGCGCCTTCGACCTCGGCGAGGCGGGACCGGCACGGATGGGCGGGATCCTCGCCGAGGTCATCGCCCTGTTCGACGCCGGCGCCCTGCACGCCCTGCCGACCACCGCCTGGGACGTGCGCAACGCCGTCGAGGCGTACCGGCACATCGGCCAGGGCCGGCACGTCGGCAAGAACGTCCTCACCGTGCCCGCGCCGCTCGACCCCGAGGGCACCGTCCTGATCACCGGCGGCACCGGCACCCTCGGCGGGCTGCTCGCCCGCCACCTGGTGACCGGTCACGGCGTACGGCACCTGCTGCTGCTGAGCCGGCAGGGCCAGGCCGCCGCCGGGGCCGCCCAACTGGTCGGGGAACTGAGGGAACTGGGCGCCGAGGTGACCGTCGCGGCCTGCGACGCCGCCGACCGGGACGCGCTGGCCGCCCTGCTCGCCGAGATCCCCGCCGCGCACCCGCTGACCGGCGTGGTGCACACCGCGGGCGCCCTGGACGACGGCGTGTTCGGCGCGCTGACCCCGGCCAGGCTCGACACGGTGCTGCGCCCCAAGGTGGACGCCGCGGTCCACCTGCACGAGCTCACCGCCGGCGCCGACCTGGCCGCGTTCGTGCTCTACTCCTCCGCCGCCGGCACCTTCGGCACCGGCGGCCAGGCCGGCTACGCGGCCGCCAACGCCTTCCTGGACGCCCTCGCCGCGCACCGCAGGGCGGCCGGCCTGCCCGCCCAGTCGCTCGGCTGGGGCCTGTGGGAGAAGGCCAGCGCCCTCACCGGCCACCTCGCCGACGGCGACACGGTCGTCAGCGGCGACCGCCTCGGCGGCACCCTGAGCGCCGGCCTCGGCCTGGCCCTCCACGACCGCGCGGCCGCCCTGCCCGCCGCGCACCTGCTGCCGATCGCGCTCGACCTCTCGGCCGCCCGCGGCGCGACCGCCGAACCGCCGTCCCTGCTGCGCGGGCTGGTGCGCTCGGCCCTGCGGCGGGCCGCCGCGGGAGAGCGGGCGGACGGGCAGGCCTCGCTGGAGCGCCGCCTCCAGGGCCTGGAGGAGAGCGCACAGCGCCAGCTGCTGCTCGACCTGGTCCGGACGAACACGGCGACCGTGCTCGGCCACGCCGGGGCCGAGGCGGTCGGCCCGCAGCAGGCCTTCAAGGACCTCGGCGTGGACTCGCTGGCCGCGGTGGAGCTGCGCAACCGGCTGAACGCCGCCACCGGGCAACGGCTGCCCGCGACCCTGGTGTTCGACTACCCGACGGCCACGGCCCTCGCGGACTTCCTCGCCACCCGGCTGCTCGGCACCGCCGCCGAGGCAGCCGGGACCAGGACCGCGGCCGCCGTCGCCGACCCCGGCGAGCCGATCGCCATCGTCGGCATGGCCTGCCGCTTCCCCGGCGGGGTGGCCTCCCCGGCCGACCTGTGGCGGCTGGTGGCCACGGGCCGGGACGGGATCGCCGGCTTCCCGACCGACCGCGGCTGGGACCTCACCGGGCAGTCCGGTGCGTACGCGCCGCTGGGCGGCTTCGTCGACGACGTCGCGGACTTCGACGCCGGGCTGTTCGGCATCTCGCCGCGCGAGGCGCTGGCGATGGACCCGCAGCAGCGGCTGCTGCTGGAGGCCGTCTGGGAGGTCTTCGAGTCCGCGGCGCTCGACCCCGGGGCGCTCAGGGGCGAGTCGATCGGCGTCTTCGCCGGCGCCGCCCCCTCGTACTACGGCGTCGACGTGGAACTGCCCCAGGGCACCGAGGGGCACCGGCTGACCGGTGGCGCGACCAGCGTGCTGTCCGGCCGGGTGGCGTACGCCTTCGGTCTGGAGGGCCCGGCGATGACCGTCGACACCGCCTGCTCCTCCTCGCTGGTCGCCCTGCACCTCGCCGTCCAGGCGCTGCGCGGTGGCGAGTGCGACATGGCGCTCGCGGGCGGCGTGACGGTGATGACCGGCTCCGGGGTGTTCAGCGAGTTCGCCCGGCAGGGCGGGCTGGCGCCGGACGGCCGGTGCAAGGCCTTCGCGGGCGGTGCGGACGGGACGGGCTGGGGCGAGGGCGTCGGCGTGCTGCTGGTCGAGCGGCTGTCGGACGCGCGCCGCAACGGGCACGAGATCCTGGCGGTGGTTCGGGGGAGCGCGGTCAACCAGGACGGTGCCTCCAACGGCCTCACCGCCCCCAACGGCCCGTCCCAGCAGCGGGTGATCCGGCAGGCGCTCGCCAACGCGGGGCTGTCGGCCGCTGAGGTGGACGCGGTGGAGGCGCACGGCACGGGCACCAGGCTCGGTGACCCGATCGAGGCCGGGGCGCTGCTCGCGACGTACGGGCAGGAGCGGGCGGGCGAGCCGCTCTGGCTCGGCTCGGTGAAGTCCAACATCGGGCACACCCAGGCCGCGGCCGGCGTCGCGGGTGTGATCAAGATGGTGGAGGCGCTGCGGCACGGGACGCTGCCGGCGACCCTGCACGTGGACGAGCCGTCGCCGCACGTGGACTGGTCGGCGGGCGCGGTGGAGCTGCTGACGGAGGCCAGGGCGTGGCCGGAGGCGGATCGGCCGCGCCGGGCGGCCGTGTCGTCCTTCGGGATCAGTGGCACCAACGCCCACGTGATCCTGGAGTCCGTGCCGGCCGTCGAGTCCGCCGAGTCTCCGGCTGTCGAAGGTCCGGTGCCGTGGCTGCTGTCGGGCAAGACCCCGGCCGCGCTGGCCGCGCAGGCGGGGCGGCTGCGGGAGTTCGCCGCGGAGCGTGCGGAGTTGGCGGTGTCCGATGTCGCCGGGTCGCTGTTGTCGCGGGCCGCTCTGGAGCACCGCGCGGTGGTGCTGGGCGCGGACCGGACCGCGCTGCTGGACGGGCTCGACGCCTTCGACGCCTTCGACGGCGAGGGTGTGGTGCGGGGCCGGGTGGTGCCGGGTGACGTGGTGTTCGTCTTCCCGGGGCAGGGTTCGCAGTGGGTCGGGATGGCGCGTGAACTCGCCGAGGCCTCACCGGTGTTCGCGGCGCGACTGGCGGAGTGTGAGGCGGCGCTGGCGCCGTACGTGCCGTGGTCTCTGACCGGGGTGCTGCGCTCGGCCGCCGAGCTGGACCGGGTGGATGTGGTCCAGCCGGTGCTCTGGGCGGTGATGGTGTCGCTGGCCGAGGTGTGGCGGGCCCATGGTGTCCGGCCCTCGGCCGTGATCGGCCACTCCCAGGGCGAGATCGCGGCCGCGGTGGTCGCGGGTGCGCTGTCCGTGGAGGACGGTGCGCGGGTGGTGGCGCTGCGGAGCCAGGCGATCATCGAACTCGCGGGCGGCGGCGGCATGGTGTCCGTCGCGGCGGGCAGCGCGGTGGTCGGGGAGCTGATCGCGCCCTTCGACGGCCGGATCTCCGTCGCCGCGTACAACGGCCCGTCCTCGACGGTGGTTTCGGGTGAACCGGAGGCCCTGGACGAGCTGGTGGCGCTCTGCGAGTCCCGTGAGGTGCGGGCCCGCCGGATTCCGGTGGACTACGCCTCGCACTCGGCCCAGGTGGACCGGCTGCGTGAGCGCATCCTGGACGACCTGGCCGAGGTCGCTCCGGTCACCTCCGCGGTGCCGCTCTTCTCGACTCTCACGGGCATGTCGATCGACACGGTGCGGATGGATGCCGGGTACTGGTTCGACAACCTGCGCTCCCCGGTCCGCTTCGAGGAGGCGACGCGTGCGCTGCTGGCCGGTGGCCGGTCGGTGTTCGTGGAGTGCAGTCCGCACCCGGTGCTGACCGTCGGTGTGCAGGAGACCGCCGACGCGGTCGAGGCCGAGGCGGCCGTGCTGGGCACCCTGCGACGCGGCCAGGGCGGCCCCGAGCAGCTGCTGACCGCCCTGGCCGAGGCCTGGACCGCCGGCGTGGCCGTCGACTTCGCGTCGCTGCTGCCCGCCGCCCGCCGCATCGGACTGCCCACCTACGCCTTCCAGCGCGACCGCTACTGGCCGGACCAGGCCCCGGCCGCCGGCCCGCCGGCGACCGGCGCGGCCGACCCGGTGGAGGCCGGCTTCTGGGCCGCCGTCGAGCGCGGCGACCTGGCCGAGCTGGCCGACACCCTCGATCTAGGGGCGAACGCGCTGGACCAGGTCGTGCCCGCGCTCGCCACCTGGCGCACCCGCCGCCGCCGGGACGCCACCATCGACGGCTGGCGCTACCGCGTCGACTGGACCCCGCTGACCGGCCTGCCCGCCACCGGGCTGCTGGACGGCACCTGGCTGGTCGTTGCCCCGCAGGAATCCGAGCTCACCGACTGGGCCGTCACCGCGCTGCGCGCCGCCGGAGCCGAGGTGACCGTCCTGCTCGACCCCGGCACCGGCCCGGATGCGCTGGCCGCCGGGCTCGCCGAGGCGGCCGCAGCACCGGGCGCCGTGGCCGGCGTCCTGTCGCTGACCGCCGCCGTCGGCGCCGCCCTGCCCGCCTCCGCCCTTCCCGAGGGCACCGCCGCCACCCTGGCCCTGCTCCAGGCGCTCGGCCGGGCCGGCATCGAGGCGCCGCTCCGGGTGCTGACCAGGGGCGCCGTCACCACCGGCGGCGGCGACACGCTGGACAACCCGGCGCAGGCCCCGGTCTGGGGCCTCGGCCGGGTGGCCGCACTGGAGCACCCGGAGCGCTGGGGCGGCCTGGTCGACCTGCCGCAGGACGTCGACGCCAGGACCGGCGACCTGCTGACCGCCCTGCTGTCCGAGGACACCGACGAGGACCAGATCGCGATCCGCGCCACCGGGCCGCTCGCCCGCCGGCTGGTGCGCGCCCCGCTGGACCCCGCCCTTCCGGTGCCAGCCGGCTGGCGGCCCACCGGCACCGTCCTGGTGACCGGCGGCCTGGGCGCGCTCGGCGCCGAGTCCGCCCGGTGGCTGGCCGGGCGCGGCGCGCCGCACCTGCTGCTGCTCGGCCGGCGCGGGGCCGACACCCCCGGCGCGCAGGCCCTCGCGGAGGAACTGACCGGGTACGGCAGCCGGGTCACCCTGGCCGCCTGCGACACCGCCGACCGCGACGCCCTGGCCGCCGTCCTGGCAGGAGTGCCGCAGGACCAGCCGCTGACCGCCGTGCTGCACGCCGCCGGAGTCGACGGCCAGGCCCCGCTGGACGAGGCCGGCACCGGCCACCTCGACGCGGTGCTGGGCGCCAAGCTCGGGGGAGCGGTGCACCTGCACGAGCTGACCCTCGGACTCGACCTGGAGCAGTTCGTCGTCTTCTCCTCGGTCTCCGGGATCTGGGGCGGCGGCGGCCAGGGCGCGTACTCGGCCGGGAACGCGTTCCTGGACGCACTGGTGGAGCACCGCCGGGCCCGCGGCCTGGCCGGCACCTCGGTCGCCTGGGGCGCTTGGGCGGGCGCGGGAATGGCCGCCACCGGGGACACCGACGGCCTGCTGCGCCGCGGCGTGACCCCGATGGACCCCGAACTGGGCATCCAGGCCCTCGCCCAGGCCGTCGACCGGGCCGAGCACGGCCTCACCGTGGCCGCGGTGGACTGGGAGGCCTTCGGCGCGGCCTTCACCTCCACCCGGCCCAGCCCACTGCTGGCCGGGCTGCTCACCGGCCCGGCGGAGGCCGGGAGTCCGGAGCCCGCCGAGCCGGAGGACGCCGACGAGGCGGCCGCCCTCGTCGCGCGGCTGACGGCGGCACCGCTGCGGCAGCGCCCGCAGATCCTGGTCGACGTGGTGCGCGCCCAGGCGGCCACCGTGCTGCGCTACCAGGACGGCCGCACCCTCACGGCCGGCCAGGCCTTCAAGGACCTCGGCTTCGACTCGCTGACGGCCGTCGAGCTGCGCAACCGGCTGAGCCGGGTGACCGGGCTGCGCCTGCCGCCGAGCCTGGTGTTCAACCACCGCACCCCCAACGGGGTGGCGGCCTTCCTCGGCGAGCAGCTGGGCGTCCTGACCGAGGACCGGCCGGCCGGACCGGACGAGGCGGCGGTGCGTGCCGCCCTGGCCGCCATCCCGATCGAACGGCTGCGGGAGGCCGGGCTGATGGACACCCTGCTGGGCCTGGCCGGGGCCGCCACCCCCGAGCCGGCCGGCCCGCTGGACGACCCGGGCACCCAGGACGGCCCCGACGGGCCGGACGAGCCGGACGGTCTCGGCGACCTGGACGACCTGGATGCCGACGCCCTGATCGAGATCGCCCTGAACACCGAACGAGACGACGTCTGAGCCATGGAGAAATCGATGAACACCCGCGGTGACAAGGCGGTCGAAGCGCTCCGGGCCTCACTCAAGGAGGTCGACCGGCTGCGCAGGCAGAACCGGGAGATCCAGGCGGCGGCCCGCGAGCCGATCGCGATCGTCGCGCTGGGCTGCCGGCTGCCCGGCGGCGTCACCGGCCCCGAGGACCTGTGGCGGCTGGTCGCGGACGGCACCGACGCGATCGGCGGGTTCCCGACCGACCGCGGCTGGGAGGAGTCCTTCCCCGGGGGCCGGGACTACGCCCGCCGGGGCGGCTTCATCGGCGACGCGACCGAGTTCGACGCCGAACTGTTCGGCATCAACCCGCGCGAGGCGCTGGCGATGGACCCCCAGCAGCGGCTGCTGCTGGAGGTCGCCTGGGAGACCTTCGAGCGGGCGGGCATCGATCCGCGGTCCGTGGCGGGCAGCGAGACCGGCGTCTTCGTCGGCGCCTCCCCGTCCGGCTACGACGGCGTCGGCCGGCTGCCCGACAACACCGCGGGCTACCACCTGACCGGCACCGCGAGCGGGGTGCTCTCCGGCCGGCTCTCGTACGTGTTCGGCCTGGAGGGCCCGGCCGTCACGGTGGACACCGCCTGCTCCTCCGCGCTGGTCGCGCTGCACCTGGCCGTCCAGTCGCTGCGCCAGGGCGAGTGCGGGCTGGCGCTGGCCGGCGGCGTCGCGGTGATCAGCACCCCGGCGGCCTTCGGCGAGTTCGGCAAGCAGGGCGGCCTGGCCGCCGACGGGCGCTGCAAGTCCTTCGCCGCCGCGGCGGACGGCACCGGCTGGGGCGAGGGCGTCGGCGTGCTGCTGCTGGAGCGGCTCTCCGACGCGCGCCGCAACGGCCACGAGGTGCTGGCGGTCGTCCGCGGCAGCGCCGTCAACCAGGACGGTGCCTCCAACGGCCTCACCGCCCCCAACGGTCCCTCGCAGGAGCGGGTGATCCGCCAGGCGCTCGCCAACGCCCGGCTGGAACCGGCCGACGTGGACGCCGTCGAGGCGCACGGCACCGGCACCCGGCTCGGCGACCCGATCGAGGCCGAGGCGCTGCAAGCCGTCTACGGGCGCGGCCGGAGCGCCGAACGGCCGCTGCTGCTCGGCTCGTTGAAGTCCAACGTGGGGCACACCCAGGCCGCGGCGGGTGCCGTCGGCATGATCAAGAGCGTGCTGGCGCTGCGCCACGGCCTGCTGCCGGCCACCCTGCACGTGGACGCCCCGACCCCGCACGTCGAGTGGACGGGCGGCGGCGTCGAGCTGCTGACCGAGGCCCGCCCCTGGCCGCAGGCCGAGCGGACCCGGCGGATCGGCGTCTCCGCGTTCGGCGTCGGCGGCACCAACGCCCATGTGCTCATCGAGGAGAGCCCCGCCGAGGTCGAGGCCGAAGCCGGCACCGGGGCCGGGGCCGAGCCGCCGGCGGCGGCGTCCGGTCCGGTGGCCTGGCCGGTGTCAGCGCAGAGTGCGCAGGCGCTGCGAGCCCAGGCGGCACGGCTGGCCGGATGGCTCGGTCCCGACACCGACCCGGGCGAGGTGGCCTGGTCGCTGGCCACCACCAGGGCCGGACTGGCCCACCGGGCAGTGGTGCTCGGGGCCGACCGGGACGGCCTGGCGGCGCTGGCGGAGGGCCGTCCCGCGGCCGGTGTGGTGTCGGGCGTCGCGGTCGAGGGCCGGACGGCGTTCCTGTTCACGGGGCAGGGTGCGCAGCGGGCCGGGATGGGCAAGGGCCTGTACGAGGCGTTCCCGGTGTTCGCGGGGGCCTTCGACGAGGTCTGCGCCGGGTTCGACCTGGGCGGGCCGCTCAGGGACGTGGTGTTCGGGGGCGCGGAGGATCTGGACCGGACGGTGTGGGCGCAGGCCGGGCTGTTCGCGGTCGAGGTCGCGTCCTTCCGGTTGCTCGAATCCTGGGGTGTGGTACCGGACTTCCTGCTCGGGCACTCGATCGGTGAGATCGCGGCGGCCCATGTGGCGGGGGTGTTCTCGCTGGCCGACGCGTGTGCGCTGGTGGCGGCGCGTGGCCGGCTGATGCAGGCGCTGCCGGAGGGTGGCGCGATGCTCGCCGTGCAGGCGGGCGAGGCCGAGGTGCGTGCGGAGGTCGGTGACCGGCTGGACGTCGCGGCGGTCAACGGCCCGACGTCCGTGGTGGTTTCCGGGCCCGTCGAGGTGGTGGAGGCGTTCGCGGCCGAGTGGTCCGCGCAGGGTCGCAAGACCAGCCGGCTGGCTGTCTCGCACGCGTTCCACTCGGCGCTGATGGAGCCGATGCTCGCCGAATTCGGCGCTGTCCTGGAGCAGTTGACCTTCGCCGAGCCGCAGATCCCGCTGGTCTCCAACCTGACCGGCGAACTCTCCGGGCCAGGGCTGGTCACCACCCCGGACTACTGGCTGCGTCAGGTCCGCGAGGCCGTGCGCTTCGCCGACGGTGTCGACACCCTGGGCCGTCAGGGGGTCACCAGGTTCGTCGAACTCGGCCCGGACGCCGTGTTGTCCGGTCTGGCCGGACAGTCGGCCGCCGACGCCGCGTTCGCGCCGCTGATGCGCCGCGAGCGGGACGAGGCCGAGACCGCCCTGACCGCCCTGGCCGTCCTCTGGACCACCGGTGGCGAGCTCGACTGGCGGTCCGTCCTGCCGGCCGGCCGCAGGCTGGACCTGCCGACCTACGCCTTCCAGCGCGAACGCTTCTGGCCCGACGTGCCGCTCGACGCGCCCGGCTCCCCCGAGGACGCCCGGTTCTGGGCGGCCGTGGAGCGCGCCGACGTCTCCGAACTGGCCACCACCCTGAGGCTGGCGGACACCCCGGAGGTCCTGGACGGCGTCGTCCCCGCGCTCTCCGCGTGGCGGCGCTCGCGCCGGCAGGAGGCGGTCGTCGACTCCTGGCGCTACCGGGTGGAGTGGCAGCCGCTGGCGGTGCCGGAGGCCGCCGGGCCGTCCGGCACCTGGCTGCTCGTCACCGCCGCCGAGGCCGCACCCGACCAGGCCGTGTCCGCCGAGACCGGACCCGCCGAGACCGCACCCGGCCAGGGCGGCCCGGCCGAAGCCGTGGCAGCGGCGCTGCGGGAGGCCGGGGCGCAGGTCACCACCCTGACGGCGGCCGGCGACCGGGCCGCGCTCGCCGAGCGGCTGGCCACCGAGGACCCCGCCGGTGTGGTGTTCCTGGCCGGCTCCGCCGCCGGCGGGCTGCCGGTGCCCGGCGACCTCGCCGCCCTGCTGCTGCTCTTCCAGGCGCTCGGCGACGTGGGCTCGCGGGCCCCGCTGTGGTGCCTGACCCGGGGCGCGGTCTCCACCGGGGACGAGGACGGGTCGCAGGCCCCCGAGCAGTCGCTGCTGTGGGGCCTCGGCCGGGTCGCCGCGCTGGAACAGCCGGACCGCTGGGGCGGGTTGATCGACCTGCCGCCCGTCCTGACCGCCGAGGACGGCCGACGGCTGGCCGCGCTCCTCGCCGCCGCGGGCGAGGAGGACCAGCTGGCCCTGCGCGGGGAACGGGCACTCGTCCGCCGGGTGGTCAGGGCACCGCTGCCCGAGAGGCCCGCCGAGGAGTGGAACACCGGCGGCACCGTCCTGATCACCGGCGGGACGGGCGCCCTCGGCGGGGACACGGCGCGCTGGCTGGCGGGCCGGGGCGTGCCGCACCTGCTGCTGACCAGCCGCCGGGGCCCGGCCGCGCCGGGCGTGGACGAGCTGGTGGCCGAACTGACCGCGCTGGGCGCCCGGGTGACGGTCGCCGCCTGCGACGTGACCGACCGGGAGTCGCTGACCGGGCTGCTGGCCGGCATCCCGGCCGAGTACCCGCTGACCGGCGTGGTGCACACCGCCGGAGTCGGCTCGCCCGGTCCGCTGATGGAGACCGGTCCTGAGGCCGTCGCCGAGGTGATCGGCGGCAAGGCGGCCGGCGCCGCGCTGCTGGACGAACTGACCGACGGCCTCGACCTGTTCGTGGTGTTCTCGTCGATCGCCGGCCTCTGGGGCAGCGGCGGCCAGGGCGCCTACGCGGCCGGGAACGCGTTCCTGGACGCGCTGGTGGAGAACCGCCGGGCCCGCGGCCTGGCCGGGACCTCGGTCGCCTGGGGCCCCTGGGCCCAGGCCGGCATGGCCGACGACGCCGACTTCGAGGACTTCCTGCGCCGCCGCGGCCTGTCCGGGCTGGACCGGACGACGGCGATCCTGGCCCTGGCCGGGATCGTCGACCGGGACGAGGGCTGCGTGGCCGTCGCGGACGTCGACTGGGAGCGGTTCGGGCCCTCGTTCGCCTCCGGCCGGCCCAGCCCGCTGCTGAGCGAACTGGCCGAGACGGCCGGGACCACCGGCACCGGAGGCGCGCCCGCCGTCTCCTCGGAACTGCGGGACGCGCTCGCCGCCGCGCCCGAGGGCGAGCGCTCGCGCCTGCTGCTGGAGGTGGTCAGGGCCCGCACCGCGCTGGTCCTCGGGCGCCCGACCGCCGAGGCGGTGGAGCCGCGCCGGGCCTTCCGCGACCTGGGCTTCGACTCGCTGACCGCCGTCGAACTGCGCAACCGGCTCGGCGAGGAGACCGGCCTGAGGCTGGCCGCGACGCTGGTCTTCGACCACCCGACGCCCGCCGCGCTGACCGAGCACCTGCTCGGCGAGCTGTTCGGCACGGCCGAGGAGGCTCCGCCACGGGCCCCGGTGACGGCCGCGGTGGACGACGAGCCGATCGCGATCGTCGGCATGAGCTGCCGCTACCCCGGCGGCGTCCGTTCCGCCGGGCAGCTGTGGGAGCTGGTGGCCGAAGGCCGGGACGGCGTCGGCGACTTCCCCACCGACCGCGGCTGGCCCGAGGGCGGCTCGTACGTCCGGCGCGGCGGCTTCCTGGACGACGCCACCGAGTTCGACGCCGGCATGTTCGGCATCTCGCCGCGCGAGGCGCTGGCGATGGACCCCCAGCAGCGGCTGCTGCTGGAGGCGGTCTGGGAGGCGTTCGAGAACGCCGGCATCGACCCGTTCTCGCTCGGCCGCTCGTCGACCGGCGTGATGATCGGCGCCTCCTCCTCCGGCTACGGCCTCGGCATGGAGATGCCCGCCAACGTCGAGGGCCACCTGCTCACCGGCACCGTCAGCAGCGTGCTGTCCGGCCGGGTGTCGTACACCTTCGGCCTGGAGGGCCCCGCCGTCACCATCGACACCGCGTGCTCCTCCTCGCTGGTCGCCCTGCACCTGGCGGCGCAGGCACTGCGCCGCGGGGAGTGCGGGATGGCGCTGGCCGGCGGCGTCGCGGTGATGGTCTCCCCCGGGGTGTTCGCCGAGTTCGACAAGCAGAACGGCCTGGCCGCCGACGGCCGCTGCAAGGCCTTCGCTGCCGCCGCGGACGGCACCTCCTGGGCCGAGGGCGTCGGCGTGCTGGTGCTGGAGCGGCTCTCCGAGGCCCGCCGCAAGGGCCACCGGGTGCTCGCCGTGCTCCGGGGCAGCGCGGTCAACCAGGACGGCGCCTCGAACGGCCTGTCCGCCCCGAACGGCCCCTCCCAGCAGCGGGTGATCCGCCAGGCCCTGGCCGACGCGGGCCTGACCACCGCCGACGTGGACGCGGTCGAGGCGCACGGCACCGGCACCCGGCTCGGCGACCCGATCGAGGCGCAGGCCCTGCTCGCCACCTACGGCCGGGAGCGCGCCGGCGAGCCGCTGTGGCTCGGCTCGGTGAAGACCAACATCGGCCACACCCAGGCCGCCGCGGGCGTCGCCGGGGTGATCAAGATGGTGGAGGCGCTGCGGCACGGCGTGCTGCCCGCGACCCTGCACGTGGACGAGCCCTCCCCGCACGTGGACTGGTCGGCCGGCGCGGTCGAACTGCTCACCGAGGCCAGGCCCTGGCCGGAGGCGGACCGGCCGCGCCGCGCCGCCGTCTCCTCCTTCGGCATCAGCGGCACCAACGCCCACATCATCCTGGAGGCCGCACCGGCCGCCGAGCCGGCCGGGCCCGCCGGCTCCCCGGTCGCCGAGGGGCCGCAGCCCTGGCTGCTGTCCGGCAGGACCCCGGCCGCGCTGGCCGCCCAGGCCCGGCGGCTGCGGGAGTTCGCGGCCGGCCGGCCCGGCCTCGGGGTGTCCGACGTCGCTCGCTCGCTGCTGTCCAGGGCCGCCCTGGAGCACCGCGCCGTGGTGCTCGGCACCGACCGCGCCGCCCTGCTGGACGGCCTCGGCGCCCTTGACGGCTCCGAGGGCTCCGACGGTTCCGATGGCACGGGCGGCTCCGGCGCTTCCGGCGGTGAGCGCGTGGTGCGGGGCCGGACGGTGCCCGGCGACGTGGTGTTCGTGTTCCCCGGCCAGGGCTCCCAGTGGGTCGGCATGGCCCGCGAACTGATGGACGCCTCACCGGTGTTCGCCGAGCGGATGGCCGCCTGCGCGGCGGCCCTGGCACCCTGGACGGACTGGGCGCTGACCGAGGTCCTGGACGACGAGGAGCAGCTCGCCAGGACGGAGGTGGTCCAGCCGGCGCTGTGGGCGATCCTGGTCTCGCTGGCCGAGGTCTGGCGGTCGTACGGGGTCGAGCCCTCGGCCGTGGTCGGCCACTCCCAGGGCGAGATCGCCGCCGCGGTGGTGGCCGGCGCCCTGACCCTGGAGGACGGCGCCAAGGCGGTCGCCCTGCGCGGCCTGGCGCTGACCGAACTGGCCGGCGGCGGCGCGATCGCGGCGCTGGCGGTCGACGAGGAGCGCGCGCGGGAGCTGATCGCACCGTACGACGGACGGCTCTCGGTGGCCGCGCACAACGGCCCGTCCTCGACCGTGGTCTCGGGCGAGCCCGCGGCCCTGGCGGAGCTGCTGGCGCTCTGCGAGGCCGACGGCACCTGGGCCCGGCTCATCCCGATGAACTACGCCTCTCACTCCGCCCAGGTCGAGCGGGTCCGCGAACGGGTCCTGACGGACCTCGCCGGGATCACCCCGGTGGCCTCCCGGATCCCGCTGTACTCCACGCTGACCGGCGAGCCGATCGACACCGCGCGGATGGACGCCCGGTACTGGTACGACAACCTGCGCTCCACCGTCCGCTTCGAGCAGGCCGTCCGCGCCCTGCTCGCCGACGGCCGGACGGTGTTCATCGAGTGCAGCCCGCACCCGGTGCTCACCCTCGGCGTCCAGGAGACCGCCGACGCGGCCGGCGTCGACGCAGCCGCGCTGGGCACCCTGCGGCGCGACCACGGCGGCCCCGCCCAGCTGTCGGCCGCCCTCGCCGAGGCCTGGACGGCCGGTGCGGCCGTCGACTTCACCCCCGCGGTGCCCGCCGGGCCCACGGTCGAACTGCCCTCCTACGCCTTCCAGCGCGAGCGCTACTGGCCGCGGTCCGTGGTGGCCGCGGGCGACCTGGCCACGGTCGGCCAGGTCGTCACCGCCCACGCCCTGCTGGGTGCCGCCGTCCCGCTGCCCGGCGACGCCCTGCTGCTGACCGGGCGGCTGAGCGCGGCCGGCCAGGGCTGGCTGGCCGACCACGCGGTGCGCGGCGACGTGCTGGTGCCCGGCACCGCGTTCGTCGAGATGGCCCTGCGGGCCGGCGAGCAGGCCGGCTGCGCCCACCTCGCCGAACTGGTGCTTCAGGCACCGCTGGTGCTGCCCGCGGCGGGCGGCGTCGCGGTCCAGGTGAGCGTCGGCGGCGCCGACGGCACCGGCAGCCGCACCTTCGAGGTGTTCTCCCGGCCGGACGCCGCCGGCACCGAGCTGGTCTGCCACGCCACCGGCGTGCTCGCCCCGGCCGCCGCGCCGCAGGACGGGCCCGACCTCTCGGTGTGGCCGCCCGCCGGGGCCGAGCCGGTCGAGGTCGAGGGCTTCTACGCGGCGCTGACCACGGTCGGCTTCGGCTACGGCCCCGCCTTCCGGGGGCTGCGCGCCGCCTGGCGCGACGGCGCCACCGTCTACGCCGAGGTCGCGCTGCCGTCGGACGTCCCGGCCGACGGCTACGGGGTGCATCCCGCCCTGCTGGACTCCGCCCTGCACGCCGTCTCGCTCACCGCCGAGCCCGGCACCGGCACCCGGCTGCCGTTCTCCTTCGAGGGCGTCAGTCTCCAGGCCGCAGGGGCCACCGTGCTCCGGGTGGCGCTGACGGCCGGTCCCGACGGGATCGCCCTGCACGCCGCCGACCCGGCCGGCGCGCCGGTGGTCGGCATCGCGTCGCTGACCCTGCGCGAACTCGCCGCCGACTCAGTCCGGCGGGCCGGCGAACGCGCCGTCCACGACGCCCTGTTCACCGTCGACTGGTCCCCGCTGCCGCGCCAGGCCCCGGCCCGGCCCGACACCGCGGCCTGGCGGGACCTCGGCGCCGTCGAGGCAGGCGCCGAGCCCCCGGTGGTCGTGCTGAGCGTGCCGCCCGCTCCTGCCGAGGCCCCGGCCGTGCGCCGGACCACCACCGAAGTCCTGTGCGCTGTCCAGGAGTTCCTCGACGCCGACCGCTTCGCCGCGGCCCGGCTGGTGGTCGTCACCCGCGGTGCGGTCCCGGCCGCCCCCGGCCAGCCGGTCACCGACCTGGCCGGCGCCGCGGTGTGGGGCCTGCTGCGCTCGGCGCAGTCCGAGCACCCGGGCCGGGTGCTGCTGCTGGACCGCGACCCGGTCGGCGGGGACGCCGACTGGCAGGCCTGGGCCACCGTCGACGACGAGCCGCAGCTCGCGCTGCGCGAGGGCGGGGCCCGGGTGCCCAGGCTCGCCCGGCAGAGCGCCGCCGAGGTCCTCGCCGCCCCCGACGGGACCGGTGCCTGGCGCCTGGACGTCACCGCCCAGGGCACCCTGGAGAACCTCGCCCTGGTGCCCGTCCCCGAGGCCGACGCCCCGCTGGGCGCCGGACAGGTCCGGGTGGCCGTCCGCGCGGCCGGCGTCAACTTCCGCGACGTCCTGATCACCCTCGGGATGTACCCCGACCACGCGGTGATGGGAGCGGAGGCCGCGGGTGTCGTCCTGGAGGTCGGCGCCGAGGTCACCGACCTGGCCGCCGGGGACCGGGTGTTCGGCCACTTCGACGGCGGCGGCTTCGCCAACCGGGCCGTCACCGACCGCCGGCTGCTGGCCCGGATGCCGGCCCACTGGACCTTCGCCGAGGCCGCCGCCGTACCGGTGGCGTTCACCACCGCCTACTACGGTCTGGTGGACGTGGCCGCCGCCAGGCCGGGGGAGTCGGTGCTGGTGCACGCCGCGGCCGGCGGCGTGGGCATGGCCGCCGTCCAGCTCGCCCGCCATCTGGGCCTGGAGGTGTACGGCACCGCTAGCGCCGGCAAGTGGGACGTGCTGCGAGCCGCCGGACTGGACGACGCCCACCTCGCCTCCTCCCGCGACCTGGACTTCGAGGAGGCGTTCCGCGCCGCCACCGGCGGGCGCGGCGTGGACGTGGTGCTCAACTCGCTGGCCGGCGAGTTCGTCGACGCCTCGCTGCGGCTGCTCGCCGACGGCGGGCGCTTCGCCGACATGGGCAAGGCCGACCCGCGCGACGCCGAGCGGGTCGCCGCCGACCACCGGGGCGCGCGGTACCGGGCGTTCAACCCCGCCGAGGCGGGCGCGGAGCGGGTGCGCGAGATCACCGCGGAGATCGTCGCCCTGTTCGACGCGGGCGCGCTGACCATGCTGCCGGTCACCGCCTGGGACGTCCGCGAGGCGCCCGCCGCGTTCCGCTTCATGAGCCAGGCCAGGCACGTCGGCAAGAACGTGGTCACCGTCCCGGCGCCGCTCGACCCCGAGGGCACCGTGCTGATCACCGGCGGCACCGGCACCCTCGGTGGCCTGCTGGCCCGCCACCTGGTGACCGAACGCGGCGTACGGCACCTGCTGCTGCTCAGCCGGCGCGGCGCCGACAGCCCCGGCGCGGCCGAACTGGTCGAGCAGCTCACGGAGTTGGGTGCCGAGGCGACCGTCGCGGCCTGCGACGCCGCCGACCGGGACGCGCTGGCCGCGCTGCTCGCGCGGATCCCCGCCGAGCACCCGCTGACCGGCGTCGTGCACGCGGCCGGCGTCCTGGACGACGGTGTGTTCGAGGCGATGACCCCGGAGCGGGTCGAGGCCGTGCTGCGGCCGAAGGTCGACGCCGCCGCCAACCTGCACGAACTCACCGCCGGCACCGACCTCGCGCTGTTCGTGCTGTACTCCTCGGCCTCGGCCACCTTCGGCAGCGGCGGCCAGGCCAACTACGCGGCGGCCAACGCCTTCCTGGACGGCCTCGCCTCCCACCGGCGCGCCCTCGGCCTGCCCGGCCAGGCCCTCGCCTGGGGCCTCTGGCAGGAGGCCAGCACGATGACCAGGCACCTGAACCCGGGGGCCGCCGCCCGCCCCGACCGGCTCGGGACCGGCCTGGGCACCGCGCAGGCCCTCGCGCTCTTCGACGCGGCCACCGCCGCGCCCGCGGCGCACCTCGTCCCGACCGTCCTGGACCGCACCGTCGGCGGCGAGGTCCCCGCGCTGCTGCGCGGCCTGATCCGGCCCGCCGTGCGGCGCGCCGCCGAACGGGAGGCCGGCGACGGCGCCACCCTGGCCGGCCGGCTGCGCGGCGCCTCCGCGAGCCAGCGTCGGCAGCTGCTGCTGGACCTGGTCCGCGGCAACGCCGTCACCGTGCTGGGCTACGCCGACGCCGAGGCGATCGGCGCCCGGCAGGCCTTCCGCGACCTCGGCTTCGACTCGCTGACCGCGGTCGAGCTGCGCAACCGGCTCAACAGCGCCACCGGCCTGCGGCTGCCCGCCACCGCGGTGTTCGACCACCCCAACCCCACCGCGCTCGCCGACCACCTGGCCACCCGGCTGCTGGGCGACAGCGCCCCGGCGCCCGTCCCCACCGCCCCGGTGCCGACCGCCGCTCCCGGCGATCCGGTCGCGATCGTCGGCATGGCCTGCCGGCTGCCCGGCGGCGTCGCCTCCCCGGCCGACCTGTGGCGGCTGGTGGCCGCGGGCGAGGAGGGCATCACCGCCTTCCCGGTTGACCGCGGCTGGGCGCAGGACACCGTCGCCGGCGAGGCCGCCAGGGGCGGATTCGTGGACGGCGCCACCGACTTCGACGCCGGGCTGTTCGGCATCTCGCCGCACGAGGCCCTCGCGATGGACCCCCAGCAGCGGCTGCTGCTGGAGACCGCCTGGGAGGCCTTCGAGGACGCGGGCATCGTCCCCGCCGCTCCCGGCAGCCGCTCCACCGGCGTCTTCGTCGGCGCCGCCGCGTCCCACTACGGGCTCGGCACCCGCATCCCGGACGGCGCGATCGGCCACCTGATGACCGGCAACGCGACCAGCGTCGCCTCCGGCCGGCTGGCCTACGTGTTCGGCCTGGAGGGCCCGGCGGTCACCGTCGACACCGCCTGCTCCTCCTCACTGGTGGCCCTGCACCTCGCCGTGCAGGCCCTGCGCAACGGCGAGTGCGACCTCGCGCTGGCCGGCGGGGTCACCGCGCTCGCCACGCCGGGCGTGATCACCGAGTTCGAACGGCAGGGCGGCCTGGCCTCCGACGGGCGCTGCAAGGCCTTCTCGGAGGACGCGGACGGCACCGGGATGTCCGAGGGCGTCGGCCTGCTGCTGGTCGAGCGGCTCTCGGACGCCCGCCGCAACGGGCACCGGGTGCTCGCGGTGGTGCGGGGTTCGGCCGTGAACCAGGACGGCGCGTCCAACGGTCTGACGGCGCCCAACGGGCCCTCGCAGGAGCGGGTGATCCGTCAGGCACTGGCCAGTGCCGGGCTGTCGGCCGCCGAGGTCGACGCGGTGGAGGCACACGGCACCGGTACCCGGCTCGGCGACCCGATCGAGGCCCAGGCCCTGCTGGCGACGTACGGCCAGGACCGGCCCGGCGACCGGCCGCTGCGGCTGGGCTCGGTGAAGTCCAACATCGGCCACACCCAGGCCGCGGCCGGTGTCGCCGGGGTGATCAAGATGGTGGAGGCGATGCGGCACGGCGTGCTGCCCGCCACCCTGCACGCGGACCGGCCGACCTCCCACGTGGACTGGTCGACGGGAACGATCGAGCTGCTGACCGAGGCCAGGCCCTGGCCGGAGGCCGGACAGCCGCGCCGCGCGGGCGTGTCCTCGTTCGGCATCAGCGGCACCAACGCCCACGTGGTGCTGGAGGAGGCGCCGGCGGAGGAAGCGGCCGGGCCGGCCGCACCGGCGCAGGAGCCGACCCCGTGGGTGGTGTCGGCGCAGAGCGCGGCGGGCCTGCGGGCCCAGGCGGCCCGGCTGGCCGGGTGGCTGGAGCCGGACGCCCGCCCGGAGGAGGTGGCCCGGTCACTGGCGACCGGACGCACCGGGCTGGCCCACCGCGCCGTCGTGCTCGGCGGCGACCGGGCGGCGATGCTGGACGGCCTGGCGGCGCTGGCGGAGGGCCGTCCCTCCGGCGGCGTGGTCTCCGGGGTGGTGGCGGAGGGCCGGACGGCGTTCCTGTTCACCGGCCAGGGGGCGCAGCGCGTCGGGATGGGCAAGGGCCTGTACGGGGCGTTCCCGGTGTTCGCCGAGGCCTTCGACGCCGTCTGCGCGGAGTTCGGCCCTGACCTGCCGCTGAAGGACGTGGTGTTCGAGGGCGCGGAGGACCTGGACCGTACGGTGTGGGCCCAGGCCGGGCTGTTCGCCGTCGAGGTGGCGCTGTTCCGGCTGCTGGAGTCCTGGCAGGTGGTCCCCGACCTGCTGCTCGGGCACTCGATCGGCGAGATCGCGGCCGCGCACGTCGCCGGGGTGTTCTCGCTGGCCGACGCGTGCGCGCTGGTCGCGGCGCGGGGCCGGCTGATGCAGGCGCTGCCGGGCGGCGGCGCGATGCTCGCCGTGCAGGCCGCCGAGACCGAGGTGCGTACCGGGATCGGTGACCGGCTGGACGTCGCCGCCGTCAACGGGCCCGCCTCCGTGGTGGTTTCGGGCCCGGCGGAGGTCGTCGACGAGTTCGCCGCACGCTGGAAGGCCGAGGGCCGCAAGACCAGCCGGCTGACCGTCTCGCACGCCTTCCACTCGGCGCTGATGGAGCCGATGCTCGCCGAATTCGCCGCCGTCCTGGCCGAGTTGACCTTCAACGAGCCGCAGTTCCCGATGGTCTCCGACCTGACCGGGGAACTCGCCGAGCCAGGGCTGATGTCCACCCCCGACTACTGGGTGCGCCAGGTCCGCGAAGCGGTCCGCTTCGCCGACGGCGTGGACACCCTGCGCCGCCAGGGCGCCACCCGCCTCGTCGAGGTCGGCCCGGACGGGGTGCTGACCGCACTCGCCGGCCAGAGCGCCCCCGACACGGCCGGCGTACCGCTGCTGCGCAGGGACCGGGACGAGCGGGAGACACTGCGCACCGCCCTGGCCACGCTCTGGACGGCCGGCGCCGAGATCGACTGGCCTGCCCTGCTGCCCGCCGCCCGGCGGGTACCGCTGCCCACCTACGCCTTCCAGCGCGAGCGGTACTGGCCCGAGGCGGCCGAGCCGACGCACACCGCGGCCGACCCGGACGAGGCCCGGTTCTGGGCGGCCGTCGAACGCGAGGACCTGGACGGGCTCGCCGAGACCCTGGACATCGAGGGGGCGCCCGAGCACCTCGGGTCCGTCCTGCCGGTGCTCTCCTCCTGGCGGCGGTCGCGCCGGCAGGACGCGGTGATCGGCTCCTGGCGCTACCGGGCGACCTGGAAGCCCCTCGCCGGGCTCGCCGGGGCCGCGCTCTCCGGCACCTGGCTGCTGGCCGCGCCGGAAGGCTCCGAGCCGGGGGCCGCCCTGGCCGCCGCGCTGCGGGACGCCGGGGCCGAGGTGCTCCCGCTCGACCTCGACGCCCCGCCCGCCGACGCCGCCGGCGTCGTCGCGCTGCTCCCGTCGGACGACGCGGTGGCCGACGCCGTCGGCCTGCTGCGGGCACTGGGCGAGGCGGGCGTCGACGCCCCGCTCTGGCTGGCCACCGCCGGCGCCGTCTCGACCGGCCGCTCCGACCCGCTGCGCGACCCCGCCCAGGCCCGGCTCTGGGGCCTCGGCCGGGTCGCGGCGCTGGAGCACCCGCAGCGCTGGGGCGGGCTGATCGACCTCCCGGCCGTGCTCGACCCGCCGTCGGCCAGGCGCGCCGTGGCCGTCCTCGGCGGCGGCACCGGCGAGGACCAGGTCGCCGTCCGTGGCGCCGGGGTGTACGGCCGCCGCCTGGTCCGCGCCGCCTCCGACACCGTGCCCGCCGCGCCGTGGGTGCCGTCGGGGCCGGTGCTGGTGACCGGTGGGACGGGTGCGCTGGGTGCCGAGACGGCGCGTTGGCTGGCCGGTCGGGGGGTGCCGAAGCTGGTGCTGACCAGTCGTCGGGGCGCGGAGGCGCCGGGCGTCGCCGAGCTGGTGGCGGAGCTTTCGGAGCTGGGCAGTGAGGTGGTGGTGGCCGCCTGCGGGGCGACCGACCGGGAGGGGCTGGCGGCGCTGCTCGCCGAGCACCGGCCGACCGGCGTGGTGCACGCCGCCGGTGTCGCCCAGGGCGCCGTGCCGCTCGCCGGCACCGACCGGACGGAGATCGCCAGGGTGCTCGACGGCAAGGCCGTCGGCGCCGGGCTCCTCGACGAGCTGACCGCCGGGTCGGACCTCGACCTGTTCGTGGTGTTCTCCTCGATCGCGGCCACCTGGGGCAGCGGCGGCCAGGCCGTCTACGCGGCCGCCAACGCCCACCTCGACGCCCTGGTGCAGCGCCGCAGGGCGGAGGGCCTGCGCGGCACCTCGGTCGCCTGGGGCCCGTGGGCCGGCGGCGGCATGGCCGCCCGGGGTGAGGCCGCCGAACAGCTGCGCCGCCGGGGCCTGGCCGCGATGGACCCGCGGCTCGCGGTGCTCGCCCTGGCCCGCGCCGTGGACGGCGACGAGGCCTGCGTGACCGTGGCCGACGTGGACTGGACGCTGTTCGCGCCGCTGTTCGCCACCGCCCGGACCAGTCCGCTGCTCGCGGACCTGCCGGAGGCGGCCGCCGCCCTGGCGCCGGAGGCCGCGGCCGCCGAGGACGCCTCGGGGTTCCCGGCCCGGCTGGCGGCGGCCCCGGCCGCGCGCCGCGAGCGGATGCTGCTGGACCTGGTCAGGTCCTGCGCCGCCGCCGTCCTCGGCCACGCCTCGGCGGAGGCCGTCGACGCCGGGCAGGCGTTCCGCGACCTCGGCTTCGACTCGCTGACCGCGGTGGCCCTGCGGAACCTGCTGACCAGGGACACCGGGCTGGCACTGCCCGCCACCCTCGCCTTCGACTACCCGACGCCGGCCGTCCTGGCCGCCCACCTGGCCGCGGAACTGGCCGGAGAACTGCCGGAGTCCGCGCCCACGGGGGCCGCGGAGGCACCCGTCGGACCGGCCCCCGCCCCGGACGATCCGGTGGTGATCGTCGGTATGAGCGCCCGCTACCCGGGCGGGGTGCGCTCGGCGGCGGAGCTGTGGGAGCTGGTCGCCGCCGGCGTGGACGGCGTGACCGGCTTCCCGGCGGACCGCGCCTGGCCGGTCGAGGGCATCGCCGCCGAGGCGGCGCGCGGCGGCTTCGTCGACGGCGCGACCGAGTTCGACGCGGCCCTGTTCGGCATCAGCCCGCGTGAGGCGCTGGCGATGGACCCGCAGCAACGGCTGCTGCTGGAGGCCTCCTGGGAGGCCTTCGAGGACGCCGGGATCGATCCGCGCTCGGTGCGCGGCGGACAGATCGGCGTCTTCGTCGGCGCCTCCTCCTCGGGCTACGGCGCCGCCGGGGGACTGGAGGAGGCGAGGAACCACCTCCTGGCCGGATCGGCGAACAGCGTGATCTCCGGCCGGGTGGCGTACACCTTCGGCCTGGAGGGCCCGGCGGTCACCGTCGACACCGCCTGCTCCTCCTCCCTGGTCGCGCTGCACTGGGCGGCGCAGGCGCTGCGCGAGGGCGACTGCGAGACCGCCCTGGCCGGCGGTGTGACGGTGATGGTCTCCCCGGCCGCCTTCGGCGAGTTCGACCGCCAGGGCGGGCTGGCCTCCGACGGCCGCTGCAAGTCCTTCGGCGCCGGCGCGGACGGTACGGGCTGGGGCGAGGGCGTCGGCGTCCTGCTGGTCGAGCGGCTCTCCACCGCCCGGCGCAACGGGCACCGGGTGCTGGCCGTGCTGCGCGGCAGCGCGGTCAACCAGGACGGCGCCTCCAACGGCCTCACCGCGCCGAACGGCCCCGCCCAGCAGCGGGTGATCCGCCAGGCGCTGGCGAGCGCCGGGCTGTCCCCGGCCGACGTGGACGCGGTGGAGGCGCACGGCACCGGCACCGTCCTGGGCGACCCGATCGAGGCCCAGGCGCTGCTGGCGACCTACGGCCAGGACCGTGCCGGCGAGCCGCTCTGGCTCGGCTCCGTCAAGTCCAACATCGGCCACACCCAGGCCGCCGCCGGCGTCGCCGGGGTGATCAAGATGGTGCAGGCGATGCGCCACGGCGTCCTCCCGGCCACCCTGCACGCGGAGCGGCCCAGCCCGCAGGTGGACTGGTCGGCCGGCGCGGTGGAACTGCTCACCGAGGCCCGTCCGTGGCCCGAGGCCGAGCGACCGCGCCGCGCGGGCGTCTCCTCCTTCGGCATCAGCGGCACCAACGCCCACGTCATCCTGGAGAGCGTGCCGGCCACCCCGGCCGAGGAGCCGGCCGCCGCACCGGCGCTGCCCGCCTGGACGGTCTCGGCGAAGACCGCCGAGGGCCTGCGCGACCAGGCGGAGCGCCTGCGCGCCTTCGTCGCACCGGGCGCGGACGTCCGGGACGTCGCCTGGTCGCTGGCCGGCAGCCGGGCGGACCTGGACCACCGGGCCGTGGTCGTCGGCGCCGACCACGCCGAACTCCTGCGCGGCCTGGCCGCGCTGGCCGCCGGCGAACCCGACGCCACCCTGGTCACCGGCACGGTCGCCGACCGCCGCACCGCCTTCCTGTTCACCGGCCAGGGCTCGCAGTACGCCGCCATGGGGCGCGGACTGTACGAGACCTTCCCGGTGTTCGCGGACGCCTTCGACGCGGTCCGCGCGGAGCTGGACCTCCGGCTCGACCGGCCGGTCAGGGAGGCGGTGTTCGAGGGCACCGATCTCGACCTGACGGGGTGGACCCAGGCCGGGCTGTTCGCGGTCGAGGTCGCGTCCTTCCGGCTGCTGGAATCCTGGGGCGTGGTACCGGACTTCCTGCTCGGCCACTCGATCGGCGAGATCGCCGCGGCACACGTCGCCGGGGTGTTCTCGCTGGCCGACGCGTGTGCGCTGGTCGCGGCGCGGGGCCGGCTGATGCAGGCGCTGCCGGAGGGCGGCGCGATGCTGGCGGTCGAGGCCGCCGAGGCCGAGGTGCGCGCGGAGATCGGCGAGCGGTTGGACGTCGCCGCCGTCAACGGGCCCACCTCCGTGGTGGTTTCGGGCCCGGCGGAGGCCGTCGAGGAGTTCGCCGAGCGCTGGAAGTCCGAGGGGCGCCGTACCCGCCGGCTGACCGTTTCGCACGCCTTCCACTCGGCCCTGATGGAGCCGATGCTCGCCGAATTCGCCGCCGTCCTGGCCGAGTTGGAGTTCGCCGAGCCGGGCATTCCGATCGTCTCCAACCTGACCGGCACGACGGCCGGGCCAGGGCTGCTCACCACCCCCGACTACTGGCTGCGCCAGGTCCGCGAGGCCGTCCGCTTCGCCGACGGCGTTGAGACCCTGCACCGCGAGGGTGTCACCCGGTTCGCGGAGCTGGGACCGGACGGCGTGCTGTGCGCGATGGCCCAGCAGACCGTCGCGGACGGCGTGTTCGCCCCGCTGCTGCGCCGCGGCCGGGAGGACTCCCTGACCGCGCTGCGGGCGCTGGCCCGGCTGTGGGCCGACGGAGCCGAGGCCGACTGGTCCGCGGTGCTGCCCGCGGGGCGGCGGGTGGAGCTGCCGACGTACGCCTTCCAGCGGCAGCGGTTCTGGCCGCGGACCGGCGCGTCCGGTCCCGTGGCGGCCGCCGGGGACACGGTGGACGCCAGGTTCTGGGACGCCGTGGAGCGCGAGGACCTCGGCGACCTGGCCGAGCTGCTGGACGCCCCCGACCCGGCCGGGCTGCTCGGCGCGGCCCTGCCGGTGCTCTCCTCGTGGCGGCAGCGCCGCCGGGTCGACTCGGTGGTGGACTCCTGGCGCTACCAGGCCACCTGGCGCCCGCTCACCGGCGGGGCGGCCGCTCCGGCGCTGACCGGCCGGTGGCTGCTGGTGCTCCCGCCCGCCGGTGCGGCGCACCCGCTCGCCGAGGCGGTGGCGGCGGCGATCCGCGCGGCGGGAGCCGAGCCGGTGCCGTTCCGGCCCGCCGGCACCGACCGGACGGACCTGGCCGCACAGCTCCTCGACGCGGGCACGGTGACGGGCGTGGTGTCACTCGCCGCCCTCACCGGGGCGCCGGCCGAGGACGCCGCGCTGTCGCAGGGCCTGGAACTCACCCTGGCCCTGTTCCAGGCGCTCGGCGACGCGGGCGTCAGCGCCCCGTTCTGGGCGCTGACCGAGCACGCGGTCTCCGTCGGCCGCTCCGACCCGGCCGCCGACGCCGGACAGGCGCAGGTCTGGGGCCTGGGCCGGGTCGCGGCCCTGGAGTCCCCGGACCGCTGGGGCGGCCTGATCGACCTGCCGTCCGCACCGGACGCCAGGGCGGGCACCCGGCTGGCCGCGGTGCTGGCCGGCGGCACCGGCGAGGACCAGGTGGCCGTGCGCGGCTCGGGCACCTACGGACGCCGGCTGGTCAGGGCGGCCGCGGGACAGGGCGCGCCGTCCGGAACGGGCACCGGATCGCCGTCGGGCTCGCCGTCGGGTTTGCCGTCCGGATCGCCGGCCTGGTCGCCGGCCGTCGAGGGGACCGTCCTGGTCACCGGCGGGACCGGTGCGCTGGGCGCCACCGTCGCCCGCTGGCTGGCCGGGAGCGGCGTGGCCCGGGTGGTGCTGACCGGCCGTCGCGGCGCGGACGCGCCGGGCATGACGGGCCTGGTCGCCGAGTTGGCGGAGCAGGGCACCGAGGCCGTGGTCGCGGCCTGCGACGTGACCGACCGGGCCGCGCTGGCCGAGGTGCTCGCCGCGATCCCGGCGGACCGCCCGCTGACCGGCGTGGTGCACGCCGCCGGCGTGCTGGACGACGGCACCCTCGACTCCCTCACCCCGGAACGCCTCCGGACGGTGCTGGCCGCCAAGGCGGCCGGCCTGGTCGCCCTGGACGAGCTGACGCG
The DNA here is from genome assembly GCF_055607525.1 of Kitasatospora sp. NPDC036993. Classification (NCBI taxonomy): domain Bacteria; kingdom Bacillati; phylum Actinomycetota; class Actinomycetes; order Kitasatosporales; family Streptomycetaceae; genus Kitasatospora; species Kitasatospora sp. NPDC036993. Next base: position 38,136 of record NZ_JBVJRP010000027.1, on the reverse strand, counting down.
GGGCCACGAGCTGGAGTTCTTCGTCGTCTTCTCCTCGCTGGCCGGCACCGTCGGCAGCGCCGGGCAGGGCAACTACGCCGCCGCCAACGCCTTCGTGGACGCCTGGACGGCCGGGCGGCGCGAGCGCGGTCTGCCGGGTGTCTCGGTCGCCTGGGGCCCGTGGGCGAACGAGGGGATGGCGGCCGATCCGGCCCTGGTGCAGCGGCTGCGCCGCGGCGGCCTGCCGCCGATGGACCCGGCGCTCGCCGTCACGGCGCTGGCCCGGGCGATCGGCCACGACCAGGCCACCCTGGTGGTCGCCGACGTCGACTGGACGCTGTTCGCGGCCGGCCTGGCCGGGCTGCGGCCCAGCGCGCTGCTGGCCGACCTGCCGGAGGCCGCCGAGGCCGCCGAGGCCGCCGCCGGCGCCGCCCGGGGCACCGGGCGGGCGGCGGAGTTCAGGACCGAACTGGAGGCCGCGCCGGAGACCAGGCGCCCCGGACTGCTGCTGGACGCCGTACGGTCCTGGGCCGCGGCGGTGCTCGGCCACGGCTCACCGGACGCGGTCGGCGCCGAACAGGCCTTCCGCGACCTCGGGTTCGACTCGGTGACGGCGGTGGAGTTCCGGAACCTGGCGACCGCCAGGACCGGCCTCGCGCTGCCCGCCACCCTGGTCTTCGACCGGCCGACCCCGGCCGCGCTGGCGCGCAACCTGGCCGAGCGGCTGTTCGGCGCGGCCGAGCCCGGCGGTGCCGTCGAGGCGGCGGGAGGCACCAGGGCCGAGGCGGTGGGCGGCGCCAGGGCCGAGGACGAGCCGATCGTGATCGTCGGCATGGCCTGCCGCTTCCCCGGCGGCGCCGGCTCGCCGGAGGCGCTGTGGGAACTGCTGTCCGACGGCGTCGACGCGATGACCGGCATCCCCGCCGACCGCGGCTGGGAGACCGGCTGGACCGGCGTGGACGCGGCCGCCCGGGGCGGATTCCTGGACGGCGTGGCGGAGTTCGACGCAGGCCTGTTCGGCATCTCGCCGCGCGAGGCCCTGGCGATGGACCCCCAGCAGCGGCTGCTGCTGGAGGCGTCCTGGGAGGCCTTCGAGTCCGCCGGAGTGGACCCGCAGGCGATGCGGGGCCGGCCGGTCGGCGTCTTCGCAGGCACCAACGGCCAGGACTACCCGCTGGTCCTCGCCGCCTCCGAGGAGGACGTGGACGGCCACGTCGTCACCGGCAACGCCGCGTCGGTGCTCTCCGGCCGGGTGGCGTACGCGTTCGGGCTCGAAGGCCCGGCGATGACGGTGGACACCGCCTGCTCCTCCTCGCTGGTCGCCCTGCACCTCGCGGGGCAGGCACTGCGGAGCGGCGAGTGCGAACTGGCCGTCGCGGGCGGCGTCTCGGTGATGTCCACCCCGGTGGTGTTCGCCGAGTTCGACCGGCAGGGCGGGCTGGCCGCCGACGGCCGCTGCAAGGCCTTCTCGGCCGCGGCGGACGGCACCGGCTGGGGCGAGGGCGTCGGCGTGCTGCTGCTGGAGCGACTCTCCGACGCTCGCCGCAACGGCCACGAGATCCTCGCCGTGGTGCGGGGCAGCGCGGTCAACCAGGACGGCGCGTCCAACGGTCTCACCGCCCCCAACGGTCCTTCGCAGGAGCGGGTGATCCGGCAGGCCCTGGCCAACGCCGGACTCTCGGCCGCCGACGTGGACGTGGTGGAGGCGCACGGCACCGGAACCCGCCTCGGCGACCCGATCGAGGCCCAGGCGCTGCTGGCCACCTACGGCCAGGACCGCGCCGGTGAGCCCCTGCTGCTGGGCTCGGTGAAGTCCAACCTCGGGCACACCCAGGCGGCGGCCGGCGTCGCCGGGGTGATCAAGATGGTGCTCGCCCTGCGGCACGGCACGGTGCCGCCGACCCTGCACGTCGCCGAGCCGACCCCGCAGGTGGACTGGACGGCGGGCGCGGTGGAGCTGGTGACGGACCGCCGGCCGTGGCCCGCCGTGGACCGGCCGGCCAGGGCGGGGGTGTCCTCCTTCGGGATCAGCGGCACCAACGCCCACGTCATCCTGGAGGCCGCTCCGGCGGCGCCGGCTCCGGCGCCGGCTCCGGACACCACGTCGGATCCGCAGGCCGACGAAGCCGGAGCCGTGCTGCCCTGGCTGCTGTCCGGGCGCTCCGCCAAGGCGCTGGCCGGCCAGGCCGAGCGGCTGCGCGCCTTCACGGCGCGGCAGGCCGGCCCGCGGCCCGAGGACGTGGCCAGGTCGCTGCTCTCCCGGGCCGGGCTGGAGCACCGCGCGGTGGTGCTCGGCGCCGACCGGGACGCCCCGCTCGGCGCCCTGGCCGCCGGCCGGCCGTCCGGCGCGCTGGTGTCGGGCGTCGCGGCCGAGGGCCGTACGGCGTTCCTGTTCACCGGTCAGGGCGCGCAGCGGGTGGGGATGGGCGCCGGGTTGTACGGGGCGTTCCCGGTGTTCGCGGAGGCCTTCGACGCGGTCTGCGGGGAACTGGACCTGTTGTTGGACCGTCCGGTGAAGGACGTGGTGTTCGGGGGCGTCGAGTACCTCGACCGTACGGTGTGGGCGCAGGCCGGGCTGTTCGCGGTCGAGGTCGCGTCCTTCCGGCTGCTGGAATCCTGGGGTGTGGTACCGGACTTCCTGCTCGGGCACTCGATCGGCGAGGTGGCGGCGGCCCATGTGGCGGGGGTGTTCTCGCTGGCCGACGCGTGCGCGCTGGTGGCGGCGCGCGGGCGGCTGATGCAGGCGCTGCCGGAGGGCGGCGCGATGCTCGCCGTCCAGGCCGCCGAGGCCGAGGTGCGCGCGGAGATCGGTGACCGGTTGGACGTCGCCGCCGTCAACGGGCTTTCCTCGGTGGTGGTTTCGGGCCCGGCGGAGGCCGTCGACGAGCTGGCCGAGCGCTGGAAGGCCGAGGGCCGACGCGTCCGGAGGCTGAGCGTCTCGCACGCCTTCCACTCGGCCCTGATGGAGCCGATGCTCGCCGAATTCGCCGCCGTCCTGGCCGGGTTGACCTTCACCGAGCCGCGCATCCCGGTCGTCTCCAACCTGACCGGCACGATCGCCGAACCCGGACTGCTGTCCACGCCGGACTACTGGGTCCGGCAGGTCCGCGAGGCCGTCCGCTTCGCCGAAGGCGTCACGCACCTGGCCGGGCAGGGCGTCACCCGGTACCTGGAACTCGGCCCCGACGGCGTGCTGTGCGGGCTGGCACAGCAGTCCGTCGCGGCGGGCACCTTCGCGCCGCTGCTGCGCAAGGGCCGCGCGGACCGGGACACCGCCGTCGAAGCGCTCGCCAGGATCTGGACGGCGGGCGCCGACGCCGACTGGACGGCCGTCCTGCCCGCCGGGCGCCGGGTGGCCCTGCCGACGTACGCCTTCCAACGGGACCGGTACTGGCCGCGGTTGCCGCTCCCGGCGGCCGGCCGGGCCTCCGGCGCGGCCCCGACGCTGGACGACTGCCTCTACCGGGTCGACTGGAAGCCGGTCGAGGTCGCCCCGGCGCGGCTGGACGGCAGCTGGCTGCTGGTCACCGACGGCTCGGACGACACCACGCCTGCGGACGCCACGTCCGCGGACACCGCGCTCGCCGACTCCGTGCTCGCGGAGCTGCCCGCCGACACCGAACCGGTCCGGCTGGCCATCGGCGACCTCGACCGGGACCAGCTGGCGGACCGGTTGCGCGCCGCCGCCGAGAAGGCGCGCGGGGTCGTCTACCTGCCCACCGGGCTGACCCGCAGCCTCCTGCTGATGCACGCCCTCGGCGACGCGGAGGTGGAGGCGCCGCTGTGGATGGTCACCCGCGGCGCGGTGGCCGTGGACGCGGCGGACCGGGTCACCCACCCCGAGCAGGCGCAGCTGTGGGGCTTCGGCCAGGCCGCCGCGCTGGAACACCCGCGGCGCTGGGGCGGGCTGGTCGACCTGCCCGCCGAGCCGGACTCCGGCACCCTCACCGCCCTCGCGGCCGTCCTCGACGGCGGCACCGGCGAGGACCAGCTCGCCCTGCGCGGCGACCGGGTGCTCGTCCGCCGGCTGACCCGCACCGACGCCGATCGGGTCCGTATCGACGCCGGTCAGGACCGCACCGACACCGGTCAGGCCCCGGCGGCGCCGTGGCGGCCGTCGCGGCCCGGCACGGTGCTGGTCACCGGCGGCACCGGCGCGCTGGGCGCGGTGGTCGCCCGCTGGCTGGTCGACCGGGGCGTCACCGACCTGGTCCTCACCAGCCGGCGCGGCTCCCGCACCCCGGGAGCCGAGGAGCTGACCGCCGAACTCACGGCGGCCGGAGCCCGGGTGACGGTCGCCGAGTGCGACGCCGCCGACCGGGACGCGCTGGCGGCGACGCTGGCCGCCGTCCCGGCCGACCGTCCGCTGATCGGCGTCGTCCACGCCGCCGGGGTCGCCCAGTCGGCGATGCTCGCGCAGACCGGCGCCGAGGACATCGCGAGGATCACCGGCGGCAAGGTCGACGGCGCCGCCCACCTGGACGAGCTCACCGCGGCGGCCGACCTGGAGCTGTTCCTGGTGTTCTCCTCCATCGCGGCCACCTGGGGCAGCGGCGGCCAGGCCCTCTACGCGGCCGGCAACGCCTACCTGGACGCCCTGGCCAGGAACCGGCGCGACCGCGGTCTTGCCGGGACCTCGGTCGCCTGGGGCCCGTGGGCGGGCGGCGGAATGGCGGGCGACGGGGCGGAGGAGTTCCTGCGCCGCCGCGGACTGACGCCGCTGGACCCGCAGTTCGCGCTCTCGGCCCTCGCGGCGGCGGTGGACGGCGGCGCGGCCGCGCTGACCGTCGCCGACGTGGACTGGTCCCGCTTCGCGCCCGCCTTCACCTCGGGCCGGCCGAGCCCGCTGCTGGGCGACCTGCCCGAGGCCGCCGACGCCCTGGCCCCGGCCGGGCCGGCGCCGGCGGAGGACGGCGGGGCGGACGGCGGCGCGCCGCGCGTCCGGCTGGCGGGGCTGGACGCCAAGGAGCGGACGGCCGTCCTGCTGGAGCTGATCAGGGACGTCCTGGTCGAGGTGCTCCGCTACTCCTTGGCCGAAGGCATCGACGAGACCAGGCCGTTCCGCGACCTGGGCTTCGACTCGCTCACGGCCGTCGAGTTCCGCAACCGGCTGGCCGGGGAGTGCGGGGTCCCGCTCCCGGCGACGATCGTCTTCGACCACCCGACCCCGGCCGCGCTGGCGGCCCACCTGCACAGCACCCTGCCGGGCGCCGAGTCGGGCACGGACGTCGAGCCGCTGCTCGGGATGCTCGACGGCCTGGAGGCGGCGATGGCCGTCAGCCCGCCCGACGAGCTGTCCCGTACCAGGGTCGCCGTGCGCCTCCAGGCCTTCCTGGCCCGCTGGGCCACCGGGGCCCCGGCGGAGGAGGAGGACACCATCGCCGACCTCCTGGACGCCGCGGACGACGAGGAACTGCTCAACCTGGTCCGGGAGGAGCTGGGCAACGGCGACCTGGACTGAGCGGCCCGGAGCCGTCCGGCGGCGGTGCGGGGGCGGTGGCCGGCTCGAACCGGCCA
>NZ_JBVJRP010000027.1:0-32630 GCF_055607525.1 Kitasatospora sp. NPDC036993 | reverse complement strand
CGGGGAAGACGGGGAACTGCTAAACTGGGGCGGGGAGGATCGGGAAAATGGAGACTTGGATGGGGAGGCTCGGGTCCTTCTGCTGGAGTGGCGGGCGCGGGGCCCGGCTCAACCCGCCCCCCGCCCCCGCACCGTCCCGTGACGCTCGCGGATACCGTGGGGCCATGATGCGTGCGTGGCTGCCGCTGGCGCTCGTCCTGCCAACCCCGACCCCGCCCGGGTGCGCGAACAGCTCCCCGCCGCCACCACCTGACCCGGCGACAGTCCGGTCCGGGGCGTTGCAGTCCGGTGACATGGAATGCGCGATTCCGTCGATCGTTCGTACTAATTTCGACGTGCACGCCGCCCCCGCCTCCCGGCCCTCGCCGGACGGGGGCGGGCACCGAGCGCCTCCGCACCCGTACTTCGTTCAGGAGAACCGCATGTCCCTCTCGACGACCCGCCGTACGACCGCTCGCCGTTCGCTGGTCGGGACCGTCCTGGCCGCGGCCCTGCTGGTACCCGCGGCCACGGCCTGCTCCTCCTCCGCGGACGCCCACGACACGGCCGCGCCCGCCACCACCCCGCCGGCCGCCACCGCACCCACCACCCCGGCCGCGCCGCCCGCCACCGCACCGCCCACCACGCCCGCCGTGCCCACCACTTCCGCCAAGAGCGGCGCGCCCGCCCCGGCCACCACGCCCTCCAAGGGCGGCGTGACCACCCCGGCCGCCCCGCCCAAGGGGACGTCCGCGGGCCACTCCCCGACCCTGGTGGACGGCAGCACGGCGGAGATCCGCGACCTCGGCAACCAGAACTACAGCGCCAAGATCGTCAACAGCGGCCAGGTCCTCGCCACGCTGGAGACGAAGAACGAGGACGCCGGACTCAACGCCAACGGCATGTTCGTCGTGCTCTCCCTGGACGGCACCATCCACTCCTGGATGGGCGGCTCCCACTCCGGCCCGGGCACCGTCAAGCTGGCGGGCGGCTGGACGGCCAAGGTCACCAAGACCGGCGAACTCCACTACCGCGCCGAGATCCTGGGCATGAACAACGAGGTCTACGGCACGCTGGACGCCGACCAGCACGACACCGGAGCCGCCGCCAACGGCGTCTACATCGTCCTCTCCGCCGGCGGCGAGATCAGCGCCCACGCCTGATCACCCCGGGGCCACCAGCCTCCCCACGGCAACGCCCGCCACCGCCCCCGCCGAGCACGGGGGCGGCGACCAGCCCCGCCGACCGCCGCCCGACCTGCCGGAGCCGACACTCCTCGGCTTTCGACGGACACGCCCATCTATGTGGCCCGCCTTCGATAGGTGGTATCCGGAGCCGACCAAGAGAGGCGAGGACCGATGCAGCGCGCTGATGCGGAGTGGATGCTGAGGTGGTGTACCCTGCAAGGCTTCCTGGCGGTGCGGGCCGTCGCTCGGTACGGGGTGTTCGAGGCGGAGGCGGCTGTCGCGGGCGTGGCGTCCGGGACGGAGGCTCTGGCGGAGTACCTGGCGGGGGTGGCGGACGTCTGTCGGCGGGTCAGAGGCGAATGGGCGGCCGGGGCCCGGGCGGAGGCGGCGTTGGTGACTGGGTTTCGGGAGACGGACTCGATCGGGCAGCGTTGGCTGTTGGCCACCTGCCGCGAGTACGGAGGAGAAGACGAGTACCGGGCGCTGCTGGCGGCGGCGCGGAGTATGAAGACGGGCCGTCCGGGCGGGCGTCGGCGTCGTGCGGCGTCGGTGCGGTGGTGCGAGGACATGCACGACGCCGGGTTCGCCGACATCCACGAGCTGGCCACGGCTCACGCGCCCGGCGAACTACCGGAGGAGCCACGACGGCAGATCGAGGAGATCGCCGACGCCTGCCACCGGATCCCGTACCCGGCGGCCATGGTGCCGCCGGTGCGGCCGCTGCTGGCCCCCCGGCGGTTGGCGGGGAGCTGGTTCCCGACGTCGCGGATCGGCCGGGCCTGGGTGCGGGAGCGTTCCGCGGGGTTGCCCTACCGGGTGCCGCGCTCGATCCGGCGGACGCTGGAGAAGGCCGGACCCGAGGACGGTGGCCAGGAGGACGGGACGCGCGTGCGTTCCTGATGGCCGCCCGGGAGCTGACGGTCGCTTGAGCGGCGCGCGGGCAGGTGGACGTGCCGAAGGGCGGAACCACCGAGCCGCTCGGTGATACCGCCCTCAGCCGACGCTCGGCGCTCTGCAAAGGGACGCCGAGGTCGGGTCTCAGCGGACCTCGGCCACCAGCGGCCCGTACCGCGCCTTGATGTCCGCCTCCGCCGTCTGCCACTGCGGGGTCTCGACCACCACCCCGGCGCCGTTGGGGGCGATCGTCAGCCCGTTGATCGCCACGCCCTTGGCCTGCCATTCCGTGGTGTCCGCCTTGATCCGGTCCACGAGCGCGCGGAGCTGGTTCTCGGAGGCCTGCACGTCGGCGAACGTCACCTTCAGCAGGGGCCAGCCGGTCGCCATGCGGGTCACGTTGGCGTCCAGGTCGCTGCCGGGGACCCGCATCACATAGACCGTGTTCGTGCGGGCGGAGACGCAGACGCCGGAGTAGTGGTCGGGGTAGTTCGTCATCGCCATGCCCCCGATGGACCGGCCCGCTCCCATCAGATCGGCCTGCGGATCGTCCGAGGACGAGCCCGAGGACGTGGGCCGGTCCGAGGACGAGCCCGAGGACGTGGGCCGGTCCGAGGACGAGCCCGACGACGTGGGCCGGTCCGAGGACGAGCCCGACGACGTGGGCCGGTCCGAGGACGAGCCCGAGGACGTGGGCCAGGAGGAGGACGAGCCCGAGAACAGCGGCAGGCCCGACGGGACGCCGGTTGACGAGGGTGAACCGGAGGACGACGGGTCAGGCGTCGGGACTCCGGACGAGGCCGAGCCAGACGAAGCCTCGCCCGATGACGGCATCCCCGACGAGGACCCCCCAGCGGCACCCTCGACGAACTCCCCCCCGATGAGGAGTCCCCCCGACGAGGACCCCCCCGGCGAAGGCTGCGTGACCACGCGCGAGTGCTGGCCCGGCGTCCCCATCGACGAGGGCCCCTGCTCACAACCCCAGATCACGACCGCCGGCCCCGGACCGGTCGCCCCAGGGGTCGGACTCGACAGGCCCATGCCCGCCCCCGCCACCCCCGTACGCCCCGGCCCGGCGCCGCCGCCGACCTGGGTCAGCAGGCCCGCCCCGACGGCCAGCACCGCCACCGCCGTCGCCCCCCGTACGGCCGCCTGCCGCCGGACCCGTCGTCGTCCGGCCTCGCGCAGCTCGGCCAGCGGCGGGCTGCCGCCGATGCCCGCCGCGTGCGCCCCGAGCCGGGTGACCAGTTCCTCCTCGAACCTGTCCTCAGCGCTCATGCCCCACCAACTCCCTCACCGGTTCGATTTCCTGTCGAAGCGCCTTGATCCCGCGCGCCAGGTGGGTCTTCGCCGTGGGCACCGAGCACCCCAGCTCCTCCGCCACCTGCGCGACCGGCAGGTCCAGGTAGTAGCGCAGCACGACGGCCGCCCGCTGCCGCCGTGGCAGTCCGGCCAGCGCCGCCGCCAGCTGGTCGTCCCGCTCGGCGTCCTGGACCGCCGGCCCGTCCGGCAGTGCGGAGGTGAGCACCTCGCGTCTGGTCCGGCGCCACCGCGAGACGTGGGTGCGGACCATCGTCGTGCGGACGTACCCCTCGGTGGCTCCCGCGTCCCGGATCGTCGAGCGTCTCGGGTACACCTGGGCCAAGGCGTCGTGCAGCAGGTCCCGGGCGTCGTGGACGTTCCCCGTGATCAGGTACGCCCCGCGCAGCAGAGACTGGTACCGCGCCGCGACGAACTCGTCGAAAGGGTCGGATCCGGAGCCCCCGGGACGGATCGATTCGCGCTTCATACCCACCAGGACGTCACAGCGGCCGAAAACGGATGACAACGGACCGTACCTGTTTTGGCCAGGGGCTTTCGGCTGCCGCCGGCCCGGCCCAGCCCGTCCCAGGACAGTCGGCGCCGCACGGCGCCGCACACCGGCCCGTCCCGGCCGGCCGACGGCCTCTGGTGTTTCGGCGCCGCGTCACTAACATGAGTTCTCCTCGCGTTTCTCGTCAGGAGGCTGTCATGCCGGACCGCTTCGACCTCCCGGCGGACTTCCGCTGGGGCGCCGCCACCGCCGCCTACCAGATCGAGGGGGCGGTGGAGGAGGACGGCCGCGGCCCGTCCGTCTGGGACGTCTTCGCCGCCCGCCCCGGCGCCGTCCGCGACGGCCACACGGGCGCGGTGGCCTGCGACCACTACCACCGGTATCCCGAGGACATCGAGCTGATGCGCGGGCTCGGCCTCGACGGCTACCGCTTCTCCGTCTCCTGGCCCCGGGTGCTGCCCACCGGCGCCGGCGCGGTCAACGAGGCCGGGCTCGCCTTCTACGACCGGCTCGTGGACGCGCTGCTGGACGCCGGCATCACCCCGCTGCCCACCCTCTTCCACTGGGACCTCCCGCAGGCCCTGGAGGACGAGGGAGGCTGGCTCGACCGCGACACCGCGTACCGCTTCGCCGAGTACGCCACCGTCATGGCCGACCGCCTCGGTGACCGCGTCCCCGCCTGGATCACCCTCAACGAGCCCTTCGTCCACACCGTGTACGGCTACGCCCTGGGCACCCACGCCCCCGGCCGCACCCTGATGTTCGAGGCCCTCCCGGCCGCCCACCACCAGCTCCTCGCCCACGGCCTGGCCGCCTCGGTCCTCCACGACCGCGGCCTGCTGGCGATGCTCTCCAACAACCTCACCCCCGTCGAGCCGGCCTCCCCCTCGGCCGAGGACACCGCCGCCGCCGAGGCCTACGACGCCCTGCACAACCGGCTGTTCACCGACCCCGTCCTCCTCGGCCGCTACCCCGACCTCTCCGCCCTCGGCGTCCCCGACGACATCTTCGGCGCCGTCCACCCGGGCGACATCGACCTCATCCACACCCCCGGCCTCGACGGCCTCGGCCTCAACTTCTACAACCCCACCCGCGTCGCCGCCCCCACCGGACCCGGCCTCCCCTTCGACCTCGTCGACATCCCCGACGTCCCCCACACCGCCTTCGGCTGGCCCGTCGTCCCCGAGGCCCTCCACCGACTCCTGCTCAGCCTCCGGGACTTGTACGGCAAGGCCCTCCCGCCCATCACCATCACCGAGAACGGCTGCTCCGTCACCGAGGACACCGTCCCCGACCGGCCCCGCATCGACTTCATGGCCGCCCACCTCGACGCCCTCGCCCGGGCCGTCGCCGAGGGCGTCGACATCCGCGGCTACTACACCTGGTCCCTGCTCGACAACTTCGAGTGGGCGGAGGGGCTGTTCAGCCAGCGCTTCGGCCTCGTCCACGTCGACTTCGCGACCCAGCGGCGCACCCCGAAGGCCTCGTACGCCTGGTACCGCGACCTGATCGCCGCCCACCGGGCCCGCTCGCTCCCGCACTGACAGCGGTCCGAGGCCGCCGCCCGTCGCCGCAGCCGCCCGTCGCCGCCGCCGGGCGGTACGCGGTGCCCCCGGCAGGGTGGCCGCTGGACCTCCGCGGGCGCTCCGTCGCCTCCGGCATCAGTATTCTGGTGCCCGACGGAGGGGAAGGGGAGTCGTTGCGCAGGGTGCCGCCGGAGATGTTCCGGTTCACGACGGGGGAGAAGGCCGAGCTCTACGGTGCGATCCTCCAGGCCTTCGGCGCCGCCAACGAGCGGCTGGAGACCGCGCTCGGACTGGACGAGGTCAGGGCCCGGCTGCGGACGGTCGGCTGGCTCGACGCGATCCACGACGACGACCTGCGGGAAGCGCTGCTGAAGCTCAGGGAGTGGCAGCTGCTGGACGTCGTCCAGAACCACGCGGAGAACTACCGCACCGCCGAGGAGTACGAGCGCCGCAACCTCCAGTACTCGCTGACCAGGCGCGGCGAGGCCGCGTTCGCCGGGGTCGAGCACGCGCTCGCGGTGCTGGCCTCGACCGGGGCGCTCCAGACGGCGGTGCTGGAGGCGATCACGGACCGGCTCGACGAGCTGTACGTCCTGCTGGGGGACTCCGCGTCCTCGGACCGCCGGGTCTTCAGCACGCTCCAGGAGCTGGAGGGCCACCTGGAGGCGCTGCTCTCCAACACCAAGGCGTTCAACGGCGAGTTGCAGCGCCTGCTGCGCGCCGAGGGGGCGGACCTGGCGACCTTCCGGGAGGTGAAGGCCGCGACGGTGGCCTATCTCCAGGAGTTCCTCGTCAACCTCGACCAGCGGGGACAGACGGTCGCCTCCGCCGTGGAGCGGGTCGAGGAGCGCGGGGTGGGCCTGCTGCACGAGCGGGCGGTGCGGGGCGCCGAGCTGCCGCCGGTCGCGGACGGCGATCCGGCGCCGGCCTGGCTGGAGCGGCGCCGGGCACGCTGGGAGGGGCTCCGGGCCTGGTTCCGGCCCGTGGACGGGTCGCGGCCCCGGGTGGAGCAGCTGTACGACGTGGCGCGGCGGGCGATCGTGACGCTCCTCCAGGTCCTCGACCGGATCACCGAGTCACGGCGCCGCTCCTCCGGCGCCGTCCAGGACTTCCGGGAACTGGCCCGCTGGTTCGCCGCGGCGCCCACCGAGGACGACCTGCACCGTCTCTGGTCGGCCGCCTTCGGCCTCGGCCCGGCCCGCCACGCCCATCTCGCCCACCCCGACCAGGAGTTGGTGCCCTCCTCGGGCACCTGGGCGGAGGCCCCGCCGGTGGAGGTGTCCGCCCTGCTGCGGGCCAGCGGCCGCACCGAGCGGTTCACGCGCACCGGCAGGGTGCGCGACATCGGCGGGATCAAGGCGGCCCGCGCCGAGCTGGCCCGCAAGGAGCGCGCCGAACTCGAAGCCGCCTGGGACGTCCTGGGCACCGACGGCCCCGTACGGCTCTCCGGCTTCGGCACGCTGGACCATTCCGTCTTCGAGCGGCTGCTCGACCTCCTCGGCAGGGCGCTGGCGGTACGGCCGGACGGCAGCGGAGCGCGTCGGGCGGTCACCTCGGACGGCCGGGTCGAGGTCGTCCTCCGGCCGCTGCCCGATGCCGGACGGGCCGTCCTGTGGACGTCCAGGGGGCGGCTGGAGGGGCCCGACTTCCTGGTGGAGATCCGAGGCCCGGGCGCCTCGCGGGCGAGCACCGCTGAGGGGTCCACATGAGTGGATCGGTCCGCATGAGCAGAGGAGTCCGCATGAGCAGAGAGGTCCGGATGAGCGGGCGGAGCGCGGTCACCCTCGGGAGGGACACATGAGCACGCTCGCGAACCAGCTGGTCCTGGCCGAGCGGCAGGACGTCGCCCGCGGCGTCAGGCTGCTCCTCGGCCGACCGCTGATCACCGAGCGCGGCGACCCGGCCGCCTTCGAGCTGGTCCGCCGCCGGCAGGGGCCGCTGACCAAGTGGTTCGACTACAACTGCGGCTGGCAGCTGGTGGTGGAGCCGCGCCTGGGGTACGCGCGGCTGTTCAAGATCCGGGCCGTGCCCCACACCTCGCGCCCCGCCCGGCGGCTGCGGTCCGGCAGGGCGCCGTTCGACCGCCGCCGCTACACCCTGCTGTGCGTCGTCGCGGCCGAGCTGCTCCCCGTCCCGGTGACGACGGTCGGCCTGATCGCCGACCGGGTCGTCCAGGCCTGTGCCGCCGACGAGGCGCTGCCGCCCTTCGACACGGCGGGCAGGTCCGAGCGGATGGCCTTCGTGGACGTGCTCAAACTCCTGGAGGCCTACGGGGCGCTCCTCACGGTGGACGGCGTCACCGAGAGCTTCGTCGACTCGGCGGAGGCCAAGGTGCTCTACCGCGTGGACGCCACCGTGCTGATGCGCCTGCTCGCCGCGCCCGTCGGCCCGTCCCGGCTGGCCGTCCCGGCGGAGGACGTACCGTTGCGCTTCGAGGAACTCCTGGAGGGCACGGTGCGCGAGAGCCGGTACGGCGGCGCCGACGCCTCCGACGCGCAGCGCAACCTCGGACTGCGGCACTCGGTGCTGCGCCGGCTCCTCGACGATCCCGTCCTCCACCACGACGAGCTCCGCGCCGACGAACTGGCCTACCTCACCTCCCCGACCGGGCGCCAGATCGTGCGGCGCGCCGCAGAGCAGGGCGGTTTCGTGCTGGAGGAACGGGCGGACGGTCTGCTGCTCGTAGACCCGGACGGGATCGCCACCGACAGCCGTTTCCCGGACGACTCCGCGACGGCCCGTGTCGCCGCCCTGCTCCTGCTGGACCCGCTGACGGCCGCCCCCGGCGGGCTGACACCGGAACAGCTCACCGTGGAGGCGAACGGACTCCTGCGGCGCTTCCCGCAGTGGGCGAAGGGCTACCAGTCGGAGGACGGCGCACAGCGCCTCACGGCCGACGCCGTCCGGGTCCTCACCGACTTCGGCCTGGCCGGCCGGGCCGGCGACCGTACCGTTGCCCGGCCCGCGGCGTTCCGGTACCGGAGCACCGTGACCCCCGCGACCGCCGTGACCCCTGCGACCGCCGGTCCCACGACCTGACCAGGGAGGACTTCCGATGACCGTGACACACCTTCCGCGGCCCTCCGCGCTCCGGACGCCAGGGGCCGTGGCGCGGTGGCAGCCCTCCAGGGCCGGCATCCTCAACGTCTGGCGCTACTACGACGAGACCTTCACCTTCCACGAGGGCCGGCTGCTCCTGCGGGGGCAGAACGGCACCGGAAAGTCCAAGGCGCTGGAGGTGCTGCTGCCGTTCCTGCTCGACGCCAGCCTGCGCCCCAGCCGGCTGTCCACCTTCGGCGGCTCCGAGCGCACCATGCACTGGAACCTGATGGGCGAGGGCACCTCGGGCAAGACCCGGGTCGGCTACGTCTGGCTGGAGTTCGTCCGCGGCGGCGACAGCGCCGGCGACGGAGACGCCGCGGACGATCCCGTCCGGTTCACCTGCGGCGCCAGACTCCAGGCCAGCGTGCACACCACCGGCGTCACCGCCGACTACTTCACCACCAACGCGCGGATCGACCGCCCCGGCGGCCTCGCCCTGGTCAACGAGGCCGGCCAGCCGCTCACCCGCGCGGCTCTGGCCGAAGCCCTCCAGGGCCGGGGCGAGCTGCACGGATCGTCGGCCGACTACCGCAACACCGTCCGTGGCACGCTCTTTCCCGGACTGGGCGAGCAGCGCTACGACGCCCTGATCACCGCCCTGCTCCAGCTCCGCACCCCCAAGCTGTCCGAGCGCCTGGACCCGTCGCTGCTGTCCGCCCTGCTCTCCCGGGCCCTGCCGCCGCTCGGCCAGGGCGAGATCACCGAACTGGCCGAAGGCTTCGAACGCCTCGACCGCCAGCGAGAACACCTGAAGACCCTGGACGACGAAGTGGCCGCGGCCACCGCCGTCGCCCACCAGCAGCGCGGCTACGCCCAGCGCGTCCTGCGCGCCGGGGCCGCCGCGCTCATCTCCGCGACCACCGAGATGGACAACCTCACCCGCGTCGCCCGGGAGAGCGAGGAGGAGCACGCCGGAGCCCTGCGCGAGCGCGAGGCGAGCACCCGCGCGAAGGACGAGCTCGGCCACCGGGTCCAGGAGATCGACGGCGCCATCGAGGGGCTGCTCGGCTCCGAGGTCTACCGGCAGGGCCAGGAACTCGACCAGCTCCGCCGCAGGGCCGAGCAGGCCGCCGGGGCCGCCGCCAGGCTGCGCGCCGCCGCCGACCGGAAGGCCGGTGCGGCCGCCGAGGACGCCGGGCGGGCCGACGAGGCGCGGCTGCGCTCCGACCAGCGGGCGGAGCACACCCGCGTCGCCAGGGAGGATGCCAGGGGCGCGGCGCGGCGCGTGGCCATGGAGTCCCTCTGCACCGAGGTGCAGGAGGTGCTCGGCGCCACCCCGGATCCGTCCGGGGACGTGGGGGAGCAGGGGCGCAGGGCACGCCGCCTGCTGCGCGGTGCGGTCGTGTCGCGGCACGGCCAGATCGCCGGGGTCCGTGCCGCCGTCGAACGCCACGAGCGTTCCGTCGCGGACCGGACGGTGGCGGAGCAGCACCTCGACACGGCGCGCGGGCGGCTGGCCGAGGCGTCCGCGCGGCGGGACGGGAACGCCGGCGCCTACGAGGCCGCCGTCGACGCCCACGCCGACGGGCTGCGCCGGTGGGCGGCGGCCGACTGCACCGAACTGCGCATCGAGGACGTCGAGGAACTCGCCTCCCTGGCCGCCGCCGAGACGGACGTCCTCGCGCTGGTCGAGGCGGCCGCCCGTACGGCGGAGAGCGCCCTCACCGCCGAGGAGACGACCGTCCGGGCGGGCCGGGACGACGCCCGCGCCCGGCGCGACCGGACCGCCGACGAGCTGGCGGACACGGCGGCGGCGACCGATCTGCAGCCCGTCGCCCCGCGCACCCGCACGGCCGACCGGTCGGTGCTGCCGGGAGCGCCGCTGTGGCGGCTGCTGGCGTTCCGGCCGGACGTGCCTCCCGCCGACCAGGCGGGCATCGAGGCGGCCCTGGAAGCGGCCGGCCTGCTGGACGCCTGGCTGACCCCCGACGGCGGCCTCGCGGTCCCCGGCCACGACACCCTGGCCGACCCCGCGTCGGCCACGCCCGCACCGGGCAGCTCCCTGCTCGACGTCCTGGTTCCCGAGCCCGAAGGCCCGGTGCCGGCCGGTCAGGTGCGGCGGCTGCTGGCCGGCGTCGCCTACGGCCCCACCCTCCCCGCGGGCCACCCGGTGGCGGTGGCGGCCGACGGCAGCTGGCGGCTCGCGACGGCGGTCGGCTCCTGGACCAAGGCGGAGTCCGGCCACATCGGAGCCGCGGCCAGGGAACGCGCCAGGCAGCGGCGCATCGCCGTCCTCACCGCCGAACTGGCCGAGGCCACCGCCACCGTCACCGGTTTCGAGGCGCGGCTGCGCGGCCTCGCCGACCGCAGGGCGCGCCTCGGCGCCGACCTCCTGTCCCGGCCGCACCACGGGGAGGTGGACCGGGCCAGGCGCGCCTGGGAGCGGTCCGAGTCCGAGGTGGGCGCCCGCGAGGACACCGTACGCGAGGCCGTCGAGCGGCTCGTACGGCAGGAGGACGCCGTCGCGGCCGCGCTGCGCGCCCTCGCCGTCGCGTCGGCCGAGCACGCCCTGCCGACCGAGCGGGCCGCCCTGGACGCGACCGCCACGGCCGTCGACGGGCTGCGCGAGCAGGCCGACGTCTGGCTGGACGCCCACCTCGCCTGGGTGGCCGCCCGGCACGCCTGGGACACCGCCCGCGGCCACGCCGAGGCCGCCGGGGAGGCCGCGGCGGAGAGCGCGGCCGAGGCGGAGGAGGCCGAGGCGGCCGCCCGAGGGCTCCGGTCCGCGCTCCAGGCCGTCGAGAGCACCGTCGGCGAGGACTACCGCCAGGTGGCCGCCAGGATCGGCGACCTGCGGACGTCGCTCGACCGGACCCGCCGTGAGATCGACGCCGGCACCCGGGCACTCATCGCGCTGGAGGGCCGGATCGGCGCGCTGAGCGCCGTCACGGCCCAGGACGCGGGCCGGCGCGACGAGGCCGTGGCGGCCCGCAACGAGGCCGCCCGTGGCTTCCGGCGCCTGTGCGTGCTCGGATTCCCCGAGGACGCGGGCCTCGGTCTCACCCTCACCGCCGCGGACGGTACCCGCGCCACCCTCGAAGCGGCCCGCGAGACCGCCGCCACCTGGCCGGGACTGCCGCACGGCACCAGGAACCTCGGCGACTCCCTGAACCGCCTCTCCGAAGCCGTCCACCGCGCCCGCCAGAGCCTCAGCAGCCGCGCCGACCTCGAACTGGAGGCCGAGGAGGACATCCACGTCCTCACCGCCACCGTCGACGGCATCCGGGTCGGTGCGACGAGCCTCCTCGCCATCCTCACCGGCGACCGCGACCGCAGCCAGGACGACATCACCGCCGCCGAACGCGGACTCTTCGACCGGACCCTCACCGGCGACACCCGCCGCCACCTCGCCTCCCGCATCCGCCAGGCCGGTGAGCTCGTCGAGCGGATGAACGGCCACCTCGAACGGGTCCGCACCGCCTCGCGGGTGGCCGTCCGGCTGGTGTGGCAGATCCACCCGGACCTGCCCGCCGGCACCAGGACGGCCCGGGAACTGCTGCTCAAGGACCCGGCCAGGATCACCGAGGCCGACCGCGAGGCCCTGCACGCCTTCTTCCGGGGCCGCATCGAGGAGGCCAAGACCCGCAACACCGCCGCCACGTGGGAGGAGCAGCTCGCCGAGGTCCTCGACTACACGGCCTGGCACCAGTTCGTCGTCAAGCTGGACCGCGCCAACGGCGCCGGCTGGCAACTGCTCACCAAGAAGCTCCACGGCGCGCTCTCGGGCGGGGAGAAGGCCATCGCGCTCCACCTGCCGCTGTTCGCCGCGGTGGCCGCCCACTACGAGGCGGTGCCGGAGTCCCCGCGGCTGATCCTGCTCGACGAGGTCTTCGTCGGCGTCGACACCGTCAACCGCGGGCAGGTCTTCGCCCTCCTCGCGGCGCTCGACCTCGACCTGGTGCTCACCTCGGACCACGAGTGGTGCACCTACCGGGAGCTCTCCGGCATCGCCGTCCACCAGCTGATCACCGGCGGCGACGGCGACGACGCCGTCACCAGCGCCCGCTTCACCTGGACGGGCACCGACCTGCTGCCCGACGAGGCGGACCCGGACGGGGCCGACCCGGATGAGGCCGGCCCCGGCGCGGACGAGGCCGGCCCGGACGGACCGGCATGACGGACCGCCACCCCCTCGACCTCCCCGAGCTCCGCCCCCTCTGGGCGGCCGTCCACGACCGCCTGTCGACCGGCCGCCCCGTCAGCCGGGTGCGCTCCGGGCCGCTCGACGACGCCGGCCGGGAGGCCCTGGCCGACCTCCTCGGACTCGACCGGCTCCCCGGCGTCCAGCCGACGATCCACCTCGGCGGACTGGAGACCGCCGTGGTGGACGCCTGCGGGGGACCGGTCCGGGAGGTGGTGGCGGCGATCCTCGGCCCGATCCCCGACCGGGCCGCCGAGCGCGAGCGCAGGACCGGGCAACGCGACGCCCTGTGGGGGTGGCTGGCCGGCCACGACGTGGTCACCGCCCAGCCCGTCCTCCTGGAATGGGTCGCCCACCTGCGGGCCAACGGACTGGCCGACGGCTCGCCCGAGCGGACCCGCGACCTGCTGTCCGCCGCCCTGACGGTGCTGGCGGCCCTCCCCGCGGGCGGGGAACCGCTCCCGGTCATCGCCGCCCGGCACCTCGACGGGGACTCCCACGCCCTCGACGACGGGACCCGGCTGTCCGGCCTCGTCCTGCGCGCCCTGGCGGTGCTGTACGGCACCGGCGTGCCGGACGGCGCCGAGGCCAGGCGCGCGCTCTGGAGCCGGGCCGGGGTGGCCGACGACCAGCTCTCCGCCACCGTGCTCGCCGTCGGTCTGCGCCTCGGCGGGGACGGCCCGGTCGCCGGGGTCTCCCGGATCTGCGCCGAGGCCGGTCACCCCGTCAGCCTCACCCTGGCCCAACTCCGCTCTCCCGGCGGACTCGCCGTGCCCGCGGGGCCGGTGCACATCGCCGAGAACCCCAGCGTGCTCGCCCTGGCCCTGCGCCGCTTCGGCCGGAACTGTCCACCGCTGGTCTGCACCTCGGGCTGGCCCAACACCGCCGTGATCCACCTGCTGCGCCTGCTCGCCGGAGCCGGGGCCTCCCTGCACCACCACGGGGACTTCGACGGCGAGGGCATCCGGATCGCCGCCCACGTCATGGCCAAGACCGGAGCCGTCCCCTGGCGGATGGCGGCGCAGGACTACCGCCGCGCCGCGGCGCTGGTCCGTTCGGGCCCCGACCCGGGGCGCCTCACGCCCGCACCGTGGGACCCGGCCCTCGTCGACGCGATGGCCGAACTGCGCACCGCCGTGGTCGAGGAAGTGACCGCGGACGCCCTGCTGGACGACCTGGCGACGGTCGGACGATGACAGCCGTGCCCGGCGGGGGGACGGCAGGGCGGATCGATCCTGTCCGTACAACTCGATGCGTTCGTCCGCCGTACGGCGGGCAGTCATGAACGGTCCGCCGGGCGGTACCCCGCACGCGCTGTCCTGGGGGCGCCGTCCTCCACCCTCATGACATGTCGAGGTCATCCACCCATGGCAGAGCCGAACCGTCGCCGCTTCCTCCAACTCGCGGGCGCCACCGCCGCGTTCCCGTCGCTGTCGCAGAGCATCGCGCGAGCCGCCGCCATCGCCCCGCTGGGCGGCACCGGCACCATCCAGGACGTCGAGCACATCGTCGTGCTGATGCAGGAGAACCGTTCGTTCGACCACTACTTCGGCGCGCTGAAGGGCGTCCGCGGCTTCGGCGACCCCCGTCCGGTGACCCTGCCGAGCGGCAGGCCGGTGTGGTACCAGACGGACGGCCTCAAGCGGGAGGTGCTGCCGTTCCGGCCCCAGGTCAGGGATCTCGGGATGCAGTTCGTCCAGGACCTCAACCACGACTGGGCCGGCGGCCACCGGGCCTTCAACGGCGGCAGGTACGACCAGTGGGTCCCCGCCAAGACGGCCACCACGATGGCCTACCTGACCCGCGACGACATCCCCTTCCACTACGCGCTCGCCGACGCGTTCACCGTCTGCGACGCCTACCACTGCTCGTTCATCGGCTCCACCGACCCGAACCGCTACTACCTGTGGTCGGGCTGCACCGGCAACGGCGTCACCGGCAACGGCCCGGTCCTCGGCAACCAGGAGGCCGGCTACACCTGGACGACCTACCCCGAGCGGCTGGAGAAGGCCGGGATCTCCTGGAAGATCTACCAGGACGTCGGCGACGGCCTCGACGCGGCCGGTTCCTGGGGCTGGATCGGCGACGCGTACCGCGGCAACTACGGCGACAACTCGCTGCTCTACTTCGACAACTACCGCAACGCCAAGCCCGGTGACCCGCTGTACGACAAGGCCCGCACCGGCACCAACGCCAAGGCGGGCGACGGCCTGTTCGACCACCTGCGGCGCGACGTCCAGGCCGGCACGCTGCCGCGGATCTCCTGGATCGCCGCCCCCGAGGCCTTCACCGAGCACCCCAACTGGCCCGCCAACTACGGCGCCTGGTACGTCTCGCAGGTGCTGGACGCGCTCACCGCCAACCCCGCCGTGTGGGCCAGGACCGCGCTGTTCGTCACCTACGACGAGAACGACGGCTTCTTCGACCACGTGGTGCCGCCGTTCCCGCCCTCCTCCGCCGCGCAGGGGCTGTCGACGGTGGCGACCACCGCCGAGCAGTACGCCGGTGGCATCGGCTACGCGGCCGGACCGTACGGGCTGGGCCAGCGGGTGCCGATGCTGGTCGTCTCGCCCTGGAGCACCGGCGGCTACAGCTGCTCGGAGACCTTCGACCACACCTCGGTCATCCGCTTCATGGAGCGCCGCTTCGGCGTCCGGGAGCCCAACATCTCGCCCTGGCGGCGCGCCGTCTGCGGCGACCTGACCTCCGCCTTCGACTTCACCGCGTCGAACGCGACCCCGGCGGCGCTCCCCTCCACGGCCGGCTACCTCCCGCCGGACCGCGACCGGCACCCGGACTACGTGCCCACCCCGCCCGCCGCCGGCGCCATGCCGAAGCAGGAGCCGGGCGCGCGGCCCACCCGCCCGCTGGCGTACGCGCCGTACGTGGACGGTGCGGCCGACACCGCCACGGGCAAGTACCGCCTCACCTTCAGCGCGGGCGCGGCGGCGGGCGCCCAGTTCCTGGTGACCTCGGCCAACCGCACCGACGGCCCGTGGACGTACACCACGGAGGCGGGCAGGACGATCGCGGACGCCTGGAACACCACGTACTCCCAGGGCGTCACGGACCTGACCGTGTACGGCCCGAACGGCTTCCTGCGCCGCTTCCGCAGCCCCGGCAAGGCGGCCGGGCCCGAGGTCACCGCGCGGCACGACGCGACCACCGGCAACCTCGCCCTCACCCTCACCAACCCGGGCACCGCGGACGCCGTGCTCACCCTCGCCAACGCCTACGGCGGCGCCCCGCAGACCGTTGCCGTCCGCCGTGGCGCGACCGTCACGTGCACCGTCGACCTGAGTGCCTGCCGCCGGTGGTACGACGTGACCGTCACCTCGGGCGGGACCGCGGACTTCGTGCGCCGCCTCGCCGGCCACGTCGAGACCGGCGCCCCCGGCCTCTCCGACCCGGGCATCGCCACCTCCTGACGCCACCTCCGCACGACGCCACACGCTTCCGCACGCCGCCGCCCCGGGTCCCGCAGGCCCGGGGCGGCGGCGTGTGACGGGGATCACGGTCCGCGGGAAAACCGGGCGGCCCGGAGCGCCGTAAGACCAGGACGTGAAACGTTCACCGGCCTTGATGACCGATGCGCGGCTGGTCCGGCGCATCGCCCGCGGGGACACCGCGGCCTTCGACGAGCTGTACCGGCGCAGCGCCCCCTGGCTGACGGCGCGGCTGCGCCGGCGGTGCGCGGACGACGAGATCGTCGCCGAGGTGCTCCAGGAGACGTACCTGGCGGTGTGGCGGGCGGCCGGGTCGTTCGCCGACAGCATGCGCGGCGAGGAGGCGGGCGGGTGGCTGTGGACGATCGCCGCCCGCCGGCTGGTGGACGCCTTCCGGACACGTGGCCGGCACGGCGCGCCGCCGCCCCGGTCGGTCGCCCCAGGGCCGGCGCCCTCGGCCGAGCACGAGGTGCTGGAGGCCGCGGTGGGAGGCGACGTCGGGGCGGCCCTGGACCGGCTCGCCCCCGAGCTGCACCAGGTGCTGACCGCGATGGTGCTCGACGGGCTGACGGTCAGGGAGACCGCGGCGCTGCTGAAGATCCCCGAGGGGACGGTCAAGACCCGTGCCCGCCGGGCCCGCCTCGACCTGCGAAAGGCCCTGTCATGACTGCCCACGTCCCGCGTCCGCTGCTGGTGAGCTACGTGCGGGGGGAAGACGCCCCGGGCCCCGCCCCGACCGCCGGTGAGCTGTGGGCGGTGGAGGCGCACCTGGAGCGGTGCGCCGACTGCCGGGCCGAGCTGGCCAGGGCGTCCCTGGCCCACAGCCCGGCGGACACCGCACTGGTGGAGCAGGTGCGCGAGCGCCTGGCGCGGGCGGTGCCGCTGTCGCCGGTGCGCCGCCGCCGGTGGCGGCGGGTGCGGCGGGAGCTGGCCCGGTGGGCGGCCCCGGCGTTCGGACCGTGGGTCTGCGCGCTGCTGCTCGTCGTGCTCGGCGCCCTGGTGCTGTCGGCGGCCGGCGGGGGCGACTCCCCGGTCCTGTTGCTGCTGGCCCCGGCGATGCCGCTGCTGGGGGTGGCCCTGAGCTGGGGCCCGCACGCCGATCCGGCGCACGAGCTGATCGCGACGACGCCGCGGGCGGGGCTCGGCCTGCTGCTGCGAAGGACCGTGGCGGTGCTGACCCTGGTGGTCCCGGCGCTGGCGGCCGGCGGCGCGATCACCGGCACCGCGCCCGCGCTGGTCCTGCTGCCGGCCCTCGCCCTGACCTGCGCCGCCCTGGCGCTCGGCAGCAGGGTGGGCATCCAGCGCGCGGCGAGCGCGCTCGGCGCCGGATGGGCCGCGTTGGTGGTCGTCCCCGCGACGGACGGCCGGACCGTCCCCTCCTACCTGCGGGACTCGGCCGCCCCCGGGTGGGCGGTCGCGGTGGCGCTCCTGGGCGCCGCCGTCGTCCTGTGCCGCAACGCCTACCTGCATCCCCGTGAGGCCCGCGCGCGCCGGGGCTGACCGCCGGGTGGCCCGCCGTCACGGCAGGCCACCCGCCCCACCACGCACCCGCATCCTTCACCCGCACCCCCGTACTTCAGCCGCATCCTTCACCCGCACCGCGAGGAGAAACGACCATGCCCGTCACCGGCATCGCGAGCGAGATCGCGCCCACCCGCTACGCCCACCACATCAGGGCCCGCGGCCTGACCGTCCGGCGTGGCCGCCGCCGCGCGGTCGACGGGATCGACCTGGACCTGGGCACCGGCGTGCACGGCCTGCTCGGACCCAACGGGGCGGGCAAGACCACTCTGATCCGTACCCTCGCCACCGTCCTGACCCCGCACGGCGGCGAGCTGGAGCTCCTGGGCGGCGCCCGCCGCGGCCGGGGCGAGCTGCGCGCGCTGCGCCGCCGGCTGGGCTACCTGCCGCAGGCGTTCGGGCACTACCGGCGGTTCACCGTAAGGGAGTTCGTCGAGTACATGGCCTGGCTCAAGGAGGTGCCCGGGCACCGGGCGGCCGACGCGGTGCAGCACGCCATCGACCGGGTCGACCTGACCGGCCGGGCCGACGACCGGATGGGCTCGCTCTCCGGCGGCATGCTGCGCCGGGCGGGCATCGCCCAGGCGATCGTCAACGACCCCGACATCCTGCTGCTGGACGAGCCCACGGTCGGCCTGGACCCCGCCCAGCGGATGGAGTTCCGCGCGCTGCTGCGCGGCATCGGCGAACAGTCCTGCGTCCTGGTCTCCACCCACCTGGTCGAGGACGTCGCCGCGGCCTGCACCAGCGTGGTGCTGATCGACGAGGGCGGCACGGTCTTCGCCGGCCACGTCGACGGGCTCCGCGGCGCGGGCACCGACGCCGACCCGGGCGACAGCGACATCGAGCGCGGCTACTCCGCGATCCTGCGCCGGCACCGCGAAGCGAAGGCCGGCGGCCCGAAGTAGGGCCGTCACCACCCGACCACCCCTCTACCCCTGGAGACTGTGAATGTTCCGCATGGTGCGCCTGGAGACGAAGCGCTCCGTCGCCCCGGCGCTGTTCCTGGCGCTGGCCGCCCTGACCCGGGTCTTCCTCTGGATGGACGTCCAGCAGTGGGCGGCCAGTTGGACGTCCCTGGTCCACTCGCTGCGGTCGACCGCCTGGGTCGTCCTGCCGCTGGTGCTGGCCGCCGCGATCTGGCACGGCGGGCGGGAGCGGCGCAGCGCGGTCTCCGAGCTGTTCGCCGCCACGCCGCGGCCGGGCCCGGTGCGGCTGCTGCCGGCCTTCGCGGTGACGGCCGGCGCGGCGGTGCTCGCGGTGGCGGCGATCGTCGGGTGGGCCGCGGCGATCGTCTCCGGGAACGCGACGTTCAGCGACGGCCAGTGGCCGCTGGGCCTCGCGGTGGGGCTGCTCGTCGTCGTCGCCGTCGCCCTGCTCGGGCTGGGGATCGGACGGGTCGCTCCGGCGCCGGTCGCGGCGCCGCTGGGGGCGGTCCTGCTGTTCCTGGTCCTGGCGGTCAGCCAGGTCAGGGACGGGCGGCCGGCGAACCGTCTGGTGGACACGGTGCTGCCGATGCTGCCGGTGACGGACGACTTCCACCGGGTGCTGCCCTCGCTGTCCGCGGGCCAGGCCGTCTGGTTCGCCGCCCTCGGGCTGAGCGGTGTGCTGCTGGCCGTCGCGGCGACCACGCGGGCCCGGGTGCTGGCCGCGGCGCCGGCCGTGGCCGGGCTGGCGCTCGGCTCCCTGGTCGCGCCGTCGGGTGCGATCGTCCCCGAGCCGCGGGCCACCGAGATGGTCTGCGCGGCGGAGGACGGCCGGGTCTGCGTCACCAGGGTGCACCGCGCCGCACTGCACGACCTGCTGCCGCCCGCCCGCAGGGTGCTGGACGCCTTCGCCGGGGTGCCCGGCGGCCCGACCCGGGTGCAGGAGGATCCGGTGAGCTGGATGATCGACGACGGCCGGGCGGCGGGCGGCGCCGGGGACCCCGGTACGGTGCGGATCGAACTCCCGTACCGGACCCAGCAGGGCGGCATCCGGTGGGAGCCCGCCACGGTCCTCGACCTGTTGGCCCAGAACGCCCTCGGCGACCGCGACTGCCCCCTCGGGGAGCGGGCACGGGCGCGTGCGTCCGACGCCTCCAAAGCGGTCACCGTCCTGTTCCTGGACACTCCCGCGGACAGGCTGAGTCCCGTCGCCCGCGCGGCCCTCGACACCCTGCGCGCGCTGCCCGCCGAGGAGCGCAGGCAGAGGATCGGGGAGGCCCGGAAGGCCGGGCTGGCCTGCGGGGATCCGCTCGCCGCCGTGACCGGTGACGCCGGTACGGGCGAAGCCGTCACGGGTGAGGAGGCCGGCCGATGACGCCGGGACTGCGCGGCCTGGTGCTGCACCTGCGGAGCCGGGCGGTCCCGGCCGCCCTGCTGGTCTTCCTGGTCGCCGCCGCGCTCACCTGGGCCGGGTACCGGCTGGACGATCCGGGCGCCGCGCGGATGGTCGGTCTGGTCGCCGCGGTGCTGGGCGTCGCCGCCGTCGCCCGCACCCTGGCGGGCCCGGACGAGGAACTGGAGCGCGGCACGCCGGTCCGCTGGCGGCTGGTCCGCGCGCTGCACGTGACGCTGCCCGGCGCTGTCCTGCTCGGCCTGCTCGCCGCCGTGCACCTGGCCGTCGGCCGGCCGGCCCACGCGGTGCCCTTCGCCACCCTCGTCCTGGCCGTGCCGGCGCTCACCGGGCTGACCGGACTCGCGGCGGTGCTGCTCGGGGCGCAGGCCGCGTGGGTCCCGCCCGTCGGCTGGGGCCTGCTCATGCTGGCGGTGGGGGCCCGGCCCTCCCTCGTCGAGCAGGCGATGACCTGGATGGTCCAGGAGCCCCGCACCGACACCTCGACGGCGGTGGCCGTGGGCCTGACCGTGCTGGGCACCGCCGCCTACACCCTGCGCGGCAGCCGCCGGTGAGCAGGCGCGGGGCCCTGGCCGGGCCCCGGATGGCGGCGGCTCCGGCTCACGGGCGCCGCGCGGCGACGGGGGACGGGCGGCCCGATCGGGGTGTCATCGGTGGCGTCACCGGTGGCGTCACCGGCGGTGGGACCGGGGCGGAGCAGCCGCGGATGGCGCGGACGATCCGGGCGGCCCAGTCCCCGGGCCGTTCCCGGCCGAGGAGTTCGGAGAGCCGCTCCATGCGCGCCCGGCGTTCGGCGGGCGCGAGGTCGAGGGCACGGGCCAGGACGGCCGTGAGGTCCTCGGGCGAGCGGGGGTCGGTGAGCAGGGCGGCCTCGCCGAGTTCGGCGGCGGCGCCGGTGTGGCGGGAGAGCACCAGGACGCCCGGCGCGGCGTCCCGGTCCTGGAGGGCGGCCCGGGCGGCGACGTACTCCTTGGCGGTCAGGTTCATCCCGTCCTGGAGGGAGGTCACCCAGAGCACGTCCGCCGCCAGGTACTCGTCGACGACCCGGGCCGGGGGCAGGCCATGGGGCAGGTAGTCCACCGGCCGCCAAGTTCCCCGCTGCCAGCGGGTGTTGACATCGGCGACGCGCTGTTCGAGGTGGCGGCGGGTGGTGTCGTACGCGGTGATGCCGGGCTCGGGGGGCGCGCAGACCAGCCGGAAGACGATCCGGCCGAGCAGTCCGGGGCGGCGGGAGAGCAGACGGTCGACGGCCTCGACCTTCTGGACCGGGGCCTTGGCGTAGTCGAGGCGTTCGACGGAGAGCACCACGCGGACGCCGGCCGGAGCACGGCGCGGTGTGCGGAGGCGGGCGAGCCGCTCGACGGCCGGCCGGTCGATCCCGAGCGGGTGGACCCCGGTGCGCGGCGGATCGGGCAGACCGGCCAGGGCCCCGCGGAAGTTCCCGGCGAACTCCTCGGTGTGGAAGCCCGCCCAGTCGAGGCACGCCAGTGAGCCGCGCAGTTCGGCGGCGACCGGGAGGGTGGCGAAGACGTCCGGTGCGGGGAAGGGGGTGTGGTGGAAGATCCCGGTCCCGAGGTCGGGCCGGAGGCGGCGTAACAGGCCGGGGACCAGCCAGAGGTTGTAGTCGTGGAGCCAGACGGTGGCGCCCGGGGCGGCCTGGGCGGCGATGTGCCGGGCGAAGCGCGCGTTGACGGTGCGGTAGTCGGCCCAGGTCCGCTCGTCGAGGACCGACCTGCCCGGTTCGGACATCAGGACCGGCCAGAGGGTCTCCTTGCAGGCGCCGTGGAAGTAGCCGCGCCAGGTGGCCGTGTCCAGCGGTACGGGGGACAGCGGCAGCGAGGTGGGTGGCGGGAGGGCCGCCGTCCGGTCGCGGCCGGTCAGCGCGGTGACCCAGACGCCCGGCAGGCCGTCGGCGAAGGCGCTGGTCAGGGTGGGCAGGATGCCGTTGGGGCTGCCGGGCGGCTGCCAGCTCGCGCCGTTCCAGTGCAGCGGCGGGCGGTGGTAGGCCACCACGAGGGAGTGCCGGCGCGCGGGGCCTTCGGCGGCGGGGCCTTCGGCGGCGGGGCGTTGGGCGGCGGGGCGTTGGGCGGCGGCGGAGGCGGCCTCGGGTTCGGGGGAGACCCAGCCGAGGTCCAGGAGCGCCGCGTGGATGCCGGCCGCGCCGGCCGGGCCCGGCCGGTGGACGAGGGGGTCCCCGGCGAGGGCGGTGAGCAGCGCGGGTTCGGCCCCGCCGACGACCACGGCGTGCACGCCGAGCCGGAACAGCGAGAGGTCGTTGAGCGAGTCCCCGGCGACCAGGATGTCCTCGGGCCGCCAGCCCAGCTTCGCGGCCAGGGCCCGTACGGCACTGCCCTTGGAGGCCCCCGGCGGCAGCACGTCGAAGTAGCGGTCCGCCGAGTACACCCAGGCGCAGCCGAGGGCCTCGACGGCCGCGGTGAGTTCGCCGGTGAGCCGGTCGGGGGCGAGGTGGTAGGAGCAGCGGCCGTCCTGGACGACGCCGTGCTGGTAGTCGAGCCCGGGGAAGCTGCGCAGCGCGGCGCGTACCCGCTCCTGCCCGGGCCAGCCCGCCCGCAGGTGTTCCTGTACCGGGTCCACGGTGGTGAAGTCGGTGCCGTCGACGACGGTGGCGCCGACGTCGGCGATGATCCAGCGTGGCCGGGGGACGAGCGGATCGCGGAGGACCTCCCGGACGGAGGCCGGCGAGCGTCCGGTGGCGAAGACCGGTGTCACCTCGGGGTGGTGGGCCAGGGCGTCCCGCAGCCTGCGCCGGTCGTCCCGGGTGCCGCCGAGCAGGGTGCCGTCCAGATCGGTGACCAGAATCCTCGACATCCGAGGGACGCTAACACCCTCACGCCCCGTGGTGAAGTGTTCACCTCGCGCTGATATCCGCCCCCGGTGCGGACGGGCGGGGAACGGGTTGAACCCGGGCGGGCCGCCGGGCCGTCTGACCGGTTGAGGAATTGGTACAGACCATATGTGGGGTTGCTGTGATAGAACCTCAACTCTGTACCGGGCGGGGTCTCGTGGCGCGTGCCCCTCCGCTCCGGAGGCCGGCGAGGGGAGCAGTGGATGATACTGGCGGGTATCCGGCGCCGGTTCGGGAGACACGGGCTGGTGCTGGCGGCCGTGGCCGCGAGCATCCTGGTGGCGACGGCGGTGCTGTCCGCGGTGGCCGGGCTGGCCGAGTCCGCCGCCGCCTCGGGGGTGCGCCAGCGGCTCGCGGCCGATGCCGGGCGGTCGGTCGAGGTGTCCGCGCACTGGACGGCGAAGGACCTGCCCGCGGCCGACCGGGCGGTGCGAGCCTCGCTGGCCCGGACGATGGGGGGCGCCCCGTTCCGTACCGAGACGGCACTGAGCGGCTCCGTCACCGTGGACCTGCCGCTGCCGCCCGCCATGCGCCGGCGGCCGACCGAGACGGTGCTCTCCGTGCTCCCGATCGGCCTGCCGGACCCGGGCCGCTACGCCCGGCTGCGCAACGGCAGCTGGCCGGCCGCCCCGACCGCCCCGGCCGCCCCACCTCCCGGTGACGGGCTGCGCGTCGCGCTCCCCGAAGCCGCCGCCGACCGGCTCGGCCTGGACGTCGGCAGCACCGCCGTCATCCCCGGCCCCGCCACCGGCGCCCCGGTCACCCTCACCGTCACCGGCGTCTACCGGCCCGACCCGGCGGCCGTCGCGCTCTGGACCGGCCTCGGCGGCCCCGACGGCGCGACCCGCCCCCTGCTGCTCGTCGACGGCGGGCAGCTGACCGCGCTGCCCTCGTTCGGTGCCGTCGCCCGGGCCGTGTGGCTGGCCCTGCCCGACACCGGCGGGTTGAGCCTGCCCCAACTCACCGCGCTGCGCGACCGGGTGGCCGTCTTCGTCCGCGGGGACACCGCCCGCACCGTCTACCGCGGCGCCCCTCCGGCGCTGACCGACACCGTGGTGCGCAGCGGCTTCCCCGCCGCGGTCGACAACCAGGCGACGGCGGCCCTGGCGGCCAGGGCCGGAATCGCCGTACCGCTCGCCCTGCTCGCCGTACTCGCCTCCGTGGTCCTGATACTGACGGCCCGCCGGCTGTCCGACGCGGTCGCCGGCGAGCAGGCCCTCCAGCGCTCCCGGGGGGCCGGATCGCTGCGACTGCTCGCGGCGGCGGCCGGCCAGTGGGCGCCGGTCGCGGTGCCGGCCGCGATCGGCGGACTGCTGCTGGCCGAACCGCTGCTGGCCGCCGTGCTGCGCGGCGTCGGGGTGAGCGGCTCCGAGGCGCAAGGGCTGGCCGCGGACGCCGGCCGGACGGCCTGGTGGACCGCAGGGTTCGCGCTGGTGGTGCACGGCGCGGCGCTGTTGCTGCCGCTCGCCCGGCAGGCGCTGGACCCGGGCGCCCGGCGGGCCCTGCGCGCGCGCAGCGGCCGCCGGCTGGGGCTGCAGCGGGCCGGCGCGGACCTGGCGCTGCTCGTGGTGGCGGCCCTCGCCTTCCTCCAACTGCGGCACTACCAGGGCCTGGTGGCGACGGGTGCGGGCTCCGGGTTCGACGCCGGGATCGATCCGGTGCTGGTGCTCGCCCCGGCGGCGATGGCGGTGGCCGGAGCGGTGCTGCTGCTGCGGCTGCTCCCGCTGGTCGGGCGGCTGCTGGAGCGGTCGGCCGGGCGGGCCCGCGGACTGGTCCTGCCGCTGGGCGCCTGGCGGCTGAGCCGTGACACCGGCCGCCAGACCGTCCCCGTCCTGGCGACGCTGCTGGCGGTGGCCTGCGGCAGCCTGGCCGCCGGGGTGCTGACCGCGCTGCCGGCCAACGACCGCGCTCGCGCGGCCCAGACCGTCGGCGCCGACCTGCGGCTGTCCGGGGTGCCCGGCGCCCCGCCCGAACGGCAGGCCGCGCTGGCCGCCCTGCCGGGAGTGACCGGTCTGACCCCGGTGGCCGAGCAGACCGCCTTCGTGGGCAGCACGGTGGTCAGGACCGTCGCCCTCGACACCACGGGCGCCATGGCCACCGGGCAGCTGCCCGCCCTGCGCCGGGACCAGGCCGACCGCCCGGCCTCCGAGCTGCTGGCCGCACTGACCTCCGTACCCGTCCAGGGGCTCCCGGTGCCGGGCGGGCCGACCGCCCTGGAGGTGACCGTCCAGGCCACCGCCGACCTGCCCGTCCCCGCCCCCGGACTGCGTCTGAGCCTCCGGTTCCAGGACTCCCGCGGGCTGGCCGACCAGGTCACCGCCCCGCTGCCGGCCGACGGCGGCCCGCACACCGTGACCCTGGACCTCCCCGGCAGCGACCGGCGCGCCCTCCCGCTGACGCTCACCGGGCTCGACGTCCGGTTCCCCGCCCGGCTGGCCGCCCGCACCACCGTCGACCTGCGGGTGTCGGGCATCGCCGCCGTCACCGGCGGGCAGCGGACCGCTCTCGCGCTCCCGCCGGGCCGGCAGTGGTCCCCCGCCGGCACGGTCCTCCCCAAGCCGGTCGAGCTCCGCTGCCCCGGCACCGCGCCCACCCGGGAGGTCCAGATCTCCGACGACTCCGGGGCCTGCTCCTGGGAGAGCGGCGGCTCCGCGCTGCTGCACGCGGTGCTGTCCTCCCAGGAGCCCGAGCGACCGGACGGGAGCGGCGCCGACCTGTCCTTCGCGGTGGTGTCCGAGGCCGGACCCGGAGGCACGACCGGCGGACGGCCGTCCCCGGTGCTCCCCGCGGTCGCCGACCGCGCACTGCTCGACGCGGTGAACGCCAAGGTCGGCGACACCCTGCGGATCGACTGGGAGCGCGACGGGAAGAGCACCCAGCGGGTCCGGATCACCGGGGAGATCGCCGCCCTGCCGGGCTACGGCAAGACTCCGGGGCATCTCCTGCTGGACCTGCGCACCCTCGTCCAGACCCGCGCCGCGGCCGGGATGGCGCCGCCCGCCGTGGCCGGCTGGTGGCTGGCGAGCAGCGACCCGGCGGCCACCAGGGCCGCCGTCGACGGGCACGGCGAGTTCGGCCGGGCGGAGAGCGCCACGCAGGTCGCCGTGGCCCTGGCGGACGACCCGTTCCGGACCGGACTGCGCGGTGCCTGGCTGCTGGTCGTGGTCACCGCACCGTTCTTCGCGGTGACCGCCCTGGTCCTGCACACGGTGAGCGCGGCCAGGACCAGGCAACGCGAGTTCGCGGTGCTGCGCGCCCTGGGCGTGCGACGCGGCGAACTGACCAGGCTGCTGCGCGCCGAACAGCTGGCGGTGATTGCGCCGCCCGTCCTGCTCGGCGCCCTGCTGGGGCTGCTGCTGGCGGCCCTGCTGCTGCCGTTCACCGTGCTGGACGACAGCGCGGCGCCGCTCTTCCCGGCCCTGGACGACGCCCCCGGCCGGCCCGCCGCCGCGCTCACGGCGCTGGCGAGCGGCCTGCTGCTGGCCCTGGCCGTGCTGGTCCTCACCCGGCTGCTGGCCCGGGTGGACCTGGTCCGGGCCCTGCGCGCGGGGGAGGACGGATGAGCCGGGCGGACGGCCCTACGGGGAATGGCCCGACGGGGCACGGCCCCGTACCGGACGCCACGCGAGGACGGACCTTCCGACGGGGGGAGCCCCACATGCTGACACTGCGCCTGATCCGGCGCGAGGCGCGGATCGCCTGGCCGGTCGCGGCCGTGCTCGTGCTGCTCGCCGTGCTGCTCACGGCGATCCCGCTGAGCTGGCCGCCGCGGTTCGACCGGCTGGCGGCCGGCTCGTTCGCCGACCGGGTGGCCGCCGCGCAGGAGCCCGGAGCGCTGCTCTCGGTCGACACCACCACCAGGAAGGCGATCTGGCTGGGGACCTCGCCTCCCGGTGCGCTCGACCGCGGCCTGGACCGGATCGGCGCCACGCTGCGCGGCACCGTCACCCCGCCGCTGGCCGCCACCCTCGGCACGCCGCAGGTCAGGGTGTCCACCGAGCTCGCGGGCGCGATGGGGCCGGGGGTGACCACCGCGTACAGCGGGGCGCCGGGGATCAGCCTGGTCCACGCCCGGCCCGACGCCTCCAGCGGCCCGGTCGAGTACGTCCGGGGCCGGGCGCCGGACCAGCCGCCGCCGTCGAAGGACCCGTCCGCGGAGCGGGCGCCGATCGAGGTCGCGGCCTCCGAAGCGGTCATGAACAAGGTCGGCCTGGCGCTCGGGCAGCGGTTCGAGCTGAAGAGCAAGGGGTGGAGTGCCCCGATGGTCCTGGTCGGGGTCTTCCGCACCGACCACGGCGCCCGCCCGCTCTGGCAGCGGTTCCCGATGCTGGTCGAGCCCTGGGTCGTGCAGGGGCTGACCGGCGCCGAGCTGTACGCCCAGCTGCTGACCAGCGCGGGCGGGATCGAGCAGACGACCGACGAGGCGCCGCTCCACGTGTCCTGGGACCTGCCGGTGACGGTCGACCGCACCGGCCCGGCCGCCACCCCGGCGGGGCTCGCCGAACTGCGCTCCGGACTGGCCGGGCTGCGGTCCACCGGCCTGGACCGGCTGTGCGGGGAACAGGTGGTGAAGGACTGCACGCTGCTCGACCACATGGTGGCCGGGGTCACCGTCACCGACCGTCTCACCCCGGAGCTGGAGGCGTTCGCCGCCCAGCGCGGGCGCACCGAACAGCTCCAGGGCTTCGCGCTCGCCGGACTGCTCGCCATCGTGGTGGCCACCGCCGTCGCCGCGGCGCGGCTCGGTGCCCGCCGCCGGGCCGGCGCCTTCGCGCTCCAGCTCTCCCGCGGCGCCCGGTTGTCCGGGATCGCGGGCCGCCTGCTGGCGGAGGCCGCGGTGGCCGTCGGTGCCGGCATGGCGCTGGGGTGGGTGCTCGGGTGGGCGCTCACGCCACCGGGCGCCGGCCTGGGATCGCCGGTGCCGGTGCTGGTCGCCGGGGTGCTGGTCTGGTGCGCGCCGGCCGCGGTGCTGCTCGCCTCGGCCGGTCGGGCCCGCCCGGTGCGGCGCACCCGCCGGATCGTCCTGGAAGCCCTGGTGCTGCTGCTGACCGGGGCCGGACTGTTCGCCCTGCGGACCCGCGGGACCTTCGCCGGCTCCGGCATCGACCTCCAACTCTCCCTGACACCCGTGCTGTTGGCGGTGGTCACGGTGCTGCTCCTGCTCCGTCTGCTGCCGCCGGTGCTGCTCCGGGCCACCCACTGGGCACGTCGCTCGCGCGGTCTGGTCCCGCTGGTGGCGCTCGCCCGGGCTGGTGCGCACAGCGGCGCGGCCGCACTCGCCCTGCTGGTGCTGGTGCTGGCCACGGGGTACGGGGTGTTCGGCGGGATGGTCACCCGCACCGTCGCGGACAGCCGCGCGCAGACCGCCGAGTGGCGCACCGGCGGGGCGGCGGCCGCCCTGGTCGGCCCGCGCGACCGGCTGTCCGGCGACCTGTCGAAGATCCCCACCGTCGGCCACCGGGTGACCGTCAACGGCGTGACCGCGGAGATCACCGCGCAGGAGGACGGCACCAGCATCCCCGGGGCCCAACTGGTCGGGCTGGACGCCGCCGCACTGGGCGCCGCCGAGCCGTCCTCCCCGGTCGCCCGCGCACTCCTGGCCGCAGACGGGGCGGACGCGCCGGTCGAGCGGACCGGCGAGGGCGGCAGCATCCCGGTGCTCACCGCGCTGGCCGACCCGGACCTCGCCGCCCGCTTCCCCGACGCCACCTTCGAGGTCTCCGCGCCGGGTGTCGGCCGCAGCCTGGTCCGCGTCGTCGGCGCCCTGCCCGAGGAGGCACTGCGCGACCCGGTGCTCGGGCCGGTGCTCGGCAGCGGGCCGCGCAGCGGGCCGCTGCTCCTGCTCGGCGGCCGGTCCGGGCAGCAACTGCCCGCGCAGAACCGCCACGCGTCCGCCGTCCTGTTCTACCCGGCGGCCGGCGGCCCGCCGCTGGATCCGGCCGCGGTGCGGGCCGGCGCCGCGGCGCAGCTCGCCCCCGGCGGCGACACCTGGGGCTCGGTGGAGTTCCGCGACCCGGCCACCGAGCTCGACCTGCTGCGCGGCGACGGACTGGTCCGCTCGGTCGGGCTCGCCTTCCAGGTCACCACCGGGATCGGCCTGCTGCTCGCGCTCGGCGCGTTCGCCCTCGACCTGCTGCTCAGCGCGACCGAACGGGCCCGCACCTCCTCGTACCTGCGGACCCTGGGCACCGGCAGCCGCGCGGTGTTCGGACTTCAGGTGCTGCAACTGCTGCCGGTGCTGCTGGCCGCGGCGGCCGGTGGCACCGCGCTGGGCCTGCTGCTGCCCGGCGCGCTCGGCCCCGCCCTGCGGCTGAGGGCACTCACCGGTGGGCCGTTCGAGCCCGCCACACACATCGACTGGACGATCACCGTGGGGCTCGGCCTCGCGGTGGCCGTGCTGGTGTCGGCGGCCGCCGCACTGGAGGCGGCGATCAGCCGCCGCCGCGGCCTGGGCGCCGTGCTACGACTGGGGGAGGCGTTGTGACCGACCGTCCGACCGAACGACCTGCGGCGGGGACCGCGACGGCGACCGGGGCCGGAGCCGCGACCGGCCGGCCGATGGTGGCCTGCGAGAGCCTGGTACGGATCTACCGCACCGGCGCGGTCGCCCGCGGCGGAGTCGAGGTGCAGGCCCTCCAGGGGCTCGACCTGACCGTACGGGAGGGCGAACTGCTCGCCCTGGTCGGCGCCTCGGGATCCGGCAAGTCCACCCTGCTCGGCATCCTGGCCGGCCAGGACACCCCCAGCGCCGGCACCGCCGTGGTGGACGGCACCGACCTGGGCGCACTCAAGCGCCGCGAGCGCACCGCCTACCGGCGCCGGACGGTCGGGGTGATCCAGCAGCAGACCGCGAGCAACCTGCTGCCCTACCTGACGGCCCGCGAGAACGTGCAGCTGCCGATGGGCTACACCGGCGTGCCGCGCCGCGAGCGCGCCGCCCGGGCGCTGGAGCTGCTCGACCTGATGGGCATCGCCCACGCCGCCGACCGCACCCCGGCCGCGCTCTCCGGCGGCGAACAGCAGCGGGTCGCCATCGCCGTCGCCCTGTCCAACCGGCCCCGGCTGCTGCTCGCCGACGAGCCCACCGGCGAACTGGACACCGCAACCTCGGAGGAGGTCTTCGCCGCGCTGCGCACCGCCAACAGCGAACTGGGCACCACCGTGCTGATCGTCACCCATGACGCCCTGGTGGCCGACCAGGTCCGGCGTACGGTGCGGATCCGCGACGGGCGGACCTCCACCGAGGTGTTGCGCCGCACCGCCGCCACGGGCGCGGAGGGCGCCACCGCCGCCGAGGAGTACACCGTGCTGGACCGGGTCGGCCGGCTCCAGCTGCCGCGCGAGTTCACCGAGTCGCTGGGCCTGGCGGACCGCGTGCGGCTGGTCCTGGAACGCGACCACATCACGGTGTGGCCCGACCGGGACCGCCCGCCGGCGGGCGGCCGGGAGGAGGAGAGCGCCGGCTGAGCCGGTGCGCCCCGGCCTCGCCGCGCACTCCTCCGCCGCCGGGCGGGCCCGGTGCTGGGCCGGCCCGGTGCGGCCGGGGAGCCGCTACCCGAGGTAGGCGCGGTAGGCGCTGACCCAGCCGCCGATGCTGCTGTAGCCCGAGGCGTCGATGGTGATCGACCCTCCGGTGCAGTCGAAGTTGTCCCACAGCTCCACCCGGTCGCCGCCCTCGGTACGGGCGGAGCGGATCTTGTCGTTCCAGTTGTCGCCGACGTACGTGCACTGCCCCTGGGTGTTGGAGAACCAGGTGTCGGCGCCCGTGAAGTGGGTGCCGGTGAAGGCGTGGAAGCTCGGGTTGCGGGCGAGGTCGCCGCCGGCGGCGCGGGAGGCCGAGGGGGTGAGGGGCTGGGCGGAGGAGGAGGGGGCGACGAGCACGGTGGCGGTGAGGACCGCGGCCGTGAGCAGCACCCTGCGGACGATGGCCATGACGTCTCCTTCGGTCGGACACGGCCGGGCGAACGGGCCGGGGGAGGAGCGGGGCGCTTGCCGGTGCTCCGGCCCCGTCGGCACCTTCACTCGGCGGGCAGCTCAGGATTACCCGCGATGGCGGCGGATAGCTGCGTATGCGAAGAAATGGCGGAAACAGGTGCCGGATCCACGGCTTGGAGGGATTCCGAGGAATGCCGGGCCCCGTTCGGGGTTCGCGCGGGGATTCGAATGACGTGACCGGGCCGGAACGGTGGTCCTGGTGGGGCGCCTGGGGTCGCCCGGAGCGACAGTCCGTTCGATGACAGAGGGCCGCGCCTGGCGTTTCGGCGGCGATCGCACCGGTGTTCACCCGCCGGATCCGGTCGCACCCGATCGGATGCGGGTCGGACACCGGACGGACACCGGACGGACGCAGGTCGGTGCGGGGCCCCGTTTATCGCCCATTGGCCGTACGTCAACGCACAGTTGGTGATATCGATTGCCTGACCACGGACAACCGGAACACCGACGAGAGGGAACACCCCTTGACGACTCACCACCGGCACGGCGCCCGCGTCCGGACGCTGCCGGCGCTGGCGGCGGCCCTGTGCACGATCACCGGCGTCACCGCGCTCGGCACCACCCCGGCCGCCGCCGCGGACACCCGGCACCCGGTCTACGCCATCGCCCACCGGGTCGACACCCTGGACGGCGTGGACGCCGCGATCAACCACGGCGCCAACGCCATCGAGATCGACGTCTGCTCCTGGTGGAACCCGAACGAGTGGCGCGCCTACCACGACTGTTCCTCCGCCGGCGACAACCGGCTCGGCCCCGGCCTCGACAGCATGCTCGCCCGTGCCCTGCCGCAGGTGCTGTGGACGGTGTCGGCCGGCGACGACACCGCCGTCTACACCGAGTTCGCCCACCTGGTGCGCGTCCTGCTCGACGCCGCCGAGGGCCGCACGGCAGCCCCGACCGCGCCGCTGGAGGCCGTGCTGACCGGCCTGGAGGCCCCCGACACGGGCGGTGCCGCCGCCGTGCAGAACGCGATCATGTGCGCGGACCGCGCGGCCTCGCGGGATCCGCTCGCCTACTACCGCGACGTCCAGGCCCACCGCACCGACGAGCCGCTGTTCGGCCCGCTCACCCGCAACCTCACGCCCTGCACCTTCTGGCCCGCCCAGCCCGCCGAACCGCCCACCCGGGTGCGCAACGCGGTGCCGGTCCTGCTGGTCGGCGCCGACGGCGACCCGGCCGCCACCTACCCCGGCCAGCTCTCCGCCCACCGCGCCCTGACCGGCTCCCGCCTGGTGACGCTCCGGGGCGCCTTCCACCACACCGCCTACGCGGGTCTGTTCGCGCCCCGCGACGCCTGCGTGGACGCCGCTGTCGACCACTACCTTCCCGGCCCGGGACGCCGACTGCCCCGCCACCCGGCCGTGACCGGCGCCACCCGGCCCCGATGTGGTCGCCCCTGACGTGGTCGCCCCGATTCGGGAGCCGGCGCCGTTCACGCTGGGCATTTGTCCCGGGGCCCGAGGGGGAGTACTGTCTCCCAGTCGCTCGACATGGGAGCACCGGACACGCGTCAGCGCGGACGGTCCCGGGGCGGCCAATCCTCTGGAACCCACACTTCCCGGCTCGGGCCGAGGCGGTCCTGTCATGTGCAGGTGCGGCCCGGTCTGTATTCGGTGTGTTCGTTTTATCGGATTGCAGTCGGATTCGCTTTCCGAAGCGGTGACCGGCTAGAGTTTGAAACGTCAGACAGGGCGCCAAGCGCTGGAAGACACCGGCAAGTCGGAAGCGAAAAGCCCCGGTAAACGGAGCGGAAAGCGTCTGATAGGCTGGGAACACGAAAGAACGAAGCCCGGAGGGTCTGCTGGAAGGCAGTCCGAAGGAAG